>DJWE01000091.1:0-31570 GCA_002441465.1 Propionibacteriaceae bacterium UBA6238 | reverse complement strand
GTGATCTCGATCACCGACGGACAGATCTTCCTCCAGTCCGACCTGTTCAACGCGAACCAGCGTCCGGCGATCGACGTGGGCATCTCGGTGTCCCGTGTCGGTGGCGCGGCGCAGGTCAAGGCGATGAAGAACGTGGCCGGAACGCTGAAGATTGGACTGGCGCAGTACCGCGACATGGAAGCGTTCGCGATGTTCGCCTCCGACCTGGATGCGACGTCGCGGCGGCAGCTGGATCGTGGCGCCCGACTTGTCGAGCTGCTGCGCCAGCCGCAGTACAGCCCGTATCCGGTCGCCGAGCAGGTGATCAGCGTGTGGGCGGGCACCACCGGCAAGTTCGACACCATCCCGGTGCCCGAGGTGCTCCGCTACGAGCGGGAGTTCCTCGACTACCTGCGTCACAACACCAAGGTGCTCGACACCATTGCCGAGACCGGACAGTTCACCGCCGACACCGAGCAGGCCACCGTGGCGGCGTTGGAGAGCTTCACGGCTCAGTTCGTGGGCGGGGACGGCAAGCCGCTGGCCAGCGGCGACCCGGTGTCGACTCCGATTGCGGAGGAGGAGCTCGACCACGAGCAGATCGTCGTGAAGAAGAAGCGGAGCTGATCGGATGCCAGCCAGCCTGCGGGAGCTGCGACAGCGCCGGAAGTCGGTGGCCGCGACCAAGAAGATCACCAGGGCGATGGAACTGATCGCGTCCTCACGGATCATCCGGGCGCAACAGGTCGCGGCGAGGGCTCTGCCGTACACCCGGGAGCTGAACCGGGCGGTGTCCGCGGTCGCGAACAAGTCGCGGCTGGATCATCCGCTGACCAGAGACGTCCAAGATCCCAAGCGGGTCGCGGTCTTGTTCATCACGTCCGACCGGGGCATGAACGGTGCGTACTCCTCGAACGTGCTCAAGCTGGTGGCGGCATTTCGCCAGCGCGCCGAAGAGCAAGAGGGCAGGGAGATCGTCCGCTACGTGATCGGACGCAAGGGGATCGGCTACCTGAAGTACCGCAACATTCCGATCCATGCGCACTGGGAGGGCTTCTCCGACGCGCCGACCTACGACCGCGCCGTGGAGATCGCGAACAAGCTGCTGGAGGACTTCCTCACACCCACCGAGGACGGCGGCGTGGACGAGATCTGGGCTGTCTACACCCGGATGGAGTCGATGCTTACCCAGACGGCTCGGGTTCGCCGCCTGCTGCCCTTGGAGGTTGTCGAAGGCGTCCAGGAGCCCGACCCGGAGCACCCGGACGCGCTGTACCTGTTCGAGCCGGATCCGGACGAGGTGCTGAACGCTCTGTTGCCGCTGTACATCCGCAGCCGGGTGTGGTTCTACCTGCTGCAGTCCGCGGCGTCCCAGCTGGCCAGCCAGCAGCGGGCGATGAAGTCGGCGACCGACAACGCCCAGCAACTGATCGAACGGCTCACCCGGGAGGCCAACCAGGCCCGGCAGGCCGAGATCACCCAGGAAATCAGCGAGATCGTCGGCGGCGCGAGTGCGCTCGCCGACCTGACCGAGAACGAGTAGGCGAGGCAGACAATGACCGTGACGACCCAGACCCCGACCGAGGCGGCGGCGGGCGCCGTGACCGGGCGCGTCGCCCGGGTGATCGGGCCCGTGGTGGACGTGGAGTTCGCCGCCGACCAGATGCCCGACATCAACAACAAGCTGCTGATCGAGATCGACGACGGCGACCACACGCGCACGATCGCCGCCGAGGTCGCTCTGCACGTCGGGGACAACGTGGTGCGGGCGATCTCGCTGAAGCCCACCGACGGGATGCGCCGCGGCGGCCTGGTGATCGACACCGGCGCGCCGATCACGGTGCCCGTGGGCGACGTGACGAAGGGCAAGGTGTGGAACGTCACCGGGGACTGCCTCAACGCTGACATCGCCACTTTGGATATCACCGAGCGGTGGCCGATTCACCGATCGGCGCCGGCCTTCGCCAGCCTCGAGCCGAAGACGCAGATGCTGGAGACCGGGATCAAGGTCCTCGACCTGCTCACCCCCTACGTCCAGGGCGGGAAGATCGGTCTGTTCGGCGGTGCCGGCGTGGGCAAGACGGTGCTGATCCAGGAGATGATCTACCGGATCGCGCACAACTTCGGTGGCACGTCGGTGTTCGCCGGAGTGGGTGAGCGCACCCGTGAGGGCAACGACCTGATCGAGGAGATGATCGACGCCGGGGTCATGAAGGACACCGCGCTGGTCTTCGGCCAGATGGACGAGCCGCCGGGCACCCGCCTGCGGGTGGCGCTGTCGGCGCTGACCATGGCCGAGTACTTCCGCGACGTGCAGAACCAGGACGTGCTGTTGTTCATCGACAACATCTTCCGGTTCACCCAGGCAGGCTCGGAGGTGTCCACGCTGCTGGGCCGGATGCCGTCCGCGGTGGGTTACCAGCCCAACCTGGCTGATGAGATGGGCCAGTTGCAGGAGCGGATCACGTCCACTCGCGGCCACTCGATCACGTCGATGCAGGCCATCTACGTGCCGGCCGACGACTACACCGACCCGGCACCGGCGACGACGTTCGCTCACCTGGACGCGACCACCGAGCTGAGCCGTGAGATCGCCTCCCGCGGCCTGTATCCGGCCGTGGACCCGCTGTCGAGTTCGTCGCGGATCATGGACCCGCAGTTCATCGGGCAGAAGCACTACGACACGGCGACGCGGGTGAAGCAGATCCTGCAGCGCAACAAGGAACTGCAGGACATCATCGCGATCCTCGGTGTGGACGAGCTGAGCGAAGAGGACCGGATCATCGTCGCTCGCGCCCGGCGGTTGCAGCAGTTCCTCAGCCAGAACACCTATATGGCCGAGAAGTTCACCAACGTGCCGGGCTCCACGGTGCCCCTCGCCGACACGATCGAGTCGTTCACGATGATCTGCGACGGCGAGGTCGACCACGTCGCCGAGCAGGCGTTCTTCAACGTGGGCGGCATGGACATGGTGATGGAGAACTGGGACCGGATCCAGAAGGAAGGCTGACGTGGCGGTCCTGCGGGTCGAGGTGGTCTCGGCGGACGGCATTGCCTGGGAAGGCGATGCCTTGAGCGTGATCGCGCGCACGGTGGAGGGCGACCTGGGAGTGCTCCCCGATCATGAGCCGTTCCTCGCCGTCCTCGTCCCGTGCGCAGCCGAGGTGTTGACCGCCGACGGGCATCGTGAGGTGGTGGCGGTCGACGGCGGGTTCATCTCGGTGGCCGACAACCGCGTCTCGGTGCTCTCGCCATTCGCGAAGATCGCCAGGGAGATCGACCTGGACGCCGCCGAGCACGAGTTGGCTGCGGCCGAACGCAGGCTCAACGCCGGTGATCTGGACGAGGAGACCCGCCAGCACTACCTTCGGGCTCAGGCCCAGGTCCGGGCGGCGCACCTGGCGCAGAGCGCGAAGTAGGGCTCAGGGTCGACGCGGATGGACTGGGTTGGCATCACCGAGTGGGTGGCGCTGGCGTTGGTCCTGGTGCTGTTGGTGCCGGTTGTGTTCCTCGGCGTCCGACGGCGTTGGCTGGCCCGGCAAGGGGGCCTGTTCGACTGCTCGGTGCGCCTGTCCAGCACGTCCCCCGGGGCAGGCTGGGCGATGGGCGTCGCGCGCTATTCCGGCGACAACCTGGAGTGGTTCCGGGTCTTCTCGATCGCGCTGCGTCCGCGCTTGATCTTCCCGCGGTCGCAGGCCCGGGCCGGCCAACAGCGTGAGCCCGACCCGATCGAGTCAGTGTTCCTCTACGACGAGCAGCGCATTCTCGCCCTCGAACTCACCGACGGCCGGTCGTGGGAGTTGGCCATGTCGGTGGCCTCGCTCACCGGCCTGCTCAGTTGGCTGGAATCGGCCCCGCCGGGTGCCCGATACCGCTGAGTCTCAGATTCGGGGACGGTTCCTCACTCGGTCCACCCGGTCGTTGGGGACGCTGGGGACGGTTCCTCACTCGGTCCACCCGGTCGGCCTCAGCCGCTCGCCTGCGATCGGTCGCGACGTTATCCACAGATTGTGTACGACCCTCTCCCCTCGATGGCGGACGCTGCCTAGGCTCGCCGTCGAGCGGGATCAGGAGGGACGACATGCCACGACGCGCCCGACAGAGGGGTGGCACGGGGATCTACCACGTGATGCTGCGAGGGGTGAATCGGGATCCGATCTTCCTGGATGACGAGGACCACGAGCGCTTCCTGGTCGCGCTGAGGACAGCCCGGGAGATCTCAGGGTGCACGGTCCTGGCCTACTGCCTGATGGACAATCACGCGCACCTCGTGCTGCGCACGGGGCACGAGCCGCTCGGCCTGGTCGTGAAGAGAGTGGGTGTGCGCTACGCGCCGTGGTTCAACCACAAATACGGACGCGTTGGCCACGTCTTCCAGGACCGCTTCAAGAGCGTTCCGGTGGAGACGGACCCTCACTTCGTCTCGCTG
The DNA here is from genome assembly GCA_002441465.1 of Propionibacteriaceae bacterium UBA6238. GTDB lineage: Bacteria > Actinomycetota > Actinomycetes > Propionibacteriales > Propionibacteriaceae > Propionicimonas. Next base: position 27,162 of record DJWE01000091.1, on the reverse strand, counting down.
CTGCGCTACGTGTGGAACAACCCGGTCAAGGCGGGGCTGGTCGACCGTCCGGATGAGTACAGGTGGAGCAGCCGACGGTGTTTCGGGCGCCCGTCCGACCTTGTCGACGCGGACGCACTGGGCAACCTGCTGGCGTCCGATCCATTGGACGACGATGCCGCAGGGGAGCTCCCGCCGTGGGAGAGCACGCAGAAGCGGGGCCCGCGTCCGCGGTACTCCGACGAGCAGGTTGCAGCCATGCTCGAACAGGCATGTGGCGCGGAAGGGCCGGAGCAGTTCCTGGAGTTGGACGAGCGCGTCCAGCGTGAAGCGATTCGCCAGCTTCGCACTCGCTCGATCAGCTTCGCGCAGTTGGCCGGGCTGACCGGGTTGAGCAGCAGCACGCTGAAGCGCAGGCACGCAACCCGGAGCGAGACGCGCGGAGCGTCCCGGGGTGGGCCGAGTTAGGAACCGTCCCCGGGGAGGTCCGGGGTCCGGGGTGGGCCGAGTTAGGAACCGTCCCCGGGGAGGTCCGGGGGTCGGTGGGCCGAGTTAGGAACCGTCCCCGGAGGTCCGTCCCCGGATGTCGGGGGGTTGGTGATGCGGCGCCGCTGGCGGCGGGCGCGGGGGTCGGTGACTTCGCGATCCTTGCCGGGTACCCATAACACCTCGCCGGAACTCTGACCGGCGGCCCGGGCCAGAATGAACAGCAAGTCGGAGAGCCGGTTCAAATAGCCCAGAGCCAGCAGGTTCACCCCTCCAGGAGCATCGTCGAGGGCCGGCTCGGTCCCGTAGACCTCGACTGCCGCCCAGCCGGCCCGCTCGGCGCGGCGCACCACACAGCGAGCCAAGTGCAGCAGCGCCGCCGTCCGGGTGCCGCCGGGCAGGATGAAGGAGCGCAGCGGCGGCAGCGGGTCGCCGAACTGGTCACACCAGCCTTCCAGCCGATCGATGGAGGCCTGGACGATTCGCAGCGGCTCGTAGGGCGGGTCGGACGCGAGCGGGTTCGACAGGTCCGCGCCGCAGTCGAACAGCTCGTTCTGGATGTGCCGCAGCACCGCGCGGACGTCCTCGGGCAGGTCCGGCTGCGTGGTGATCAGGCCAAGCAGCGAGTTCGCCTCATCGACGTCGCCGTAGGCCTCGACCCGCGGATCGGTCTTCGCCGTCTCGGAGAGATCGGAGAGCCGGGTCCTTCCGGCGTCCCCGGTGCGGGTGTAGATGCGGGTGAGGTTGACCATGAAACCCAACCTACCGGGACGCCGCGAGCCGCTGTGGCATGGTGGAGTCGTGAACAGACCCACCCTCTTGCTCGTGCTTGCTCTGGTCGCGGCGAGCCTGTCCGCCTGCACCTCGCCCACCCCGGCCGCACCGAGCGTCTCCGGCGGCACGTCGTGCAGCTATCAGGCCACCGGTGACGCGGCCCGCGCGGCCACCCTGCCGCCGACCACGGGCGTTCCCAACGCCGGGACGGTGACCTACACGCTGCAGCTCGACGAGGCGAAACTGCCGATCACCCTCGACCAGGAGCACGCACCCTGCACGGTGAACTCCTTCATCTCGCTGGCCAAACAGGGCTTCTACGACAACACGTCCTGCCATCGGCTGGTGGACGGCAACGGCCTGTACGTGCTGCAGTGCGGCGACCCGACCGGTACCGGCGCGGGCGGGCCGGGCTACCAGTTCGACGACGAGCTGTCCGGCAACGAGACCTACACGGCCGGCACCCTGGCGATGGCGAACGCGGGTGCCGGTACGAACGGCTCCCAGTTCTTCATCGTCTACGCCGACAGCCAGCTGACCGCGAACTACACGGTGTTCGGACGCCTCGACACCCAGGGTATCGATGCCGTCGCGGGGATCGCGGAGGGTGGCCAGGACGGCAGCTGGGGGGACGGCAGCGGCAAGCCGCTGACTCCCGCGGTGATCAAGGCCGTGACGGCGGGCTGACCTGCTCGGCGAAGTCCCGCAACGCTTCGAAGGTGAACTCGGGGGCGTCCGCGTGCACCCAGTGCCCGGCGCCGGGCACCACCACCTTGCGCACCGCAGGGAAGAGCTCGCGCATCGCAGCGTCATGGACCGGGCGGACATAGCCCGAGCGTTCACCGGCGAGCCAGAGCACCGGACCCGGATACGGGGCGGCGGTGACGTCCGGCCAACCGCCGATGGCGTCCAGCGAGTTCCCGAGCAGGGCTAGATTCGGCTGCCAGTGCCAGCCGCCCTTGCGGCGCAGGTTCTGCAACAGGAAGAGCCGCACGGCGTCATCGGGAACCTGGTCGCGCAACCTCTGGTCGGCCTCCGCGCGCGAGTCGAGGGTGTCGAGGTCCAGCGAACGCATGGCTGCAACCAACGGCGTGAACGTGTCGACCTGGTCGGAGCGTCCGGGCGCGATGTCCACCACGACCAAACCCGCGACGAGTTCGGGGTGGGCGAGCGCGGTGAGCATGGCGACCTTGCCGCCCATGGAGTGCCCGACGAGGATCAGCTGGGCGGCCGAGCCCAGGCGCAGGTCGATCTCCTCGGCAACGGCGTCGGCCATGGCGGGATAGCTGAACCGGGACGACCACGCGCTGCGGCCGTGATCGGGCAGGTCGAACAGCACCGCAGGCATGCCCGCCTCGTCCAGCTGGCGGGCCAGCTGGGTCCAGTTGCGGCCGCGGCCGAACAGCCCGTGCAAGAAAGCGAATCGGGGCCGTCCGGAGCCGACCAGCTCGGTGTACAACCCGCTCATCAGCGCCGCCGCTGCCAGCAGGAGGTGTGCCAGTGCCGGCGCTCGTCCACCGCGGACGCCGAGCCGATGCTCGCCTGCCGGGGCCAGGCGACCAGGTGGGCGGTTCCCGGGGTCACCGCTCGCTCGCAGCCCGGGCACTGGTAGGTCTTCGTGGCTGCGTCCGAGGGCATGGTCTGAACCATCCACTCGCCGTCTTCTTTGCGCTCCAACCGAGCGAAGGAACCCGACGACAGAGGTCGGGGCGCGCGCAGGTGCTTGGAGGGACGTTTGACCATATCCGCAGTCTTATTCCACCACGCCGGTCGCGGGCAAGTCGCCGTGCCGTCGGGACGTGCCAGCGCGCGGAGAGGTAGGTTGTCCGGGTGCGTCTGCTGATTGCCCGCTGCCAGGTTGACTACGCCGGACGACTCTCCGCCCACCTGCCCATGGCCACTCGGCTGATCATGGTGAAGGCGGACGGATCGGTCTCCGTCCACGCCGACGACCGCGCCTACAAGCCGCTCAACTGGATGAGTGCCCCCTGCACGTTGACGGTGACCCCGCCGTCCGAGCCGGACGAGGCCGATGCCACGCCGATCACCGAGGTCTGGGAGGTGCACAACGGGTCTGGCGATACCCTGCAGATCGCGATCGGCGAGGTGTTCCACGACTCCAACCACGACCTCGGTATCGATCCCGGCCTGCAGAAGGACGGGGTGGAGGCGCACCTGCAGGTGCTGCTGGCCGAGAACCCCGCCACGTTCGGCGACGGCTGGACGCTGGTGCGGCGCGAGCATCCCACTCCGATCGGTCCGGTGGACCTCCTGTTCCGCGACCGGTCCGGAGCGTACGTGGCGGTGGAGGTGAAGCGTCGCGGCGAGATCGACGGGGTGGAGCAACTGGCTCGCTACCTGGAGCTGATGAATGCCGATCCGCTGCTCGCGCCCGTCCGGGGCGTGTTCGCGGCCCAGTTGATCAAGCCCCAGGCGCGGACGCTGGCCGGTACTCGCGGGATCGACTGCGTCCTGGTCGACTACGACGCCCTGCGCGGGCTGGACAACGTGGAGGACCGCCTCTTCTGACACCTCCGCGGGTGGCCCCGGCACTCAGGTACGGGCCAGGTGAGGGACCAGGACCTCCCGGTAGAGCAGCAACAGGGCTGCGGTGGTGGGGATCGCGAGGACGGCGCCGATGAAGCCCAGCAGCAGCCCTCCGGAGATCGCGGCCAGCATCACCAAGACGGCGGGGATCTGCACCGAACGGGAGAAGACTCGCGGCTGGATGAAGTACGCGTCCACCTGCTGGTAGGCGAGGAAGAAGCACAAGGTGATCAAGCCGGTGGTGGGCGAGAAGGAGAACCCGACGATCGCCAGCACGATGATCGAGATCGACGTGCCGATCAGGGGGACGAAGGCGAGAATCCCGGCCATCACGGCCAGCGCCACCGCGTACTGGCCGATCCCGATGATGTTGAGGAAGATGAAGGAGACGATCATCCACAGCACCACCACGATGAACAGCCCGGACACGTAGCCGCCGACCCGCTTGAACATCTCGTTGGCCAGGTACTTCACCCGGGCGCGGCGGGACGCAGGGGCGAGCTGGTAGATGACTTCCTTGATCGTGGGCAGCGTGGTCAGGAAGTAGAGGGTGAGCACGGTGGTGACAATGACGGAGAAGATCGAGTTCGCCACGACCTGGCCGGCACCGACCAGGCCCCCGAACAGGCCCGAGATCAGCTCGCCGGAGGTAAGGAAGGTCACGGCCTTGTCGATCACGTTGAACTGAGCGTCCAGGGCGGCGATCTGAGGGTTCTGGCGCAGGTTCGCCAGGTAGTCCGGCGCCCGAAGCAGCAGGATGTTCACCTGTTCGGAGACGACCGGAACCACTGCCCAGCCGGCGAGCACGAGCAGGCCGATCAAGCCCAGAGCGACCAGGAGCACAGCGACGCCGCGCCGGACGCCGTGGTGATGCAGCCAATCGACTGCGGGGTTCAGCCCCAGCGCGATCGCCAGCGACAGCAGGACCAGCACGATCACGGTCTTCAACGACGTGACCAGGGTGACCAAGCCGAAGGCGGTCATGCCGCCGATGGCCAGGAAGAATCCGATCTGGAAGGGATTGCGCTCCAGCAAGGTGATTCGCCGGTCGGCGGCGGTGTCCAGGCCATCCGCGAGATCGGGCGTGGGCTGGGTCGTGCGACGCCACTTCCGCAGCCAACTCCGCGCCGCAGGGCTCGCCGGTGGGGTGTGCGCCGAAGCCGGGGTGCGGATCGATGGCTGCGGCTTCGGTTCGGCGGAGGGTTGCTCGGGCTCGTTCGTGCTCACGGGGTGGCCGCTCCGTCTGGGTAGTCGGTGACGCTGTGGGCGGCGAGTGCGGACAGTTCGCCGAGCTGGGCGACGACGGCCGTGCGCCGCTCGACGAGGGCCGCGATCTCCGCCTCCAGCGCGGCCTTGCGCGACTCGGCTGCGTGCAGTGCCTCGACCCGATCCTTGGCTGCCGAATCGGCTGCGTCGCGGAGGATCTCGGCGGCCTTCGTCTGGGCCGCCGAGACGATCTGGTCGGCTTCGGCGCGGGCCGCCTGGCGCCGCTGCTCCCAGGTGAGCGCGTCCTTCTCGAGCCGGGTCGCATAGTCGCTGCTCTGGTCGCGTGCCGTAGCCAGCAGGCCTTCGATCTCGGCGGTGGCCTTCGCCTGCGCGGCCTTGAGCTCGGTGAGGGCGGACTCCTGCTCGGCGAGCACGGCGAGGCGCTGCTCGGTGGCCTCGCGTTCGGCCGCGACGTGACTGCTTTCGGCGGACAGGCGCGCCTCTTCCGCGACGACCTTGGCCCTGGTCTCGGCCTCGGCGATCACCTGGGCGGCATGGCGTTCGGCGAACTCCCGAACCGCCTTCGCCTCGTCCTTGGCCGCCTGAAGTTCCGCCGCGGTCTGCTCGCTGAGCGTGCGGCGCAGCTGCTGCAGCTCATCGGTCGAGGTCGCTTGGGCGGTGTCGAGGGTGAGTCGGGTCTGCGCGGCCACCGAATCGGCGTCGGCATGTGCGCGGGCGAGGATCTCCTGCGCCCTGCGCTCGGCGGTGTGCACCAACTCGTCCGCCTGCGACTCGGCAGCCTTCAGCAGCGCTCGCGTGTGCCCGCCGAGCTTGGCGAAGTCGGTGTCGCCGGCTCGCGCGGTGGCCTCGGCGAGCTGTCGCTGCTGGTGGCGTAATTCGACCTTGGCGCGGGCGAGCTGCGCTTCGACGTCACGGACGTAGGCGTCCACCGCACCGCGGTCGTAGCCGCGCAGCGTCTGCGGGAAGTTGCCCACCGCAGAGGCGGTCTCGTCGAACAGGTCCAGGCCGGGGGTGACCTCACTCATGACTGCTGTCCTCTCTCGCTTCTGCTTCGATGCTACTGACCCGGTCCCTCCAGGACCGGGCCAGTAGCGGATGCAAGCGAGGTCGTTCAGTGCGCGGACGCGGCCGGCTGGACGATCTCCAGCAGGATGCCGCCCGTGCTCTTGGGATGGGCGAAGTTGATCCGCGAGCCACCGGTACCGATCTTGGGCGTGTCGTAGAGCAGCGTGGCGCCGCGCTCGCGCAGGGTCGCGCACGCGGCGTCGATGTCGGCCACCCGGTAGCAGACCTGCTGGATGCCGCCACGGCCGCCGTTGCGTTCGAGCCACTTGGCGATGGTGCTGTTCTCGTTCAGCGGCGCGAGAAGCTGGACCTGGGCGTTCTCGGGGAGCTGGTCGCCGGTACCGAGCATCGCCTCTTCGACGCCCTGCTCCTCGTTGGTCTCCCGGTGCAGGAGTCGCCAGCCGAACACCTCGGTGTGCAGGGCGATGGCCTCGTCGAGGTTGGGGACGGCGTAGCCGACGTGGTCGATACAGATGAAGATGTCGTCATTGGTCATGGTTTCAGCCTATTCCCGTTGGTCAGGCCAGAACGCCGTCGACCACCTGCTTGGCCTCGGCCTGAACCTGTGCCAAGTGGTCGGGGCCGCGCAGCGATTCGGCATAGATCTTGTAGACGTTCTCGGTGCCGGAGGGACGGGCGGCGAACCACGCCGAGGCCGTGGTCACCTTGAGCCCGCCGATGGCGGCGCCGTTGCCCGGAGCGTGGGTGAGCGTGGCCGTGATCGGTTCCCCGGCGAGCTGAGTCGCGGTGACATCGGACGCGCTGAGCTTGGCCAGCTTCGCCTTCTGCTCGCGGCTGGCCGGGGCGTCCACGCGCGCATAGCTGGACGCGCCGAAGCGGTGCTCCAACTCCGCGTACAGCTCGGAGGGTGACTTGCCGGTGACGGCCCTGATCTCGCTGGCGAGCAGCGCGAGCAGGATGCCGTCCTTGTCCGTGGTCCAGGTCGACCCGTCCTTGGCAAGGAACGACGCGCCTGCGGACTCCTCGCCGCCGAAGCCCAGTTCGCCGCTGGTCAGTCCCGGCACGAACCACTTGAAGCCGACCGGCACTTCGACCAGGGTGCGGCCGAGGTCTGCCGCCACCTTGTCGATCAGCGAGGACGACACGAGGGTCTTGCCCACTCCGGCGTCGGCACGCCAGTTCGGCCGGTGGCTGAACAGGTAGCCGATGGCGACGGCCAGATAGGCGTTGGGGTTCATCAGCCCGGCGTCCGGAGTGACGATGCCGTGCCGGTCGGAGTCGGCGTCGTTGCCGGTGGAGATCTGGAAACGGTCGCGGTTCGCGATCAGGCTCGCCATCGCGAACGGCGAGGAGCAGTCCATCCGGATCTTGCCGTCCCAGTCGAGGGTCATGAAGCGCCAGGTCGGGTCGACGGTCGGATTCACCACAGTCAGGTCGAGACCCAGCCGCTCGGCGATGTACTCCCAGTACTGAACGGACGCGCCGCCGAGGGGGTCCGCGCCGATGTGCACGCCCGCGGCCGCGATCGCGTCGATGTCGAGGGCGTTGCGGAGATCCTCGCAGTAGGCGCCGAGGTAGTCGACCCGCGCGACGTCGGGGGCCGCCTGCTCATAGGGCGTCCGCTTGATCGCGCCAGGGTTGGCCAGGAGCTGGTTGGCGCGGGCGGCGATCCACCCGGTGGCGTCGGTGTCGGCGGGGCCGCCGTGCGGAGGGTTGTACTTGAAGCCGCCGTCGCGGGGCGGATTGTGCGAGGGCGTGACCACGATGCCGTCCGCGCGCGGCCCGGAGTGGTTCTTGTTGTGGACGATGATCGCCCGCGACACCGCCGGGGTGGGCGTGTAGTCCTCGTCCCGCTCGGCGCGGATGGCGACGTCGTGGGCGTGCAGTACCTCGATGGCGGTGCGCCACGCAGGTCCGGAAAGGGCATGGGTGTCCTTGCCGATGAACAGCGGCCCGGTGATGCCCTGGCCGGCTCGGTATTCGACGATGGCCTGCGTGGTGGCGGCAATATGGGCCTGGTTGAAGGCGACATCCAGGCTGGAGCCACGGTGTCCAGAGGTGCCGAACACCACCTGTTGATCGGGATTGCCGGGATCGGGGACGAGGTCGTAGTAAGCGCCGACCAGGGCGTCGACGTCGATGAGATCCTCAGGCAGTGCGACCTGCCCAGCGCGTTCGTGAGCCATGAGGCCATCTTGCCTGTTGGTCGCGCCGGGCGGGGCGCTGGTGGCAACATTCGCCCCGGTTGTGGACGGCTGGCACAATGCACTCTCGTGACAGCAGCAGGTTTCAACCCGTCCCGTGCCCTGGACCTCTCCGGGATCGTCGCCGCAGCGAAGTCGCCGCCGCCCCCACCGGGCGCCAGCTACGTGATCGACGTCACCGAGGAGACCTTCGAGGCCGTGCTGGCCCAGTCCTCGCGCTATCCGGTCGTGCTGGAGTTGAACTCGCCGCGTGCCAACGCCCAGGCGTTGTCCGAGGCGATGACCGAGCTGGCCAACGAAGCCGGCGGCGCCTTCCTGCTCGGCCGGGTGGACGTGGACGCCAGCCCGCAGATCGCGGCGGCGTTCGGCATCCAGGCGGTGCCGGCCGTCATCGGCGTCGTCGGCGGCCAACTCGCTCCGTTGTGGCAGGGCACCAAGAGCAAGGAGGAGGCCAGGGCCTATCTCGGACAGCTTCTGCAGGCGGCGTCGGCCAACGGCGTCGTCGGCCGTGCCGATCCGGTGAGTATCGATGCCGATGCCGGGCCCGATCCCCGCTTCGCCGAAGCCGATGCCGCGCTCGCCGAGGGCGACTTCACCCGAGCGGTGGCCGAGTTCGACAAGATCCTGGCTGCTTCGCCGAGCGATCCCGAGGCCAAGGCCGGACGCGCGCAGGCCGCGCTGCTCGCCCGGGTCAGCCTCGCCGATCCCGGCGCGGTGCTGGCGAAGGCCGAAGCGGCCCCGACCGACCTGGACGCCCAGCTGGCCGCAGCGGACGCGGAACTGATCGGCGGTGCCGTCGAGCAGGCCTTCGATCGGCTGATCACGCTGATCCGGAACACCAGCGGTGCCGAGCGGGAATCCGTGCGAGTGCGGTTGCTGGAACTGTTCGAGACCGTCGGAGCGGCCGATCCGGCGGTGCTGAAGGCCCGCCGGGACCTGATGAGCGCCCTGTTCTGATCCACGCGGTTCCGTCCTCGGCACCGGTCGGGACACCCCGCTGCCGAGCCGCTGCCGCACGCGGAAGGCTCGTCGTCTAGTTTGTCCCCGTGCTCTCTGACGTCTTGCTGCACGGCGGCCTCGCCCTCGACCTGGTCGGACTCGTGGTACGGATCGCGGCCCTGTTGTGGGTGCCGGTGAACCGGAGGCCGTCGTCGGCCATGGCGTGGTTGCTGGCGATCTTCTTGATCCCCTATGTCGGGGTCGTGGTGTTTTTGCTGATCGGCAACCCGAAGCTGCCCCGGCACCGGCGCGAGCAGCAGCGCAGGATCAACACCATGATCGCCGCCGCGGCGAAGGACGCTCCTGCGGTGGAGCTCGAGCCTAGCCAGCAGTGGCTGGCTCCGATCGTCCAGCTGAACCAGGAGCTGGGGTCCTTGCCGCTGTCGGCAGGCAACGCCGCGACCTTGATCGAGGACTACGACGACGCCCTTCGGCAGATGACCGAAGCCGTCGGCGGCGCGCGAGACTTCGTCTTCTGCGAGTTCTACATCCTTGCCGCCGATCCGGCCACCGAGCCGTTCCTGGACGCGCTGGGGGCGGCCGTCGAGCGCGGCGTCGAGGTGTACGTGCTGTTCGACCACATCGGTTCGCGCCGGGTGCCTCGGTATCGAGCCACGAAGAAGAAGCTGGACGCCCTGGGCGTGAAGTGGCGTCCGATGTTGCCGGTGATGCCGTTGAGGGGCCGCTACCAGCGTCCGGACCTGCGCAACCACCGCAAGATCCTGGTCGTCGACGGCGAGGTCGGCTTCACCGGATCGCAGAATCTGATCGATCGCAGCTACAACAAGCCGGCCAACCGCAGACGCGGGCTGAAATGGCAAGAACTCCTCACCCGGGTCGAGGGCCCGGTGGTGCAGTCGCTCGCCGCGGTATTCATCACCGACTGGTACGGCGAGACCGGCGACCTGCTCTTCGACGCCGACGCCGAGCCCGTTCCGGCACCGGCACGCGTGGCCGGGGAGCTACGCTGCCAGGTCGTGCCCAGCGGACCGGGTTTCGACAACGACAACAACCTGAAGTTGTTCACCTCGTTGCTGTACCAGGCGCAGCGCAGGATCAGCCTCACCAGCCCCTACTTCGTGCCGGACGAGTCGCTGATGGCCGCGATCACGACCGCTGCGGAGCGCGGCGTCGCGGTCGAACTGTTCGTGAGCGAGATCGGCGACCAGGCGCTGGTGTACCACGCTCAGCGCTCGTACTACGAAGAGCTGCTGCGCGCGGGGGTGCGGATCTACCTCTACCCGGCGCCGTACATTCTGCACGCGAAGCACTTCACCATCGACGACGAGCTGGCGGTGATCGGCTCCAGCAACATGGACATCCGCTCGTTCAGGCTGAATCTGGAGGTCGTGTTGATGGTCGTCGGCCGCGGCTATGCCCGGGCCATGCGCGACGTCGAGGATCACTACCGGGCGATCAGCCGGGAACTCACGCTTGCCGAGCACCTCGACCAGCGCCTGCCGACGCGGCTGCTGGACAACCTGGCCCGGCTCACCTCCGCGCTGCAGTGATCACCTCGCTGAGGCCCCACGTCAACTGATCCGGGCGCCGGCCTCGAGATAGAAGGTGCGTCCCGCGTCGCGCGCGTCGAGGGCGGCCAGCAGGCGACCGCGAGCGAACGGCGCCATCCGCTCTGCGGCCTCGGCCGCCGGCAGCCAGTGCACAGCGCGGATCTCGCGCAGGTCGGGTTGGAGCAGCGGGACGGATCGCTCGGGCATCTCGCGCCCGTCGAAGATGAGCTCGACCGCGTCCTCCCAGCCCAGGTAGGGCGCCAGCCAGTCCACGACGAGCAGACGGCCGACGCTCACCGTGTGGTTGAGCTCCTCCTGCACCTCGCGGACCAGTCCGACCCGCGGGCTCTCACCCACCTCGAGGATGCCCCCGGGGAGCTCGAAGTCGGGCTTGAAGGTGGTCTCCAGGATGCAGACCCGATGCTCGGCGTCGGTGAGCAGCAGGTGGCTGATCACCCGCTTGCGGGCGGTGACGGTGTTCATCACCGCGGTGAAGGCCTCCCGTCCCTCGCCGGGTTCGTTCCGCAGCCGGGCGTACCAGGCCTGGTCGGTGCGACCGTCCGCGGTGATCCAGCGATTCCGAGACGTCCCCTCCAGCCGGAAACCCGCGCGGTGCAGGGCTCGGCGTCGGGAGCGGTCCGAGATCGCGACGCTCGTCTCGATCCGGAGCACCGCAGGGTCGTCGAAAGCCAGTCGACAGGTGGTCGTCAACAGCAGGTACATCCGCTCGGACGGGTCGTCCCCACCGAAGTCGACGATCGCATTGCCGTCGGTGACGACGAACGGCAGCGACTCCCGGATCACTCCTGTCCGGCGTACTCGAAGTAGACCGCCCCCAGCGGCGGCACCACGACCGTGGCACTGGCCGGCAGGCCGTTCCAGGGCTCGGCCGTCGCCACCACCTCGCCGAGGTTCCCGTGCGCGTCCGAGCCGTCGTAGTTGCCGGAGTCGGAGTTGAAGATCTCTTTCCAGACGCCCGGCTTCGGCAGGCCGAGGCGGTAGCGCGTCCAGGGCTCGGAGGAGAAGTTCACCGCGATCGCGATCTGGTGGCCGGCCTTGTCGGTGCGCACCCACGAGTAGGTGTTCGCGCCGGCGTCGTCGGCGTTGATCCAGTGGAACCCCTGCGGTTGGGTGTCCAGCTCCCACAGGGCGGGATGGCTGCGGTAGATCTCGTTGAGGTCTTTGAACATGTGTTGCAGGCCGTGATGGCCCCACAGGTCGCAGACCCACCACTCCAGGCTGTTCGCCTCGCTGAACTCGCTGCGCTGGCCGAACTCGCACCCGGCGAAGATCAGCTTCTTGCCCGGGAAGGCCCACATGTAGGAGTAGAAGGCGCGCAGGGTCGCGAACTGGCGCCAGGTGTCCTGGGGGATCTTGTTGATCATCGACCCCTTTCCGTGCACCACCTCGTCGTGGGAGATCGGCAGAATGAAGTTCTCCGAGTACGCGTAGACCATGGCGAAGGTCATCTCGTTGTGGTGGTACTGCCGGTGGATCGGATCCAGGGCCAGGTAGCGCAATGAGTCGTTCATCCACCCCATGTTCCACTTGAAGCCGAACCCGAGCCCGCCGTGGTGGACCGGCTTGGTGACGCCCCCGAACGACGTGGACTCCTCGGCGATCATGACCACCCCGGGCACCCGCTCGTACAGGTGCCGGTTCACATAGCGCAGGAACTCGATCGCCTCGAGGTTCTCGTTGCCGCCGTAGATGTTCGGCACCCACTCACCGTCGTTGCGGGAGTAGTCCAGGTAGAGCATGGACGCCACCGCGTCCACCCGCAGTGCGTCGATATGGAACTCGGTGACCCAGTACAAGGCGTTGGAGACCAGGAACGACTTCACCTCGTTGCGGCCGTAGTTGAAGATGTAGGTGCCCCAGTCCTTGTGCTCGCCCTGGCGGGGATCGGCGTGCTCGTAGAGCGCCGTCCCGTCGAATCGACCCAGCGCCCACTCGTCCTTGGGGAAGTGGCCCGGGACCCAGTCGAGGATCACGCCGATGCCGGCCTGGTGCAGCCGGTCGACCAGGTAGCGGAACTCGTCCGGGCGTCCCAACCGGGACTGCGGCGCGAAGTAGTTGGTCACCTGGTAGCCCCACGACGGCTCGAAAGGATGCTCGGTGACCGGCATGAACTCGACGTGGGTGAAGCCCTGCCAGGTGAGGTACTCGACCAGTTCGTCGGCGAGTTCGAGGTAGGTCTTGCCCTTGCGCCACGAGCCGAGGTGCAGCTCATAGATCGACATGGCCTCGGCATGCGGCTGGGACGCGGCCCGCCTGTCCAGCCATTCGGCGTCGTCCCAGATGTACTTGCTGGTGTACACGATCGAGGAGTTGGCCGGAGCCTGCTCGGCGAAGAAGGCGATCGGGTCGACCTTCTCCCGCCACACGCCGTCCGCGCACAAGATGTTGAACTTGTACAGCGCGCCGGTGCCGACGCCCTCGATGAACACGCTCCAGACTCCCGAGCCGGGCACGAGATGCATCGCGTCACCGGTCCACCAGTTGAAGTCGGCGTTGAGCCGGACGTCCCGTGCGTTCGGCGCCCAGACGGCGAACCGGGTGCCGTGGATCTCGCCGCGCTCGTCGTCGAACACGGTCACCTCGTGGGCACCGAGCCTGCGCCAGCACTCCGTGTCGCCGCCGTTGTGATAGCCCTCCAGATCCCAACCGGTGAGCCCGCCTGCCGCATCGTGTGCCATCGTTGCTCCTTGTCAGTCGGTTCCGGGAGGATTCAGCGAAACCCTCCTCGCCTCATCTTGGACCGCCCGCCAGGGGATATGTGCCCAATTGGGTCGATTGCGCACCTCGTACACCACTTCGTAGACGGCCTTGTCGAGTTCGTAGGCGCGAAGCAGGGCCGGTTCGGCGCTGTGCCCGCCGCTGTAACCGTCCAGGAACGCCTCTCGTGCGGCCTGGCACCACTGCCGGGCCTCGTGCCCGTCCGGATCGGAGTGGGCGCTGCGCGCGTAGTCGAGGCTGCGCAGCAGGCCGGCGACGTCACGCCAGACAGAGTCGAACTCACGGCGCTCGGCCAAGGTCTTCAGCGGTTCGCCCTCGAAGTCGATGATCACCCAGGCAGGCCCACCCTGGGCATGCCGATGCAGCACTTGGCCCAGGTGGAAGTCGCCGTGCACCCGTTGGGTGACCAGGTTCTGGCCGGTGGGAGCGGCGAAGAGGAGCTGGGCGGCGTGACGGTACTCGTCGAGTTCGTGCACCTGCTCTGCCGCCTCGGCGAAGCGGCGGCCCATGTCTGCGGTGAGTTCCTCGCCCGGACGGGCGGCCGTGCCGAACGCGTCCGCGAGCCGGGCATGCAGCTCGCGGAGTTCTGCGCCCAGTTGCCGACACTCGACGGTGATGTCCCGTCCGGCGGCACAGGCGTCCGTGGCGTACACCCAGCCGTCGGTGATGCCGGTGATGCGCTGGCAGAACAGTCCGAGGTCGTAGTCGTCGACACTGAGCAGGCCGTAGAGATCCGGGGTGATTCCGGAACCGCTCAGGGCGCCGAGCACCTCCGCGTCCAGGTTGCGGCCGGGCTCGAGCTTGCGGAAGAGCTTGAACAAGGTGGTCTCGCCGACCATCACGGTGGTGTTGCTCTGCTCCCCGGTGAACAGGCGCATCGGCGCCTCGGGATCGACCGGCACCGGGTTCGACCAGCGCATCCCGTCCGGCGGATCGGCGAGCAGGGCTCCGACGAGAGCGGACATGGCTGCCGGATGCGCGGGCGCGTCGAGGATGTCGACCTCGCCCAGGCCGGCCACGACCGTGCGTCCGACCGGAAGACCGGACGGGGCGCTGTGCGGCGGCACGTAGGCGACCAGCAGTTGGTACACCTCGGTGCGTCCGTCGTCGTAGGCGATCTCGGCGAGTTCGGAGCGCACCGCCGGCCAGCTGCCGTCCGGGGTGTACCAGGGCAGCGCGGTGATGCCGGCTATCCGGGCGCCCAGCCCCTTGCCGCCGAACCAGCGGGCCTGGCGCAGGTAGTCCTCCCAGGCAGCCGCGGTGGTCACGTCCGTCACCTCACCGGCGCAGCACGTGCAGGATCATGGCGGGATCGGCCGGATTCAGCCGGACGAAGTTCCGTTCCGCCCAGGTGAAGGTGGCGCCGGTGAACTCGTCCCGCAGGTCGATCGTCGGCCCATCCACGCCCAGCCAGGCGAGATCGAGCCGGACGTCGCTCTCCACGCCCTGGTTCGGGTCGAGGCTGCAGATGACGACCACTGCGTCCTCGCCGTCGCGCTTGGCGTAGGCGATCACGCCATCGTGCGGGGCTTCGAAGAACCGCACCTGGCGCAACTGTTGCAGCGCCGGGTGACGTCGGCGAACCTCGTTGAGGCTGCTCAGCAGCAGGTTCAGGTTCGGTTCCGCGGAATAGTCTCTCGGTCGATACTCGTACTTCTCGGAGTTCTTGTACTCCTCGCCACCCGGTTTGAGCGGCTCGTGCTCGAACAGCTCGAAGCCGGAGTAGACCCCCCAGGACGGCGACATGGTCGCCGCGAGCACGGCCCGGATGGCGAAGGCCGCGGGATTACCCGACTGCAGTGCGAACGGGTTGATGTCGGGGGTGTTGACGAAGAAATTGGGTCGGTAGAAGGCGTCCGTGTCGCGGGACAGCTCGGTGAGGTACTCTTCGAGCTCCCACTTCGTATTGCGCCAGGTGAAGTAGGTGTAGCTCTGGTGGAAGCCGACCTTGCCCAGCGCGTGCATCATGGCCGGCTTGGTGAAGGCCTCGGCGAGGAAGAGGACGTCCGGATCGGTCTCCCGCACCTGGCGCATGATCCAGGCCCAGAACTGGACCGGCTTGGTGTGAGGGTTGTCGACCCGGAAGATCCGCACCCCGTGGGACATCCACAGTCGCAGAATCCGCAGCACCTCGGGGTAGATGCCGCCGGGATCGTTGTCGAAGTTGATCGGGTAGATGTCCTGGTACTTCTTCGGCGGGTTCTCCGCGTAGGCGATCGTGCCGTCCAGCCGGGTGGTGAACCACTCCGGATGGCTGGCCACCCACGGGTGGTCGGGGCTGGCCTGCAGTGCGAAGTCGAGTGCGATCTCGAGGCCGAGCTGGTTGGCCTTGGCGACGAATCGGTCGAACGCGTCCCAGTCGCCCAGGTCGGGATGGATGGCGTCGTGGCCACCTTCGGGGGATCCGATCGCCCACGGCGAACCAGGGTCGCCCGGTGCGGGAATTAATGTGTTGTTGCGTCCCTTGCGGAAAGCGGTGCCGATCGGATGGATCGGCGGCAGGTAGACCACATCGAAGCCCATCGCAGCGACCTGCTCGAGGCGCTCGTGGCAGGAGTCGAACGTGCCTGAGGTCCACTTCTTGGTGGTGGCGTCGTAGCTGGCGCCCACCGAGCGCGGGAAGAACTCGTACCAGCTGGAACACAGCGCCTTGGCCCGATCGACCTGGAGCGGGAAGTCGGCGGTGGGGGAGAGTAGCTCGCGGGGGCCGTAGCGCTTCATCGCATGGGAGATGCCGTGCGCCGTGGCCACCTCGATCAGGTCCGTCGCCGGGCGCTCGGGGATCAGCAGCATCGCGGTGGCCTTCAGAATGGACGCGGACACCGGATCGCCGGCCTCCTCAGCGAGGACCGCGGTGCGTTCCAGCAGATCGCGCCCCTCCAAGCAGACCAGGTCGATGTCGACGCCGGCAGGCAGTTTCGCCTCGGCGTTGTGCAGCCAGGTCGCCCACGGGTCGGACCAGCCCTCGACGCGGAACGTCCAGGCGCCCTCGGCGTCGGGACGCACCCAGGCCTCCCAGGGATCGAGGCCGCGCGGCTCGAGCGGGACCATGTCGACCCGGGTCTCCCCGCCCGCCGGATCGGTCAGGATCACCGAGGCGTTGACCGCGTCGTGGCCCTCGCGGAAAACCGTGGCCCGGATCGGGACGAGCTCGCCGACGACGGCCTTGGCCGGGTAGGCGCCCCCTTCGACCACGGGGCTCACCTCGCTGACCGGGATGCGGCCGAATCCGCGGGCCATGGTCGGGGCCGGGCTGAGGTCGAGGTCGACAGCCGCGGCAGGCACCACGGCGGGAGCCGGCGGCTTGGTGGCGGCCGGCACGGCCGGGGTCCGCTGCTGGCGCTTGCGGGACGGGTTTGCGGTGGCGCTCACGAGCCCAACCTAGCGGGTGGTCGTTTCGCGCGACCCGAATTACGGGCAGCCTTTTCCGGTCGGATTCGGTACGAAACCGTCCCCGGCCGGTCCGAGCGCACTCAGCGTGCGGGCCCGGCGTCCTCCACGGGGCTCAGCGGCGAAGCCGCAACCAGCTGGGCCCCTGTGCGTACCTCGGCACTGAACACAGCGACCGTTCGGGCAGGGAAGGAAACCGTGGAACCCGGCGCAAGCCGCTTGCGTGGAAGCTCGCCGGGAAGGCCGGTGTGGGCGAGCAGTTGGTAGCGCAGTGCCCAGGGGGCACCGGGCAGCGACAACTCCACCGGATCCCAGCCCGCGTGGAAGTAGACCAGGAAGGCCTCCGTGCGATCGGAGAGGTACATGCCGAGCGTCCGGCGACCCGGGTCATGCCACTGGTCGGTGGTCATCTCGGTGCCGGACTCGGCGAACCAGGCGATGGGCGAGCGTCCCAGGCCGTGACCGAGCGCGTCGGTGACCTCGCCGTGATAGCGCCAGGCATCAGGGCGGAACAGCGCGTGCTCGGCGCGGAGAGCGAGCAGCGTCCGGGTCAGGTCCTCTTGAGCCGACCATTCCTCGCGGGTGAGCCAGTTCACCCAGGAGACCGGCGAGTCCTGGCAGTAGGCGTTGTTGTTGCCGCCTTGAGTGCGTCCCATCTCGTCGCCGGCCAGGATCATCGGTACTCCCGCGCTGAGCAGGAGCGTGGCGATCAGGTTTCGGCTCGTGCGCTGCCGGTTGGCGAGGATCTTCGGATCGTCGGTCTCGCCCTCGTAGCCGTGGTTCCAGGAGCGGTTGTCGTCGGCGCCGTCACGATTGCGCTCGGCGTTGGACTCGTTGTGCTTCAGGTCGTAGGTGACCACGTCGCGCAGCGTGAACCCGTCGTGAGCGGTGATGAAGTTGACCGAGGAGGTGGCCGGCCGTCCGCCGTGGTCGTAGATGTCGGAGGATCCCGACAGCCGCGTGGCCAGTTCCTGGACGCCGCCGATTGCGCCGCGCCAGAAGTCGCGGGTGAATCCGCGGTAGCGGTCATTCCACTCTGACCAGTCCGGACCCCAGCGTCCGACCTGATAGCCGTACGGCCCCAGATCCCAGGGCTCGGAGATCATCACGGTGCCGGCCAGCTGCGGATCGGACGCGACCAGCTGCTTGAACCGGTGGTTCTGGTCGACGTGGTGCGCATGGTCGCGAATCAGGGTCGTGTTCAGGTCGAAGCGGAAGCCGTCGACGCCCATCTCGCTCACCCAGTAGCGCAGCGAATCCAGAACCAGCTTCAAGACGCCGTCGTTCGAGGTGTCGACCGCGTTGCCGCAGCCGGTCACGTCGTAGTCGTTGCGCTGATCGTCGGTGAGCCGGTAATAGGCGCCGTGGTCGATGCCGCGGAAGCTCAGCGTCGGTCCGTCGTGGCCGCCCTCGCCGGTGTGGTTGTAGACCACGTCCAAGATCACGGCGATCCCGGCCTGATGCAGGGCGGAGACCATCTGCTTGAACTCGGCCACCTGGCCGCCCAACTCGCCAGAGGCGGCCGAGGCGTAGGCGGCGTGCGGGGCGAAGAATCCCAGTGTGTTGTAGCCCCAGTAGTTGGTCAGGCCGCGTCCGACGACGAACGGTTCGGAGACGAAGTGCTGCAACGGCAGGAACTCGACGGCGTTGATGCCGAGGTCGACCAGATGCTGGACGACCGCCGGATAGGCCATGCCGGCATAGGTACCGCGCAGGTGTTCGGGTACTGCGGGGTGCTGTTGGGTGTAGCCCTTCAGATGGGTCTCGTAGATCACCATCTCCGAGAGCGGGATCGGTTGGGGCAAAGGCGTGGGCGCAGCGGAATCGGCGACCACGACGCTGAGCGGCACGGCGGCGAAGGAGTCGGTGAGGTCGGGCAGGAAGTTCGACTCGCGGGTGTGGTCAGTGATCGGTCCGGCATAGTCGACGCCGCCGGTGATCGCCCGAGCGTAGGGATCGAGCAACAGTTTCGCCGGATTGAATCGCTCTCCCGTCTCCGGGGACCAGGCGCCGTGAACGCGGTAGCCATAGCGCTGGCCTGCGCCGACGCCGACCAGGTGAAGGCTCCATACGCCGTCCCCGCGTGGGGCCAGGTCGTGGTTGGTCTGGCGGCGGTGTTCGTCCACGAGGGCCAGCTCGACGCGGGTCGCGCGCGGCGCCCACAGCGAGAACGTGGTGCCGTCGTCATGGACGCGCGCACCCAGCTCCGCTGCCGCGAGCACGCTGCCCGCGGGTAGGTCCCGCACCGCTGTCTCCATCGGACTGGAGCTCCCCCCTCTGGAACGTCGGTCCCGCATAGTCTGGCCTAACCTTCTGCGGAGACCAACCAGCGACCCTCGCAACAGAGAAACGTTTCACGAAGTTCACAGGAGCAGGACGGATGACCACCCGCAGTTACTTCGACCACGCCGCCTCCGCCCCGACCGTGCCTCAGGCCGCCCAGGTGATGGCCGAGTTGCTGGCCCGTCCGGGTAACCCGAGTTCGTTGCATGCGGCCGGACGGGCGGCGCGGCGGACTCTCGAGGAGGCCAGGGAGTCGCTCGCGGAGGACCTGGGCGCCCGTCCGAGCGAGGTCGTGTTCACCTCCGGCGGCACGGAGGCGAACAACCTTGCGTTGCTCGGAGTGCACGTGGACGGGCGCCCTGAGGTGGCTGTTTCCGCAGTCGAGCACCCGTCTGTGGCGGCCGTCGGCGCGCATCTGGCCGAGGTGGTGGTGCTGCCGGTCCGCACCGACGGACGGGTCGATCTGGAGCGCGCCGGCACCCTGGTCGGGCCACGGACCGGGCTCGTCTCGGTGATGTGGGTGAACAACGAGACCGGCGTCGTGCAGCCGATCGCAGAGGTGGTGGAGCTCGCTCACGCCGCGGGTGCTCTCGTGCACAGCGATGCGGTGCAGGCCTTCGGGCATGTGGTGATCGACGTCGCGTCCTCGGGCTTGGACCTGCTGACCGTGTCCGCGCACAAGCTCGGCGGTCCGGTGGGGATCGGGGCGCTGGTCGTCCGTCGTGGGGTCACCCTGCGCCCGACCGGATTCGGTGGCGGCCAGGAGGCGCGCCTGCGCTCGGGGACGGTGCCGGTAGCGCTCGCGGCCGGCTTCGCCGCGGCCAGCCGGGTGGCTGCGGAGCGTCGCGCGATGGAGGCCGAACGCCTGGCGGGCTTGCGGGATCGGCTGATCGCCGGCGTTGTGGCCACGGTCGCGGGCACGCGGGCGAACACCGTGCAGCCGTGTGGCCCCGCGATCGTCAACCTGACCTTCGCCGGCGTCCGCGCCGACGACGTCCTGCTGCTGCTGGACGCGGCCGGCTTCGACGCGTCCACCGGCTCGGCCTGCACCGCCGGGGTGCACCAGCCCAGTGAGGTGCTGCTGGCGATGGGTCGCTCGATGGAGGATGCGTCCGCGAGTCTTCGGTTCTCCTTCGGGCCGCAGACCACCGCCGAGGCAGTGGAGGCCTTGCTGGGCGTGCTGCCTGGGATCGTGGAGCGGGCCCGGGCCGCCGTCTAGCTTCCGCCCCGGAATTTGGGGACGGTTCCTATCTCGGTCCGGCGTCCGCTGGGCCGAGATAGGAACCGTCCCCAAATCGGTGCGGGCGGGTGGGGCGAGCTCGACGACAAGGGGCCGCGTAGGATGCAGCAGGTTCGAGGAGGCGAGTGATGCGCGTGCTGGCCGCGATGTCTGGTGGAGTGGACTCCGCCGTTGCCGCGGCGCGCCTGGTCGACGCCGGGCACGAGGTGGTCGGGGTGCACCTGGCCTTGTCGAGGAATCCCGAGGCCTATCGCAGCGGCGCCCGCGGTTGCTGTTCGCTGGAGGACTCCCACGACGCCCGGCGCGCAGCGGACGTGCTCGGTATCCCGTTCTACGTGTGGGATTTCGCCGAACGGTTCGCCGCGGACGTGGTCGCCGACTTCGTCGACGAGTACGCCGCAGGGCGCACGCCGAACCCCTGCCTGCGCTGCAACGAGAAGATCAAGTTCGCCGCGGTCCTCGAACGTGGCCGCGCGCTTGGCTTCGATGCGGTCGCGACCGGGCACTACGCCCGGCTCGAGCAGTCCCACGGCCAGGTCTCGCTGTACCGCGCGGCGGAGCCGGCCAAGGACCAGTCCTACGTACTAGGAGTGCTGGACGCCGAGCAGCTGCGGCATTCGCTGTTTCCGCTCGGCTCTGATACCGCGAAAGCCGAAGTGCGGGCCGAAGCCGCAACTCGGGGGCTGTTCCTGGCCCGAAAGCCGGACAGCCACGACATCTGCTTCATCCCGACCGGCGACACCGCGGGCTTCCTGCAATCCCGGTTGGGACGCAGGGCGGGGGACGTCGTGGACGAGACCGGTGAGGTGCTCGGCGTCCACACCGGCACTCATCAGTTCACGGTGGGCCAGCGACACGGGCTGCACCTTTCGGTGCCTGCACAGGACGGGCGGCCGCGCTATGTGCTGCGCGTGGATCCGGTCCGCAACACGGTGACCGTCGGCCCCAAGCAGTCGCTGGCCGTACGCAGAATCGACGGCATCCGTCCTACGTGGACCGAACGACCGGTGGCCGGCGCATGGCGCGGATTGGTGCAGGTCAGGGCGCACGGTGACGCCATGCCGGCCCTGATCGAGGCCGATGCCGCTCAGATGCGGATCGAGCTGGACGCTCCGGCTTTCGGCATCGCCCCCGGTCAGGCAGCGGTCTGCTACGACGGGGACCGCGTGGTGGGCAGTGCCACGATCTCCGCGACGGCCGCCTGATGGTCGCCGTCTCGGGCCTGGGCTCGTTGCCGGGGACGGACTTCGGGGCTGCGCTGCGGATGACCTTCGACAAAGTGCCGGATCTGCCCTACCTGCCCGAGCTGCCGGCCCGGGGGCCCTGGGCCGCCATGATCGGACGCGGGCTCGGCCTGCCGTCCGGGCTTCCCGCCGAGGTGAGCGCGGGGGAGTGGCGGCTGGCCGACGCCGCTGGCGTTGACCAGCGCAGGGCTCGGGCGACCTGGCGGGACGACCTCGATCAGCTCGAGGAGGCGGCCGAAGGCTTCGTCGGTCGATTCAAGGTGGCCGTTGCCGGACCGTGGACTATCGCCGCGTCGGTGGGCGTCGCGCACTCGGGCCGAGTTCTGGCCGACATCGGGGCCCGTCGCGACCTCGCCCAGGCTGTCGCCGAGGGCGTGGGCGAGGTCCTCAGCGATCTGGCGAGGCGGCTGCCGGGCGCGGAGCTGGTGCTGCAGGTGGACGAGCCGTCCCTGCCCGCGGTGGCGTCCGGCGCGGTGCCCACTCCGGGCGGCTATTTCCGGCATCGGATGGTTGACCTTCCCGAGCTGTGCCGCGCCCTGTCCTGGATCACGGGGGAGCCGGCTCGCCGTGGGCTCGAAGTGTCGACCGTGTTGCACAGTTGCGCGCGCTGGGACGGCGGTTGGCCGCTGGGCGTCCTGCTCGGAGATGCGGCCGGTGGCGCCGGCTTCGACGGGGTCTCGGTGGATCTCGACCAGCTCGGTACCGCTGATTGGGATGCGCTCGCCGGTGCGGTCGATGCCGGTGCGACGGTGTACCTGGGGTGTCTCCCGACCACGGGAGGGGTCCGTCCGCTCGGCGTGGACGCGGTTCGTCGGCGGGTGCTCGGGGCATTGGATCGGATCGGCGCGCCGAGCCACATGTCCGAGCGACTGGTGCTCACTCCGTCCTGTGGTCTGGCCGGCTGGGCTCCCGCGGAGGTGAGCCAGGGCTTCGACGTGCTGGCGAGGGTGCGCGATCAGGTGGCAGCAGAACTGGCGTGAACCATGGCGGCCGTGCGGCTGCACGGTTCCCATTCCGCCCGGCGCCGGCTCCCGGGCCTGCCTGCGACCGCAGCGAGGAGACCGCACCGGCTCGGCCCTCGAAGCGGTCAGAATCACGACGAGCCCCCTTCATCTGGGGCGACCGCGAAGCGGGCGGCGACGAACTCTCCGCTGGCAGTGGTCTCCACGCAGCGCAGGTCGGCCCGCCGCGGAAACAGTGGCGCCCCCGAACCCAGGGTCACTGGGGCGATGCTCACCACGATCTCGTCAAGGAGGCCCCGATCGTGGAACTGTCCGGCGAGGTCGCCGCCACCGACCACCCAGATCGCGGCGTCTCCGGCGAGGGCGGCCAACTCGGCGTGGACGGCATCGACCGGCTCGGCGGTGACCTGGATGTCGGCTCCGGGCCAGGCCGGCAGCTCCCGGTGACTGAACACCCGGCAGGGCTGGGCGTACGGCCACGGCTCGGTCGGATTGCCGGCGTCGTCGTGGAGTGTGCGGTGGATCCAGGCGTAGGTGTTCGCGCCCATGCACAAGGCCCCGACGCCGGTGATGAAGCGGTCGTAGTCCAACGGTCCACCCGCGCCGGAGCTGCGCGAGAGCAGCCACTCCAGGGAGTGGTCATCGGTCGCGATGAAGCCGTCGAGGCTGGTCGCGGTGTAGTAGATGGTGCGTGCCATCGCACCAGTCAACCCGTCGGCACCGACACCGGCTCGACAGCAATCCTCACCCGGGCGGTTGTCGGTTCCGGGCGGTAGGTTTCCGCCATGACCGACGACGCCGCGAAGGCCAGGCACGCAGCGCTGAGCACGGAGATCACCGATCACCGGCGCCGCTATTACGAGCAGGACGCCCCGGTGGTGTCCGACGCCGAGTTCGACACCTTGATGCGCGAGTTGATCGAGCTCGAGAGCGAGTACCCACAGCTGCGTACCCCGGCCAGCCCTACTCAGCAGGTGGGCGGCGCGGCCAGCTCGACCTTCGCTCCGGTCACGCACCTGGTGCCGCTGATGAGCCTCGACAACGTGTTCTCCCTCGACGAGCTGGACAAGTGGCTGGCCCGGGCCGAGGGGCTCGCCGGCGAGAGCGTGGCGGCGTCCGGCTACCTGTGCGAGCTGAAGATCGACGGGCTCGCCCTCGACCTGGTCTATCGCGAAGGGCGCCTGGTCAGCGCTGCCACTCGCGGTGACGGGCTCGTCGGCGAGGACGTCACCGCGAACGTGCGCACCATTTCCGCCGTCCCGGCTCGCCTCGCCGGACCGAACGTGCCGGAGGTGGTGGAGGTGCGCGGCGAGGTGTTCATGCGCACCGATGACTTCGCTGAGCTCAACGCCGGACTGGTCGAGGCGGGCAAGGCGCCGTTCGCCAATCCACGGAACTCTGCAGCGGGCTCGTTGCGACAGAAGGACCCCAGGGTGACCGCGCAGCGGCGGCTGCACTTCCTGGTGCACGGCATCGGCGCGTTCTCGGGAGCGGAACTCGATCGGCAGTCCCACGGCTACGAGCTGTTGAACGCCTGGGGGCTGCCCACCTCGCAGCACTACCGCATCTGTCATTCGATCGAGGAGGTCAAGGCCTACATCGAGCACTTTGGCGAGCATCGCCACTCGGTGGAGCACGAGATCGACGGCGTGGTGATCAAAGTGGACGACCGAGGACTTCAGGAGCGCCTGGGGCACACCTCACGGGCGCCGCGCTGGGCGATCGCGTACAAGTACCCGCCCGAGGAGGTCACCACGAAGCTGGTCGACATCCGGGTCAACGTCGGTCGCACCGGCCGGGTCACGCCGTACGCGGTGATGGAGCCGGTGCTGGTCGCGGGCTCCACGGTTGAGCAGGCGACGCTGCACAACGCGTCCGAAGTACGGCGAAAGGGCGTGCTGATCGGCGACACGGTGGTGCTGCGCAAGGCCGGCGACGTCATTCCCGAGGTGCTCGGCCCGGTGGTCGAGCTTCGGGACGGGACGGAGCGGGCATTCGTGATGCCCACCCACTGCCCGGCGTGCGGCAGCGAGCTGCGTCCGGAGAAGGAGGGCGATGCGGACATTCGGTGCCCGAACCGGCGTTCCTGCCCCGCTCAACTGCGCGAACGCTTGTTCCACCTCGCCTCACGGCAGGCCCTCGACATCGAGGTGCTGGGCTGGCAGTCCGCGGACGCCCTGCTCAGCGCGGGCCTGCTCGCCGACGAGGGCGACCTGTTCGACCTCACCGAGGCGAAGCTGGTGGCCGCCGGCGTGCTCACCACGAAGGACGGCGCGCTGTCGGCCAACGGTCGCAAGTTGCTGGCCAACCTCGAGACGGCCAAGACCCGGCCGTTCGCCCGCTTTCTGGTCGCCTTGTCGATTCGGCACGTCGGCAAGGGTGTCGCCCCGGACGTCGCGGCAGCGTTCCCGAGCATCGACGCCCTGCAGGCGGCGAGCGTGGCAGAGCTCAGCGAGGTGCCGGGCATCGGACCCACTCTGGCCGAGTCGATCTCGGAATGGTTCTCGGTCGACTGGCACGTTGCGATCGTGGCCAAGTGGAAGGCGGCCGGCTGCCGACTGAGCGAGGACGCGACGGCGGCCTCCGCTGTGCCACAGACCCTGGCCGGGCTCACCTTGGTCGTCACCGGCTCGCTGCCCGGCTATACCCGCGACAGCGTGGGCGAGGCGATCTCCGCTCATGGCGGGAAGGCGGCCGGATCGGTATCGGCTCGCACCGACTTCCTGGTGGCCGGGGAGGGCGGCGGATCGAAATACGACAAGGCGGTCGCGCTCGGCGTCCCGATCCTGGACGCGGCGGGCTTCGAGGCGCTGCTGGCCGGTGGCCCCAGTGCGGTTCGATCGGCCGAATAGGATGGTGCCGTGCCCGAAGGCCTGAACTCCGACCTGAATCTGAACGTGGGCGCCCCGCCGCGGGTGCGTCCGCAGATGGGTGAGTGGGGCCCGCTAGAGGTTGTCCCCACGCGCAAGAAGAAGCGGATGCGCTGGTGGGCGATCCTCGCGGTCGTGTTGGTCACGGCCGCGTTGTGGGGCTACGGCTACTGGATCTACACCCTCATTCGCTGAGCACCGCCGGCTCCGTCCCGGACGCGACCGGACGTCCCTGCTGGGTGGTGCCGACGACACGCGTCCCCGTTCGAGGTATCACCGAGGCCGTGCCGACCCTCCACCGGAGTGAGGTCGTTCACGGGGAACGGCCGCGGATGGAGGGCATCATGAGGGAGTTCACACCGACGATTGGCGTCGGAGTTGCCGATCTGCAGCACGCGGCCCTGGCCGAGGCGAGGCGGTTCATGCGCGAGGCGAAGGGCGACCGCGCGGTCGCCACCCGGCTGGTCTTTGATCGGCTCGCCGAGCTCGGTTGGGTCAGCGACGCGGAACGGAATGTGCTGGTCTCGATGAACGAGGTCGGCGCGACCCCGGGCAAGCAGGTGGCGCAAGAGCGCAGCCGAATCGCCGCGGGCGATCACCAGCGGATGCGGACGATGTACGACGGGCTGCTGGCGAAGGGCGATTCGAGCCCGGTGGCGTTGGTGCTGGCGGCGGGGGCGGTCGGCGCGTACGAGGCTGAGCCGAGCGACGACGGCACCACTGTGGTCTATGCGAAGAGCAACCGGAGCTACCAGTCGGTGCTCGGCGGTGCCGGTGCGATCATCGGTGGCGCGCTCGGTGGTGCGCCGGGGGCGGCCATCGGTGGAGCGATCGGCGGCGTGATCGGGACGATCGTGGACGACTGCAAGGACTAGTGGCGCGGCGAGCGGCGCGAGGGGAGTCGCCGTCAGCGTGCTACTGGGCCAGTGCGGCGAGATGGCGCAGCCGGGCGATCTCCGACTTGAGGAACTCGGGGCCACCGCGACGAGCCAGCACGATGCTGGCGTCGCTGCGGAACGGGGCCACCGCGATCAGGGTCTCGCCCCAGCCGGGAAGCCAGTCGTTGGGCAGTTCGTCGTCGCGCAGGGTGCCGAGATCGCCCAAGGCACGGACGCCGTCGGTGTCCAGCTCGGGGGCAAGGTCGGTGTTGGCGAGCAAGCGGCCTTCGGCGCGGTCGACCAGAACGGCCCAGGTGACCCGGAACACTTGGGGAGCTTCGCGGGTGAGGATCTCTTCGGCGTGTTCTGGATCCTCGGTCATCGCGTTGAGCACGTCCACGTCGGCCTGCAGCCCCCACGCCTCCGGGTAGTGGGACAGCCAGACCACCTCGACGCCGCGCACAGAGGTGCACGCCGTCACCAGCGAATCAGGAGGGGTGCCGTTGGGTAGCTCGAGCATGAAGTCGTCGACGGCGTAGCCCTCGTACTTCTCCACGATCTCGACGGCGTTGATGTCGGCCCCGACCGTACCCATGGCAGTGGCCACCGCACCCAGGGAGCCGGGTCGGTCGGGGAGGGCGACGCGCATCAGGAACACTCGCACAGTCTGACCTATCGGTGTTACAGCGGTGTCAAAGATGTCAGGGCTCCTTGGAGTTCGTTCCTCGCTCCGCGTCGGGACTCCTCGTTGTTGGGTCGCTGGCGCGGCGGTGTGGTTGTCGTCTGTTCCTTGGAGTTCGTTC
>DJWE01000006.1 GCA_002441465.1 Propionibacteriaceae bacterium UBA6238 | reverse complement strand
GCGCGGCCGCTGTGGGCGTCGAGCGTGGCGCCCGCGTCGGCAAGGAGCCAACGGCGGATGTCGCCGTCGGAGAGGGAACCGAGGAGGCGGCCATGTGCGTCGACGACGAAGACAATGCGGGACTTGTTGGCGTCGATCTTCCGCAGAGCCGTGATGATCGAGTCATCATCGCGGACGGCGAATCTCCCCACGCTGCGTTCGATGATCATGAGAGCCCCCGACTTCTGGAGTGCACCGGCGGATCCTCCAGCACTCGTGTTCATCGTGTCATATTCGCGCTGGCTACGCCTCTGTCTGCCGGTACTGCTCCCGCTTTGCCATCCACCAGCGCCAGAGCGGCCGGAGGCGCTGGGCCTGGGGGTGCTGAGGCTCTTCTATCCCATCTCGGCGCAGGCCCCCGCCGCCGAGCCCTTCGTGTGGATCCGAAGGCAGGTGTCACCACTGTCTGATAAGTCCCGTGGCCACATGCCAAGGCAACTGGTATGGGGATGCCCGCAGTGACTCTCGTGAAAGTAGTAGCTGCAGGGCGGCTTCTAACGCATCCTGTGCAGTTCGCACTGCCTCTCTGGAAACCGTCGCGGAGTTCTCCCACGCGTCGTCCATGTTGCGGACAGTCGCCAGTAGGTGCTGACGATCTCTCGAAGGAGTCACGACTGCCTCGTAGTCCCGGAACTTGAAGTCCCCGCCGGTGAGGACCGGGTCTGGCATGGCCCACATCGCAGGGATGTCATAAGCGTCCGCCGTGATGAGTCCGTGGAGTGACGTCGCAATGATGACGCTACATGCTGAGATTTCCCGCACAACTTGGACTGTAGGTCGTCGGACGTCGATGACGTGAATGGACTTTCCGAGCCGCGACACTAGATTTCTCACCTCTGGCGAGTCCCAGTGGGTGAAGTGAGGGACAATGCCCACCAGATCCCTGCGGGTGATGCGCGCCACGTGTTTACTGACGAGAAGCCCGGGATCGCCTAGCGGAGTGCTCGCTGGCAAATCGAGAAGGTCTCGAGTGAGCGGTCCCCTGACAGCTAAGAATGTTGCGCGCTTCCGATGCGTCGCATCGCTTTCCATATACTTGCCCGTCCCCCAAAAGTAGCCGGAGTAGTCTGGGTAAGTGGCATCGACGGTCGATCCAACTCCAAAGAGGCGGGCGTGTTTACGAGAGGCGTGGTAAGGTGCGATCCCGTAATTTGGAAGCAGAAAATCAGTTAATCTGTCGCCGAAATTCTGCTTCCCGTCCCACCACCACGTGCCAATTGGGAGCGCAGTTGGACGCAGGCGCGGCTCAGCAAGATAGCGGACGCTGAGGTCTGCAGCTGAATGAATCCTGCGGGCGGCCTTTGCGGCGGCCGGTTCCAGCGGAAGCATGGCAGCAGTCTACTGGCGGCTTGTGTCAGAGATGTGAACTCTTGAGTTTCTGGTGCTAGCGAAGTTTCCAGTTCCTATAACGATGCCAGAGGGGTCGAAGGGCTCGCTTGACGTGGCCGACCGCATCCATGCGGCGGCCTCGGAGCCAGTACTCGGCGGAGCCCATGGGGCTCCTCACCCGGCAACTGAATTCGTTCAGTAGATCATCAGGCACCAGTTCCTGGCCGATTCTGAAACGTTTGGCGAAGCGTGCGATGCCGAGCTTCTTGTCATAGTGACCGCAGAAGTGCATGACGAAGGCGTCAGAAGGGGAATTCTCATAATAATGTCCACGGGAGTTGAGTTCTCTGTGATCCACAATCTCCGCCCCCGCCATTAGTCCTGACGTCTCCAGTGCCCACAACATTTGGTCCTGGTCGCCATGGGTGAAGACTCCATGAGTTTCTTCACGCCACCATGTGCGTACTTCTCGCAGATCGCTTTTCTCCATGAGATGCAACAGCTGCCAAGTTCTAGGATCGTTGCGGAGTAGCATAACGCCCGTGTTGATGATCGACCAGAACCCGTTCGGTTCGACCGGCCCGTTGGCGATGACCATGAACTTGCCGTCAAGCTCTGCCTGTTCGATGAAACGGTTGAGGTTGTCGCGGTTGAAGTCGGTGAAGTATGCGTCGTCATCGATCCAGACGATCCATTCATATTGCGGCAAGACCCGTCGGATTATCGAAGTCTTGTAGAAGAACTTATTGGTGATGTCCCGGTCAATTCCGCACTCAAGGCGATAGTCGAGCCCGTGGGTTCGGGCGTAGATGGCATGGTTGATGTAGGAGCGGAACCGGATCTCGTCCGCACCCGAGACCAGACACACCCTAGGGCGGATGATGGCATGCCTGACATCTGAGTTGTCACGAGTGGTCACTGGGATGCTCCTTCTATCAAACTCCAGAGGGTGATTAGCGGGCTGCTTGCACACTCAGGCGGCAGAGTCGGGCGTTCGCCCCACCTCCGCATGCCGTATCGGTCCCAGACTTCTTCCAACCATGGCGGCGGATCCAGGTGATAAACCCAGGCCGGGATTCCACGGGCGGCTGCCTCCAGGATCCCGGTGGAGAACGCGCTCACGACGGGGCGCGTGATGTCGACGACAGTCAGTGAGGAGTCGAACTCCATGCCCATTCGGCGCCACAAGGCGTGCTGTGCGCGGGAGATCTTGTCCTCCTCACGCGGGTGAGGGCGATAGATGGCGCCCGTCTGACGCCAGAAGGCGGTGACGGAACGCGTCATGGACCATCGCGACAGTTCTGCCCCGTGAAGCTGCCCTAGGAAGACCGGCGTGACGAACCGGCTGACGTGCGGGGCGGGATTGGACTTCGCTGAGTGCAGCATTGCCGAACCTGTCACGTGGGTGCGCAGATCGGGCCGGTTCGTGGCGATGAACTCAGCATCCTGCTCAGACCAAGCGAGCCACACCACTCCATGCGGAGGGGGGGGAGAGTATGGCGTGAGCAGGCCGTGCTGAACGACCACCTCGCGCCACTCACGCCTGGTGGCTTCGGCGTGTGCCCATGCCCCCACGGTCAGGTGATTACCGATCGTGGCGACCGTGGACACGCTCCGCAGGCTGGGATCATTCACTTCGATCCACTCGCCCTCTGGGAGGTCCAGTTCGGTGCTTTGAGGAGCGACGATGACTGTGGGAAGCTCCGCGTCTACATTCAGAGGGGCCAACAGCGAGTGGTAGTTCGTCGGCGAGTTCGAGTCGCAGGCCACGAGAAGGGTGGGGTCCGCTCCTCGAGTCCAGAACCTCATCGCGGGCGGGTACGGTGGCGTTCGTCTGCCACGCGACGTGAGGTGGTCCTTGAGGACCTGAAGCCGTCGGCGCGAGTCCTGCCATCTCCGCCATTCCGTGAGCTCGGTGAATATCAGGCCCACAACTCGGCCACCTTCGCCGCACGGTGGGCCCAGGTGTGCTCTGCGAGGGTGCGCTTGCGACCCGCCGCGCGCATCGCGTCGCCCCAGCGATCATCGCAAATGGCGCGCTCACACAGCTCCACTAGTTCGTCCGCACTGTGAAATACGGCCACCTCCGTGCCGGGGTCGTAGTACTCGGAAACGTCATCACGGTCGATGAGCTGGACCCCGCCGACCCCGGGGACCTCGAACGTCTTCATCGTGAAGCCATCCTGATCGTCGTGGATGTTGATGGCCGCCGGGGCACCAGCGGTGAGGGCGTAGCCCTCCATCCGGTCGATGTCGCGGGCGGACGGCACCGCCGGACGCCTCGTCTGCCAGGTGCGTGCCAGGTCGACGGGATGGCGGGACCAGTCCCGGCCGTAAGCGCGGACCTGTACGTCCGACCGTGCCAGGTGGATCAGCAACTGCTCTCGCCTCGGGTAGCGGGCCCCGATGAAGACGATCTCGTTCGTGTGCCTCGGCGCAGGCGACATGGCCGGGTCGAAAGCGTTGGGCAGGTGGAGGCAAGGCCTGCCGGCGGCGATGAACCGGGCGGCGTCGGCCGGGGAGTAGGAGATGAGGTGGTCGTAGTGAGCGAGGAGCCTGTCGCTGTGATTCGTGCGGCGCACTTCATCCCACAGCCAGATGATCTTCTTGGAGCCCAAGCGATCCAGTTCATCGAAGATCTCTTCACCAAGCTGGTCGCCTCTCACCACGATCGTCACATCCGGCTTGACGTGTCGAATGGCACCGACCGTCCGGGCCGTGACGGCTGAGCTGATGCTGCCGCGCCGAACACCCAACTTCAGCGGGAGTTCGTGGACAACCTTGTGAGCTAGCTTGTCCGGGATGCCAGGCCTGTGGTCATAGGCGTGGGTAGCGATCTCGAACCCGAGCGCGCGAAACCCCGCCTCGATCGACCGCCAGTAATGGTGGA
The DNA here is from genome assembly GCA_002441465.1 of Propionibacteriaceae bacterium UBA6238. Lineage (GTDB taxonomy): Bacteria > Actinomycetota > Actinomycetes > Propionibacteriales > Propionibacteriaceae > Propionicimonas. Next base: position 16,473 of record DJWE01000006.1, on the reverse strand, counting down.
AGAACGGACTCACAAGGAGGATCCGCGGACTGGCTTTCATGATTGGTACCAGCGCGGCGATGAGGCGTTCCGCCGCGTTGTTCGTGGAGTGTGGCGCGCCGGCCCTGTAGGGCTGCGGTGGTCCATCACGTACTCCGGTCACGTTCGTTAGTCGTGGCTGGGCCGTATGTGGCACGCAGCTTCTTGTATGCGGTGCGAAGGCTCGCGAGGGACCAGTAGATGAGTCCTGTCGGGTCAAACCTTCTGGACGCTTTCAGTGCAGCGGCTAGCGCCACGGCCGCCAACTCGTCATTCGTCCCCATCTTGTACAGCCGGATCGCGCGCACCCTCAGTCGGGCGGCGAGTTGTGGTGTGAGATCGGATCGCCAGCGCAGTTGCTTCAGCTCCATCCTGATCCATCCCTCCAGCCACGAGTGACTGCCGCTGAAGAACAAGCGACGCCCGAGACCGTCGACCAGTTCCCGGTGCACTGATAGTGCTTCTGGGAGCATCACCAGTTGGTATCTTGCTGCGATTCGAACGTAGGTGTCGTGGTCCTCGTAGGGGATGCTTTCATCGAAGGTGCCGACGGCGCGCAATGCCGCGGTGCGGAACATCACGGTGGGGGCTGGGATCCAGTTGTCCCTGAGGAGAAGGTCGCGATATGGATCAGGACTATGCGGGAGCCAGACCTCCGAGTGAATCTCGCTAAAGAGGAGCTCATCGAAGCTGCCGCTGGCGCTCGAACGGAGACAGTCTGTGTAGCACAACCCGGCACCCTCTCCTGCGCTGTCGAGAGCCCTGATCTGCTTCTCCAGCCGGGATGGCAGCGACCAATCGTCTCCGGCAAGGTACACGAAATACTCGGTGTCGGTGATCCTCAACGCCTCATTCAGTCCAGCGGGTAGTCCGATGTTCTGCTGGTGGAGGAGCAGCGTGAACAGCTCCGGTCGGCCCGTGCGGCGCACGAACTCACGTATGAGCGTCTGGCTGGCGTCAGTCGAGCAGTCATCCACGACGATGATATGTGGCTGAACGGTCTGATCCATCAGTGACCTCAGGCACCTCTCCACGTAGAGGGCGTGGTTATACGAGACTACGGCCACGGTCACTCGAGGTGACTCGGCAACATTCATGATCGGGTCCCAGACTCCGGTGCGTCACCCTGGCGTCGATGATCCCATATGAGTGACAGCTCTTCCCTGGCTACTGTCAGCGGCTCGACTCTCACGCCTCTCAAGCGTCGAAGCCCGTTCCAGGCTAAGTTTACGACCGTTGCCGTCGTGAGGGCTAAGCGCAGTCGCTTCGACCCGCCCCACTTCTTCGCGTAGACGAGTTGAGAGTTAACGAGCCAACGGCGCCTCTCCGCAGGGTCGGATGACCCCCCTCCTTCGTGGAGTACGGACACCCATGGCACGTAGATGCGCTTGACTCCTCGTTCTGCGAGGCGACGCTGGAGATCAATCTCCTCAGAATTCATGTAGAACTGTTCATCCAACCCTCCAACAGCTCTGAACTCGGACGCTGGCACCAGGAATGCTGCGCCGACAAGCCAGTCGACGGCCATCGGTCCAACGGAATTCAGGACGCTCTGCTCGTGCCCGAGTAGACGACGCATCCAGGCCCTGTGGCGCCAACGCGCCAAGGGAGTGAGCCACTCGACGGTCTGATTTGTGATTGTCGGCCAACGGCGCGCGCTGTATGTGATGTTGCCTTCGGCGTCGAAGATACGAGGACCTAGAACAGCAGACGGTAGCTCAGCCGCGACTCGTAGGAGCTCGTCAGGAAGAGAGGGCGATATATCAAGGTCGCTGTTGAGGATCAGGAGGTAGTCTCCGCTCGCAATACGCGCCGCGGAGTTGACAGCGGCAGCGAACCCGCCATTGATCTCTCGCCTCACAACGTGGACCCCCGCTACTTCGGGAAATGGGGCGGGTGAACAGTCGTCGCACACGACAATCTGGTGGGGCGATGAGGCCTTCAAGATGCCGATAAGGGCGAGCGTCGGTCCGGGGTGGCCGTAGTGAGGAATGAGCACGGTGACGGTCTTGGTGAGCTCGGACACGCCGCACCCCCCTTCCCGTGGGCAGCAGTCTACAGCGGCACAGTACTGTGCAGACATGCGTTTGGCTTTCGTGACTCCGTGGGACCCGGACGACGATCGCGCCTGGTCCGGGGTCATCACCCCCATGGCGGATGCGTTGGCGGAGCGCTGCGAGGTCGTGCCGATCAGCACCCGCGATGTGCCGGACTCATTTCTGGACCGAGGAGCGGCGCGACTCCTCCACGGGTGGCGCGGACGCAAGTATCTGGTGGGTCACGCCGTTGCGACGGGGGTGAAGAGGGCGCGATACTTACGCAGGAATCTCACCGCGGTGAAGCCGGACGTGGTTCTTGCTGTTGCAGCGTCCCAGGACATCGCCTTCCTGGGTGGCAACCTACCCCTCATCCAGGTCTCGGACGCCACCATGACTTCGATCTCCGGATATTATGAGCAGTTCACCCATTTGCTGGCCCTGTCGAGATGGCAGGCTGGGGTGATCTCGCGGCATTCGGCACGACGGGCGGATCACACATTGGCGGCCACGCATTGGGCGCGCGACTCCCTGATTCGCGACGACGGGGTCAGGCCTGGCGCAATCACCGTCGCTCCCTTTGGGCCCGCCGTCACTCCCCAGGGAGATGAGCCGGCCCGAGCTGATGGTGGACCCCTCAAGATGCTGGCGGTGATGAGCGACTGGCATCGCAAGGGAGGGACCCGAGTTCTGGCCCTCTTTGAAGAACTAATTCGCAGAGGCGTCGATGTTGACCTCACGATCGTCGGTGATGTTCGGGGCAACCCGCCAGCTGCAGTCAAGACTCCGGGACGAGTGCATCCCTGGGAGCTGAGAAATCTATACGCGTCGAGCCATGTCCTCGTCGAGCTGGCCCGCAGCAACGCGGCGGGCGTCACGTTGACTGACGCGGCGGCGTTCGGGCTCCCGGTGATTGCCACGGACACGGGCGGTGTGTCGACGATCGTGGAGGATGGAGTCACGGGGATCCTCGTGCCGCCGCAGGAGATGGAGGTGGTTTCCGCTGCTGCCGACGCCGTTGAACGTCACCGTGAGAACTTCGAATTGATGGGAAAGGCAGCGCTGCAAAGGGCCACGACCCTTCTCTCCTGGGAGGTTTGGGCTGAGAAAGCATTGGTGGCGGCATGCCACCTGGTGACGTGACACCCGGGCCACCACAGGTGATCGGCGGGCCTCAGAGCGGCGTGCGGATGCCTCGCCTCAGGGACTCATAGTTCCGGGCGACCTGGAAGCTGGCCCCCGCCAATGCGCCATGCATCTCTCCTCGACGGATGGCGCCGGGCAGTTGCCGGGCCCAGTGGCCGAACCAGCGTACGGAGGCCTTTGCGCTGACAGGTGGGGGAGCCCCGTCTCGGTGCTTGTCGTATAACTGGACATACGCGCGGCCCGAGCGGAATTGCTGCCTGACGAAATCCAAGAAGCTGTAGCGCTGGTAGTAGTCGATCTGGGCCTCGGCCGAATGCCCAAGATGTAGTCCGGCTCCCACCATGCGCCAGCCGAGGTCCACATCCTCCTGCCCCAGGGCCAGCTCGGGATCGAAGAGGCCAACGCGTACCAGCGCCTCTCGTCGAGCCCCGAAGTTACAGCTGGGACCGTAGGGGCGGAAGCTCATGGATACTGGTAGGGCGTTGGCATTCCAGACCTCATGCCGGGAAGGTTCGCGGGGGAACACAAGATGCAGCGGACCCGTGACGCCATCGGCGGTTTGGAGCGCCAGTCGCATGGCAGCCACCCAACCGGGCCACACTCGGTCGTCCGCGTCGCAGAACAGCACAAGTTCCTCGTCAGACGCCGCAATGGCGCAGTTGCGTGCGTTTGCAGCGCCACGCACCTCCGACGAGTCCAATAGTTCCAGCCGGGTGAACTGGGGCTTCCAGCTGCCGACCAGGGTGCGTGTTTCGTCGGTGGACCCGTTGTCGCTCACCAAGACCCGAAAGTCCTTGTCTGTCTGAGCATCGAGCGCAGCAAGCTGCCGACCGATGGTGTCCTCGGCATTCAGGGCTGGAATGACCACGACGACGCGTGCGCTCACGTGAGCCTCCCAAGCTTCACCAACTGCGCAAACTCCGCGTTCGACGATTCCAACTCCGACATTGTTCCCCTGGCGGCGATCCGCCCACCCGAGAAGAAGAGGATCTGATCCGCATGCTTGACGGTGGACAAGCGGTGTGCCACAACCACTATGGTCATCGTCCCTTGGAGAGACCGAATGGTCGCGGTGACTCGCGACTCCGTTTCATTGTCCAAGGCCGACGTCGCCTCATCGAGGACCAAGACTTGGGGCTCACGGTAGAGCGCCCGGGCAATCCCGATTCGTTGCTTCTGCCCCCCAGAGACGCGGGCCCCGCGGTAGCCCACGACGGTTTCCAACCCGTGCGGCATCTGCGCAACGAAGTCCTCCAACTGTGCCATTCGCACAGCCTGAGCCACGCGCGTGTCGTCAATATCCTCTTCGGCGACGCCGAAGGCGATGTTCTGCCGGACGGAACGATCGAGGAGGTAGACGTCCTGTGTCACGACACCGAGCTGCTTCCGCCAACTGGCGGGGTGCTGATGGATGGGGACGCCGTCGACTTCTATGCTTCCCGAATCTGGCTCGAACAGCGCCAGGAGCAGTTCGACGAACGTGGTCTTGCCGGCGCCGCTGGTACCGACGAGGGCCACGGTGCGGCCCGCCGGGATGACGCCGGAGACGCCGTGGAGAACTGGAGTGGATGCGTCTGGGAATTGGAAGCTGACGTCACGGAACTCGATGTCGGCCCGTGGGTAATGGTGGTGGCCGGAGGCCAGGGCTTGACGCCCGGACTCGTTGCGCAGTGTATTGATCTCAGCCACGAGCGAGTCCAAGTTGGGGGTGTTGGTGCGGATCACGCCGATCGTCGCGACCACGCGATTGAGGGTGGGGATCAGTCGCACCGCCGCGACTGCGAAGACCGCGAGGAAGGCGAAGGCGTCGGTCTGGTTGGTGGTGGCGAAGAGAACGATTGCGGTCATCATGATCCCAAGGATCATGATGATTTCTAGGAGGTAGCGGGGGAGCTCATTCAGGATCGTCGTGGTTCTAGCCATGTGCGCCACACTGCGCCGGGTGTCTGAGTAGCCGCGAGTGAACGCTTCAGTGGCACCGTGCAGCCGTACCTCCTTGAGTCCGTCCACTGCCGGGCTGAGGAAGCTCCACGACCGCATGTGTTCCTGGCGGGTCCTCTCGGCCAGATCCAGGATTCGAGTCTTGAGCACGGCCTGGATCAGAAGTGCAGATCCGCCGAAGAAGACGAGTGCGACGAGCGTGACCAGCGGAGACAGCACGAACAGCGCTGTGAGGAGAGCCGTGATGGTGAGGGCGTCCACTACCAACGAGATCACCCCAGTGGTGACTCCCGAGAAGGCGGTGACGATGTAGACGTTCATCGTTTGGAGGATGGAATCCGAGGAGCGACGACGGTGGTGAATCCACGGAGAGGTGGTGTAGAGAGTCATCATCTCGTGGGTCGCGTCAGACTGGGCCGCAGCCATGAGCCCCAGATGCCACCACCTGAACCAGATGCCATAGAGATTCTTGGCTACCATCAGGGTGATCACGGAGACGAGGGTCGCGATGAGCAGCATCCGGGGGTCCCGGATGCCCGTCATCGTCGAGATCGTCCTGAGAACGGGAGACGTCGCTGCCGTTGCGCCCGAGAGGATCTGCATGATGGGCAGGATCAGGAGGACGGCGGTCATGTCGAGGAAGGCCAGGACCGTCGAGCCAATGAGCGTGCCGATGAGCTTCGGACGCAGGCGCCAGGGGACGAGTGTGAAAACCACCCGTAGGTTGGTCAGCATCTGCCGCAAGGCACGCATCGAGCCCTCTCCCGCCGAACCTTCGTCGAACGACACACTATGCCACGAGGGATGACAGCCAGCTTCCAGACCGCAGCTACCTGGCGCAGCTCGCTAGGTGCTCGACTCTGCGGGCGAATTCCTGTTCCATGGTGTGGTCAGCCATGAACGTCCTTGCCGCGTCTCGGGAGGTCTCAATGGCTGCGTCATCGCTGGAGATGCTGATGATGAGATCCGAGAGGGCAGCGACGTTCCCCATCGGGGCGGTCCAGCCGAGGTGGTGAGTTGTAGCGAGCCATTCGGCTGCTCTGTTACTAAAGGAGACGAACGGGGCACCCAGTGCGGCTGCTTCGAGGTAGGTGCAGGCTGGGTCGGACTGGAGGTGAGGAGCGAGCAGGAGGTCCACGTTCGCTGCGACGTGCGGTACCCACTCGGCCTCGTAGTCGACGTTGCCGCGCACCGTTATGCCATCTGGGATAGGAGTATCGAGTCTGTAGGGTCCGCTTCCGAAGAGTTCCAGGCGAAGGTCCCGCTCGCTGTTCGCGCGGGCATGCTTGAACGCCGCTACGGCGTGCGCGATCCCCTTGGGTCGAACCCAGCGACCCGAGAACGCGAGAGTCAAGCTTTCGCCTCGGTTCTTGAGCGGGGTCGACTCCAGCATGTCCTGGGTGATGCGTGAGTCAAAGAATAAGAGCGGGTTCGTCGCAAGTCCTCGGTACGTCACGTAGGACGGCCAGCCGTTCGCCTGGATGCCAGCAGCCCGCATCAGGGCGCGCCGGTAGCGACGCTCAAGCTGCAATAGGAAAGTGGTGTGTCGGAGGGAGGGTAAGCGACCTCCCCGCTCGGCGCGCGCCCACTCGAACCGTGTTCTGAGGTCGTATTCGGTGATGGCGACGAAAGGGACCTCTAAACTCTCCAGGAGCGGTAGCTCGGACATGGCCAGCGTCGTGAGGACGACGTCGGGACGGAGCCGATGGATGGCCTCGAGGCGGTCGGAGGCGAAGATCGTCTCATGTCCCAGCTGGTCGATATGCACGGTTCGTGTGCCAAGTACCTGTGAACTGCCGAAATCCGTCGTTCTTGTAACGTGAACGACCTTGCCTGGCCAGAAACGAGCGAAGTACTCAAGCCCTGAGAGGGTCTTGGCCGAAGTGCGGACCAAGGACCCGTCCCGTTCGACGGGTCCCGGGACGGTCACCACCAGCAAGCTCACTCCTGGCATGCTAGTTCACGACCGCGACGTACCAGGGGCAGAAGGCGGGGGACATGAGCACCAAACTATCGACGGTGTTGGTGCTTGGGGACCCACAGCCGGGCGCGCCTTGGCTGGAGCCGCCTTTTGGAGTGTTGGAACTGGAGCGCCACGGGTTTGTCGTCGTCAACCCGCGCCGGCGAGCGTCTGGGCTGTTGAAGAGGGTACGGGACGTCATCGAGCACCGCACCAACATGCTCGTCGAGGACACTGTGCGCGGTGTGGGAGTGCGGGCGGACTGGGTCCTCGCGCTGCTCGACAACAACGCGAACCTCGTATTGCTGCTCAAGAAGTGGGGCTTGCCCCCGTACCGGGCACGCCGGCTCGCGGTTCTTGTCTGCTGGGCAACCGAGCGGCTTCAGAGGATGGCACCGCATGAGAGGCAGAATCAGGTGGAGCGACTCAATTCTGCGGATGTGCTCTTCGTGCTGAGCAGCAACCAGATCCCCCTTCTGGAGAGCTTCGGTGTCGCACCCGGCAAGACGCACTTCATCCCGCTGGGCGTGGAGATGTCGTATTTCAACCCGGGGCCTGCCCCATGGGAGGAGCGTTGCGGGGTGGTGGCGATAGGCCAAGACGAGGGACGCGATTATCAGACTATGTTCGAAGCGCTCGAAGGCACTGACCTGCAGGTTGACCTCTATTGCGCGGGGTGGAACCTTGAAGGGCTCGAGCTACCTGCGCAGGTGACGTGGCGAGGCACCGTCCCTCGAGACGAGTACCGCGAGATCCTCCGGCGGTCCAAGGCTGTCATAGTCCCAACGAGGGAGTTTGCCTATCCGACAGGACAATCGGTCGCCCTTGAGGCCAGTGCCGCTGGCGCGCTCGTTCTCAGCACCTCAACCACGGCTCTGAAGGAGTACTTCGAGCACGGGGTCACGGCCCTGCTCTCGAAACCACTTGATCCGGACGGGCTGCGGCAGAACCTGCTGACGCTGCTGGAGGACGAAGACAGGTGCCGCGAGATCGCAACTCGAGGACAGGAACGATGCCGTGAGCGGTTCACCCCTCAGGCAATGTGGAGTGCAGCGGCCCGTCACTTGACCAGTTGAGCACTAGTCCAGGACAGCCTCCAGAGCCGCAGCGATCCTCTCGGGGTCGAAGTCTCGGAGCACCTGTTGGCGGAGAACCGCTGACTCAGCCTCGGCCTCCACGGGGTGGGTGAGCGCTCGGATCATCTGGGTGGCGAAGGCCTGAGCGTCGTCGGTGACGTTGGCTCGCCCGCTCAACGCATCGATGCCCTCGGCCCCGACCGTGGTTGTCACGATAGGAACGGCATGAAGAAGCGCCTCCACCACTTTGAACTTCACGCCGGCACCCAGCCACAGGGGTACCACTGTCAGCGCCGTTTCGGAGTAGACGGCGTCTAGGTCCTCGACGAAGCCGCAGACGGCGAATCCTTGCTGCTCCAGACGGTGAGCGCGCTCGCCGGTCAGGTTGCTGCCGATAAGGTCGACGGTCACGTGTGGAACGGCCTCTCTGACGTTGGGGAGGACCTCGCTCGCGAACCAGTCGAGGCCGTGGGTGTTCTCCTGGCGCCAGCTGGATACAAGGACGACCCTGCCCCGTCTGGGACGTCGTCTTGGCTCGGCGGGCGCTAGTACTGGGGGCGGGACGACTCGCACTTTGTCTCGCGACGATGTTGGCAGGAGCTCTGCGTCTTTCTGGCTGAGTACGAGGATGCGGTCGGCATGACGAGCAATGCGCCTCTCGACGGCCCGGGCGACGCGGGCGGCCACCCATTGCCGAAGCCTTTGCCGTGGTTCTGGCCAGTAACGGGCGTAGCGCCCATGAGACTGGGACATCACGTCGTGTAGCACGGCAACCGTGACTGCCCGGGGATTGATGCGCTTGACGGTGTGCGCCTGCGCAGCGACGTCCTCCCACTGCAGCACCACCACGTCTGCAGACCGGATAAGGTGTTGTGACCGCTTGTCCATCGTAAGCGCGGCGGTGAGATTCGGGTCGGGCAGGGACGGGAACCACCGCCTAGCGCGGCCCACCAGACGGTTCAGCCACGCAGGTTCGCTGCGTGACGGCCACTCGATGACCGCGCATGGGGTGAGCGCCGCGTCCAGATCCTCGCGGGCGGAGCGGCCTGGAGGCATCAGGCATTCGATACTCCAGTTCCTCGACCATGCCCTCACCTGGGCTGTGACGAAGTTCTGGCCTGCGTTGTCAGCCAGCGGGATCGGCGCCAAGTGGGTAACTATCACCATCCGACCCTTCTTGGTACTCGGCTTCATGCCCACTGGATCCCCTCGGATGCTGCTGTGACGGTGCAAGTCCCTCGGCAGCAGCCTACGGTGATAGCTTGGTCACCGGTTGTGAAGGGGATTTTCGGATGGTCACGGGCCCGCTCGTCAGTGTCGTCGTGCCGTGTTTCAACATGGGGCAAACCTTGGATGAGACCATGGCAGCAATAGAAGCCCAGGACTATGACCCCATCGAGGTCGTCATCGTCAACGACGGGTCAACAGACCCCGTGACTCTGGAGCGGTTGAGGCACTGGGAGGAACTGGGCTTTGCCACAGTGATCCATCAGGAGAACCGCGGCCCGGGGCACGCTCTCAACCGTGCTCTTGAAGCTGCTCGGGGCGTCTACTTCCTCAACCTCGGAGACGATCTGATTGAGCCCCCATACATCGGGGAAGCGGTAGCCGAAATGGAACGGGACCCCAACTTGGGCATCGTCTACTGCCACGCTGATCTCTTCGGCTCCGAATCAGGACCATGGCGATTGCCGGATTTCTCTATGCAAGTCCAGCTGCTCAACAATCTGATCTTCGCCACTGCGCTCATGCGGAGATCTGACTGGGTGACGGTTGGCGGCTATGACGAGGTCATGAAGGGGCGCGAGGACCACGACTTCAACCTGCGTATCCTCGGTCTTGGCCGCACGGTCCATCGCTTGGACGGGCTGTATTTCCACTACCGGAGGGGCCGCCCAAGCGTGAACGCGAGCCTGCACCACACGGCCAATCGGGACATCTTCATCGATGCCTATGCTCGGATGTTTCGCAACAATACGCAGCTCTACCATGATTACGCCGAAGACTTCATGCGGGAGATTTTCTCATTCGTCGACGAACGCAACGAGTTGCGCCTCCGCTACCGACGCCTCGAGCGGCTCCGATCCTCACGATTCGGGGGCATGCTTCTCGCCGCCGTGAGGCTTCTCAGATCGGCGCCGAGGTGCCGATCGCGTTGGAGATCGTAGATGCATCTTCATGCCGCTGGCTAACCCAATATGCGGGAGCGTGAGAACCTGTGGCGTGTCCGTTTCAGCCAATCCAGCGCTTTCACAGGTGCGTGCCACCAACGGTACAGGGCCCCAACTATCGCCATTGTCTCTTCATACTCACGCCGGCGTAGGGATTGGAACTCCGGCGAACTGCTCGTCGTCCCCATTGTGGTCCTGAACTGCGTGCGGATGAGAACTGCGTTGGGCTTCCGCTGTGACCAGTAGAGGTAATCGTCACCACCCCAAATCAGTAGGGAGTCGGGTACGGGGCGGTAGTCCGTTCTGCGCAAGGCCATGAAAGTGCCCCATACAAGGTTCAACCTTCCCGTGGCAAGGCGGTGAGAGATTGGTTTGTCCCAGCGTCCAGCTTGAAAGCAGGATCGGTCGGGCACGACCATGCCGAACAGGCCTCGTTGCAGAACCCTGGCCGCCTCGTCGAACACCTCATCGTCGAAGAGCACGTCGTCGTTGACTATTGCCACGAACCGCCCAACTGCTTCACGGACCCCCAGATTCCAAGCAGGGTTGACGAAGATGTTTGCCTCTTGTTGGAGGACGCGTACCTTGGCACATTCCCAGAACAGGGGCGAGTCTGAATTGTTGATGACGAGAACTTCGTGAACCAAGGGGTGGCGTGCGCATTGATCCACTAGCGGCCACAGTTCGGGTGCACGCTGCAACGTGGGGATGATGACGGTGAAAACCGCAGGATCGCGCAGCATCTCAGAAGTTTAGCAGGGTCGGTGCCGAGCTCAGCACGGCCCAGTCCTAAGTCTCTTGTCAATGAGTTCAGTCTCGTTAGCCCAGGTGCGAGCGCTGCACCCGTGGGCGGTTCGTGATCGTGTGTTAGATGCGGCCATTGATGAACTGGCGCAGACGGGACAGAACTCGCCCTGCTCTGGAAACGCGGAACGCCTCCAGTTGGTGATACCGAGAGAGTAGGCGGTCACGTTCGCGTGCGATCCGGTCAGCTTCCAGGCGGAGGTCCATGACGTGCTCCACGATCAGCTCAGCGTTATCACGGTAAAGGTCGATGTTGTTTCGGATGACGGCAGCATGAGCTTGGACCTCTCGCGTTCGATCTGCGACTACGCGATCATTAAGCGATTCCTCGCCTCGGCGGTAGTGGAAATGCTGCCCAGAAAGTTTATGCACCGTCCTTCCCAGACCTAATATCTTCATAATGAAGTCGTAGTCCTCGAGGCCCACCATCCGCTCATCCATGCCGCCGACGGCAGTGAAATCGCCTCTCCTGTAGAGGCAGGGGGCGAATATACAGTTTCGAAACAGCTGGGTCTTGATGCTAAATTCCGGCAAGATCCAATCGCCCTCGATAGCACCGAAGAATGATGCGTTGCAGTAGACGATCCCAACCGTCGGCTGCTTCTCGAGAATGTGAACGGCCTCGCGTACGTAGGGTGGATCGATGATGTCGTCTCCGAGAGGGAGGAAGTACTTGCCCGAGGCTGCTCGGATCCCGGTGTTCAGAGCGGCGCCGACACCGCGGTTGGATTGCTCGAGGATGATCGCCCCCCGGTCTCGCGCCCGCTCGAGCGCCAGCAGGGTTCCAACGTCCGTTGACCCGTCGTTGACGACGACGAGCTCTATGTGCGGGTAGTCCTGGGCTCTGACCGCTGTTACTGTCTCATCTAGTCGAGCCCCCATGCGGAAGCACGGAACGACCACGCTGACCAAGGGCGCAGAGCTGCTGACTTGATCCGGTCCACGGCCTATAACGATGTCGGACATCTCGGACAGACCACAGTCCTCTCGATCCATTGCGGTGAAAGGTGATTCTGTCATGGTCTCACCCGCCTAGGCGTCGATACTGCTGACTAAACGGATCCTTGCCGTGCGGCGGGCCGCGAACGTGTCGTCCGCGTGCCTCGTGGAACGATGCGAGTCGGTGCGTAGAGCAGGCATTGGCACCACCGGCGCTTCGTCGCGCCGCGATGACGGGACGGCATCACGTGACGTGCGTGGCTGTGGACCCCCTGCACTTCTTATGAGCATGCGTCGGCGCGCAATATCACTGCCATCGTGGGGCACGCTAGGGGCATGTCAATGCTCGCTGTCATCCCTGCCCGAGGTGGTTCCAAGGGAATCCCGCGCAAGAACCTCCTGAGCGTCGCGGGCAAGCCCCTGATCGTCTGGACCATCGAACAGGCGCTTGCCGTCCCCGGCCTGCGGGTGGCGGTCTCCACGGAGGACCCGGAGATCGCGACCGCAGCGGCCGCCGCCGGGGCGTGGGTCATCGCGCGCCCCACGGACCTCGCCCAGGACGACACCGCGACGGAGCCCGTCGTCGAGCACGCCATCGTCGACTGCACGGAGCGGTTCGGCAGACCGGACCGGGTGCTACTCCTCCAGGCGACGTCCCCCGTCCGCCGTCCGGGGACGATCGGCCGGGCCTTGGCCCAGTTCGACCGGGACGGCGTCGATTCCCTGGTCGGGGTCGTGCCCACGCCGCCGTTCATCTGGTCACTCGACGGCGACGAGGCGGTTGCGCACTGGGACTGGCAGCGCCGCGCCCGGCGGCAGGACATGCGGGCCGACCAACTGCGGTACCGGGAGACCGGCTCGCTCTATGTGACGCGCACCGACATCTACGAGCGCACCCACAACCGCATGGGCGGCCGCATCGGCCTCTTTGTCATGGATGAGATCGAGGGCGTCGACATCGACAGCATCCACGACGTGACCGTGGCCGAGGCGGCCCTGGCACGTCTGGGCGGGTGATCCCCCCGCCTCACCTGGACGCGGCGTCCTCCAACGCGGCCCGCAGCACGGGTGTCGTCTCCACCGCACGCTCCGCGAGAAGGCGCGCGCCCAGCTCCGTGACGTGGTCGTCGTCGGAGTAGAGCAGGCCCTCCGGGGAGTCTCGGTAGCAGCGCGTCTCGTCGCAGAGCGCCGTGTGCATCGAGACGATGCCGGCGAGTTCGCGCCCCCCGGTCATGTCCTCCAGGGCCTCGCGGATCGCCACCTTCCGCGGCTCGAAGTAGCTCCGGTCCCAGTCGCACACTGTCCCGCCGAGGATGAGTGAGCGCCGGTGGGTGCAGCTGTACATGTCGGTGGGCCACTGCGGGCTGTCGTCTGCCACCAGGATGCGCCGGCCGAGTGCGGTGATGCCCTCGACGGTCCTCCGCATTCCGGCCTCCTCGGCGGCCGACAGCGCACGACCGTCCCGGACGAGATGTCGGACGTAGACGACCGTCTCGATCTCGGGCCGGGCCTCCACATGCCGGAGGACGCGCTCAACTCCCTCCATGGAGGCGAACGGTTTGGGAGACCGAACGGTGATGATGCCGATGTTGGCATCCGGGTAGAGGCTGACGAAGCCGGGGAACAGGGCCTCGGCATGGCTGTCGCCGATGATCAGTACCGACGCCGCCCCCGGCTTCGTGGTCCCGCAGAGGCCGTTGGAGAGGTCGGCCATGTCGGGGTCGCAGGGGACGAGCTCGGAGGACCGCTCCTCGACGTCCTCGTCGAGATCCCTCGGGCGCTCGACGGAGGGGGCGATCACCGCGGCGAACACCAACGACGCTGACACGGCCATGGCCGTCGGAGGGATCAAGACCACCCCCAGGGTGGAGATGACCCGCCGGACCCCTTCCACGCGGAGCGCTCGGAACGGTTCCTCGATGAATCGGAAGCTCACGTATGCCGGAAGGATCGCGGCAGCGGCAGCGATGACCGGCGCGGCGGCCGAGAACGGCCAGATCGCCTTGGCGACGACGATGAAGGGCCAGTGCCACAGGTACAGCGAGTACGACCAATCGCCGATCGCCACCATGGGACGCGAGCTGAGAATGGCGGTGAGCGGCCCCCCGCCGTCGCGCCCGGCCAGGATGAGCAGCGCCGTGCCCACCACGGGCAGGAGGGCCCACTTGCCCGGGAAGGGTGTCTCGGGCGTGATGGCCATGAAACCCCACACCATCAGACCCGCCCCGATCACCCCTGCGGCGCGGAGCACCAGCGACGGCAGACGCTGCACCAGCCCTATGCCCAAGGCGAGCAGGCAGCCGGCTAGAAACTCCCACGCCCTGGTCACGGGGCCGTAGTAGCCGAGTGGGAAGTTGGTACCCATCCGAACGGAGGCCAACGACGCCAGGGCCAGAGTCCCCAACAGGAGGAGGGGGACCGCCTTGGGCCACCGTCTGCTGAGCCGCCCACCGAGCACCAGCGAGAACAGGAGCAGCGCGGGGAGGACGACGTAGAACTGCTCCTCGACGGACAGCGACCAGGTGTGGAGCATCGGGTTGCGCTCCGCGGCGGTCCCGAAGTAGTCGCCGGTGTGATCGGCGATCACCCAGTTCGCGACGCCGACGGTGGCCCCCAGTGCCGTCTTGAAGGCCGTCTCCTGCGGCCCGAGCGGCGACAGGAAGAGCAGCGACAGCACCACCGTGACGGTGCTCGTCACGGCGAGTGCAGGTCCCAGCCGCTTGAGCCGCCTGATGTAGAAGCGCCGGAACGAGATCGTTCCCGTGGTTGCGTGCTCGCGCAGCAGCATCAGCGTGATGATGAAGCCGGAGATCACGAAGAAGACGTCGACGCCGGTGAAGCCGCCGGGCACGGGCAGGCCGGCGTGCGTGACCATGACCGCGAGCACGGCGACGGCCCGCAGGCCTTGGAGGTCGCGCAGGCGGCCTGCGGCGGGAGTGTCGACGGACGAGGTCATGATTCCGTGATCGTAGGTGCTGCGGAGGCAGTTGTCGCCCAGCCGTGGGCTCAGTACAGGCGTCGCCCCTCGTAGCCGATCCAGGCTGCGAACGGCTCCACGGCCCGCGACCGCGGCTCATGGACGCGCGCCATGGCGCGGGGAGAGCCCGCGATCTCGTCGTAGAACGCGGCGTCGTCGAAGCCGGCCGCGGCGGCGTCGTGGCGGTCGGCCGCGAACACCACCCGCGACACCCTCGCCCAGAGCGCCGCCCCCAGGCACATCGGGCACGGTTCGCAGGACGCGTAGAGCACGCAGCCGGTGAGGTCGTGGGTGCCGAGGCCGGCGGCGGCCGCCCGGATCGCCTGCACCTCCGCATGCGCCGTCGGATCCGGCACGGCGGTCACCCGGTTCACACCCTCGAAGACCTGCCCCGACGGGGCGACGAGGACTGCGCCGAACGGGCCGCCGCCGTCCGTGACGTTCGCGACGGCGAGGTCGATCGCGCGCTGCAGGTGATCAGTCATCGAGCCCTCCTCGTCCTCACTGTAGTGAGTCTGGCGAGAGGGATCGCCGCCTGCGGCGACGGCTTCGAGACTCGGGCGCGACGGCGTTGCCGTCGGCCCGCGACCTCAGCGAACGGGGAGGGTGACGGCTTCGAGACTCGGGCGCGACGGCGTTGCCGTCGGCCCGCGACCTCAGCGAACGGTCGCCAGCAACGCCTCCTCGGCCTCCTTGGTCCACACCCCGTTGTTCAGCTTCGCCGCGACCTCCGGAAGCTTCTCCGGCATGTCGACCAGCCGCGTCAGCGGCAGGTCGTGCAGCGACGGGAACACCATGATCTTCCCGCCGGAGGTCCGGTTCATCACCGACTCGATCGCATCCCGGAACCCCGCCATCCCGGTGACGGCGTCGAGGGAGATGTGCGTGTCGATGATCCCCTCCTCGATCTTGCGCAGCACCGTGCGCATGTCGGAGACGTCCGAGCCGGAGGTGCCGAGCATGAAGATGCGGCGCTCGATGATCGCCTGCAGGTCGAACTCGCCGGTGGTGCCGGCCGGGATGCCGGCGAAGGCGTTGATGATCGCGCCCTCGGCGGCCAGGTCCACGGCCTGCGCGACGAGCGCGGGCACCGGCACCATGCACGAGAGATGCGTGTAGCCGGGCTCGAGCTTTGTGGTGCCAGTGTTGATGATGGTGAGCTCGACGCCGGCCTTCTCCGCGACCGGACGCGTGAGCGACTCGAGGTGCGCGAGCCGATCATCGCTGAGGTCCGTCCCCGCGACGGTGATGCCCGCGATCCCCGACGTCAGGGCCCGCATCGTGTGCATCTGGCCCATCGGCCCGGCGGCGCCGATGATCGCGACCTTGTCGCCCTCCCGGATCTCGCCGTTGGCGGGGATCCACGCGTAGCCGTCGGCAGGATCCTCGCCGGTGGTGCCGCAGA
>DJWE01000045.1 GCA_002441465.1 Propionibacteriaceae bacterium UBA6238 | reverse complement strand
AGTTAAGTCCCTCATAGTGGTGTAGCCCCGGTGGCCGAGTCGGAAGACGATGGCGCGGTCACCGTGGGATCCTTCGAGTTCACCTCTCACAGCTCTCTCGAAAGGGACATCACCACGATGACCGCTCCACACATTGTCGACCCCGCCCACGTGCTGGGCAACCTGCTCACCCAGGCCTCGCCCGACATGATGCGCACCCTCCTGCAGACCCTGATCAACGCCCTCCTGTCCGCTGACGCCGACCAGGTCTGCGGAGCCGAATGGGGCCAGCCCTCGGCCGACCGGCTCGCGCAACGCAACGGCTACCGCCACCGACCCCTCGACACCCGCGTCGGCACCGTCGACGTCGCCGTCCCGAAACTGCGCACCGGCTCCTACTTCCCCGAATGGCTCCTGGAGCGCCGCAAACGAGCCGAGACCGCCCTGATCACCGTGGTCGCGGACTGCTACCTCGCCGGGGTGTCCACCCGCCGAATGGACAAGCTCGTCAAAACCCTGGGCATCGACGGACTCTCGAAGTCCCAGGTCTCCCGGATGGCCGCCGAGCTCGACCAGCACGTCAACGAGTTCCGCCACCGTCCCCTCGCAGACGCCGGCCCGTTCACGTTCGTCGCCGCCGACGCGCTCACCATGAAGGTCCGCGAAGGCGGCCGGGTGATCAACGCCGTCGTGCTGGTGGCCACCGGCGTCAACGGCGACGGCCACCGCGAGGTCCTCGGCCTGCAGGTCGCCACCTCCGAGACCAAGACAGCCTGGAACACGTTCTTCGCCGACCTGGTCGCCCGCGGCCTAGGCGGGGTGAGGCTCGTCACCAGCGACGCCCACCCTGGTTTGATCGAAGCGATCGCGGCGAACCTGCCCGGCGCCATCTGGCAACGCTGCAGAACCCACTACGCAGCCAACCTCATGTCGGTCACCCCGAAGACGATGTGGCCCGCGGTCAAAGCGATGCTCCACTCGGTCTACGACCAACCCGACGCAGCCTCCGTCGAGGCCCAGTTCGACCGGCTCCTGGACTACACGAGCGACAAACTCCCCGCCGTCGCCGAACACCTCGACGCGGCCCGCGCCGACGTGTTGGCGTTCACCAGCTTCCCGCGCGACGTCTGGACCCAGATCTGGTCCAACAACCCCGCCGAACGCCTCAACAAGGAGATCCGGCGGCGCACCGACGCCGTCGGGATCTTCCCCAACCGCGACGCAATCATCCGCCTCGTCGGAGCCGTCCTGGCCGAGCAAACCGACGAATGGGCCGAAGGACGCCGCTACCTCGGACTCGACATCCTCACCCGCTGCCGCCTCACACCCGTCCCCACCGAGGAGGTGACCGAGCCCCTAGCCCTCACCGCCTAACGAAGGAACCCCGCTACACCACTAGCCGGGACTTGACCCGACGCGATCGCAACGGCCGCGCTCCAGAGCCGGCGCCTGACCGTGTGCGGAAGGCTCCCAATGTGCGACCGTTGCACTGATCCAACCTCTCAGAGTCACAGTTGCGGTCCCGACCACTGCCAGGGACCGTCCCTGGCCCACAAGACTGCCACAGCCGAAAAGGGCCTCCGGCAAGCAGCTTCGTGGCCTGGTAGTCAAACCCCATCAGCCACGTGATCTCGCGTCAACCCTCTATCGCTGCGAGTACTGCCGTCGTCGGACAGAGCGCAGCGGCACGCTTCGGCCAGTAGCTAGACTCATCGACAACCCGAGGAGCGAGCATGAGATCACAACGCGGCGGCGCCGCAGGCGCCGCCGCGTTGATGCTCATCGGTGCGAGCAACCTTGCTACCGGAGTGAGATCGGTGAACATCGCCGATACAGCCTGTATGCCGCAGGTGCCCCTGATCGCGCCGTTCGGCGTCCACCTCGATCTGTTGGTCGAGTCCGAGCTGTGCCCAGAGCACAGCTACCTGCCAGGGCTGAACTTCGGACGCTTCGCACAGTCCTTCATGGTGCTCTCAGCAACCACCTTGATCGCCGGCCTGGTCGTTCTGCTGCTCGGGCTCGGCGTGGGACTCTACGCCCGCCAGGCAGCAAAGACGGCCCGCGACTGGTTCCGGACACGCCTAAGTGATGCCAGGCCGGCGACCCTTACCGTGCCTACCCACGTTGCCGTCACGGCCCTCGTGGTGGCCACCCCCGGACGTCGCCCCTATCACCCGCTTCAACGCCGAGGCCCACCCGCCCTGTCCTGCTGATCGACTCAACTCGCACCCGTGCGCAGACGAGCGCCCTTTCGGTGAACGCCGAGGTCCTGGTGCTCGGCGCGGCGCTGCGGTGCGTCCGAACGACGACAGACAGGTCCAACCACCTTGACCACATCAGACGACCTTTTGGAGCGCATCCACCGTTTCAGACAGACCGACAGGTGGATCTTCTCCACCATGCTCTTCTCGGCCTGCCTCAGCCTGTACGCCTCCTTCGTCCTGTCAACCGACGCCATCCGGCTAGCGGCCAACCCCAAAGTCGGACTCCCATGCAACCTCAACGAGGTCATCAACTGCAGCGCAGTCGCCAGATCCTGGCAGGCCGGACTGTTCGGATTCCCGAACGCGTTCCTCGGCCTGATGGCCGAGCCCGTAGTCATCACCATCGCGGTCGCCAGCCTCGCCGGCGTCAGGTTTCCGCGAGGCTTCATGCTCGCCGCCCAGATCGTCTATGGCCTGGGCTTCGTGTTCGCCTACTGGCTGTTCTTTGAGTCCACTTTTGTCATCGGGGCGCTGTGCCCCTGGTGCCTGTTGGTGACTGTGTCCACCACCTTGGTGTTCGCATCACTCACCCACGTCAACCTGCGCGACAACAACCTGTTCCTCCCAACGAGCCTGCACAAGACCTTGACCAAAGGGCTTCGCCTGGGAGTCGACAACCTGCTCGTCGTGCTCTGGCTCGGAGCGATCACCACCTTGGTGCTCGCCAAATACGGTCCAGCCCTCTTCGGGTAAGGACCCCAACCAAACGACCTGCCCACACACCGCGTCGCCGCCAGTCAGCACGCGTCCTACCCACATCTTCCGGCAAGGAGCCCTACATGCCCAGCAATCAGAAGCCCAAGAAGCCAATCGTCGACGAACGCCCCGAACCAGGGGAACGTGGCGCCCGAAGAACCATCATCTTGATCTGCGCGGTGCTGGTGATCTCGGTGGTCATCTTCGGCATCATCCAAGCCAGTCGCCAGCCCGCCGCCGTCGTCGAGCCGTCCACACCCGTCCCCACCGAAACCTCCGGCGCGCTCGTGGTACGCGAAGACTCCCGCCGACTCAACGACGTGCCAGATGCCACTGTGACCTTCGTAGAGTTCCTGGACTTCGAGTGCGAGGCCTGCGCCGCGGTCTTCCCGGCGATCGAGCAACTCCGGCAGACCTACGGCGATCGAGTGTCCTTTGTCATCCGGTACTTCCCGCTACCCAGCCACTTCAACAGCGAACGCGCGGCCAGAGCGGTCGAAGCCGCCGCTCAGCAAGGAGAACTTGAAGCGATGTACACCAAGATGTACCAGACCCAGACCGAGTGGGGTGAACAGCAGATACCCAAAGACGACCTGTTCCGCCAGTACGCCCAAGAACTCGGCCTCGACCTTGAGCAATGGGACGCCGCGTACAACTCTGAGGCCACGCTCCAGTTCATCCGCAACGACTTCAACGACGGTGTGGCCCTGGGCGTGACTGGTACGCCAACCTTCTTCCTCAATGCAGAGTTGATCAGTCCTGAGACCCTTGATGACCTCACCACCATGCTCGACCAGGCGCTCGCTGAGTAGACCGCTGCGGGTGCGGTACTGCCTACATGTCTGAGCCACTGCGGGTCGGCAGCGACTACTGGCCGGTTTGGGCATGCACGTACGCCGGCTCTCGCCCCATCGGCCCCGCGGCTCTCGATTGTGTCAGAGTCATCGTGATCCGTAGTGGTAGCGCACTCCTCGTTGGCGAGTTGGGGCAAAGGCTTGTGAAGACGGGGGATGTGGTCCTCCTTGCAGCAAACGTCCTGTGCGGAAGCGAGCCTGAGGGCCACATCACCTTGACCACGATCCATGCGGATACGGACTATGTGATCGATCAGGTCTACTGGCAGCACGCTGGGCTCGTGCGGGATCGGCTTGATGCTCAGGACTTCGCGGCGACCATCTACGCCGAGCCAGCGCAGGTTCTCAGCCTCGGTGAAAGGCAGGCCGAGACACTCACAACTTGGCTCGACGAGATGGTCGCGCTGAGCGCCGAGCGGCCCGTTGCTCGCTACTTCTTCCGGATGCAGGCCCTGTGGTTTTCCATAGCACACGTCATTGCCCCGTTCATCAAGGCGTCCCCGGTGCGGATATCAGCCGCCCGGCCGAGTCATGTCCGGCCAACCTTGCCGAGGGAACGACGGTTCGCTCCCATCAGGGAGGAGGCCCGCAGAGTTGCTGAGCTGTTGCGGACATCACCCGAGCGGCGATGGACTCTCGCCGCTTTGGCCATGGAAGTACACCTGTCGCCTGCTCAGCTAGGCAGGGTGTTCGTCGACGCCTTTGGCAAGACACCGCTCGCGTTCCTAACGATGGTGCGAGCCGAACGCTTGGCAAGGTACCTGCGCGAGACGGACCTCACTGTCACCGAGGCAATGTGGCGGGTCGGATGGCGCAGCCGAAGTCACGGCACGGAACTGTTCCGTCAGTACGTCGGACTGACGCCGGGTGCCTACCGACGACGCCAAGGGTCGTGTGGGCGCAACTGATGTACCCGATCTCGTCGTGTTCAGTGCCCGATTTCGGGACGTCTGTCTTCCCTGGGCCTCTCATAGCCGGTCGGTGATGTAGTCCGGTAGGGACTCGTCAGGTTCGTGTTGTCGCCTGGCGGTCTTGGTCGCACCCCTGGCCCGCCGTGCTTCTTGATGTTCCTGGCGTACCTCACGGTCACCGACGATCGGGTGATCTCGGCGGAGGGAAGGTCCAGGATGACTGCGACGGAGGAAGTACGAGCCAAGCGGGACGCGAAGCTCGATGAGCTGCACGAGAAGCTGACTGGCGCGGTGGAGACGCTGGTCTCCGGGCGGGACTGGGCCCGCGCGTTGGCGTTCGCGGCCCGGTTCCGATCGCGCTCGTTCAACAACGCGCTGCTGATCTGGGTTCAGCACGAGGCTGCGTTCGAGGCTGGCCGGGTGCCCGGGCCGGTGCCGTCGTATGTGGCTGGGTATCGGCAGTGGCAGCAGCTTGGCCAGCAGGTGCAGAAGGGCCAGCCGGGTTACATGATCTTCGCTCCGGTGACCGGCCGGTTCGCCTCGTCGAATCCTGGTGATCCGTCGTCGTGGCGTCGTTTGGGTCCGCGCGAGAAGCACAAGGTCAACGAGGTAGTGCGCACGAAGATGGTGGGCGCTCGGCCCGCCTATGTGTGGGACGTGACGCAGACCGAGGGCGATCCGATCCCTGAGCCACTCGCACCGAAGCTGCTGGACGGCGAAGCCCCGCAGGGACTGTGGGATGGCCTGGCCATGCAGGTCGAAGCGTTGGGGTTCGAGGTGCTGCGTGTCCCGGATGACGGGCGGATCGGCGGCGCGGACGGCCTGACCGACTACGTCGCTCGGCAGGTATCGGTGCGTACCGATGTGACGGAGGTCAATCAGATCGCCACGTTGGCGCACGAGCTGGCGCATGTGCTGATGCACGACCCCAAGGATGAGGACGCTCGCCAGCATCGGGGTGTTCGTGAGGTGGAGGCCGAGAGCGTGGCGTTGATGGTCGGTGCTGCGCACGGGTTGGATACCAGTGGTTACACGATTCCGTATGTGGCGGGGTGGGCGTCGTCGGTCAAGGACGCTGAACCTGTGGAGGTCGTCAAGGCGACCGGTGAGCGGGTGCGGAGGACGGCGCTGGGCATCCTCGACCAGCTGGACACGTTCCAGGTCGCCGATGGCACGCCGCCTGGTCTTGCGCGTGATGTTCCCACTGCGGAGCCGAAGGCGCTGCATGTGCCGCCGCCGTCGGAGCATCGGCCGGCGGCGAGGGTGCCGGTGGTGGCGGGTCGGGGGTTGTGATGCCCGCGCGTGCCGACTTCACCAGGGCGTTGTTGCGTGCCAGTGGTGCTTCGACGCTGGCGGCGTCGGCCCGGCATCTCGCGCAGGTGGGGGTGCCGGTGTTCCCCTGCCAGCCGAGTGGGAAGCGTCCGCTCACGACGCGGGGGTTCCAGGATGCCACCACCGACATCGGCCGGGTCGAGGCGTGGTGGTCGCGGACTCCGGAGGCGAACCTGGGTGTCCCGACTGGCGTGGTGTCGGGGATGGTCGTGGTGGATGTGGACGTGCATGGCCCGGTTGATGGGCGGCAAGCGTTCGCCCGCGCCGAGCGAGCCGGGCTCGTCGATGGCTGGGGTCTGCTGGTGGAGACCCCGACGGGTGGCCTGCACGCCTACTTCGCTGCGACGGCGGGGGTCGAGCAGCGGTCATGGCAGGCCGCTCGTGCGGGGGTGGACTTCCGGGGTGATGGCGGGTACATCATCGTGTCGCCCTCGGTTCGCATCGTCGGCGGTGTCCCGATCCGCTACGAGGTCGTCAATGTCGGCGACCAGCCTGCCGCTGCGCTGGACTCGCGTCGGCTGCGGGACTTCCTCGATCCACGTCCGGGACCGGTCGTGCGGCAGGGTCGTGGGTTGGTGCGGTTGGCGGATATGAACCGGCTGGCGTTCTGGGTCGCTGGGCGTGGTGAGGGTGAGCGGAACCGGGGGCTGTTCTGGGCCGCGTGCCGCTTGGCCGAGAGTGATGTCTCTGCCTCGGATGCGCTCGATGTCCTCAGCGCAGCCGCCAGCCAGGCCGGGCTGGGCGAACGCGAGATCGCCACCACGGTGCGCTCCGCCTACCGGATCGCGCACCCCGCGCCCGAAGCCGGTGGCCCCGGCCTCGGTGGCGGCGCCTGGTTCGAGCGAGCCAACGCCCCGAACCCAGGCATGGGTGGGCGGAGGCTGTGATGAAGACGACCGGTAGGCAGTGGGCGGGGCGCACCGCAGTGGTGGGGACGGTGTTCATCGCGTTGGGTGCGTTCTGGCTGAGCTTTACCGCGCTCGCCGATCTGGCGGCGCGTTCCGGGGTCGACCGGGGACAGGCGTGGGCGTGGCCGTTGATCGTTGATGGGATCATCGTGGTGGCGACGGTCGCGGTGGTGGCGCTGGCTGGGCAACGCTCAGCCTGGTATCCCTGGTCGCTGCTGGTCGGCGGGGCGCTGGTGTCGGTGACGGCGAATGCGATCCACGCTGTGGTCGCTGCGGACGCCGATGTGCCCGGCCTGCTGGCTGCCTCGGTGGCCGCGGTACCGCCGGTGGTGCTGCTGGCGATCACCCATCTCACCGTGATCCTCACCCGCACCTTCCCACAGGAGTTGCCGGGGCAGCCTGAGGTGTTGTCCGAGATCCCGGAGATGCTGTCCGAGGTGTATGCCGGACCGCAGGGTGTTGTCCACTCAAAGTCGTTGTTGTCCGTTGCCTCTGAACCTCTGGCCGATGAGCGGGAGTTGTCCTTAGCCTCGGATGAAACCCCTGGTCGTTCTGATCGCCGGGCTCGTGCTGCGGCGTTGCGGGCCGCGGGCTGGTCGAACAAGCGGATTGCCCGCGAGGTGCAGGTGCATCCGGCAACTGTGGGGAGATGGTTCGCCGCCGCGCACCTTCCCGACACCAATGATGACGCCGCCGGCGAGCGGGAGGAGACGCGTCAGCGCCAGCCCTCCCCTGACGACGCCGACGGCCCCCGCCCAGCACCGGCATTCGTCGAATGGCTCATGGGCCTGCCGACTGGATGGGTCACCGATAGCGGCGGCCTGACGCAGAATCAACAGATCACCGCCCTCGGCAACGGATTGCTACCCCTCCAGGCTGTGTCCGCGCTGTCACTGCTCGCCGCGTGAACGTGGGCTACGAGAGAGCGGCGTCCTCCGGTGCTCCCGGTGTCGTTCCCAGAGCGGCGAGCAGGCGGACCCGGACTCGCTGCTTGCGCTGCTCGAAGAACGAGGTGAAGTCGGCCAAGTCGAGCGGAAGGCCGTCGAGGTCGTCCTCGGCAAGGTACGTAGCTCGCTTGTCCTTCGCTCGGGAAGGCGGTGTCCATCCACTCCGCAGGCAGTCCATCCTGCTTCTCGATGTTGGCGGCCCCACTCAGCAACTGAAGGTTCGGCAGCAGGCATGCGGCGGCCAAGTAGTCGTCGACCTTAATCGAGCGGGACGCCGGCACGGAGGAACGGGACATATTCTCCACGACGGATCTTCGAGCACTTCGCCACGCTCGCTGGTAGGGAGCTGTCAACTGACTCGCCGCTCATGAGGACACCTGGCGCCGACTGTACGTCGTACAGTGTATAGTCATCGTATGCTGACTATTTCCGATCGACTCGACGTGATGAACCGGCTCGGCCGAGCTATGGCCGACCCGACCCGCTCCCGCATTCTGCTGACCCTGCTGGCCGGGCCGAGCTACCCGGCGGTGCTGTCCCGCGAGCTGGGGTTGTCGCGCTCGAACGTGTCGAACCATCTGACATGCCTGCGCGGGTGCGGGATCGTGGTGGCCGAGCCCGAGGGCCGACAGACCCGCTACGAGGTGGCAGACCCGCACCTGGCCCGCGCGCTGACGGCGCTGGTGGATGTCACGCTCGCGGTCGACGAGAGCGTGCCGTGCATGGACCCGGACTGCGGGGTCGAGGGTTGCCAGGCGGGGGAGGTGCGGGCGTGAGCGCGGTCACGGGTTCGCAGGTCGAGCATGTCGACCTCGACGACCACGATGATGACGATGACCGGCCGTGGTATCGGAGCCCGAGCGTTCTGATCCCGATCGCCTCCGGCGTCGCGTTCGCCGCCGGCCTGGTGTGCGAGTGGACCGGCGCGGAGACCGCGGGCCTGGTGCTGTTCTGGATCGGCCTGCTGCTGGGCGCGTACACGTTCGTGCCGGGCGCGCTGCGCAAGCTGTTCACCAAGGGCAAGCTCGGCATCGGGCTGCTGATGACGATCAGCGCGACCGGCGCGGTGATCCTCGGCTACGTCGAGGAGGCCGCCGCGCTGGCATTCCTGTACTCCATCGCGGAGGCGCTGGAGGACAAGGCGATGGACCGCGCCCGCGCAGGGTTGCGGGCGCTGTTGAAGCTCGTGCCCGAAACCGCACTCGTCAAGCGCGGCGACGCCACCGCCGAGGTCGAGGCGAAGGAGCTGCGCGTCGGGGATGTCCTGGTGGTCCGGCCGGGCGAACGGATCGCCACCGACGGCACCGTGCGGGCCGGGCGGAGCAGCCTGGACACGTCCGCGATCACGGGTGAATCGATCCCGGTCGAGGTCGAACCGGGCACCGACGTCTCGGCCGGGTCGATCAACACCACCGGCGTGCTCGAGGTCGAGGCCACCGCCGCCGGCACCGACAACTCGCTCACCACCATCGTGGAGCTGGTCGAGCAGGCGCAGGCCGAGAAGGGCGACCGTGCCCGCCTGGCCGACCGGATCGCCCGCCCGCTGGTGCCCGGCGTGATGATCCTCGCCGTGCTGGTCGGCGTGCTTGGGTCGCTGTTGAGCGGCGACCCTGAGCTGTGGATCACCCGCGCTCTGGTGGTGCTGGTCGCAGCCTCGCCGTGCGCGCTGGCGATCGCCGTCCCGGTCACCGTTGTTTCCGCGATCGGCGCGGCGTCGAAGTTCGGTGTGGTCGTGAAGTCCGGGGCCGCGTTCGAGCGGTTCGGCGGCATCCGCCACGTCGCCGTCGACAAGACCGGCACGCTGACCCGCAACGAGCCCACGGTGACCCGCGTCGTCACCACCGGCGCGACCGAGAATGAGGTGCTGGCGTGGGCGGCGAGCCTGGAAGGTCACAGCACGCACCCGCTGGCCGCCGCGATCACGAAGGCCGTCCCCGACGCCCCGACCGCGCACGACGTCACCGAGACCGCCGGGCGCGGCATCACCGGCACGCTCGGTAGTGCCCGTCTCGCCGTCGGTAGCCCCCGCTGGCTGGACGCCGGCACGCTGGCCGACCAGGTGCAGGTGATGGAATCCGAGGGGATGACCGTCGTCATCGTCCACCGCGGCGACCGGCCGGCTGGCGCGATCGGGGTGCGTGACGAACTGCGCCCAGAGGTTCCCGAGGTCATCGCCACGCTGAACCGCCGCGGGATCGGGGTGACGATGCTCACCGGCGACAACGCCCGCACCGCCGCAGCGCTGGCCGGCCAGGCCGGCATCATGGACGTGCGCGCCGAGCTGCGCCCCGAGGACAAGGCCACCGCCGTCGCGGAGTTGTCGAAGTCTCAGCCCACTGCCATGATCGGGGACGGCATCAACGACGCTCCCGCGCTGGCGGCCGCGGATGTGGGGATCGCGATGGGAGCCAAGGGCGCCGATGCTGCGATCGAGTCGGCCGACGTCGCGTTCACCGGCCACGACCTGCGCCTCATCCCACAGGCCCTCGCCCACGCCCGCCGCGGCCGCAACATAATCAACCAGAACGTCGTGTTGTCGATCGCGATCATCGTGGTGCTGCTGCCGCTGGCGATTACCGGAGTCCTCGGGCTCGCCGCGGTCGTGCTTGTACACGAGGTCGCTGAAGTCGTCGTCATCCTCAACGGGCTCCGCGCGGCGCGGCGCACGAAGGCATGACCGATCCCCTTGACGGCTCCGCTCCCTCCCCGGGAAAAGCGGATGCCGTGGAAGCGAGTTCTGCCGGCCCGGCGGCGGCGCGCGTCCGGCTCCGCTGGTTCCTGCTCGCGTGCGCCGTCGCCGCTGGCGCGGTGCTGATCGATCAAGGCAGCAAGGCACTCGCCCTCGCTCAGCTCAGCGAGGATGACCGTATTCCGCTCTTGGGAGACTGGCTCGGCTTGCAGCTCGCGTTCAACCCCGGCACCGTGATGTCCCTCGGAGCCGGCGCAACCTGGCTGCTCACCGTCATCGCCGCGGCGGCCTCTGTCGCTCTACTCGTCGCCGCAACCCGCGCCCGCACCGTCGGGTGGGCGGTCGCGATCGGCCTGGTGTGGGGAGGCGCGGTCGGCAACCTGCTGGACCGGCTGTTCGCCCCTCCCGAGTTTGGCCGCGGTCACGTCACCGACTTCCTCGCCTACGGCAACCTGTTCATCGGCAACCTTGCCGACGTCATCCTCGGTTTCGGCGTCGCCCTGGGCGTCCTGCTTTACCTCCGAGGCCCACACCACACCAGGAACGGACAATGATGGTCGCAGAGTATCAACGGCACGCGGCTGCCGGAACCGCTGGGTCGCCAGGCGGCTGTAACGCGGCGGTGGGCGCATGATCCTGTCCTCCGTCCTGCAGGCGATCGGCCTATTCATCGCCACGAACATCGATGACATCATCGTGCTCTCACTGTTCTTCGCCCGAGGCGCGGGCCAGCGCGGGACCACCGCCCGAATCCTGGTCGGACAGTACCTCGGGTTCGCTGGCATCCTGGGCGCTTCCGTGCTGGTGACGCTCGGGGCGGGAGCGTTCCTGCCGCCAGAGGTCATCCCCTACTTCGGACTCATTCCGCTGGGGTTGGGACTTTGGGCTGCGTGGCAAGCCTGGCGCAACCGCGGTGCCGACGATGACGATGAGGCAAAGGTCGAGGGCAAGAAGGTTGGGGTGTGGACGGTGGCCGGGGTGACCTTCGCCAACGGCGGGGACAACATCGGCGTCTACGTCCCGGTCTTCCTCAGCGTGGGCCCAGCGGCCGTGGTGGCGTACTGCATCGTGTTCCTCGCCCTGGTCGCCGCCCTCGTCGGCCTGGGCAAGTTCGTCGCCACCCGCCGACCGATCGCCGAACTCCTGGAACGCTGGGAACACATCCTGTTCCCGATCGTGCTCATCGGCCTGGGCATCTTCATCCTCGTCAGTGGTGGTGCCTTCGGCCTCTGAACTCGTAGCCGACTGCGTAGATGGCAGCGTGCTGTGGTTGCTACCTGGCGGCTGAGTGTCCCGGTGCGCTGCGCGTGTGAGCGGCCCAGACGACGTGCTCGGCGCCGCTGCCTCAACTGAGCCCACGCTGACCGCGTAGGCGTCGATCACGCGGTCGGTGCCGGTGTTGAAGGCGTCGCGGATATCACTTGGATCACCACATCGCTGGGCCCGGCTCTTGTGTCAGGCGCAGCAGGAGGTGGGGAGTTCGTTGCGGAAGAGGTTCGCGGTGAGGCGGATGCCTTCGGCCATGGTGAGGTAGGGGGCCCAGGTGTCGGCGAGTTGGGTGACGGTGAATCCGGCGGTGATGGCGTAGGTTGCGGCGAGCATCATCTCCCCAGCGGTGTCGGCGAGGGCGTGGATACCGAGGACTTTGCCGGTGTCGGCGTCGGCGACGACCTTGATGCCGCCGCGTGTGTCGTGGTTGGCGATGGCCCTGGGCACGTCGGAAAGTCGTAGGAATCGGCAGGCGCACCGGTATCCGGCGGCGATGGCGCTGGCTTCGGTGATCCCGGCGGAGGCCAGTTGGGGTGAGGTGAACAGCACAGACGGCAACCCGGTGTAGTCGACTCGCTCGTCGTGACCCAGGGCGTTGTGCGCGGCGATCTTCCCAGTCCTCGCGGCGACGTACACGTACTGGGGCACGTCAGTGACGTCACCGGCGGCGAACACAGCCGGGTTCGTGGTCCGCTGCTGCTCGTCTACGATGACGAAGCCGCGCTCGTCGGTCGCGATACCCGCAGCAGGAAGGTTGAGCCCTTCGGTGCGCGGGGTGCGACCGGTGGCAACGAGGACACGTTCACCGGTCGCGTCCTTCCCGTTGCGGGTCGTCACCTGGACCAGGCCCTCGTGCTGGGTGATCGTGGCTGCGCGGTCGCCGATGACGCTGATCCCCTCGGCCAGGAAGGCCTTGCGGAGCTCGGATGACAGTTCCGGTTCGGCGTGCGGGGCGAGCCGACCGATGACGGTGACCTCTACTCCGAGCCGGGCGAACAGCTGCGCCTGTTCCAGGCCGACGAAGCCACCGCCGATCACCACGAGCGACGCGGGCAGTTCCGTCAGTTCCATCGCTGTGGTCGACGTGAGGTAATCAACCTGCTCAAGCCCAGGGATTGCCGGCACGTGCGGCTCGGCGCCGGTGGCGACGAGATACGACTTCGCGCGCACCGGTCGTCCATCCACGAGCAGGGTTCCCGCGTCTGTGAACGTTGCAGTGCCCGGGAGGATGTCAAACCCGTAGGCAGCGGCGATGTCGGCGTACTTGGTCTGGCGGAGCATCCCAACCAGATCATCCTTCTGCTCGATGAGCGCGCTGAGATCGACCATCCCAGCAGAGCTGGGGGCGCCTGAGAACGGGTTCGTGAGGGCGGAGTGCCGGGTGTGCGCGGCCGCGAGAAGCGTCTTGGACGGCACACAACCCACGTTCACGCAGGTACCGCCGAGGGTTCCCGATTCGATGGCGACCACGCTGGCCCCCTCGAGGCGCGCGTGGATCGCTGCGGACATCGCCGCCCCGCCCGTCCCGATCACCACGAGATCAACCTCTGTGTGCTGTGTCACGATGCCTCCTCAAGTTCGAACCGGCCACTCATGCGGCCACTCCTGAAAGAATGGACCTTAAAGTATGCTTGAAGGTCAAGTCGGTGGCGGAGGTGACGATGCGGATCGGAGAACTCGCGGGGAAGGCGAAGACGAGGGCGTCCACGCTGCGGTATTACGAGGAGCGCGGGCTGCTCCAACCTCCGGAGCGTACCCCGGCCGGGTACCGCAACTACGGCGACGAGGCGGTGCAGCGGCTCGAGTTCATCGACCGGGCCCGCGCAGCAGGGCTCACCCTCGCGCAAACCGCCGAGATCCTCGAAGTACGTGACGCGGGCGGGTCGCCGTGCGGTCATGTTCGAGACCTCCTCGACCGGCGACTGGTCGAGATCGACGAGCAGCTTGAGCATCTCCGCCTGCTCCGTACCAGCGTCGCCGAGCTCCGCGCGAACGCAGCACAGACGTCGCCGGAGGCCTGCACACCCGAGTCGATCTGCCGGTACCTCTGACCAATCGGCTGAAGGGTCTTGCTGCCCGGAGGGAACCGTTGTCTTGTCCGCGTAAGGTTGTCGCGCTCGTGGTAGTTCGTCAGGAACTCGTAGAACGTGTACGACTGCGCGGTCTCGGGCTTGAAGTTCCAGAGCAGGAAGGAGCCGACAGGGTATCCGTGCTTCAGACAAATTCACGATGGATAGCTGGCATCAGATACTCGCGCTTGTGGATGGCGGTGAGCATCTCCTCGATGCTGCGCCGGGTCTGGAAGGACATGCGGCTCTCTCGATACGGGCTGACGGGTGGTCAGACTACGGTCTCGTCGTTGACGGCGACGACGGTGTCGTAGAGGCCGTAGCGGCGCAGGCCCTTGTGGGACTCGATGCCGGTGTAGGACAAGGAGGAGTCCTCGTAGCGGCGGAAGGCGAAGACGGCCTGGTTCATATGGGTGGCGTTAAAGACGCCGAGATTCACGAGGAGGTGGAAGTCCTCGACGGTCAGTCCGGTGACGGTGCGGAACAAGCCGGGTTCGAGCTTGGTGATGACGTCGGTAAGAGTGTTCTCACGGAAGTCGGTCAGGTACATGAACGCAGGGACGCGGGTGGCGAACTTGACCAGCTTCTCCTGAATCTGCTTCCGCTTGGACTTGTACTCCTTCTCCTCCTCCGTCAACTCCTTCTTCTCCGCCGGAGTAATGTCGTCGCCCTTCTCCTTCTTCGCCTTCTTCACGGCGTCGCTCTTGTTCACGACGGTCTCGAAAATGTCGCTGCCGAGCGCGCGGAAGCCTTCGATGTTCAT
The DNA here is from genome assembly GCA_002441465.1 of Propionibacteriaceae bacterium UBA6238. Classification (GTDB taxonomy): domain Bacteria; phylum Actinomycetota; class Actinomycetes; order Propionibacteriales; family Propionibacteriaceae; genus Propionicimonas. The sequence goes on along the minus strand of DJWE01000045.1, from coordinate 678 downwards.
GACGGCGTTGAGGGCGTCGGGGTTGTTCATGATCTTGCGCAGGGTGTCGTTGTCGACGTTGACGAGGATCGCGGACTCCCACTTGCGGGCCAGGAGGGTCGCGGAGGTGCCCGACATGGCGATGTCGAGGATGCCGCCGGCATCGACCTGGGTCATATTCGACCCGTCGTACGCCAACACGGGCAGGAACTTCACGAGCTCCTCGACGGCTTGCTCAGGGTTCGGCGTCTCCGGCGAGAGACCGGCGCCGTAGTCGGCGATCTGACGCAGCGCGCGAGTGGGCGCGAAGTCGAACACGAAGCACACAGGCTTGAGGACTGCTTCGGCGCTCGGGTTGTCTCCGTCGGGATTCTTGATCGACCACGGTGACTGTACGCGGAACGCTGCCTGAAAGTAGGTCTCGGGTGAGTTGAGGTTGCGCAACATCAGGATCGAGGACCACTGCTTGACGGTGACGCCCGTGGTGAGCTTGCCGCACGACAGGGTGATCGTCTTGGTGTCGTGGCCGTCGCCGATCGCCGCCCGCACTGGCGGGAGAGCATCCAGCCCGATGCCCGCGCCGGGACCCGCGACGACGAGGACCTTGTAGTCGTGCCAGAACACGTTCTGCTTCTCCGCGAGCAGGTTCGACATTGCCTCGCAGGCAGCAACGTTGGGCAGGAACCAGAACGAGTGCTG
>DJWE01000019.1:48656-77338 GCA_002441465.1 Propionibacteriaceae bacterium UBA6238 | reverse complement strand
ACAAGGTCGACCTGGTCGACGACGCCGAGCTCCTGGAGCTCGTCGAGCTCGAGGTTCGCGAGCTGCTCAGCGCGCAGGAGTTCGACGGCGACAACTGCCCGATCGTGCGTGTGGCCGCCTTCCCGGCCATGAACGGCGACCCGAAGTGGAGCGAGTCGATCCTCGAGCTCATGAACGCGGTTGACGAGTACATCCCGCAGCCCGAGCGCGAGACCGACAAGCCGTTCCTGATGCCGATCGAGGACGTCTTCACGATCACCGGTCGTGGCACCGTGGTCACGGGTCGGATCGAGCGCGGCATCGTCAAGACCGGCGAGGTCGTCGACATCATCGGTATCCACGACGCCAAGCAGTCCACCACCATCACCGGTGTGGAGATGTTCCGCAAGATCCTCGACGAGGGTCGCGCGGGCGAGAACGTCGGCCTGCTGCTTCGTGGCACCAAGAAGGACGACGTGGAGCGCGGCATGGTCGTGATCAAGCCGGGCTCGACCACCCCGCACACCGACTTCGAGGGCAACGTCTACGTGCTGACCAAGGAGGAGGGTGGCCGTCACANNCAAGCCGATCGCCATGGAGGACGGCCTGAAGTTCGCCATCCGTGAGGGCGGCCGGACCGTGGGCGCGGGCCGCGTGACCAAGATCATCAAGTGATCTGATCCAGCGCTGAGCGACGGCGTCGGTTCCCTCGGGAGCCGACGCCGTCCGGCATTTATGGAGAAGGTTGGCCATGACGATCCATCACACCGACCCGTTCGCCGATCCGCCCTCGGCGCGCGACGCCGTCCGATCCTTCCGGGGCCGGCTGGCTACGGGAGTGACCCTGTGGACGGCGCTGGGGAGCCGGCGTCCCGTGGGGTTGACCGTGTCGTCGATCCTGGTCGTGAACGGCACTCCGGCGCGGGTGCTCGCCCTGCTCGATCCACTCTCCGACCTCGCAGAGGCCCTGGCCTTCTCCGGTGCGGCAGCGGTGACCGTGCTGGGACGGGACCAGCAACGGCTCGCCGAGGTGTTCGCAGGGGAGTCGCCGGCTCCGGGCGGGGCTTTTCGGCAGGCCGACTTCACCGACACCGCATGGGGGCCGACGCCGGCAGGCGCCCCGACCTGGGCGGGCGTGCGGCTGGAATCAGTGAGCGAGGTGGGCTGGTCCCGGCTGGTCACCTGCCAGATCGAGCACGTCGAGGCTGGCGGCGAAGGAGAGCCCCTGGTGCACTATCGCGGACGATATCCGCACCTGGACATCCAGAGCCTGGGTGAGCGTTGACGACCACGGCCCGGACGCCGCGGACGGATCAGGCGTCGATCTGCAGCTCTGCGCGCGTGGGCGGGTTCGCCCCCGCCCGGGACACGGTGATCGCCGCGCAGGCCAGGGCACGCTCGATGGCCGCTTCGATCATCGGCCACTCGGCGAACCGGAGTCGCTCCCGCGCGTCCGTGCCGCCGAGCAGCCCGGCGTCGAGCAGGCCCGAGATCAGCCCGGCCATGAATGAGTCTCCGGCGCCGACGGTGTCCGCGACCCTGGTCGGCAGGGTTGGGTAGCGCTGCACCTCACCGGCTGCCAGGACGATCACCTCCTCACCGCCCTGGGTCACTGCGCACACCGACGGGCCGAGCGCGGCCCAGTGCGCCAGCACCTGGGGGATCGGATCGGTGCCGTACAGCCAGCGGACGTCCTCCTCGGAGGCCTTCACGACGTCGGCGAGGGCGATCAGGCGCTCGATCACCGGGCGGGCCTGGTCGGGGCTGCCCATCAGCGTGGGCCGCGCATTCGGATCGTAGGAGATCGTGGCATGCTCGCGCGCCGCGCGGACGATCTCCAGGACGGCGGCTCCGCCGGGAGGCAGGGTGGCGGCGATCGACCCGGTGTGCAGGTGAGCGTCCATCGGCACGACAACCTGTGCGGGGTCGAGCCGCCAGTCGAGGTCGAACTCGTAGCTGGCGACGCCTGCGGGGTCGAGGTGCGCGGCCGCGGTGGGTGTGCGTTCGGCGTCCCGGCTGCCGGGTGCGAGCTCCACGTGCTCGGCCTCCATCAACGCAGCAATCCGCTGGCCGCGGGCGTCGCGACCGATATGCGTCGCCAGTCGCGTGGGGTGACCGAGGCGGGCGAGACCGATCGCCACGTTCGCCGGGCTTCCGCCGACGTGCTCGACCGAAGCCCCGGCCGGGGGGATGACGATGTCTATCAGTGCTTCGCCGACGACGGTGACGGGGACCTCCATGGCCCATACCTTAGGGCTCGAACGCCACCCCGGTGAGTTCCATGGACAGATCCCAGAGCCGCTCGCCGATGCCGGAGGAGAGCGCGGCGGCGGGTAGTTTCGCCGGCCCCGGCGGTCCGGACGCACCACCGCGCCGGGTGGGACCGTAGTAGGCGGCGGGACGGGTGTCGGTCGCCGCGAGCAGGACGGGCTGCGCACCGTCGTTCGGGGACTGGAGCGCACCGCTGAGGCGTCCCAGGGTCTCGACCACGGCGGGCGGCCCGCCTGCGGAGAAGATCGCGGTCTGGCTCCAGCCGGGATGGGCCGCGACGGCGCTGACGTCGACCCGGGCGCGGGCGCACCGACGGCGAAGTTCTCCCGCGAACACCACCATGGCGAGCTTGGAGTTGCGGTAGGAGCCGAAGGTGGGCCCACCGGGACGACCGAACGACGGCTCGATCCGACCGCGAGCCGCGACCAGCGAGCCGAGGTTGACCACACGGGCTCTGCCGGCGGCGCGCAGCGCGGGCCAGAGTCCTGCGGTGACCGCCCAAGCCCCGAGGTAGTTGACGCCGACCTGCAGGTCGAAGCCGTCCGCGGTCCGGGCGTCGCGATTCCTGGACCCGGTTCCCGCGTTGTTCACCAGAAGATGCAGCGGCTCGTCTGCGAGCCGCGCGGTGAAGTCCGCGATGCTGACCAGCGAACCGAGCTCGACGAGCTCCACCCGAACCCGGGCCTGCGGGTGACGCTGCCGGATCCGGGCGGCCGCCGCCTCGCCCCGGGCCGAATCCCGGACGGCGAGCACGACGTCCGCGCCTGCGCCGGCGAGCGCGGAGGCGGTGGAGCGTCCGATGCCGCTGCTCGCGCCGGTGACCACGGCGCGTCGGCCGGAAAGGTCGGGAAGGGCGAGCGGCGGCAGTCGATCGGGGAGTGGGTGAGCGGGCATGTTCAGCTCCGGCGTCTCTGGATCGCCGCCCATTCGTCGCGCAGGCCGACCGTGCGGTGGAAGAGCAGGGACTCGGCCGGGTCGTGGGCGAAATAGCCCAGCCGCTCGAACTGCACGACCTCGCCGGGCGGGGTCTCGGCCAGGGCCGCCTCGGCCTTGCCGGTCACGAGCTCGCGCGAGTTCGGGTTCAGATCGTCCAGCGCTTCGCCCGTGGCCTCGCCTGGCACGGCGGCGGTGAACAGCCGCTCGTACAGGGCTGCGGTGATGTCGACCGCGTGCGGTGCGGACACCCAGTGCATGGTGGACTTCACCTTGCGGCCGTCGGGGGCGTCGCCGCCGCGCGTGGCCGGGTCGTAGGTGGCGTGCACGGTCACCACGGCGCCCTGATCGTCCTTGTCGAGAGTGGTCGCGGTGACCAGATACGCGCCGCGCAGCCGAACCTCGCGTCCGGGACTGAGCCGGAAGAACTTCGGTGGCGGCACCTCGGCGAAATCGTCGGCCTCGATCCACAGCTCGCCGCTGAACGCGACCTGGCGGGTGCCGTCCTCAGGGTTCTCGGGATTGTTCGCGACCTCGAAGTACTCCACGACGGGACGCCCGTCCGCGTCGGTGGGCCAGTTGTCCAGGACCAGTCGCAGCGGCCGCAGCACAGCCATCCGCCGCTGGGCGGTGGAGTTCAGTTCGCGTCGGACGAACGCCTCCAGTGCCTCGATGTTCTGGCGGCTGTTGGTGCGGGTAGTGCCGATCTCCGCGCAGAAAGCGCGGATCGCCCGCGCCGGGTATCCGCGGCGCCGCAACCCCCGCAGGGTGGGCATCCGGGGGTCGTCCCAGCCGTCGACGGTCCGGTCGGCGACCAGTCTCGCCAGTCGCCGCTTGCTGGTGATGGTGTGGGTGAACTCCAGCCGGGCGAACTCGATCTGCTTGGGCTGGTCGCCGGGCAGCGGCAGATGGGACAGGTACCAGTCGTAGAGCGGACGGTGGGTGTCGAACTCGAGGGTGCAGATCGAATGGGTGACACCCTCGATCGCATCGCTTTGGCCGTGTGCCCAGTCGTAGGTGGGGTAGATGCACCACTCGTCGCCGGTACGGAAATGATGGGAGTGGCGGATCCGGTACATCACCGGGTCCCGCAGCGCCATGTTCTCGTGATTCATGTCGATCTTCGCCCGGAGCACGCGAGCGCCCTCGTCGAACTCGCCGGCCTTCATCCGGCGCAGCAGGTCAAGGTTTTCTGCGACCGGGCGATTGCGGAACGGGCTGTCCACCCCGGGCTTGCCGAAGCCGCCGCGCTGGGCCGAGATCGTCTCGGTGTCCTGGTCGTCGACGTACGCCAGACCCTGGGCGACCAAGTACTCGGCCCACTCGTAGAGCTGCCCGAAGTAGTCCGACGCGTGCAGCACCTGCGCCGGGTGGAAGCCGAGCCAGGCGATGTCGTCGAGGATCGAGTCGACGAACTCGGTCTCCTCGGTGTCAGGATTGGTGTCGTCGAGGCGCAGGTTGCACCGTCCGCCGAACTCCTCGGCGGTGCCGAAGTCGACCGTGATCGCCTTGGCGTGGCCGATGTGCAGGTAACCGTTGGGCTCGGGCGGGAACCGGGTCTGGACGCGGCCGCCGTAGGTGCCCTGATCGTTGTCGCGGCGGATGATGTCGCGGATGAAGTCGTTGGCGGCGACAGGCTCGGTCATGGAGGTGAAGTTAGCACGCTCAGCAGCGCTCCCGACCACGACGCCGTGCCTCGTGCGCGGGTCGACCAAGTAGGCTGATCCGGCTATGACTGCCAGCCCAGCCCGCCTCCGCGTGGCGCCGTCGCCGACCGGCGACCCGCACGTCGGCACGGCGTACATGTCCTTGTTCAACCTCGCCTACGCCCGGGCCACCGGGGGAGCGTTCGTGCTGCGGATCGAGGACACCGATCGCGCCCGCTACGTGGCCTCCTCGGAGCAGCAGATCTACGACACGCTGCACTGGCTCGGCCTGAACTGGGACGAAGGCCCCGACATCGGCGGGCCTTACGCGCCGTACCGGCAGTCGGAGCGGCTGGACACCTACCGTCCTTACGTCGACCAGTTGATCGAAGCCGGCCACGCCTACTACTGCTGGTGCTCCACCGAGCGCCTCGCGCAGATGCGGGCGGAGCAGCAGGCGGCTAAGTCTCCGGTGACCGGCTACGACCGGCTCTGCGACGGCAAGACCCGCGAGGAGCGGGCCCAGCTGCCCGGATTCAGCGAGACGCCGGTGGTGCGGATGCGGATCCCCGATGACGTCGAGGTGAGCTTCACCGACCTGATCCGCGGCGAGGTGAACGCTCCGGTTCCCGACGACCAGGTGATCTTGAAAGCCGATGGGTTCCCGACCTACCACCTGGCCGTGGTGGTCGACGACCACCTGATGGGGATCACCCACGTCGTCCGCGGCGAGGAGTGGATCTCATCCACCCCCAAGCATCTGCTGCTGTACCGCTGGCTCGGCTGGGAGGCTCCGGCGTTCGCGCACATGCCGCTGCTGCGCAACACCGACAAGTCGAAGATCTCCAAGCGCAAGAACCCGGCCGCCCGGCTGACCTGGTTCCTCGAGCAGGGTTACCTGCCCGAGGCGCTGCGCAACTTCCTGCAACTGCTGGCCTACCCGCCGGTGGTCGAGGGCGCGGACGTGGCGTCGTTCGAGGAGTTCGTGGCGGCGTTCGACTGGGCGAAGGTGAACACCACCGGTCCGATCTTCGACTTGGCCAAGCTGAACGCGCTGAACGGGCACTACCTGCGGGCGTTGTCGCCGGAGGATCTGGCCGAGCGGGTGATCGAGTTCGCCGTCCGCGAAGGCCAGTGGGCGCGGCCGACCGAGGCGGACGTCGCCTTGCTGCGCAGAGCCGTCCCGCTGGTTCAGGAGCGGCTGGTGCTGCTCAGCGAGGCAGTGCCCAAGCTGGCCTACCTGTTCACCACGGACGCCGACCTCGTGATCGACTCCGACGCGCTGGCGAAGACCGGCCCGGATGCCGCAGCGGTGATTGCTGCGGCGACTTCCGCGCTGGACGGACTGGGGGAGTGGAACCACGAGGCGATCCAGGCGGCTCTACGCGAGGCGCTCGTGGACGGCCTCGGCCTCAAGCCGAAGTTCGCTTTCGGCCCGGTGCGGCTGGCCGTGACCGGATCGAATGTCTCTCCGCCGCTGTTCGAGTCGATGGAGCTGTTGGGGCGCGAGTCGTCGCTGGCCCGAATGGCGAAGCTGGCCGCACTGCTGTGAGTGAGGTCGTCGCGATTTTCGGGGGCCGCAGCGAGATCGGGCTCGCGGTGGCCACCCGGCTCGCGCCCGGCGCGACGGTCGTGCTGGCCGCGCGTCCGGGGTCGCTGGACGATGAGGTCGCCGCGTGCCGGGCCGCTGGTGCCGACCGCGTGGAGACGGTCGACTTCGACGCCGACGACATCGTCGCGCAGCCGGGCCTGGTGACCGAGATCGAACAGCGGGTCGGCCCGATCGACGTGGCCGTGCTGGCCTTCGGAGTACTCGGTGATCAGCGGCGCGCCGAAACCGATGCTGCGTTCGCCGCCTCCGTCCTGCACACCGACTTCATCGCCCAAGCCGCGCTACTGACCGTCCTGGCCGATCGAATGCGCGGCCGCGGACGCGGCACGATCGTGGCCTTCTCCTCGGTCGCCGGTGCCCGGGTGCGCCGGGCCAACTATGTCTACGGTTCGGCCAAGGCCGGGTTGGACGGGTTCGCGTCGGGCCTTGCCGATGCGCTGCACGGCTCCGGGGTGCACCTGGTCATCGCCCGCCCCGGCTTCGTCATCGGTCAGATGACCGCCGGCATGGAGCCAGCCCCGTTGTCGTCGACTCCCGCTCAGGTCGCCGACGCCGTCGTGCGTCGGATCCGGCGCGGACGCGGTGTCGAGCTGTGGATCCCCTGGCGGTTACAGGTGCTGTTCGCCATCGCCCGGTTCGTGCCCCGCGCGCTCTGGCGGCGGATGCCGCGTTGACGGTCGGAAGGCGAAGTCCCCGCAGGATTCAGGGCAGCTCGCGCAGGTACTGCGATCCGATGGCGAAGGCGGCCCCCCAGCCGTCGAACACGTCCTCGTCGTAGAAGCTGCAGCCCTTGGTTGGCGGCGCCAGGTAGGCCCAGCGGGTGGACGAACTCAGGCGTTTGCCGTCGGTGCGGACGACGTAGCCCTGGGTGAGGCAGTCACCGTTGGTCTCGCCCGGTGCCCCGATCACCAGTGTGTCGGCGGTGGGGGAGGTTGGGAGCGTACCGACGGCATAGCCGAAGTAGTCGCCGTCGGCGGTGGCCTCGGACGGTGCTCGGTCCGGCTTGCCCGGGACACCGGGGGAGTCTTGGGTGTAGGTGCGGTACACCGCCTTGGTGAAGCTGCCCACCGTGACCGAGCCGGCGTAGCGGATCCTGCCCGACCCCTCCGTTGGTGTCCCCACCACCACGTCGTAGGAGCCCCTTCCGGTGAGCCCTCTGGCGATGGTCAGCACCCCGCCGAAGCGGTCCTTCTTCTCGTTGCTGCCGGGCACGCCACGGGTGTTCTGATCGAACGACTTGCCCACCCGGAGGCGGTTCTCGGAGGCGACCCAGGTGGCCAGCTGCACTCTGCCGCTCTGGGTGACCCCGGCCGTCGACTCGTAGGGGATTCCGATCGCCAGCCGTCCGTCGCGATAGGCCACGGCCTGTCCGAAATGGTCACCGGTCTCGGAGGAGCCCGGCATTCCTGGCCAGTTCTGGCTCAGGACGGCCTGGCGATCCAGCTTCGTGGGGTCAAAGACGTCCCGGCCGAACACGCTCACCGAACCGGCACGGGCCACGCCCCGGACGGTGGCTTCGGCGTTGCCGATCACCACAACACCGTCGTCAGCAGCCATCGAAGACGGCCAGCCTTCGAGCGAGGCTGCGTCCGGCACGAGGGGAGGGGCGTCGATCACCTGGGGAAGGCCCGGCGTGCCGTCCGGGCCAAGGGCGAAGACGTCCACGAACGGTGCCTCGGAGCGGTTGTCGGCATCCCGCCAGATCCGGCCGGCCACCACCACCTCGGCGACGCCGGCGTAGGTCTGGGCGACAGCATCGAAGATCACCCGGTCGGGGCTGGTGATCCCGGCCTGCTGCGGCAGGACCACCGGCGTCAGTGTGGCCGGGTCGAGACCGGACGGGCTGCCGTAGACGAGGTTGAGGGAGAACTGGGGACTGATCGCGACCACGTCAGAGCAGACATCGCCGTTGAGGTCGGCCGCGATCAGGTGTTCAGCCTTGATGTCCAGCCAGTCACCCTGGTTGGTCCGCTTGCTGGAGGCGAAGAAGCGGGCGTTGTCGATCCAGTTGTCCCAGACCGTGACTTCCAGGTCGGGGGCGCCGTCACCGTCGTAGTCGCCGGTCACCGGGGTGCCGAGCGTGCAGGGGGTGGTAGGAGTGGCAGCGGCGACGGTGGGGGAGGCTAGCCCGGCACCGAGGAAGAGAGTGAGAACCGTCGCGCACGCGGTGAAGCGGGCGACCTTGCCGCGATGCCGATTCATAGCCTCACCATAGAACTGACCCGCATCTGGGGTGCCGGAGTCGAGCCACACAGGCTGTTGACAGGTGCTGAACCTGGTCGCATCGCTGCGGATGGCCTGCGGGGTCGTCGGTGTCGGTGCAAGACAGCGACTTGCTGACGTTCGCCACTGTGATCGACCCGGCGTTGGTGAGGTCGGATGCCGCAGTAGCGAACTCAAGCGGTCAGGGCGTCGCGGCGAAGTCGAAACCCCAGTTGACCATGCCCGTGGGTGCATCCGGGGGGACGCCGATAGAGCTCCAGCCCGTCTTCGAGCTCAGTCTCTTCCCGTCGCTGCGAATGGCGCGGCCGTAGTCGCTGATCCCGTAGCTGTCCTCACCCGGCGCACCGATCAGGACGGTGTCGGTTCCCGCCGAACCCTGCAGCACCCCGACGTGACAGAACTCGTCGCCGGCCTGCGGGTTGCCCGGCACTCCCTTGGTCGCCTGGGTGTACGTGCGGTACAGCGGCCTGGTGAGGTTCGCCACCGTCACCGAACCGGCATCGGCGAGCCGTCCGTAGGCTTCGGTGGCCCCGATCAGGATGTCGTAGGAGCCGCTGGCGGTGAGCCCACGGGCGATGGCGAGATGGACCCCGAACTGGTCGTCCTTCTCGTTGCTGCCTGGTACTCCCTTGGTGTCCTGGGTGATCGCTCGGTAGGCGGTGTAGGTGAGCTTCGACTCATGCCAGACCATCGGCTGCACCAGACCGGACGCGTGGATCTTCCCGTCGGCCTCTCCGGGTGCCCCGATCGCGAGCCGACCGTTGCGCAGGGCGAGGGTGGCGCCGAAGAAGTCGTACGCCTCGGCCGTGCCGGGCACCTTCGCGCTGTTCTGGGTCAGCGTCTTGCGGAGGACGACGTGGGTGGGATCTGCGGTGTCGGCGGAGTAGATCAGGACGGCACCCGCGCCGTAGTGCCGATTGACGATCGCGCTGGGATGCCCCACGACGATCGTCCGGCCGGAGGTGGCCAGCGCGCTCCCGAAGTCCCAGATGTCACGGGAGATCTTGGGGAAGGTGAGGACCTGGGTCGTGGTGACGGCGAGAGAGCTGTCCAGGCTGAGGACGTCGAGGTAGGCGCCGTACTCCTCCGGGCCGTCCTCGCCGAGATCGACGACGTGCCGGCCCGAGATGGCGATCTGGCTGAACCCGTCATGGCGCAGGCCGGCGACCTCGAAGGTGAGGGAGCGGCGTGCGTCGTCGGCGACGTCGGCTGCTTGGGGGACGACCACATCGGTGGCATCGGCGACGTCCAGGCCGTCCGGAGTTCCGAGCGCGGCCCTCAACCACGGCGTGTGCCCGCCGGAGAAGACGAGGGCGTCCGCGCACACGTCACCGTTGAGGTCGGCCGTCCTGAGTTCTCCGGTGTCGGCCAGCCAGACCGCGGCGCCGCCGTCGCTGGGTTGGATCGACTGCACCCGGACGGTGTCGCTGCCGTTGGTGCGCTTCGCGCCGACGACGAGATCGGCGGTGCCGTCGCCGTCGAAGTCCGAGGCCAACGGGACTCCGGCGGTGCAGGGCACCGCGGCCCGTGCGGACGGTTCTGCGGACGCCGGAGTTGCCGCCGCGATCGATCCCAGCCCACCGCAGAGGAGGGCTGTGGTTAGCGGGATCGCCCATACCGGTCTGTTCACCTCGAAGTTCCTTTCCCTCCGGCCGGCGGCTCCCTGGGCCGCCCGACCGTACTGTCGGGGTGGGTTCCCGTCGCTGCACGGGGTTCGCATCGACTGTAGATCTGCCTGCCTGGCCGGCGTACGGCAGGGTGCCTTACGAAGTCGTACGACATTCGCCGCAGAGGACACCGAGCCCGGTGACGGAGGCGTCGAGGCCTCCATCGGTCGTCGTCGGGTCAGTCCGTTTGCGCGGCCTCGAACTCGTCGGGGAAGGTCGGCAGGCCTGCGGGGGCTCGACCGCTGGCCAGGCGGATCAGCACGACGCCGGCGAGGATCAGCAGCCCGCCGACCAGCTGGACGGCGGTGGGCACCTCACCCAGTACGATCGCGGCGATCAGGGCGGCGAAGAGCACCTCGGACAGGCTGACGAAGCTCGCCAGCCGCTCGCCCATCCGGGCGATCCCGGCCACGCCGAGGGCATACGCCACGACCGTGGCCGAGAGCACCACTATGGACAGCGGCGCCCACCACGGCACCTGCGTGCCGAGCACCTCGACGTCCACCAGCGGTGCCGAGTAGGGCAGGACACCGACGGCGATGGCCAGGCCCAGCACCAGTGCTCCCACGGGCAGGCCGAAGGCCGGCAGTGCGAGCGGGTGCAGGCGGGTGGCGCGCGCCCCGAGCGCGAAGTAGGCCGCCGCGCCCACCATCGCGCACAGGCCGAACAGCACGCCGAGGGGATCGAGGCTTGCTCCGGTGAGGTCGAGCACGCACAGGAGCCCGACCAGGCTGGTCAGGGAGCCGGCCACGACGAGCCGGGACGGGGCGCTGCGGGTACGGACCCAGGCCAGAAGCACCAGCGCGACCGGAGCGAGGTATTCCAGCAGCAAGGCGACGCCCACGCTCATCCGAGAGACGGCGGCGAAGTACATCAGTTGGGCCGTGGCCACAGCCAGAGCTCCGAAGGCCACGATCATGCGCCATTCGGTGATCACCTCGCGCAGGCGCCCACGCATCACCCATAGCCCGACCGGCAACAACAACACGGCTGCGGCGGCGACTCGCCAGAACACCGCGGCCCCGGGCGTCCACCCCGCCGACAGCAACGGACGGGCGAACGTGCCCGAGGTCGCGAAGGCGAGCGAAGCGGTCAGGCCGAGCGTCACGCCGAGACCGATTCGGCTAGCCTGGACGGCCGACGCGGGCTCCACCGCTGCTGTGCTCACTTGGGCAATGGTGCCCCAGGCCAGGGATTTGGCAACGCAGCGCCCAGCATGAAAGAATCGACAGGTTGCTCCGACGGGGACGCCTGCCTTGGCGGCCCCCCGGCAAGTCTGGTGCTGACGCGCCGGGCCCTACCTCGACCCTTCAAAGATCGGTCATGCGCGGCCCAGAACCAGCCCGACACGCCCGACCCCGGGGGTCGGAGGGACACACTGCTCCGGAAGATGCACCGGGGGAGTACGACGAGAAGAAGGACGAACCAGTGGCGGGACAGAAGATCCGGATTCGACTCCGGGCTTACGACCACGAGGTCATTGACTCCTCGGCGAAGAAGATCGTCGACACCGTGACCCGTACCGGCGCCAAGGTGGCGGGCCCTGTGCCCCTGCCGACCGAGAAGAACGTGTTCTGCGTGATCCGTTCTCCGCACAAGTACAAGGACAGCCGCGAGCACTTCGAGATGCGTACCCACAAGCGGCTCATCGACATCCTCGACCCGACGCCGAAGACCGTTGACTCGCTGATGCGACTCGACCTTCCGGCCGGTGTCGACATCGAGATCAAGCTTCCGTGAGGTCAGGGGAGATGAGCGAATCGAACGTGAAGGGGTTGCTGGGCACCAAGCTCGGCATGACCCAGGTGTGGGACGACAACAACCGCGTCGTCCCCGTGACCGTCATCCAGGCCGGTCCCTGCGTGGTCACGCAGGTCCGCACCCCCGACGTGGACGGCTACTCCGCCGTTCAGCTCGGCTTCGGAGCGGTGAAGGCCAAGAACGTGACCAAGCCGGCCGCGGGACACTTCGAGAAGGCCGGCGTCACGCCGCGCAAGCACCTCGTCGAGCTGCGCACCGCTGACGCCAGCACCTACACCCTCGGCCAGGAACTCACCGCCGAAGTGTTCGCCGAGGCCGACGTCGTCGACGTCACCGGCGTCACCAAGGGCAAGGGCACCGCCGGCGTGATGAAGCGGCACGGCTTCGGCGGCCTACGCGCCAGCCACGGCGTGCACCGCAAGCACCGTTCGCCGGGCTCCATCGGCGCCTGCGCCACCCCGGGCCACGTCTTCAAGGGCACCCGGATGGCCGGCCGGATGGGTGTCGAGAAGGTGACCGTGCAGAACCTGACCGTCCACGCCATTGACGCGGAGCGCGGGCTGATCCTGGTCAAGGGCTCCGTGCCCGGCCCCAAGGGAGCCCTGGTCGTGCTGCGTACGGCGGCCAAGAAGGGAGTCCAGGCATGACCGAGACCCGCACCGTGACCGTGCTCGGCACGAAGTCGACGAAGGCCGAGCTGCCGGGCGAGCTTTTCGACGTGCAGACCAACGTTCCGCTGATCCACCAGGTCGTGGTGGCCCAGCAGGCCGCGGCTCGCCAAGGCACGCACGCAACCAAGACCCGGGGCGATGTCGCCGGCGGTGGCGCGAAGCCGTGGCGTCAGAAGGGCACCGGCCGCGCCCGCCAGGGTTCGCGCCGCGCCCCGCAGTGGACCGGCGGTGGCGTCGTGCACGGCCCGCAGCCGCGCAGCTACGCCCAGCGCACGCCCAAGAAGATGATTGCGGCCGCCCTGCGCGGTGCGTTGTCCGACCGGGCCCGCGACGGCCGGATTCACGTGGTGGAGAGCATCGTCACCGGTGAGACCCCGTCCACCAAGGCGGCGCTGAAGGCACTGGCCGAGGTTGGCAGCAACAAGCTGCTGGTGGTGCTCGACCGGGACGAGGACGTGGCCTGGCTGAGCCTGCGCAACGTGCCGACCGTGCACGCGCTGGCCGTCGATCAGCTCAACGCCTACGACGTGCTGGTCAGCGATGACGTGGTCTTCACCACCGCCGCGCTGTCCACCTACGTCGCCGGGCCGATCAAGGGCAAGGTCACCGTCGTGGCCGAGTCCGACCAGACCGAGACCGAGGAGGCGGCCAAGTGAGCGAGCTGAAGATCCGCGACCACCGCGACATCCTGCTGGCCCCGGTGGTCAGCGAGAAGAGCTACGGGCTGCTGGACGAGAACAAGTACACCTTCATCGTCTCCCCCGATGCCAACAAGACCGAGATCAAGATCGCGGTCGAGCAGGTGTTCGGCGTGACCGTGACCAGCGTGAACACCAGCAACCGGCACGGCAAGCGCAAGCGCACCCGGGCCGGCTGGGGCAAGCGTCCCGATACCAAGCGCGCCATCGTGAGCATCGCCGACGGCCAGCGCATCGACATCTTCTCCGGGCCGCTGGCCTGAGCCGAGATAGGAAAGCGAACTCATGGGTATCCGTAAGTACAAGCCGACCACCCCGGGCCGTCGCGGCTCGAGCGTGGCCGACTTCGTCGAACTGACTCGCTCCACCCCGGAGAAGTCGCTGGTCACTTCCAAGCCGAAGACCGGCGGACGCAACAACTCCGGCCGGATCACCACGCGCCACATCGGCGGCGGGCACAAGCAGGCCTACCGGATGATCGACTTCCGTCGCTACGACAAGGACGGCGTCCCGGCCAAGGTCGCGCACATCGAATACGACCCGAACCGCACCGCCCGGATCGCGCTGCTTCACTACGCCGACGGCGAGAAGCGATACATCATCGCCCCGAACGGGCTGGCCCAGGGCGCGACGGTCGAAGCTGGTGAAGGTGCCGACATCAAGCCCGGCAACAACCTGCCGCTGCGCAACATCCCCGTCGGCACCACGGTGCACGCGGTGGAGATGCGTCCCGGAGGCGGGGCCAAGCTCGGCCGTTCGGCCGGCGCCAAGATCCAGCTGGTCGCCCGCGAGGGCAAGATGGCCACGCTGCGCCTGCCGTCCGGCGAAATGCGCCTGGTCGACGTGCGCTGCCGCGCCACCGTCGGCGAGGTCGGCAACGCCGAGCAGTCGAACATCAACTGGGGCAAGGCGGGCCGCAACCGCTGGAAGGGCGTCCGCCCGACCGTCCGCGGCGTCGCGATGAACCCGATCGACCACCCGCACGGCGGTGGCGAGGGCAAGACCTCCGGCGGCCGGCACCCGGTCTCCCCGTGGGGCAAGCCCGAGGGCCGCACCCGGGACAAGAACAAGGCGAGTTCTCGCCTGATCGTCCGTCGCCGGAAGTCCGGCAAGAAGCGCTGATTGGACAGGTGAGGTAACAGATGCCACGTAGCCTGAAGAAGGGCCCCTTCGTCGACGACCACCTGGTCAAGAAGGTCGACGCGCAGAACGAGAAGGGCACCAAGCAGGTCATCAAGACCTGGTCACGGCGCTCCATGATCACCCCGGACATGATCGGGCACACGATCGCCGTGCACGACGGCCGCAAGCATGTGCCGGTGTTCGTGACCGAGTCGATGATCGGCCACAAGCTGGGCGAGTTCGCCCCCACCCGCACCTACCGCGGGCACATCAAGGAAGACAAGAAGTCGCGCCGCCGCTGAGGCAGCGAGAAGAGGAACTGATCAACATCATGAGCAACAAAGAGCGACCCACCCGTCGCGCCGCCCTGCTCGGGGATCGTCCTGGCTCGTACGCGATCGCGCGTCACGTCCGGATGAGCCCGATGAAGGTGCGTCGCGTGGTCGACCTGGTTCGCGGCCTGCCCGTCACGGATGCGCTGAACGTGCTGAAGTTCGCGCCGCAGGCAGCCTCCGAGCCGGTCTACAAGGTGGTGGCCAGTGCCACCGCCAACGCGGAGAGCTCCGAGGGCCTGCGGGCCGAGGAACTCTATGTGTCCCAGGCGTTCGTCGACGAGGGCATGACGCTGCGTCGCATCCGTCCCCGCGCGAAGGGTTCGGCCAGCCGGATCCTGAAGCGGGCCAGCCACATCACCGTCGTCGTCGAACCCAAGACCGAGTTGGGAGCCTGAGTATGGGCCAGAAGATCAATCCTCATGGTTTCCGCCTGGGGATCACCACCGACCACAAGACTCGCTGGTATGCCGACAAGGGCTACTCCGACCTGGTTGCCGAGGACGTCAAGATCCGCCGCTTCCTGGCCAAGAACCTCGAGCGGGCCGGCATCTCCAGCGTGGAGATCGAGCGTCGCAGCGAACGCGTGACGATCTTCCTCTACGCCGCGCGTCCGGGCATCGTGATCGGCCGCAATGGCGCCGAGGCGGAGCGCGTCCGGGCCGAGCTGGAGAAGCTCACCGGCAAGCAGGTCCAGCTGAACATCCTCGAGGTCAAGAACCCCGAGACTGATGCGCAGCTGGTCGCCCAGGGGATCGCTGAGCAGCTCGGCGCCCGCGTGGCCTTCCGTCGCGCGATGCGCAAGGCCCAGCAGAGCGCGATGCGCGCCGGTGCCCTCGGCATCCGGATCCAGTGCTCCGGTCGTCTGGGTGGCGCGGAAATGAGCCGCTCGGAGTTCTACCGCGAGGGTCGAGTGCCGTTGCACACCCTCCGGGCGGACATCGACTACGGGTTCTACGAGGCCCGGACCACCTTCGGCCGGATCGGCGTGAAGGTGTGGATCTACAAGGGCGATGTGTCCGGCAACCGCGCCGAGCGGGCTGCGCAGAAGGCTGCGCGCCAGGCGGCGTCCGGTGGTCGGGGTCGTCCGGCCCGTGGCCCCCGTCGCGATGGCGGCGGTCGTGGCGATCGTCCCGAGCGTGGCGGACGCCGTCGCGCCGATTCCGTTGCCGAGGGCGCTGCCGCGCCGGAGGCTGTCGAGACCAACGCAGGAGCCTGACCATGCTGATTCCCCGTCGAGTCAAGCACCGCAAGCAGCACCACCCGAAGCGGACCGGCATGGCCAAGGGTGGCACCAAGCTCGCCTTCGGTGACTACGGCATCCAGGCTCTGGAGTCGTCGTACCTGACCAACCGTCAGATCGAGAGTGCTCGTATCGCCATGACCCGTCACATCAAGCGTGGCGGCAAAGTCTGGATCAATGTCTACCCCGACCGTCCCATGACCAAGCACCCTGCGGAGTCCCGGATGGGTTCGGGTAAGGGATCGCCGGAGTGGTGGATCGCCAACATCAAGCCGGGTCGGGTGCTGTTCGAGCTGTCCGGTGTGGACGAGCCGGTGGCCCGCGAGGCAATGCGACTGGCCATCCACAAGCTCCCGTTCAAGGCGCGCTTCATCAAGCGGGAAGTAGGTGAGATCTGATGGCGAAGACTGTGACGGCCACTGAGCTGCGCGGGCTCTCCCGCGAGGAGCTCAACGCCAAGGTGGTCGAGCTGAAGGAGGAGCTGTTCGGGCTCCGGTTCGCCGCGGCGACCGGCCAGCTCGAGTCGCACGGACGGCTGCGCGAGGCCCGCAAGGACATCGCTCGCATCTACACCGTGCTGCAGGAGCGCAACCTCGGCATCGTGCCCGACCCGGATGAGGACAACTGAGAATGAGCGATAACGAGAGCAGCCGCGCGGCGCGCAAGGTCCGCGAGGGCATCGTCGTGTCCGACAAGATGGACAAGACCGTGATCGTGTCCGTCGAGCAGCGGGTCAAGCACCCGTTGTACGGCAAGGTCATGACGAAGTCCGAGCGCCTCAAGGCGCACGACGAGGCCAATGAGGCCGGCGTCGGCGACCGCGTTCGGGTGATGGAGACCCGGCCGACCTCCGCGACCAAGCGGTGGCGTCTGGTCGAGGTCCTCGAGAAGGCCAAGTGACCAGGGGAGTATGTAGATGATCCAGCAGGAGACGCGACTGAAGGTCGCCGACAACACCGGTGCCAAGGAACTTCTGTGCATCCGCGTGCTGGGTGGCTCCAAGCGTCGCTACGCCGGTCTCGGCGACAAGATCGTCGCGACGGTCAAGGACGCCATCCCCGGTGGCAACGTGAAGAAGGGCGAGGTCGTCAAGGCGGTCGTCGTCCGTACGGTGAAGGAGACCCGTCGTCCGGACGGCTCCTACATCAAGTTCGACGAGAACGCCGCCGTGATCCTGAAGGGCGACGGGGAGCCTCGCGGCACCCGCATCTTCGGTCCGGTCGGCCGTGAGCTGCGCGAGAAGAAGTACATGCGGATCATCTCGCTCGCGCCGGAGGTGTTGTGAGGCATGGCGAATTCGCTGCATGTGAAGAAGGGTGACCGGGTCAAGGTCATCGCCGGCAAGGACAAGGGTCGGATCGGGGAGGTCATCTCCGTCGACCCCCAGGCCGGCCGGGTGCTCGTCCAGGGCGTGAACCTGGTCAAGAAGCACGTCAAGGAGACCCAGAACAACCAGACCCGGCAGAACAACTCCGCCGGGATCATCACCACCGAGGCTGCGATCGACGTGTCCAACGTCCAGCTCGTGGTCAAGGTGGACGGCAAGGACGTGGTGACTCGCGTCGGCTACGAACGCCAGGAGGTGACCAAGCGCCGCTCCGACGGTACCGAGTACACCGCCGAGCGCAGCGTGCGGATCGCCCGCAAGACCGGGAAGGAAATCTGATGGCAGCCACTGCGACCGCCACGAAGAGCCTGCCGCGACTGAAGGAGAAGTACCGCTCCGAGATCGCGCCGGCGCTNNCGTGACTCGAAGGTGATCGACGCCGCCGTGCGCGACCTCACCGCGATCACCGGGCAGAAGCCGACGGTGACCAAGGCCCGCAAGTCGATCGCGCAGTTCAAGCTGCGCGAAGGCATGCCGATCGGCTGCCACGTGACCCTGCGCGGCGACCGGATGTGGGAGTTCGCCGACCGGCTGCTCACCCTCGCCCTGCCGCGTATCCGCGACTTCCGCGGTCTCTCCGCCCGGCAGTTCGACGGCCAGGGCAACTACACCTTCGGTCTCACCGAACAGGTGATGTTCCACGAGATCGACCAGGATCGGATCGACAAGCTGCGTGGCATGGACATCACTTTCGTGACCACAGCCAGCACCGATGACGAGGGACGCGCGCTGCTCAAGGCGCTCGGCTTCCCGTTCAAGGCCCCGGCCGACGAGATCCAGAAGGCAGTCCGCAAGCGTCCCGCGTTCGTCGGCAAGAAGAAGAAGTGAGCTGAACCATGGCCAAGACCGCTCTGAAGGTGAAGCAGGCTCGCAAGCCCAAGTTCGCCGTCCGCGCCTACACCCGCTGCAACCGCTGCGGCCGGCCCAAGGCCGTGTTCCGCAAGTTCGGCCTGTGCCGGATCTGCGTCCGAGAGCTCGCCCACAAGGGCGAACTCCCCGGCGTCATCAAGTCCTCCTGGTGAGCATTCACCACTAGACCAACCCACAACCCGCTGAAGGTCCGTCCCAGGGACGGAAACCATGGCGAGAAAGAGGCACCACACGTCATGACCATGACCGATCCGATCGCGGACATGCTGACCCGGCTGCGGAACGCCAACCAGGCGTACCACGAGTCGACGTCCATGCCGCACAGCAAGATCAAGGTGGGCATCGCCGAGATCTTGACCAAGCAGGGCTACATCGCCGGCTACGACGTGCTCGAACCGGGCGCGGGCGAGGTCGGCAAGACCCTGCGGCTTACCCTCAAGTACGGCACGAACCGCGAGCGGTCGATCGCGGGGGTGCGCCGGATCTCCAAGCCGGGCCTGCGGGTCTACGCCAAGTCCACCGCGCTGCCGAAGGTTCTCGGCGGCATGGGGATCGCGATCATTTCCACCTCCCAAGGTCTTCTGACCGACAAAGAGGCCAACTCTCGAAGCGTTGGCGGGGAAGTCCTCGCCTACGTCTGGTGAGAACGAGGAGCTGAACTGATGTCACGAATTGGCAGGCTTCCGATTGCCGTTCCGGCCGGGGTGGATGTCACCCTCGACGGGCAGACGGTGTCGGTGAAGGGCCCGAAGGGTTCGCTGCAGCACACTGTCGCCGAACCGATCCGGATCGCGCGCAACGAGGCCGGCGAGCTGGAGGTGACCCGTCCTGACGACGAGCGCCAGAGCCGCTCGCTGCACGGTCTGACCCGCAC
Organism: Propionibacteriaceae bacterium UBA6238; assembly: GCA_002441465.1. GTDB lineage: Bacteria > Actinomycetota > Actinomycetes > Propionibacteriales > Propionibacteriaceae > Propionicimonas. The sequence goes on along the minus strand of DJWE01000019.1, from coordinate 58,049 downwards.
CCTGGTGGCCAACATGGTCACCGGCGTCACGGCAGGTTATGAGAAGAAGCTCGAGATCGTGGGCGTGGGCTACCGGGTGATTCTCAAGAGCCCCGAGCAGCTGGAGTTCAACCTCGGTTTCTCCCACCCGGTGATCGTGAACGCCCCGAAGGGGATCACGTTCTCGGTGGAGAGCAACACCAGGTTCACCGTCTACGGGATCGACAAGCAGGCGGTGGGCGAGGTCGCGGCCAACATCCGCAAGATTCGCAAGCCCGAGCCGTACAAGGGCAAGGGCGTGCGCTACGCCGGCGAGCGGGTTCGCCGCAAGGTTGGAAAGGCGGGTAAGTGATGGCTATCTCACTGTCGACGAACAAGGGCATGGCGGACAAGGCCGCAGCGCGGTTGCGCCGTCAGGCTCGTGGTCGCAAGAAGATCGCCGGTACGCCGGACCGTCCGCGGCTGGTGGTGTTCCGGTCCAGCCGGCACATCGCTGCGCAGGTGGTCGACGACACCGTCGGGGTGACCCTGGCGTCCGCGTCGTCGCTGGAGCTGCGGGCCGAGTCCGGCGACAAGTCGGAGAAGGCGAAGGCGGTCGGCAAGCTGGTCGCCGAGCGGGCCAAGCAGGCTGGTGTGGAGAACGTCGTGTTCGACCGCGCCGGCAACAAGTACCACGGACGGGTCGCGGCGCTGGCGGACAGTGCCCGCGACGCCGGTCTCGGATTCTGACGGACTCGGAAAGGTAATACTCACGATGAATGGAACCCAGCGCCGCGGTGGCGGTGCAGGTGGTGAGCAGCGTCGCGGGGGTCGCGAGGACCGTCGGAACAGGGATGCCGCCGCCGAGAAGGAGAAGAGCAACTACCTGGAGCGAGTGGTCGCGATCAATCGCGTCGCGAAGGTCGTCCAGGGTGGTCGCCGGTTCAGCTTCACCGCGCTGGTCGTGGTGGGCGACGGTGACGGCACGGTCGGCGTCGGCTACGGCAAGGCCAAGGAGGTGCCCGCGGCGATCGCCAAGGGTGTCGAGGAAGCGAAGAAGCACTTCTTCCGCGTCCCGCGCATCCAGGGCACCATTCCCCACCCCGTGCAGGGCGAGAAGGCTGCCGGTGTCGTGATGCTGCGTCCGGCTTCGCCGGGTACGGGCGTGATCGCCGGCGGCTCGGCCCGCGCTGTGCTCGAGTGTGCGGGCGTGCACGACGTGCTCGCCAAGTCGCTCGGCTCGGACAACGCGATCAACGTGGTGCACGCCACGGTGGCGGCGCTGCAGAGCCTGGAGGAGCCGGAGTCGGTGGCCAAGCGCCGCGGCCTCTCGGTGGCCGAGGTGACCCCGGCCGCCATCCTTCGGGCCCGTGAGGAGGGTGCGCACTCATGAGCCGTTTCAAGGTGACCCAGATCAAGTCTGGGATCGGTGGCAAGCAGAATCAGCGTGACACCCTGCGATCGCTGGGGCTGAAGCGCATCGGTGACGTCGTGGTGATCGAGGACCGGCCCGAGCTCGTGGGCATGGTCAAGGCGATCCCGCACCTCGTCGCCGTCGAGGAGGTCGAGTGACATGGCACTGAAGGTTCATCACCTGCGTCCGGCTCCGGGCGCGAAGACCGAGAAGACCCGTGTGGGTCGCGGTGAGGCGTCCAAGGGCAAGACCGCCGGGCGCGGCACCAAGGGCACTGGGGCGCGCAAGAACACCCCGGAGAACTTCGAGGGCGGCCAGATGCCGCTGCACATGAGGCTGCCGAAGCTGCGTGGTTTCGCGAACCCGTTCCGCGTGGAGTACCAGGTGGTCAATGTGGCGCGGCTCGCTGAGCTGTTCCCGGAGGGCGGCCAGGTCACCCCGGCCGACCTGGTGGCCAAGGGCGCGGTTCGCGATGGCGAACTGGTCAAGGTGCTCGGCAACGGCGAGATCTCCGTGGCCGTCCAGGTCAGTGCGCACGCGTTCTCCGCGTCCGCGAAGGGCAAGATCGAGAAGGCTGGCGGCACCGCTACCGAGCTCTGATCGACCACAGCGACGAAGGCCCCGGCTCCGGCCGGGGCCTTTGCGCGTCCGGGCTGCGGTGAGTCCGGGGTCTGATTGACACGGTCCTGCTGCGAGCTCTAGCGTCCTGCCACCTACCCCAGGAGGAGACAGCCCCGCTGGCTTCTGAAGACGCTTGCATTGTCGAGTTGTGCCGCACTGACAGGTGCGGTTCTCGTTCCCGGGCCTCCGGCGACGGCGGCCCCGTCCTGCATTGCCACCCGGGGCCTGTCCGTTTCTGTGAAGAGGCTCATTGGTGATCCTGCTGCCCTCGCGGTGATGGTCTACGCGGAGCCTGAACTCCGTGGCCTGAAGGTCGGGCAAGCAGCCAACCTTCGACTACTTGCCAAGGGCACGGCCGACGTGAACGGGCGCTTCTCCGTTCTGCCGACCGCAGGCTGGCGCACGGCGGCCGCCAAGGACGGAACGCTCAACGTTCGGCTCGTGGTCGGGCACGCGAGAGGGCTTGAGATGCGGGTGATGCCGGTGCGCGTCTCCACGACCGGGTCGGTCCGAGCCCTCGATGGTGCGCGAGCAAGCGTGAACATGTCAGCGGTGGAACCCACGGGCCCAAGGATGACCGTCGGCGCGCCCAGTGCCACATCTGCCGCCGACACACGGGTCGCGTCGACCTGGACTGCCCGCACAATCCGTCCCCTTGGTTGGGGCGGAATGCGCTGGTTCTGCGGGAGGACGCTTCGGTGACCTTCCCCACGGCGAAGAACAAGCAGGATCGCTTCTACTGCACCTACTTCAGATGGGGCAGGTACGACCTCCAGCTTCAGGAATGCACCGACGGCAAGTGGTACTACATGGGAACCTCGATCCGTAACACTGAATGGGTCGGTGGGACGGCGATGGCGGACGCGAGCGCCGCACACCGTAGGGCTGGACACCTTCGAATCCTCGGAGCCGGTGCAGGTCACCAACGTGACCTGGCTTGACGAGCAGGGAATGGAGAAGGTCGAGTTCCGCTTCGTCCAGCACCGCGCGAGCGACCCCAACGGGATGTTCGGCGTGTGGAACGGCAATCCGCCCGAACTCGACCCCAAGGTGGCTCGAGCGAGCCTGGCCGTCTGGAAGCGAGTACGTCCCCTGGAGTCGGCGACCCTGCCGGTTGCCGGGGAGGACGACAGCATCAATGTGTTGATCGGGTTCTCGGGAACCGACGGCTCCGCCGGCCCGCTGCGGATCGACTACGTCGACGGCCAGGGCAGGCGGGGAAGTGCGGTGGGTCGGGTCACGGTGGAGGTCAGGCCCGTCTGCAGGTGAGCGCACGGGGTCGGCCGCCGATGCGGGAAACTGCGGTTCGCCTTGATAGAGTTCACCGGGTTGTCTGCGCAGTGCCGCGACGACGGGACGGCGCTGTGGTCGCAGTGCCTCGACGTAAGGAGTAGGTCCACCACATGCTCTCCGCATTCGCGAACGCGCTACGGACGCCTGACCTGCGCAGGAAGATCCTGTTCACCTTGATGATCCTGGCCGTCTTCCGGCTCGGCTCGACGATTCCCACGCCCAACGTGAACATCGTCAACGTCGACCAGTGCCGGACTCAGGCGACCACCGGCGACTCTGCGGGTCTGTACTCGATGATCCAGCTTTTCTCCGGTGGTGCGCTGCTGCAGCTGGCGATCTTCGCGCTCGGGATCATGCCCTACATCACGGCCAGCATCATCCTGCAGCTACTCACCGTCGTGATTCCACGGCTGGAGGCGCTGAAGAAGGAGGGGGCCTCCGGCACCCAGAAGATCACCCAGTACACCCGCTACCTGACCCTGGTGCTCGCGGTGCTGAACTCGACCGCCTTCGTCACCCTCGCTGTGAACGGCCAGCTGTTCCAGGGCTGCTCCCTCGACCTGGTCTACGACAAGAGCATCTTCCCGATCATCACCATGATCTTGACCATGACCGCGGGCACCGGCGTGATCATGTGGCTCGGCGAGCTGATCACCGACCGCGGCGTCGGCAACGGCATGTCGGTGATGATCTTCACCCAGATCGCGGCGCAGTTCCCGGCCTCGCTGTGGGCGATCAAGGAGAGCCGCGAGGGCGCTCAGGGCTGGTTCTACTTCATCATCGTGTTGATCATCGGCCTGGCCGTGATGGCCGGGGTCATCTACATGGAGCAGGCGCAGCGACGAATCCCGGTTCAGTACGCCAAGCGGATGGTCGGACGCCGGTTGCTCGGCGGCTCCACCACCTACATCCCGATGAAGGTGAACCAGGCCGGCGTCATCCCGGTGATCTTCGCCTCCTCGATGCTCTACCTGCCCGTGCTGTACGCGCAGTTCCAGCCGGGCACGGCCGACAACCCGAACCCGGTGGCGAGCTGGATCTCGACCAACCTGACCACCGGCAGCTGGATCTACGAGTCGATCTTCTTCATCCTGATCATCTTCTTCGCCTACTTCTACGTGTCGATCACCTTCGACCCGGTCGAGGTGAGCGACAACATGAAGAAGTACGGCGGATTCATTCCCGGTGTGCGGGCCGGCAAGCCGACCGAACGCTACCTTGCGCACGTGCTGTCGCGGTTGACCGCGCCAGGCTCGCTGTACCTGGCCCTGATCGCGCTGATCCCGGCGATCGCGTTCATCCTGATCGGCACCCACAACAAGTTCCCCTTCGGCGGTACCTCGATCCTGATCATCGTCGGAGTCGGTCTGGACACTGTGAAACAGATCCAGAGTCAACTTCAGCAACGCAACTATGAAGGATTCCTCAGATGAGACTGCTCATCATGGGCCCTCCCGGTGTCGGGAAGGGCACGCAAGCTGTGGGCATCGCCGCCCACTACGGCGTTCCGGCCATCTCCACCGGAGACATCTTCCGGGCAAACGTGAAGAACCAGACCCCGCTGGGTCAGGAGGTCTCGCGGATCATGGCCGAGGGCGGCTACGTCCCCGACGAGATCACCAACGCGATCGTGGCCGACCGGCTCACCGAGGCGGACGCGGCGTCCGGCTGGCTGCTGGACGGCTACCCCCGCACGGCGGGCCAGGTGGAGGCGCTCGATGCAGAGCTGGCCAGGACCGGGCAGGCGATCGATGCGGTGATCTCCCTGGTCGCCGACACCGAGGTGCTGGTGAACCGGCTGCTCAAGCGGGCCGAGCTGGAGGGCCGGGCCGACGACAATGCCGAGACGATTCGCAACCGCATGGTGATCTACGCCGAGGCCACCGACCCGCTGCTGGCCACCTATCGTGGGCGTGGCCTGCTCGTCGAGGTGGACGGGATCGGCAGCATCGAAGAGGTCGCCGGCCGGATCACGTCGGCGCTCGACGCCGCTCTCGTCTAGGGATGCCCCGCCGTTCGTCCATCGAGCTGAAGTCGGCCGAGCAGATCCTGAAGATGCGTGCGGCCGGCCTGGTGGTCGGACGCACGCTGCAGGCCGTCCGTGAGGCCGCTCACCCAGGGGTCACCACCGCCGAGCTGGATCAGCTGGCCGCCGAGCACATCGCGGCGGCCGGCGCCGTCTCGTCATTCCTCGGCTACGGGGCGGGATTCGGCGTGCCGCCGTTTCCCGCGGTGACGTGCATCTCGGCGAACGCCGAGATCGTGCACGGCATCCCTGGCGAGCGGAAACTCGCCGACGGTGACCTGGTCAGCGTGGACTTCGGGGTCTCGCTGGAGGGGTGGCACGGCGACTCGGCGATCAGCTTCGTGGTCGGCACCGGTTCGGCCGCGGCGCAGGCGCTCAGCGAGGCAACCCGGGAGGCCATGTGGGCCGGCATCGCCGCAGCCCGGATCGGCGGTCGGGTCGGCGACATCGGTCACGCGATCCAGACCTGGCTGCGGTCGCGTCACCAGCGCTACGGGATCGTCACCGACTACACCGGCCACGGGATCGGCACTGAGATGCATCAGGCTCCGGACGTGCCCAACATCGGCCGCGCCGGACGCGGCGAGCTTCTCGCCAAGGGCACCTGCCTCGCCGTGGAACCCATGCTGACGCTCGGCTCCGCGGCGAACGTCACCCTGGAGGACGAGTGGACGGTGGTGACCAGGGACGGATCCTTGGCCGCCCACTGGGAGCACACCATCGCGCTCACCGGATCCGGGGTCTGGGTGCTCACCGCCGAAGACGGCGGCGAGGCCGAACTGGCTGCGCACGGGGTGAAGTTCGGACCGCTGGGGGACTGATGGAGCGGGTCGGGTTAGTCGGTCTGGGCGCCATCGGGGCCGCGTATGCCAGCCGCTTTGCCGACGCCGGCGTCGATCTGCGCGTGCTGGCCGATCCGCAACGGCGGACCCGCTACGCCGCGCAGCCGACTGTGGTGAACGGACGCGATTACGCGTTTTCCCTCTCCGACGGGTCCGAAGGGCCGGTGGATCTCGCCCTGGTCACGGTGAAGCGGGCCGCACTCGGCGAGGCGATCGAACTGCTGCGTCCCTGCGTCACCGAGCGGACGGTGGTACTCAGCCTGCTCAACGGGATCGACAGCGAGGAGGTTCTGGCTGCGGCGTTCCCGCAGGCGAGAGTGCTGCTGGCGGTGAGCGTGGGGATCGATGCAGTGCGGGAAGGGCGGCAGGTCCGCTTCACGTCGCTGGGTCGGATCCTGTTCGGCGAGCCGGCCAATCCAGGGCCCGAAGCGGACCGGGTAGCCGAGGTCTCCGAGCTGCTCACCGGAGCGGGGATCGAGAGCGTCGTGCCGCCGGACATGGTGCACCAGTTGTGGTGGAAGTGGCTGATCAACGTGGGCGCAAACCAGGTCTCGGCGGCGATCCGCGCGCCGTATCGGGTGCTCCAGGATCGGGCGAACCCCGCCAGGGAGGTGATGATCGCCGCGCAGCGCGAGGTGATCGCGGTCGCCAACGCTCGCGGTGTACAGCTCGGCGAGGTCGATCTGGAGCGGTGGCTGGAGGTGCTCGACGCGCTCGGCCCGGACAACTACACCTCGATGGCTCAAGACGCCCTGGCTGGCCGGCCGACCGAGGTCGACAGCTTCGCCGGCGCCATGGTGCGGCTCGCGGCAGAACTCGGCGTGCCGGTGCCGGTGAACGCGACCCTGTACGGCCTGCTCAAAGGCGCCGAGGCGGTCTAGCCGGATCGGCGCTGCGCCCGTCCCGGATCCGCCGGCACGGCTCAGGCAAGCCGGACCTGCCAGGCGCCGTGGACGGAGAACGGACGGAACCCGAGCTGGTCGTTGATGGCCAGCATGCGGTCGTTCTCGCCGGCGTTCCAGGTGTCCACGTGCCGCGCTTGCGGCTGATCGGCGGCGAGCAACTGCAGGTTGGCCGTCTTCAACAGCAGGCCGAGCCGGTGACCCCGGTGCGCTTCGGCGACCACCGTCGTCCACTGCTCGGGGCGATGCGGGTGGGCGTGGTGGACGTGGATCTCGGTGAGTCCGGCGGCCGAGCCGTCCGGGGCGATCGCCAAGCTGGTCAGGCTGTGGCCGCTGAGATGGCTCTGCTCGTCGTGGTTGCGAACCCGGTCCGCGTCCCAGTTCTCCGGCAGCCAGTCCACCTCGCCGAGTGGGGCGTCGGTGGACAGCGCCCGGTACATCACGGCGAGCCGGTCGAGGTGTTCCTCGGGCGCGCGTCCGACCCAGGACACCACCCGGTAGTCCGGCAGGGCGCGCAGCTCGGCCTGCGTCCGCAGCTCGGCCAGGCGACGCGGCGGTACCGGGAGTTCGAGTCTGGACTGCCGCTCCACCTGGGCCAGGGACAACCCGAGCGAGCGGGCGAAGCGGCTGCCCGGGTCCAGCGGGATCCAGCCTTCGCCGGTCGGCGGAACCAGTCTTTCCGCGTCCGGGCCGAGGCCGGCGAGATGATGTTCGCTCCAGCCGAGGAGGGTCGTGCGCCCGGACTCGGTGGCGACCCGGACGGTCTCGCGCCACAGCGCGGTGGCGATCCCCTCGCGGCGCAGATCGGCGCGGACGGTGCAGAAGCAGTCTTCGAGCAGATGCTGGTTGTCCGCAGTCGGGAGTTCGAACCGGATCGCGCCGAGCACCTCCATGGGCTGCGCCGGGGCGAGCGGTAGGCCGAAGCGGCCCATCGGCGTCCCCTCGGGGACCGGGCCCGGCACCGCGACGAGCACTGCCTTGACGGCGGTCCTCTCGTTGGCGGAGCTGTGCCGCATCCACTCGACCGACTGCGCCAGATCCTCGCCGTGCAGCTCTGTGGTGATCGCCACCTCGAGGTCGTGTAGGGCGGCATAGGCCCAGTCGGTGCCGGTGACGACCTCGCGGATGTGATAGCGGGGCATCGTCGCAGGATAGCGCCGCCCGGGGTGCCGGGCGAGGTTCCCGTCGGACGGGGAGCTAGCCTTTCCCCGTGATCGGGACAGCTCAGCGCAGGCTCCGCGCGGGCCTGATCGACCTCGGCCTGATGCTGGTCTGGGCGCTGCTGGTGGGTGCTCTCGCACTCGCGTTGCTGACCTCGGGCGCCGTGCGGGGGATCGGCCCGCTCGGACTCAATCTGGCTGGGATCGCCGCCGTGGTACTCCCGGCGACCGTCGGGCTCACCGTGCTGGAAGCGGGACGGTACGAGGCCACTCCAGGAAAACTGAAGCTCGGTCTGCGCGTCCGCCGGGACCCGGGCGGAGAGCGGATCAGCTGGGGATGGTCCTTTCTGCGCAACCTGCTCAAGCTCGGGCTGCCGTGGATCCTGCTGCACCTGGCCACGATCTCCGCCGCGGTCGGCGGCGGCATCGGTGCCTGGACGGGGGCACTGCTCGCGCTCGCCGTCCCTGTGGTCTACCTGGTCTCGCTGTTCACCGGTGCCGGCCGCACGGTCTACGACCATCTCGCCGGCACCATGGTGATCAGCACCGAGCCCGGTCGCCGCTTCGCCGCAGACTGACGGATACGACCACGCGTACGGGGTGGGCCGCTCCTCAACTAGACTCCAGCGGTGAGCCAGCCTGATTCCGACGCCGACCAAATCCGTTTCGATGACCTCGGTCTCGGCCCTCGCCTGCTCAAGGCGGTGCGCGAACTGGGCTACGAGACGCCGACGGCGATCCAGGCCGCGACCATTCCGGCACTGTTGGCCGGCCACGACGTGGTCGGCCGGGCGCAGACCGGCACCGGGAAGACGGCCGCGTTCGCGTTGCCGGTACTGAACATGCTCAGCCACGCCCAGAAGGCGCCCGAAGCGCTGGTGCTGTGCCCGACCCGGGAGCTTGCGCTGCAGGTCTGCGAAGCGTTCACCAGCTACAGCGCACATCTGCCTGGCGTGCACGTGCTGCCGGTGTACGGCGGACAGGGCTACGGGGTTCAGTTGAGCGCCCTGCGTCGCGGCGTCCAGGTGGTGGTGGGTACGCCCGGACGGGTGATCGACCACCTGGAGAAGGGAACCCTCGACCTCACGCAGCTCCGGTTCCTGGTCCTGGATGAGGCCGACGAGATGCTGAAGATGGGTTTCGCCGAGGACGTCGAGACGATCCTCGCCGACACCCC
>DJWE01000019.1:36367-48647 GCA_002441465.1 Propionibacteriaceae bacterium UBA6238 | reverse complement strand
ATGATCATCTTCGCCCGCACCAAGCAGGAGACCGAACAGCTCGCCGAGCGGCTCCGAGCCCGCGGGTTCGCCGCTACGGCGCTGAACGGCGACGTGGCCCAGGCACAGCGCGAGCGGATCATCAGTCAGCTGAAGTCGGGACGCCTCGACATCCTGGTCGCCACCGATGTCGCCGCGCGCGGCCTGGACGTGGACCGGATCAGTCACGTCGTGAACTACGACATCCCCACCGACACCGAGTCCTACGTCCACCGGATCGGGCGCACCGGCCGGGCCGGGCGCGCCGGCGAGGCGATCTCGTTCGTCACGCCGAAGGAGTTCCGGCTGCTGCGGGCGATCGAGAAGTCCACCCGGCAGGAGGTCACTCCGATGCCGCTGCCGAGTATCGACGACGTGAACAGCACCCGGCTGAGCAAGTTCGACGACGCGATCACCGCGGCGCTCGGCTCGGAGTCGGTCGACTTCTTCCGCGACGTGGTCTCCCACTACGTGCGTGAGCACGAGGTCGCCGAGGTGGACGTCGCGGCGGCGCTGGCGATCGTGCTGCAGGGCGACACCCCGTTGCTGCTCGAGCCGGAGCCAGAGCCCACGCCGCAGCAGCGGGCTGGGGAGAAGGGGCGAACCGAGGACCGGGGCAGGCGGCGGGAGCAGCAGCCGCTGGCCACCTACCGGATCAGCGTCGGGCGCAGACACCGGATCCAGCCGCGTCAGATCGTCGGGGCGCTCGCCAACGAGGGCGGCCTCGGCCGGGACGACTTCGGGCACATCGACATCCGCGTCGATCACTCGCTGGTCGAACTGCCGGCTCAGCTGCCCGCCGGAGCCTGGGCGCGCCTGGCCGAGACCAGGATTTCGGGCAAGCTGATCGAGCTACGGCGACTCGACGACGACGGCGCCCGACACGGTGGACGCCGCGGCCCCCGAACAGGCCGCAAGTCCGGGTAACGGCGGGGTTTCGACATCTCGCTGAAACAGAGCCGAACACCTTGGTGAAACACTCCCGGCCTACTCTGAGCCCGTGAGCCTGCTGTTTCGCGATTACGCCGGCACCCCCAAGGCCTTCGACGAGGTGGTGGGGGCCGAGGGCGTGCGGGTTGCCTACGGGTCTGTGCTGCGCCAACTGGCCAAGCTGGACTCCGAAGAGGTCCGGGCTCGGGCCGAGTATCTGAAATCGACCTACCTCGACCAGGGCGTGACCTTCGACATCGGGGGCGAGGAGCGGCCGTTCCCGCTCGACATCGTGCCGCGGGTCCTGCTCGCAGACGAGTGGGCGGAGGTCGAGGCGGGCGTGGCCCAGCGCGTCCGGGCGCTGGAGGCGTTCCTCTCCGATGTCTACGGCGAGGGTCGCGCATTCCGTGATCGGGTGATCCCGCGGCGCGTCGTGGTCACCTCGCCGCACTACCACCGGGTGGTCGCGGGCATCCAGATGCCGAACCGGGTGCGCTGTCACGTCGCCGGCATCGACCTGATCCGCGACGAGGTGGGCCGGTTCCGGGTGCTCGAGGACAACGTGCGGGTGCCCTCGGGAGTGTCGTACGTGATGACCAACCGACGGGCGATGTTCTCCGCCCTGCCGGAGGTCACGAACCGGCACCGGATCCGTCCGGTTGAGGGCTACCCGCTTCACCTCTTGGCCGCACTCCGCGCCGCGGCGCCGAGCGGCGTCGCCGACCCCACCGTGGTCGTGCTCACCCCGGGCGTCTACAACTCGGCGTACTTCGAGCACGCGCTGCTGGCGCGGATGATGGGAGTGGAGCTGGTCGAGGGACGCGACCTGGTCTGCCACAACGGACGGGTCTCGGTGCGCACCACACAGGGGCTGCGGCCGGTGCATGTGATCTACCGCAGGGTGGACGACGAGTTCCTCGATCCGGCTCAGTTCCGTTCCGACTCCATGCTGGGCTGCGCCGGCCTGATCACCGCCGCTCGCGCGGGCAACGTGACCATCGCCAACGCGGTCGGCAACGGAGTGGCCGACGACAAGCTCGTCTACACCTATATTCCCGACCTGATCCGCTACTACCTGGCCGAAGAACCGAAGCTGGCCAGCGTCGACACGTGGCGGCTGGAGGACGACGAACACCGCGAGGAGGTGCTCGACCGGCTGGACGAGCTCGTGCTGAAACCGGTGGACGGCTCCGGGGGCAAGGGCATCGTGATCGGCCCCAGGGCCAATGCCAAGCAACTGGACGCGCTGCGCGCCCGCATCCAGAAGGATCCGCGGGGCTGGATCGCCCAACCGGTGGTGCAACTGTCCACCGTGCCCACGATGATCGAGGGGAAGATGGCGCCGCGGCACGTGGACCTGCGTCCGTTCGCGGTCAACTCCGGCGATGACGTGTACGTGCTGCCCGGTGGTCTCACCCGGGTGGCGCTGCCCGAAGGGGAGTTGATCGTGAACTCCAGCCAGGGCGGCGGCTCCAAGGACACCTGGGTGCTGGCGCCGGACGGCGTCCGGGGCAAGCGCAGGCGGCGGCGTCCGCGTGAGGCGCTGGCGGGCGTGCCACAGGTCGACCTGGGCGAGGAGAGGGTGCAGCAACAGGCGCAGCAGCAGCAACAGACCCGGGTCGGAGGGTCGCCGTGCTGAGCCGGATCGCGGAGTCGCTGTTCTGGATCGGACGCTACCTGGAGCGGGCCGAGGACACCACGCGGATCGTCGAGGTACACCTGCAGCTCCTGCTCGACGACCCGACTGTCGATCAGGATGACGCGGCAGTGAACCTGCTGGAGGTGATGGGCGTGCCGGTAGGGGAATCCGCCGACACCAACGAGGTGCTCCGGGCGCTCTGTTACGACCCGGCATCGCCCAGCTCGGTGGCCGCGGCTCTCGGTGGCGCCCGCGAAGCCGCCCGACGCGCTCGCGAGACCGTGTCGATCGAGATGTGGGAGGCCATCAACACCACCTGGAACTCGGTCAAGGCGGGACGGCTGCAGCGGATGCGTCCGGCGTCGGCCTTCCGGCTCGTCCGGGAGCGCTGCGCGGTCATCTCCGGGACCGCGGACCAGACCATGAGCCACGACGACGGGTGGCTGTTCCTCACTTTGGGCCGCAGTATCGAGCGGATCGACATGACCGCCCGGCTGATCTCGACCGCGCACCTGATCTCGGGCACTCAGGCGACCTGGAGCAATGTGCTGCGCGGGTGCGGAGCGCACCATGCGTTCGTCCGCACCTACGGTGGCGTGACCACCGATACCGACGCGGCGGAGTTCTTGCTGCTGGATCGGCTCTTCCCGCGCTCGGTGGTGCACAACCTGCGTGCCGCGCAGGCAGCCCTGGTCGAACTCGACCAGAAGGCCAGGCGAGCCGGTTCGGACGAGGCACAGCGGTTGCTCGGCACGGCCAGGGCTGCGCTGGAGTACCGCGACCCCGGCATGCTGCTGGACGACCTGCCTCATCGGATGACCGACCTGCAGCGGATCTGCAACCACGTCAGCGAGGCGATCACCGAGCGGTACTTCAGCGGCGCGACCGCGGCGACCTGGAGCGGAGGGAACTGATGGGGCGACAGCTACGGATCGTCCACCACACCGGCTACCGATACACGGGGTTGGTCAGCGCGTCCCACAATGAAGCACGGATGACACCGCGAGCCACCCGCGAGCAGTACGTGCTGGCCACTCGGATCGATATCTCTCCGATGGCCTGGTCGCACGCCTTCGTCGACTACTGGGGAACGCCGGTGACCGCCTTCGAGATCGCCGAGCCGCACAACCAGATGGATGTGATCGCCACGTCGACCGTCGATGTCGGTGATCGGCTCGCGGTCGGGCCCGGTATCAGCTGGGCGGAGCTGTCCGATCCATTGCTGTGCGACCAGCAGATCGAGTTCCTGGCCGGCTCCGATCACGTCGAGCCGCCGAGCGAGCTGCGCCGGTTCGCCGCCGATGCGGCTCGGCAGGCCGAGCACCCGCGCGAGGCCGTGCAGGCGATCATCGAACGGATTCGCGACCGGGTCGCCTACGAGCCGGGCTCGACCGAGGTGAACACCCGGGCCACGAGCGTCTGGGAGGCGCGGGCCGGTGTGTGCCAGGACCTGGTGCACCTCGGTCTGGGTGCCTTGCGCAGCGTCGGCATCCCCGCCCGCTACGTCTCCGGCTATGTGATGCCGGACGCCACCGCGAAGGTGGGCGAGGTCCATACCGGGGAGTCGCATGCCTGGCTGCAGTACTGGGACGGAGCCTGGGTGGGGCTCGACCCCACGAACGATTCCGCGCCCGGAGATTTCCATGTCGAGGTCGGCGTCGGCCGCGACTACTTCGACGTGACTCCGCTCAAGGGCGTCTACTCCGGTTCGCAGTCCTCCGATCTGTTCGTCGAAGTGGAGATCACTGTCCTCGCCTGATCGGCCCGGGCCGGTAGGACTTGTTGGACGGACGCATGTCCTCGCCGGTGAGTTCTTCGTGCACCCGGTACGCGGCCAGGGCGCCGGTGAGGAGCTGCGCCCAGGCGTCGGGCCCGCCGGGAGACCATGCCGAAGCCACCAACACTCCCGGACGCGCCGGCTGCAGCGCAGGCAGGTCGTACAGGGTGCGCCAGGAGGTCCACCGCGGTCCCGCCACGGCGGAGGGTTGCAGCCGCCGCGCGATCCGGCCGTCCGCTCGTTCGCGGGTGAGATCGGCGTGGGTGAATGGGTCGACGGTGCTGATCACCGCGTCGGCGTGGATATCGCCGGTGCTGGTGTGCAGCGTGTGACCCGGATCGGCGGGCCGCACCCCGTGCACCTCGGTGTCGGTGCGCACCTCGACCCCGCGCCGAGCCAGGCGGTCGATCAGTAGCGGGATCAGGGCGTCCGCCCGGTGCGCCGTGCCCGTCGCGTCCGCGAGCTGCCAGCGGCCGAAGGTGCGCTGCACCGCGAGCCGGGCCGCGTGCCAACCGGGCAGCCGATGCGGATCCTGGCCGAGCCGGGCGGCGACGTCCAGCACGACCTCGGTAAGCGGGGGGACTCGGGTGGCCAGCGCGGCCAGGCTCTCCCTGGGCCGCAACGTCGCCTGTCGACTGCGGTCGAGCCGACCGTCGAACTCGGCCTCGAGGCCGAGCCGCCGCAGCACGCCCCAGGCATCGTCGAGCCCATCGACCAGGTCGCGCCACGCGATCGCGGTCCGCTCCCCGTACCGCTGGCTCAGCACCGTCCACTGCTCGGCGCGATCGGTCGGCAGTGCGAGCACGGACCCGTCGGCCAGTGGGTACTCCCGTGGCGGAGCCGGAACCATGCTGAGCCCGGCACGGGCCAGTTCCGCGTCGAGAACCTGCCCGGACTTGCGGAACAGATCGCGCCACGCCGCGGGCAGGCAGATCGCGGTTCCCCCGGGCTCATCGGATACCGCGATGCCGGCGCCGGCCATCGGTTCTCGCTCGAAGACCACCACGTCGTGACCGGCTCGGGCGAGCCGGGCGGCGGCGGCGAGTCCGGCCAGGCCGCTGCCGACGACCGCGATCAACGGGTGGCCAGCCAGCTGCGGAAGGTGATCAGGCCGCGGCGGATCTGTGCCAGCAGCAGGATCGCCAGCGCGATCGTTGCGGTGAGCAGGACGGCCGCGATCACGGCGGCCTGCACGGGGTAGGCGATGGCCAGCGTGATCACAGTGACCAGCGCCGCATCCCCGATCAGGGACGCGCCGACGTTGCTGAGCGGCTCCGGCGAGGTGTTCACCGCCAACCGGACGCCCGCTCTGGCCGCGTGGCTGACCAGCGCGGTCACCCCGCCCAGGGCTCCCATGGTCATCGGCAACAGGTCGCCGCTGGCGCCGGCGAGCAGCGCGCCGATCATGGCGCCGACGACCGGGCGGATGAAGGTGGATACGGCGTCCCAGGCGGAGTCGAGGTAGGGGATCTTGTCGGCGACGAACTCCACCAGGGCGAGGACGCCCATGACGACGAGGACGTCGGTGCGCTGGAATCCCTCCGGGATGCCCGCCACGCCGCCCAGACGGCCGATCATGCCGAGCAGGAACACGGTGGCATACGCGTTGAGGCCACTCGCCCATCCGCTGGCGAACGTCAGCGCCACCACGTCCATGCAGGAATCGTAGCCGGGCCCTCCGACAGGGGCGGGCGGGGCGAGGCTCGGCTCCGCCCCTTGACGGACTGTCGGAGGGGCGCTCTATGATGGTGATCATTCGAATGAATGTTCGATAACGCGGGCAGGGGAAGCCCGCGAACCGGCGGTCAGCGGCCGTACGGAGCGGCCCCGGTGCCGATGTCCCCAGCGCTCGCCGGGAGCGGACTCGACCCCCGCTCTCGGCAGGTCGCCGGGGCATCAGCACCGGGGTCGAACGGTCGGCGGGAGGAGCGTACTGATGGGCGACGACGGGCTCGACCGGGCCAGGGCGGCACTGGTCGGTGCGGAACTCGCCGAGAGCGCAGCCGAGCGCTACCTGCTCGCCCACCTCGCCGCGCTGCGAGTGGCGTCCGCGGTGCTGGCGGCGCGAGCGCACGCAACGGCGAGAGGGCGGTTGCGGAATGTCTGGCAGGTGGTCGGCGAGGTGGCGCCCGAGTTTGCCGAGTGGGCGGGCTACTTCGCCGCGACCCAGGTCAAGCGCCAGGCGGTTGCTGCGGGGGCCACCTCGATCGTCACCGACCGTGAGGCCGACGACTTGATTCGCGACGCCCGAGCCTTCCTCGACGCGGTGACGCGGCGGGTGTCCGGGGTGTCGTCGCGGTCCGCCGCGCGTCCGGAGGCGGGGTGAACACCGGCCCGGCTCCGGCGGACCGCCACCGAGTCGTGATGTGCGTCGACATGGACGCGTTCTACGCGTCCGTCGAGCTGCGCCGCCATCCGGAGTGGCGCGACGTGCCGATGTGGGTCGGCGGTGCGAGTCGCGGGGTGGTGCTGTCGGCCAACTATCCCGCTCGTGCTTACGGCGTGCGCGGCGGGATGTCCTCGACGCGAGCGCGCCGACTGTGCCCGCACGCGGTCTGCGTGCCGCCCGATTTCGACGCCTATACCGAGGTCAGCGCGGGCATCGTGGCCATCCTGGAGACGTTCACCGCCCGGGTGGAGAGCGCGTCGATCGATGAGGCGTACCTCGATCTCACCGGTGCGGAACGCACAGTGGGGCCTCCGGCTCAGGTGGGCGAGCGGCTGCGCGCGATCATTCACGACGAGCAGGGCATCGCCTGCTCGGTGGGGATCGGTCCGAACCGGCTGGTCGCGAAGATGGCGACCAACGCCGCCAAGCCCGACGGGCTGCTGGAGGTGCTTCCCGACGACGTGGTGGGGTTCCTTCACCCACAGCCCGTGGAACATCTCGTCGGAATCGGGGCGAGCACGGCGGCACGGCTGCGTCCGCTCGACGTGCGCACGGTGGCCGACCTCGCGGCGGTGCCTCGCAGTGCGTTGCAGCGCGAGTTCGGACGTCGAGCCGGCGGCCTGCTGCACGACCTCGCCTGGGGCCGGGGCAGCAGCCGGGTGGTCGCCGGGCCGGGGGAGCGAGGAGTGGGTTGCCAGGAGACCTTCGGGCGCGACCTCGCCGACGACGCCGGCGTGCAGGCCGAGCTGCTCCGCGTGGTGGTGAAGGTGGCGTCGCGGATGCGGGCGGCCGGTGTGCTGGGTCGCACGGTGACCCTGACCCTGCGCTACGCGGACTTCGCCACCGCGTCGCGCGCGCTCACCTTGGTCGCACCGACCGACGTCACCGACGAGATCTACCAGGCCGCGCGACTGCTGTACGCACAACTGCGGACGCCCCGCGCGAGCGTGCGGCGGGTGGGGGTTCGGGTCACCGGCCTGGCCGACCGCGGTGTGGTCTGCCTCCAGCCCACCCTGGACGCGCCCGACCACGGTTGGCGAGACGCCGAACGAGCCGCCGATGATGCGATCCAGCGATTCGGACCCCACGCGGTCCGCCGGGCCGTGCTGACCCGTCGCGATCGTCCCTGACGGTGGACGGACGCGCGCGCCAGTTCCGAAAAGCCCTGTGCCCGCCTAAACTGGCGTTGTCCGTGACGGACGGCTCGAGCAGGGAGGCAGCCATGGCGCTCTCGGAAGAGGAGCAACGGCTCCTCGACCAGATGGAAGCCGCGCTGGCGGCTGAGGATCCAAAGCTGGCCAACACCCTGCGCGGAACCTCACATCATTGGCAGCGCCGTCGCGCTGTGTACGCCGGCTTCGGCTTCTTGGTCGGCGTCGGCGCGCTGATCGGCGGCATGCAGATCCACCCCGCGGTCAGCGTGATCGGTTTCGTGATCATGCTCGCGTCCTCGGTGCTGGGCGTGGTCGCCTGGCAGCGCGCTGGCATGGCCGGCGATTCCGCTGGTTCCGGCGGGCGGTCCGGCGGGCATCCTGAATCGATGGGCCACACCGAGGATCGCTGGCACCGCGGCCAAGACGACGGCTTCTGATCAGACCGCACGCTGCGGTCGCAGCGAGAGCGGCCACCAATGGCCGGCAGCCGGTTTTCCCCACCGATTGTGCAGCGCTTCGGTGATGCGCTCGACCTGAGCCACCAGCTCGGTTGATTCGGCGGGCTCGCGATCGTATCTGGCCTGCTCCACCGTCCGGGCGAGGCCTTCCAGGGCGGCCCGTCCGGCCGGATCGAGGTCGGGCCCCAGTGCTGCCACCACCTGCCGAGGCGTCCCGGGCGGCCAGTCTCGTCCGCGGTCCCTGGCCACCGCCCGCACCTCGGCCCAGGCGCGCTCGGCCGCCTGCCGCCGGTCGGCGGAACCGGCCAGGCGGAACCGACGCAGCACCTCCCTGGTCAGTCGCGGACCGATGCCGACCACGAACACGAGCATCGCGGCGCCGCCGAGCCAGGGCAGCGGATCGGTCGGGTCGCCGGCGTCGGTTCCCGGTGTCGGTACGAGAGTGGGTGTCGCAGAGGCCGGCCGGAGAGTCGGTTCGGTGCTGGGGGACGCGGACGGAGTCGCGCTGGCGCTTGCCGATGGGCGGGGATTGTCCACCGCCCCGGACGGCGTCGCGTCCACGGGTATCCAGCCGACGCCCTCGAAGTAGAGCTCGGTCCAGGCGTGCATGTTCCGCGCGCTCACCTCCCAGCGTTCGCCCACCTGTCGGCCGGGAAGGAAGCCCACCACCACCCGGGACGGGATGCCCACGAGCCGGGCCAGCACGGCCATCGAGCCGGCGAACTGCTCGCAGTACCCGATCCGGCTGCCGAGCAGGAAGTCGTCAAGGGTGCTCAAGGTGGTGCCCGGGGACACAGCCGTGCTGTAGCTGAACCGGTCGGAGTGGAGATAGCGAAGCAGTGCCAGGGCCTTTGCGCCGTCGGTGGTACGGCCGCTGGTGATCTCGCTGGCCAGGTCTCTGACGCCGGCGGAGACGGCGTCGGGAACCTGTACGGTGAGCCCGCCGTCCCCCGGGTCGCCGGCGGTTCCGAGCCCGGCCAACAGATCGTCGGTGTCGGGCAGTCGGGCGGAGATCGTCTCGTAGGACAGGCCCCGGGTCGCCGCGCTTCGCGAGTTCCCGATCGCCACGACGGCGAGGGTCTTGGGGTCGTAGCGCCAGGTTTCGGTGGGGACGTCGGCCGAGATCGGGAACCAGGGCGTCGGAAGGTACTCGTCGGCGAGGTTTCCGATCTGGATCGAGGTGCGAACTCGTTCCGCGGCCTGGTCCGGTGGGGTGTCCTGGATCGGCAGCGGCACCAGGTCGGTGGCGGTGAGGTGGAATCCGCGCACGTCGAACACCGGGAGCGCGGCCAGCCGCAGGTACTCGCCCGAGCCATCCGAGGTGCGATAGGTGATCACCACCTGCGAACTGTTCGAGTTCACGTTCCGGATCAGATCGAGGCTCGGGTCGCCGAGCTGGACGGCACCGGATCCGCCCGGTTGGGAGCTGGTTGCGGAGCGCTCCGGGATGGGCAGCGAGACCAGCATCGCTGCGGAGAGGGCCAGGGCGGTGGCCAGGCCGGCTGTGATCACGACCCCGGACCTCCGCCCGGCGGTGGAGGGACGACTCGATCCGGTGTCGATGGCAGAGGTGGCCGTGGCTGTGGCCAGAACCACGGCGTAGCCGGCCGCGGTGAAGCAGAACAGGAACGGGTTGGTTTCGGTGTAGATGGCCAGCGACGGCAGGAGATAGGGCATCACGAGTACCGGGAACGTCCACCCTGGCGATGCCAGCCCGATCGACAGCGTCTCGGTGAGCAGGTACACCATCCACACGATCAGGGCGCTGAACACCGAGAAGCCCACCTGGTAGGGCATCGGAGCGAACGCCACCTGCACGAAGGAGTAGGTCTGGGCATACAGATCGAGGGGTTGCCGTGCCTGCGGCACGAGCAGCGGCACCACGAACACCGCGAGCAGTTGCCCGATCCGGACCAGGATCTCGGCGGTGCGCAGCCGGCGTAACAGCGCCCCGATCACGGCGCTGACCAGCATCAGGATCGTGGCAAGGAGCAGGTACGAGCGGTCCTCGCTGAGCGGTGACAACGGGATACCGGCCAGGAACGCCGCCACCACGGACGCCAGACTGCGCCGGTCCGCGGCGGTCACCGGGACCCCCGCGCGAACTCGCGCCAGGCCGCTGCGACCGACATGCCGGGCCCGGCCACGACGCAGCGCCAGCCGGCTTCGCGAATCCTGGTCGCCTGGGTTGCGTCCAGCTGCGGCGAGCTGGCCAGCAGCAAGGCCCAGCACGCGCGGCCGTGACGGCTGGCCTCGGCCAGTGCGGCGGCGTCCGGGTCGTCGACGCGGCTGAGGATGGCCACCAGGAGCTGGCCCTCGGCTCCGGCGGCGCAGGCGGCGAGGGCCTCGCGCAGGGTGTGCGCGCGGTCGGCGGCGAGATCGGCCAGATGGTCCAGCACCATCGCCTCGCGTCCGGTGCCGACCCGGTGCGGGCTGAGCACGCGAGCGTCAGCTTCGACGATGCTCAGGTCGAAGCCGTCGGCCAGCAGGTGCAGCGCGATCGACGCCGCGGCCGAGACCGCCCACTCGAGCCGCTCGTCGTGGATGCGAGTGGAGTAGCCCCGGGCGCGGTTGTCGATCACCACGGTCGCGCTGGGATCCCAGGCCCGCTCCTCGCGTCGCACCATGAGCTGGCCGGCGTGGGCGGTCGAGCGCCAGTGAATGCGGCGGACGTCGTCGCCTTGGTGGTACTCACGGATCAGCACGTCGTCGCTACTGCCGAGCCCCGTGCGCAGCAAGGTGGTGTCGGTCGCCAGACCCACCCCGGACGCGTCACGCAGGTTGGCCAGCGGTTCCACTCTCGGGGTGACCAGCAACTCGGCATGGCCGGTGAGGACGGACGTGGTTCGGGCCAGGCCGAGGGCGTCGGCGACGCTGCGCTCGAGCGGGCCGATCCGATGCCGCCCTCGCCAGGCCGGATGCAGGTCATAGCTGAACGTTTGGCGCCGCCGCCCCAGGCCGGTGGCAAGGGTGAACCAGGGCGCGTCCCCGAGTGCGGACGGCAGCTGGTCGCGGACCCGGGTCAGGCTGCCCAGGCCGATCCCGCCCGGGTCCAGGTCCAGGTGGACCCGTACCGGCTCGCCGACGCTCACCCGGGCCGGCTCGAGGTACCGGGCGAGGGCCGTCCGGATCGATCCCGGGACCAGCAACAACCGGCTGGCCAGCGGCAGCAGGACCAGGAACAGTCCCGGCCACCACAGGTCGCGCTGGCCGATCGCGAGCGCGACCACGCACCAGGCGACCCCGCCGCCCAGGACGGTCCAGCCGCGGGCGGTGAGACTCATCTCAGCGGCGTCCTGCGGGGACCGGGACGGCCCTGACCGCGGCCTGTACGAGATCGAGGGCGCTCTGCCCGGCGAGCTGGGCCTGGGAGCTGAGCAGGACCCGGTGTGCCAGCGCCGGCCCGGCGAGTTCGGCGACGTCGTCGGGCACCACGTAGGTGCGCCCGTCCATGGCTGCCCGAGCCCGCGCCGCCCGGAGCAGTTGCAGCCCGGCTCGTGGGGACGCCCCCAGCCGAGTCTGGGGGAGGGTGCGGGTCTGGTGCAGGATCGCGACCAGGTACTCCTTCACAGCGGGGTGTACGAAGACTCTCCGGACGGACTCGATCGTGCGCATCACGGTGGCGGCATCGGCGACCGGGCGGAGCGGATCCAACGGGTCGGCGTCCCCGTGCCGATCGAGCATCGCGACTTCGGCCTCCGCCTGCGGGTAGCCCATCGAGATCCGCAGCAGGAACCGGTCGCGCTGGGCCTCGGGCAGCGGGTAGGTGCCCTCCATCTCGATCGGGTTCTGGGTGGCGATGACGAGGAACGGGCGAGGCAGGGGGTGCGAGGTGCCGTCGACGCTGACCCGATGCTCCTCCATCGCCTCCAGGAGTGCGGACTGGGTCTTGGGGGAGGCCCGGTTGATCTCGTC
>DJWE01000019.1:0-36252 GCA_002441465.1 Propionibacteriaceae bacterium UBA6238 | reverse complement strand
CACGTCCTCGATCAGCAGGTGGCCCTCGGCCAGCAAGGCGATGATCGCGAGGTCGACGGCCTCGGGCTTGCCCTCGATGACCTGGTTGACGGCGCTCCGCACGGCCCGGGCCACGGCAAGCACTTCGGCGATTTCACGCTCCTGAATCACGTCCACGCTGGCTCCCTCCGCTGCCGCCCCCACCTTATGTGGCCGTGGGGACGCAGGCACGGGGAGTGACTTCGCAGAGGGCGCGAAATGACACCGAAAAGGGTGTCCAGTGGTGGAAAGTGGAGTATGGTGGCGCCAAGTGGAGGAGAGTGAAAGGGGAATGGACCCGTGTTCCTGGGCACCTACACCCCCAAGCTCGACGAGAAAGGCCGGTTCTTTCTGCCCGCGAAGTTTCGCGATCAGCTGGCCGCCGGACTCGTGATCACCCGCGCTCAGGATCGCTGCCTGGCGATCTGGCCGACCGAGGCCTTCATGGCCGAGGTGGCGAACAGCGCGAACGGTCCCTCCACGGTGCGAGGGGTGCGGGACTACCAGCGCATGGTGGCCTCGGGTGCCTCGGACGAACTGCCGGACAGCCAGGGTCGGGTCACCGTCCCGGTGCCGCTGCGGGCCTATGCGGGCCTGTCGAAGGAGATCGTCGTGATCGGGGCGTTCAACCGCCTCGAGGTGTGGGACGCGGCGACTTGGGCGGAGTACTCGGCAGCGCAAGAAGAGGCCTTCGCGGCCTTGGACGAAGGAACACCTGCGGTGGGCTGACCACGGCATGCACCGGCTCGTGCGGTGCGGCTCCAGCCCGCGTCGCCGGTTCCTGGCGCACCTTCCCCGGTGCCAGGCGCCGAGCAACGCGGACTGGAACCACGACGCACGAGCCGTACTGGTTCGGATGAGCGCAGACAAGGGTCGGGCATGGTTCCTGCGGACGAGCACACACCGGCCACGCACGTGCCGGTCCTCGCCGGGCGGATCGTCGACATCCTGGCTCCCGCGCTCGAGGCGCCGGACTCCACCTATGTCGACGGAACCCTCGGTCTCGGCGGCCATGCCGCAGCGGTGCTGGACGCCTGCCCGCAGGCACGACTGGTCGGCATCGACCGCGATCCCGCAGCACTCGCCATCGCCGGCGAGCGACTGGCCCGCTTCGGAGATCGGGTGCGCCTCTTCCGGGCCGTCTACCACGAGCTTCCCGACGTGCTCGCCGCGGCCGGGCTGAGCCAGGTGGAGGCGATCTGTCTCGACCTGGGGCTGTCCTCGCTGCAGATCGACCGGAGCGAGCGTGGCTTCGCCTACGCCGCCGACGCGCCGCTGGACATGCGGATGGATCCGGACTCCGAGCTCACCGCCGCGACCATTGTGAACACCTGGCCTGCCACCGAGCTCGCCCGGGCCCTGCGCAGCTACGGCGACGAGCCCAACGCGCGCCGGATCGCGGCTCGGATCGTCGCGGCGCGCGAGGTCGAGCCGTTCGTCACCTCCGCCCGCCTGGTCTCGGTGATCGCGGATGCGATTCCGGCCGCGCAACGCAGGACCGGCGGCCATCCGGCGAAGCGCACCTTTCAGGCGCTCCGCATCGTGGTCAACGCCGAGCTCGACTCGCTGACCGCTGTGCTGCCCGCGGCGCTGGACGCACTGGCGCCCGGTGGTCGCCTCGCCGTACTCGCGTACCACTCCGGCGAGGACCGCCTGGTCAAGCGCGCGTTCGCCGAGGCGTCCCGTGATCACGTACCGCCGGGTGTGCCGGACGTGCCGGCCGCTTACCGGGCCCGGTTCACCCAGCTCACCCGCGGCGCCGAGCGTCCCGACGCCGCCGAGGTCGCCGTCAACCCGAGGGCCGCGTCAGCGCGACTGCGTGCCATCACCCGCAACCAGGAGGTTCCTCGATGACCGCACTGCAGGCTCCCCGCCCCGAGCGCCGGCCGAGTCGGGAACAGGCCCCCTCGGTCCGACCTCGGCTGCAGTCGGTGCCGCAGCCGCAACGACGGATGGCGACCGTCCCGTTCGTGATGGTGGTCGCGCTGGTGATGGCCGTGGGCATGGTCGGACTGCTCGTGCTGACCACCGCGTTGCAGGACCAGACCTTCACCGTGCAGGCCAAGCAGCGCCAGGCCGAGCAGCTCGCCGATCAGCTGTCCGCACTCCAGGCTGAGTTGGCCGACGCCCGGTCGGTGCAGAACCTCGCGGTGG
Organism: Propionibacteriaceae bacterium UBA6238; assembly: GCA_002441465.1. Taxonomy (GTDB): domain Bacteria; phylum Actinomycetota; class Actinomycetes; order Propionibacteriales; family Propionibacteriaceae; genus Propionicimonas. The sequence goes on along the minus strand of DJWE01000019.1, from coordinate 34,080 downwards.
CCGCGCAGAAGCTCGGCATGCGTCCGGATCCCTACGGCACTCAGCTGGTGCTTCCGCAGGGCACCGTGGTCGGCAAGGGTGTCGCCGTGTCCGGGGTGGAGGTTCCCAGCGTCCGCTACCTGAGTCCGGAGCAGGCCGACGCCCAGATCAAGGCGCTGGCGAAGGCTGAGGCCGAACGGAAGGCGAAGCTGGCCGCGAAGAAGAAGGCCGCGGCCGAGGCGAAGAAGAAGGCCGAGGCGGAGGCGAAGAAGAAGGCCGAGGCGAAGCAGAAGGCCGACGCGGTCGCGACCCAGGGGGAGCGTCCATGAGCAAGCCGCTGGATCGCTTCTTCGCACCGAAGCCCGCCCGCAAGAGGAAGCGCAGGACGAAGCTGCCGCTGGCCCGGTCGTCGGTGCGGCTGCGGGCGTTGCTGATCACCGTCGCGGTGGTGTTCTCCCTTGCCGCAGGACGTGCAGTGCAGGTGCAGGCGATCGACGCCAGCAATGTCGCCGAGGAGGCCGCCGACCAGATGACGGTCAGCCACGTGCTGCCCGCATTCCGCGGCACCATCACCGACCGTTCCGGCGAGGTGCTGGCCCAGACCCAGGACACCGTGAAGATCCTCGCGGACGCGAAGATGATTCGAACCAACGGACGCGGCGACGCTCCGATGACCGACTCCGACCAGGTCTTCGCCGCGACGGCGCCGGCCAGGATCGCGGCCGTGCTCGTGCAGTACCTGGGCGGGACGAGCGAGGACTACCTGCCCAAGCTGACCGCGACCGGACGGGGCGAGTCGTACCAGAAGATCGCCGAGAAGGTGCCGGCCGCGACGTTCCGGGAGATCCAGGCCGCATTGAGCGAGCAGAAGCTGATCGGGCTGAGCAGCGAGAGCCAGCCCACCCGGGTGTACCCGAACGGCTCGCTGGCCGCGAACGTGATCGGAGCGGTCAACAGCAGCAGCGTGGGCGCCAGCGGCCTGGAGTACGCGCTGAACTCCCAACTGGCCGGCAAGGACGGCAAGGAGGCCTACGAGACCTCGCCGAACGGGCGGATCCCGCTGGGGGACAACGCGTTGGTGGAGCCGCAGAACGGACGTGACGTGCAGCTCACCCTGGACTCGGGCCTGCAGTGGCAGGTGGATCAGATCCTGGGCGACCGGGTGCGCAAGAGCAACTCCGAGCGGGCGATGGCGATCGTGGTCAACATCAAGACCGGCGAGGTGCTCGCACTCTCCCAGTACCCGACGTTCGATCCCAACAATGCCGGCGCCGCCGACCAGGACGACGTACCTGCGCGCGCGGTCACCGATCCGTACACGCCCGGCAGCGTGCAGAAGGTGCTCACCTTGTCCGCGCTGATCGACATGGGGGTCACCACGGCGACCGACGTGGTGACGGTGCCGTCGAAGATCAAGTCCGGCGACCAGTACATCACCGACGCCGAGGGCCACGGCTCGATCAAGCTCTACACCCGTGGCGTGCTGGCCAAGTCCTCCAACATCGGCACCATCCTGTTGGCGCGCAAGGCGGACAAGGCCGCGCTGCGCCAGTACTACGCCAGCTTCGGGCTCGGGGCGAAGACCGGAATCGGCCTGCCCGGCGAGTCGGTCGGCACCCTCCCCGGGGCGGACATGGCCGGCTTCACCCGGGATGGTCTGGCCTTCGGCGGCAGCGCGGTCGGAGTGACCATGGTCCAGGAGGCCGCGGCCGTCGCCGCGATCGCCAACGGCGGTGTCTACAACCCGCTGCGGCTGATCAAGTCGGTCACGGCTGCCGACGGCACCACCAAGGAGCCCACCACGGCCGAGCCGCACCGGGTCGTGTCCGCGGAGACCTCGGCGACGATGATGTCGATGATGGAGACCATGGCGCAGCAGAGCACCAGCCACACCTTCGACGTCACCGGCTACCGGGTGGGGGCCAAGACCGGCACGTCGAATGAGTACGTCGCGGCCTGCAAGTGCTTCAAGGGCCTGACCACCTCCGCGATCAGCGTGGCTCCGGTGGAGGATCCGCAGGTGCTGGTCTACGTCGTCGCGTCCAACCCGACCCGTGGCTCGTTCGGTGGTTCGGTGGCCGGGCCGGCGGTGCAGGACATCATGTCGCTGGCACTCGCGCGCTACGGCGTGCCGCAGTCGACCGGCAAGGTGCCGCATCTTCCGGTGTCGCCGGAGAAGTTAAAGTAGCCGCCCATGACCATCTCGCCCGCGGTGCTGCGTCCGTCCGGAACACCGGGGACGCTGCTCTCGGCGGTTCTTCCCGGCGCGGCGGACGTACCGGTGCGCGGCGTCAGCCTGGACTCGCGGGGCGTCCGTCCCGGTGACCTCTACGTTGCGCTGCCCGGACTGTCCACCCATGGTGCCCGGTTCGCCGGCCAGGCGGCCGCGTCCGGAGCCGCGGCGGTGCTCACCGACACGGACGGGGCCGACCTGTTGACCGGACTCGGGATCCCGGTCGTCGTCGTCCCCGACCCGCGCACGGAGATGGCCCGCGTCGCCGCGGAGGTCTACGGACGCCCGGGGGAGCGAATGGCGCTCTACGGCGTGACCGGCACCGCAGGCAAGACCAGTACGACCTTCCTGATCGCGGCCGGGCTCGCCGCGGCGGGGCAGCGGGTGGGCACGATCGGCACCATCGGGTTCGCCCTCGGCGGCGAGCAACTCGCCTCGTCGCGAACCACGGTGACCACTCCGGAATCCCCGGACCTGCAGGCGTTGCTGGCCTACCTCGCCGAGCACGGCGCGGACGCGATCGCGATGGAGGTCTCCTCCCACGCGCTGGCCCTGCATCGGGTGGACGAGCTGGTCTTCGACGTGGCCGGATTCACCAATCTCGGTCGCGATCACCTGGACTTCCACCGTGACCAGGAGGACTACTTCCAGGCCAAGGCCAGCCTGTTCCGGGACGGGCGCTGTCGCAGCGCCGTGGTGAACATCGATGACGAGTACGGTCGTCGGCTCGCCGACGAACTGCGTGGCGGCCCGGTGCGGCTGGTCACGACTGGTGCAGAGGGCGACTATCGGCCGCTGGCGAGCGAGCTGGCCGCGGACGGAACCAGCAGCGTCCGGCTGGCCACCCCTGCCGGTGAGCGCGCGTTCCGGATGGGCCTGCTGGGAGGCTTCAACCTGCGCAATGCGGCGACGGCCGTAGCCATGCTCGAAGCCGGCGGTGTCGACCTCGACCAGGCGCTGCCCGGGCTGGCCGGCGCCTTCGTCCCGGGACGGATGCAGCGGGTCGACCTGGGTGCCGGTGCGCCGGGGGTGGTGGTCGATTTCGCGCATACGCCGGAGGCGGTCGCCGCGGCCCTGGACGCGTTGCCGCCAGGACGCCGGATCGCGGTGCTCGGCTGCGGCGGTGATCGGGATCAGGCCAAGCGTGCGCCGATGGGGGTGGCTGCGGCGACCGGCGCGTCCGTGGTGGTGGTGACCGATGACAATCCGCGTAGTGAGGCGCCCGAGGCGATCCGGGCCGCGGTGCTGGCCGGGGCGAGGCAGGCGTCGGCGGACTCCGGCGCGCGGGTTATCGACGGCGGCGAGCGCGCCGACGCGATCCGTTTGGCGCTGGATCTCGCCGGTCCGGGGGACTGGGTCGCCGTGCTGGGTAAGGGGCACGAGACGGGCCAGCAGTTGGCCGACCGGAGTGTTCCGTTCGACGATGTGGTCGTGGTGCGGAAGATGTGGGCGGAACTGACCGGAGGCGACGATGCGCACGCGTGATGCGGGCCGACTGGCCGGGCTCACCGGAGCCCGCCTGGTCGGGGACGCCGAGACGATGGTGGGTCCGGACGTAGTGATCGACTCCCGGGCGGCCACGCCGGGCAGCCTGTTCGTCGCGTTGCCCGGCGAGCATGCGGACGGCCACGACTTCGTCGGACGCGCGGCGGCCGCAGGTGCGGCGGCGGTGCTGGTGAGCAGGGAGTCCGACGTCGCCGTCCCACAGCTGGTGGTCCCCGAGGTCGGCGCCGCGCTGGCCGCGCTGGGCACCGCGGTGGCTGCGGAGGCGACCGAGGCGGGGATGGTCACGGTGGGCATCACCGGTTCGTCGGGAAAGACCAGCACCAAGGACCTGGTCGCCCAGATCCTCGCGTCGGCGGGGGAGACGGTCGCACCGATCGGCTCGTTCAACAACGAGATCGGGGTACCGCTCACGGCCACCCGGGTCACCCCGCAGACCCGGTTCCTGGTCAGCGAGCTGGGGGCTCGAGGCCAAGGCCACATCACCTGGTTGTGCGGCATCGTCCCGCCGCAGGTCGGCGTGGTGGTCAACGTCGGCCACGCCCACCTGGGTGAGTTCGGTTCGGTCGAGGCGATCGCGCAGGCCAAGGGAGAACTGGTCGAGGTGCTGCCGCAGGACGGCTGGGCGGTGCTGAACGCCGACGACCCGCGGGTCAGCGCCATGCGGACTCGTACCGTGGCCCGCACGGCCACCTTCGCCACGACCGGCGAGCCGGCGTGGGGAGACCTGCGGGTGTGGGCGAGCGAGGTGGCCGCGGACGCCCTCCAGCGTCCAGCTTTCACGCTGCACGCCGGGCCCGCGTCCGCGTCGGTACAACTGCTCGTCTCGGGCGATCACCAGGTCGGCAACGCGCTTGCCGCCGCGGCGGTGGGGCTGACCCAGGGCCTGACCGTGGCTGAGGTCGCCGCCGCACTGGGTACGGCCCGGGCCCGCTCGCACTGGCGGATGGAGCTCACCGAACGGCCGGACGGCGTCCTGGTCGTGAACGATGCCTACAACGCCAACCCCGATTCGATGGCCGCCGCGCTGCGCACGCTCGCGTCCCTGCGCCGCCCGGGCGGACGGCTGCTCGCGGTGCTGGGCGACATGCTCGAACTCGGTCCGGGCGCGCCGGCCGAACACCGCAGGACGGGCACCTTGGCCGCCGAACTGGGCGTGGACGCGCTGATCGCGATCGGGGCCCACGCCGGCGACCTTGCCGCGGGCTACGGGCCGGCGACGATGCTGGTGCCGTCGGCGGAGATCGCGGTCGAGGCCGCGTCGGCGTGGCTGCGTCCGCCGGACGTGGTGTTGGTCAAGGCCTCGCGGGGATTAGCGTTGGAGACCGTGGCCGAACAGCTGTCAGCGGTGGAGGGCGGACGATGAGGAGCATCCTGCTCGCGGGCGGGATCGCGATGCTGGGCACCTTGTTCGGCACCCGGTACGCGATTCGGTTCCTGGTTCGCCGCGGCTACGGACAGTTCATCCGCGATGACGGCCCGACCAGCCACCACACCAAGCGCGGCACGCCCACCATGGGCGGCATCGTGATCATCATCAGCGTGCTGCTCGCCTACACTCTGGCCCACCTGGTCACCAACACCGCGCCCACCGCGTCCAGCGTGCTGGCGCTGGGTCTGTTCACCGGTCTGGGCCTGGTCGGGCTCGCCGACGACTGGATCAAGATCAGCAAGGCCCGTTCGCTCGGCCTGCACGCGTGGGCCAAGTTCAGCTTGCAGGCCGCGGTGGCGGTGGCCTTCGCGGTGCTTTCCTTCCAGTTCCCGGACGCCCGCGGCCTCACCCCAGCCAGCGCGGCCGTCTCGTTCCTGCGCGACTTCCCTTGGGCGCAGCTGCCGATCTGGGCCGCGGTGGTGTGGATCGTGTTCCTGATCGCCTCCTGGTCGAACGCGGCCAACCTGACCGACGGGCTGGACGGTCTCGCCACCGGCGCGGGCACCCTGGTGTTCGCCACCTACGCCTTCGTGAACGTGTGGCAGTACAACCAGTCCTGTGCCTGGGCCGACGCCGGGCCGCTGTGCTACGAGGTGCGCGACCCTCACGATCTGGCGGTGGTGTCGATCGCCCTTGCCGGTGCCTGCTTCGGCTTCCTGTGGTGGAACGCCAGCCCGGCCAAGATCTTCATGGGCGACACCGGCTCGCTGGCGATCGGCGGCGCGCTGGCCGCGCTGAGCGTGTTCACCCGCACCGAACTGCTGATGGTGGTGATCGCGGGGTTGTTCGTGATCATCACGATGTCGGTCGTGCTGCAGGTCGGCTGGTTCAAGCTCTCCGGCGGCAAGCGACTGTTCAAGATGGCGCCGTTGCAGCACCACTTCGAGTTGCTCGGTTGGGCCGAGGTCACGATCACGATCCGGTTCTGGATCATCTGCGGATTGTGCGCTGCGGCCGGCCTGGGCTTGTTCTACGCCGAGTGGGTGGTCGGCCAGTGAAGGACTGGATCGCCGGCGCCGACCGGCTCTCGCCGTGGTCGCAGGCCACTGTCGTGGTCGCGGGGCTGGGTACCTCCGGCTTCGCCGCGGCGGACGGGCTGCTCGACCTCGGCGCGAACATCGTGGTGCTCGACGAGTCGGACAGTCAGGCCAACTCCGAGAAGGCCACCGTGCTGGAGATGCTGGACGCCACCGTCCGGCTGGGCCCGGGGGCGACGGCCACGCTGCCGCCGGAAGCCGACCTCGTGGTGACCTCGCCCGGCTGGCGCCCGTCCGCACCACTGCTGGCCCAGGCGGCACTGCGCGGCGTCCCGGTGTGGGGGGAGGTCGAACTGGCCTGGCGGATGAGCCTGCCGGACCGGCAGGTGCCGTGGCTGGCCGTGACGGGCACGAACGGCAAGACCACCACCGTCGGCATGCTGGAGTCGATCCTGACCGCAGCCGGGCTGCGCACCTCCGCGGTGGGCAACGTGGGCCGTCCGATCGTCGAAGCGGTCCTGGACGAGGTGAGCTATGACGTCTTGGCTGTGGAGCTGTCCAGCTTCCAGCTGCACTGGACCAACAGCCTGTCGCTGCACTCGGCCGCCGTCCTCAACGTGGCCCCCGACCATCTGGAGTGGTACGCGGACGCGGCCGGCTGGCCGCCGGGGGTCGCCGATCCGATGGCCGCCTACACCGCGGACAAGGCCCGGATCTACGCCCGGGTGCAGCATTCGTGCGTCTACAACGTCGCCGATCCCCTCACCGAGCGGCTGGTCGAAGAGGCCGAGGTCGTCGAGGGTGCGCGGGCGATCGGGTTCACGCGGGGCATCCCGGCTCCCTCGATGGTCGGAGTGGTGGACGACCTGCTGGTCGACCGCGCGTTCATCCCGCAGCGTCGCGACTCGGCGGTCGAGTTGGCGAAGCTGGCCGATGTCGTCCCCTACGCGCCGCACAACGTCGAGAACGCGCTGGCCGCGGCCGCGTTGGCCCGATCCTTCGGCGTTCCTCCCACGGCGGTCGCCGAAGGCCTGCGACGGCTGCGGATCGGCGACCACCGGATCCAGACCGTCGCCGAGATCGGCGGCGTGCGCTACGTGGACGATTCCAAGGCGACCAACCCGCACGCGGCCGCGGCATCGCTGGCCGCATTCGACCATGTCGTGTGGATCGCGGGCGGTCAGGCCAAGGGGACCAGCTTCGACGACCTGGTCGCGCACGTCGCGCCGAGGCTGCGCGCGGCGGTGGTCCTGGGGGTGGATCGCGAAGTCATCGCGGACGCACTGGCCCGACACGCACCCGAAGTACCCGTGAACGTGCTGAACTCCGGCAATCATGGAGCGATGCAACAGGCGGTCGAGTGGGCGGCGTCCCGGGCAGTGCCCGGTGACGTGGTGTTGCTCGCTCCGGGTTGCGCGAGCAAGGACATGTACACCGACTACGCGGCTCGTGGCGATGCTTTCGCCGCAGCGGTCGCTGGACTGAGCGGATAGGAGGCGAACGCGAGTGGCGATCCTGGCTTCCCCCATTGTGGATCGTCGCGGAACTGGGCCGAAGAATCGCGAGGAGACTCGGCGGCGCAGTCTCGTGGTCGAATGGCTGGCGCATCCGCAGGCCAGCTTCTATCTGGTGCTGGTGCCGGCTGTCCTGCTGCTGGCGCTGGGCATGATGATGGTGCTCTCGGCGTCCAGCGTCTACGCGTTCGTCCGCTACGACGACGCGTACTACTTCGTCAAACGTCAGGCACTGTTCCTGGTGATCGGTGGCGTGCTCGCCTTCGTCCTCGCCAAACGTTCGCCCAAGCAGCTGAAGGTGATCGGGTGGGCGCTGGTCGTCGCGGCATTGGTGCTCCAGCTGCTGACCTTCACCCCGCTCGGGTTCTCCAACAACGGCAATACCAACTGGCTGCGCGTCGGGTCGATCTCCATCGGCCAGCCCTCCGAGCTGGCCAAGCTCGCGATCGTGCTGTGGAGCGCGGACATCTTCGCCCGCAAGCACAAGAGTCTCGCCGATCCCCGGCACCTCCTGATCCCGTTCCTGCCGGTCTCGCTGATCCTGATCGGCCTGGTCGCGCTCCAGGCCGACCTCGGCACGGCCATGATCATCGGCGCTTTGGTGATCGCCGCGCTGTGGTACGTCGGCGCGAGCTGGAAGGTGATCGGCTCCCTGCTGGGCGCGGTCGGACTCGCGGTAGCCGTGCTGGTGGTCACGACTCCGTACCGGATGACCAGGATCCTCGGCTTCTTCAACCAGGACCTCGACCCGCTCGGGGTCAACCACCAGCCGATCAAGGCGATCTTCGCGCTCGCCTCAGGCGGGTGGTGGGGCTTGGGATTGGGGGCCAGCCGGCAGAAGTGGGGCGGTCTGGTCGAGTCCCACACCGACTACATGCTGGCCGTGATCGGCGAGGAACTCGGCCTGGTCGGAACCCTGCTGGTGCTCAGCCTCTTCCTCGTCCTCGGCTACGCCGGCTTCCGGATCGCGATGCGCTCCGACATCCGGTTCTGCCGCTACGCGGCCGCGGGCATCACCAGCTGGTTCATGATCCAGGCGTTGGTCAACATCGCGGTGGTGCTGCGGATGATGCCGGTGATGGGCGTGCCGTTGCCGCTGCTGTCGTACGGCGTGTCCGCGCTGGTGGCCAACCTGATGGGCCTGGGCGTCCTGCTGGCCTGCGCGCGCCAGGAGCCCGAGTCCCGGGCGTACCTGCGCCGCCGCAGACGCCGGATCGAGCGTGCTCTGGTCACCACGGCCGAGGGCCGCGGGTGAGCCCCGTCCGCGTGGTCCTGGCCGGCGGCGGCACTGCTGGGCACACCTCGCCGCTGATCGCCACCGCGCAGCAGCTACGTGCTCAGGCCGACGTGGAGATCACCTGCGTCGGTACGCCGAAAGGGCTGGAGTCGCGGGTGATCCCGGCTGCGGGCCTGCGGCTGGAGCTGATCCCGCCCGTCCCGTTGCCCCGACGCCTCACCACCGAGTTGTTCGCTGTACCGTCCCGGTTGCTCGGCGCCGTGCGCGAAGCGGGGGCGATCCTGCGCAACCACGACGCGCAGGTCGCGGTCGGATTCGGCGGCTACGTCTCGCTGCCGGTCTACCTCGCCGCGCGGCGGGCGAAGGTGCCGTTGGTGCTGCACGAGGGCAACGCGGTGCCGGGGCTCGCGAACCGGATCGCGGCCAGGTTCACCTCGCACGTGGCCACCACCTTCGCCGACACCAAGCTGCCTCACGCGGTCCATCTGGGCCTGCCCGTTCGGGCCGGGATCGCGACGCTCGATCGAGCCGCCCGGCGACCGGCGGCCCGGGCGGCGTTCGGGCTCCCGGCCGAGGGTCGCGTGCTGCTGGTCAGCGGGGGCTCGCAAGGTGCCCGCAGCCTGAATCAGGCCACGCTCGCTGCCACCGATCGGCTGCTCGCGGCAGGGATTTCCGTGCTGCACGTGCTCGGCCCGGCCAACCTCACCGAGGAGACCGTGCCTCGAACCGATCCGGCCAGCGGGGCGGCCTACGTGCCGGTGGGCTACGTGGACGAGATGGGGGACGCTTACGCCGCGGCGGACCTGATGCTCGGCAGGGCCGGCGCGGGCACCGTGATGGAGACGGCGATGACCGGCCTCCCGGTGATCTTTGTCCCGCTACCGCACGGCAACGGCGAGCAGGCGCGCAACGCGACCTTCCTGGTCGAGGCGGACGCCGCCCTGCTGGTCGCCGATGCCGAGCTGAATCCCGATCGGCTTCTCGCCGACGTCACCGGACTGCTCGGTGACCCGGAGCGCCTGGCCCGGATGTCGGCGACGTGCCGGGAGCTGGTGCCGGCTGACGCGTCCGCGGCCCTGGCCCGGTTGGTGCTCGAGGTCGCGCAACAGCGAGGATGAACCCATGTTGATCGAGCCCGTCGAGCTGGTGGGAGTCGCCGAGCTGGGCGCGGTGCACTTCATTGCCATCGGTGGCGCGGGGATGAGTCCGATCGCGGCGCTGTACGCCGAACTGGGGGTGCCGGTGAGCGGCAGCGACCAGGCCGACTCCGCGACCTTGGCCGGGCTGGCCGCCCTCGGTATCCGCACCTACGTCGGCCACGACCCGGTCCAGCTCGGCGACGCGGCGACGGTAGTGGTCTCCTCGGCGATCCGGGAGAACAATCCAGAACTCGCCGAGGCTCGTCGTCGCGGCCTGCGGATCTGGCACCGCAGCGCGGCGCTGGCTGCGTTGATGCTGGGCAGGATCGGGGTGGCGGTTACCGGTACCCACGGCAAGACCACCACCTCGGCGATGACCGCCGTCCTGCTCGCCGGCGCGGGCGCCGATCCCGGGTATGTCGTGGGTTCGCCCCTGACCGCCACCGGACGCGCCTGGCACCTGGGCAGCGGCGAGGCATTCGTGGTGGAAGCCGACGAGAGCGACGGATCGTTTCGCCAGTACCCCGCGGGCATCGCGGTGGTCACCAACGTCGAGGCCGATCACCTCGACAACTGGGGGACGCCGGCCGCCTACGCCGCAGGCTTCGTCGACTTCGCCGCCGCTTCCGGTGTGCACACGGTGGTGACCAGCGCGGACGATCCGGGAGCGATGGCCCTGGTCCCGGCCATCCGGGCCGCGGGCAAGCGGGTGGTCACGGTGGGCGAGTCGGCCGGCGCGGACGTCCGGTTGAGCGGGTTGGAGTTCGTCGCAGGCGGCTCGCGCGCGTTCCTCGAGGCCGAGGGCGACCGCGGCGAGCTGGTCTTGGGCGTACCCGGCCGCTACAACCTGCACAACGCGGCCAGCGCCTACGCCGTGGGTCGCGCCCTGGGTCTGCCGGGGCCCGCGCTGCGCGCGGCCGCGTCCGGCTTCACCGGCACGTCGCGGCGGTTCGAGCCGGTCGCCGAGGTGGCCGGGGTGCGCATCTTCGACGACTACGCCCACCACCCGACCGAGGTGGCCGCGACGCTGACCGCAGCCCGGGGCATGGTCGCCCCCGGTCGGTTGGTGGCCTGCTTCCAGCCGCACCTGTTCACCCGGACCAGGGACTTCGCACCGGAGTTCGGCCGGGCGCTGGCGTTGGCGGACGAGATCTTCGTGCTGGGCATCTACCCGGCCCGCGAGGACCCGCTACCCGGTGTCACCGGACGATTGGTCGCCGACGCTGCCCAGGCTGTGGCGCCCGGGCGCGTCCGCTATGTGGAGACTCTTGCCGAGGCTGCTCCGGCGCTCGCCGCGGCCCTCCGCCCCGGCGACGTGGTCATCACTCTCGGTGCGGGGGATGTGACCCAGGTCGGACCCCGTCTCGCCCAGCTGCTGGAGCGGCAGGCGTGAGCGAAGTCAGGGACGCCACTGCCCGGATCGAGGTACGCCGCCGCGGCGATCGTCGTCGGCGCTGGCTGCGTTGGCTGGCCGTCGTTCTCGTTCTGGCCGCGGTGGTCGGAGCCGGTTGGCTGGTCGCATTCTCTCCGGTGCTCTCAGCCAAGGCTGTGACGGTCTCCGGGGCCCACCTGCTCACCAAGGACGAGGTACTCGCGGCCGCCGCGGTGCCCGTCGGGACGCCGATGGTGCGGATCGACACCAGTGCGGTGGCCGACCGGGTGGCCGGCCTGCCCCCGGTGGCCGAGGTGAACGTCACCCGGAGCTGGCCCGGCACGATCCGGATCGTAGTCGCCGAGCGGAAGGCCCGGCTCGCGATCCCTGCCGGCGGGGGCTACCTGCTCGCCGACGCGACCGGGGTCGTCTTCCAGGCGGTGAAGTCGCCGGCGTCCGGGTTGGTGGTCGTGGACGCCGACCCGTCGGACCAGCAGGTGCTGGTCGATGTCGGCACGGTCTTCTCCGCGCTCAGCCCGCAGACCCAGGCACTGGTCTCGCGCCTCGCTGCGCCCAGCCGCGACGGCATCGAGCTGCGCTTGAAGGACGGCCGCCGGGTGATCTGGGGGAGCGCTGAGGATTCGTCGCTGAAGAGCGAGGTGCTGGACGCCCTGCTGCCGCTCGGCGGTACCGAGTTCAACGTCTCCGCTCCCGCTTTCCCCACTCGTCGTTGAGCGTTCGAACAACCCTGAACCCCAAGTTGAGGGACACGCCGAGGCTTCGCCCATTCTTGGACAAGCTCAAAACGCGTTCCCTAGCCTTGAGGCCACGCCGAAGCAGTAGTCCTTCCCCGGTTCGCCCGCTTCGTCGAGCCATGCTGTCAACGCGGGATTATTGCGAGAAGTAAGGGTGGGTTTCGTGGGAACTGCGTCCCAGAACTACCTCGCCATCATCAAGGTGGTAGGGGTCGGCGGCGGTGGCGTGAACGCCGTGAACCGGATGATCGAGTCAGGGCTGCGCGGGGTGGAGTTCATTGCGGTGAACACCGACGCCCAGGCGCTGCTGATGAGCGACGCCGACGTGAAGCTCGATATCGGCCGTGACCTCACCCGAGGCCTCGGCGCCGGTGCCGACCCGGCCAAGGGTCGCCAGGCCGCCGAGGACCACGCGGACGAGATCGAGGAGGTGCTCAAGGGCGCCGACATGGTCTTCGTCACCGCGGGTGAAGGAGGCGGTACCGGCACCGGCGGCGCGCCGGTGGTGGCTCGGATCGCCCGCTCGCTGGGCGCCTTGACCATCGGTGTGGTCACCCGCCCGTTCAGCTTCGAGGGACGCCGCCGCGCGACCCAGGCGGAGGATGGCATCGGTACCCTCCGCGAGGAGGTCGACACCCTGATCGTCATCCCCAACGACAAGTTGCTGGAGATGACCGACCACCATGTCGCGATCCTGGACGCGTTCCGCCAGGCCGACCAGGTGCTGATGCAGGGCGTGTCCGGCATCACCGACCTGATCACCACGCCCGGCCTGATCAATCTCGACTTCGCCGACGTCAAGGCGGTCATGTCGAACGCGGGCTCGGCCCTGATGGGAATCGGTTCGGCACGTGGCGAGGATCGTGCTCGCGCCGCAGCGGAGATGGCGGTTTCCTCGCCACTGCTCGAGGCGAGCATCGAGGGTGCGCACGGCGTGCTGCTCTCGATCGCCGGTGGTTCCGACCTGGGCCTGTTCGAGGTCTCCGCCGCAGCGAACCTGATCGAGGCATCCGCCCACGAGGACGCGAACATCATCTTCGGCACGGTCATCGACGATGCGCTGGGCGACGAGGTGCGGGTGACCGTGATCGCGGCCGGCTTCGACGGCGGGTTGCCGCAGCGCAAGCCGGCGCAGCGGCCGGAGGCACGCCAGTCCGGATCGGCAGCCCCGCGGCCCACTCCGGTCGCGCCGTCCGCGCCGCCCTCGGAGAGCTCGCCGGAGTCACCGGCCGTGGAGCCGGTGGTCAAGCCGGCGCCGAAGCCGTTCGTGCCCGAGCCGGCCGATGACGACGACCTCGACGTGCCGGACTTCTTGAAGTAAGTGGTGTTTTCCTACCGCAACGACCCCGACGCCGATGGCGCCGGGGTCGCCTGCTGTGACGCCGTCGCACCGGGCGGCGGCCGGTTGGACTTGAGCCTGGCAGCGCCCCAGGCCTGGCGTGCCCCGGATTGGGACGTGGTGGAGGCGGAGCTCGGCCTGCCCGCGCTGAACGTCCATCAGGTGCACGGCGACCGGGTGGTCACCGTCGAGGCCGACACCGATCCGCGCGCGCTGGCCAGCGAGCCCGCCGACGCGGTGGTGACGACAGCCCGGCGAGTGGCGTTGGCGGTTCGTGCGGCCGACTGCCTGCCCGTGCTCTTCGCCGATCCGGACGCCGGCGTCGTGGCTGCGGCGCACGCCGGACGCGTCGGGCTCGCCGCGGGCGTGTTGCCTGCGACCGTGTCACGGCTGGTCGAACTCGGCGCGACCCGGATCACGGCCTGGATCGGTCCGCACATCTGCGGTGCCTGCTATGAGGTGCCGGCGAGCCTGCGCGACTCCTTCGCGGTCGCGCACCCGGCTGCGGCGGCGACCACCAGCTGGGGCACCCCCGCGCTCGATCTGGGCGCGGCGGCCGAGAGCCAGCTCCGCGGTCTGGGCTGCGCAGTGGTGCGGGTCGATCCGTGCACTCGGGAGACCCCGACGCTGCACTCCTACCGACGCGACGGCGCGCGGTCCGGCCGTCAGGCCGGCCTGGTCTGGCTGCCGTGAGTTGGGGCGTGTCGGGGCGTGCCCTCCCGGGGGCAGGCGGCCCCGCCAGATAGCATCGTCTGGGACCGGTGAGACAAAAGGGGCAGACGATGGCTGATCGCTTCAAGAAGGCGGCCGTGTGGTTGGGCCTGGTGTCCGACAACGACTACGCCGAGGTGGAACCGGGCTCTGACGAGGTCACCGAACAGGTCACGGAGGCGAGTCAGGACGAGGTCCGGCCGGTGCCGGCGACGGTCACCGAGTTGGAGACCCGCCGTCCGCCGCGGGAGCACCCTCGGGTGGCCGACATCAATCGGATCATCACGGTGCACCCGCGCACCTACAACGAGGCGCGCACGATCGGGGAGAACTTCCGCGACGGCATTCCGGTGATCATGAACCTCGGCGACATGGAGGACGCGGACGCCAAGCGGCTGGTCGACTTCTCCGCCGGCTTGATTTTTGGCATGCGTGGCAGCATTGAACGCATCACCAGCAAGGTCTTCCTGCTCTCGCCGCACAACGTCACCGTGGCGGCCGAAGACAAGGAGCGTCTCGCCGGAGGTTTCTTCAACCAGTCCTGAAAGGCGACCTGATGGCCCTGATCGGCTTGCTGCTCCACTGGGTCCTGGTCGGATTTATCGCCCTGCTGACCATCCGGGCGGTGCTCGGCTGGGTGCCCATGTTCGTGCGCGACTGGGAACCGCAGGGCGCCCTGCGGGTGGTCGCGGAGCTCGTGCTCACGCTCACCGACCCGCCGTTGCGCCTGCTGCAGAGGGTTCTGCCGCCGATCCGGCTCGGCGGTGTCATGCTCGACACGGCCTTCACCGTCCTCTACGTCGCGATCCTCGTGCTCCTGCGCTGGATCTGAATGTCTTGACCTCGGGTTTACCCCTACGCGGCGCGCGATTGAGGGTGCTTGGACTACCGAAACCGTACGCACTAGCCTGAGAGCGCCCTGTCGGGGCTCGGTGCACCGAGCCCTGCAACTGAATCCGTGAGGTGAGCAATGACCCTGACCCTCGAGCAGGTCCGCCAGACCCGCTTCCACCTGGCCCGGCGGAACGGCTACGAACCCGTCGACGTCGACAACTTCGTCGACAAGGTTGAGGCCACACTGTCGGCGCTGACCGAGGAGAATGCCACCCTCAAGCAGCAGATCGACGCGCTTGGCTCCAGCGAGCCGTCCAGCATCTTCGTGCCCGGTGACTCCGCGGAGGCCGACAAGCTCAAGGCCGATCTGCAGGGGCGCCAGGCCGAACTCGACGGCGTGAAGGGCGAGCTTCAGGCGAGGGCGGACGAGGCCAGCCAGCGGGCCCAGGAGCTCGAGCAGGTGCGCGGCGAACTCGCCTCCGCGCAGGCTGAGTTGGAGTCGCTGCGTGGCGAGGTCATGCAGCTGCGCCAGGCCGGCGTCGCGGCGGCCCCGGACGCGGCACAGGTGCCGACCGGCAAGGTCGAGAACATCGTGGTCACCAGCTCCGCGGAGGCGTCCCCCGCGGTCACCCGGCTGCTGCAGATGGCCACGGAGCAGTCCGAGCGGCTGGTTGGCGAGGCTCAGGTCGAGTCCCAGCGGATCGTGTCCTCGGCGCGGGCCGAGGCCGAGAGCGTGATCGACAACGCCAACAAGAAGGCGCACGAGGCCCTCACCGACGCCCGTACTCGCGCCGACCGGATCGAGTCCGAGGCGCGCGTCAACGCCGAGAAGGTCACCACCGAGGCCCAGCAGCGTGCCGACGCGGTCAACGGCGATGCCGACGCGCGTCGCGCCGAGCTGTTCACGGCGCTGGAGCAGGAGCGCGACATCCTGCGCACCAAGGTCGATCACCTGCGCAGCTTCGAGGCCGCATTCCGCTCCAACATGTCGAACCACCTGCAGAGCCAGATCAAGGCCCTGTCGGAGGCGACGATCGAGCCGAGCGACCTGCCTGCGATCCTGAGCGAACCGTCGCCGGAATCGGCCACTCCTCGACTGGACGCGCTGCTCAGCGAAGGCAACTGATCCCCTACCGACCACATCCGGACGCCGCCCACGGGCGGCGTCCGGCGTTTTGTCGGGGCACCCGCCGGGCAGGTGGTACTCTCCCTGCTCAAGCATGAGTCAGAGGAGTCTTCGATGGCGTCGACGCACACCCGCCAGGGGGCGATGGGAGCCGCGGCGAGCGTTTCGTTTCCTGTCGCCGAGGGCGAGGATCCTTGGACCGAGGAGGAGGTCGAGGAGGTCCGCCAGGAGCTGCTGGCCGACATCGCGCGGATGGAACGCGCGATCGAGGTAGCCGAGGCCGGACTTGCTGATCTGTTCGAGGAGGGCGCGGACGGTGCCGGCCGGGACCCGGCCGATGTCGGCTCGTCGAACTTCGAGCGGGACCAGGAGATGTCGCTGGCCCAGAACGCCAGGGACATGCTGGAACAGGCGCAGGCGGCATATCGGATGTTCGAGGCGGGCAATTACGGCTCCTGTGAGTCCTGCGGTCAGCCGATCGGCAAGGACCGGTTGCAGGTGTTCCCGCGGGCCACGATGTGCGTGGCCTGCAAGCAGCGGGAGGAACGGCGATAACGGGCGAGGCGACTGTGGCGAGCAGGAGATCCGGCGCCGACACGAAGGTCTGGCCGTTGCGTGCGCTCTGTTTCGGGATCGCGGCGGCCGGTTTCGCGCTCGACCTGTTCACCAAGAGCCTCGCCCTGGCGTATCTCGACCCGACTCGACCGATTCCGCTTCTGGGCGGACTGGTCACCCTGCAGCTGATCGGCAATCCCGGCGCGGCATTCAGCATGGGCGAGAGCTTCACGGCTGCGATCACGGTGGTCGGGATCGCAGCCCTGATCGGCGTGCTGGGCTGGATCGTGCCGCGGATCCGGCATCGGGGATGGGCGGTGGGGATCGGCCTTCTGCTGGCCGGCATCCTGGGCAATCTGTCGGATCGGCTGTTCCGTGAGCCGGGGCCCTTCCGGGGTCACGTGGTCGACTTCATCCAGCTGCCGTACTTCGCGATCGTCAACGTCGCCGACATCTGCATCACCGCTGCGGCGGTGATGGTGATCTGGTTGTCGGTCATCACCCAGGTGTCGCTGGGGGGCGTCCGGCTCAAGGAGCGGGACGCAGCAGCCGATGAGTAGCGTCTGGCTGGTGCCGGACGGGTTGGACGGGGAGCGGGTAGGCGCAGCGGCTGCTCGCATGACTGGGCTGTCTCGCAGCCGGATCGACGATCTCGCCGAGACCGGAGGCGTGCAGGTGAACTCCGCACCGGTGGGCAAGTCCTATCGCGTTCGGGCCGGCGATCTGCTGGAGGTCGAGGTGGTCACGGCGCCGACGGTCGAGGTGGTTCCCAAAGAGGTGGCCGGAATCGCCATCGTCCACGATGATGCCGATCTGGTCGTGGTGGACAAGCCTGCTGGCGTGGCCGCGCACCCGAGCCTGGGCTGGGACGGCCCTTCTGTGGTCGAGCACCTGGCCGCGGCCGGTTTTCGGATCTCCACCTCCGGTGCGGCGGAGCGGCAGGGCATCGTGCAGCGGCTGGACGTCGGCACGTCCGGGCTGATGGTGGTGGCGAAGAGCGAACCGGCCTACACGGCGTTGAAGCGGGCGTTCCGCTCTCGCGAGGTGACCAAGGTCTACCACACGTTGGTGCAGGGGCATCCGGACCCGTTCGAGGGCACCGTCGACGCTCCGATCGGACGCCACCCCGGAGCCGACTACAAGATGGCCGTCGTGGCCGGCGGACGGCACAGCGTGACGCACTACCGCATGCTGGAGGCGTTCCCGGCCGTGACGCTGCTGGAGGTGCACCTGGAGACCGGTCGCACCCATCAGATCCGGGTGCACATGCAGGCGATCCGGCACCCGTGCGTCGGTGACCCGACCTACGGGGGAGACCCGGTGCTGGCTGCTCGACTCGGGCTGGAGCGGCAGTGGCTGCACGCGGTCGAACTGGGCTTCGTCCATCCGCGGACGGGTGAGTCGGTGACCTTCCGATCAGAGTACCCTGACGATCTCAGGGCAGCGCTGGAGCTCGTCCGCGACTGATCCCTGCTCGGAAGCGCCCAGTCGGTTCGGCTAGGGTGCTGTTCGTGCGTAGAGCAAAGATAGTGTGCACGATCGGCCCCGCTACCGATTCCGCGGAGGCCATCGTCAACCTCGTCAACGCCGGTATGAATGTCGCGCGGCTGAACATGAGCCACGGCGACCACCTGATTCATGCCAAGCGGGTCGGCTGGATCCGGGATGCCGCCCGCATCGCCGGTCGCCCTGTGGGCATCCTCGCCGATCTGCAGGGCCCAAAGATCCGTTTGGGCGAGTTCACCGACGGCGAGGCCTTCCTTGAGGTCGGGGCTCGCTTCGCGATCACCACCGATGATGTGCCAGGGGACGCGGAGCGCGCGTCCACCACCCTCAAGACGCTGACCGCCGATGTGACCCCGGGAGACCAGATCCTGATCAACGACGGGGCCATCGAGCTGCGTGCGGTCGAGGTCACCGACACCGACGTGATCACCGAGGTGATCGTNNAGCGTGCCCGCGCTGAGCGAGAAGGACGAGCGCGACCTGCGCTGGGCGCTGCGTCACGGCGTCGACATGATTGCCCTCTCCTTCGTCCGCAATGCCTCCGACGTCGAGCCGGTGCGCGCCGTGATGGACGAGGAGGATCGCCACGTTCCGGTGATCGCGAAGCTGGAGAAACCCCAGGCGATCGAGAACCTGTACGAGGTGATCGACTCCTTCGACGCGTTCATGGTCGCCCGGGGTGATCTCGGCGTCGAGTTGCCCCTGGAGGAGGTGCCCGGTGTCCAGAAGCGGATCATCGACGCGGCCAGGGCGTGGGCGAAGCCGGTGATCGTGGCGACCCAGATGCTGGAGTCGATGATCACCGCGCACCGGCCCACGCGAGCCGAAGCCTCCGATGTCGCCAACGCCATCCTGGACGGGGCGGACGCGGTGATGCTGTCCGGGGAGACGGCGGTCGGGGACTACGCGATCGACGCGGTGAACGTGATGGCCCGGATCATCACCCGGACCGAGGCGGAGGGCTTGGACAAGATCCGTCCGCTGAGCTGGAACCCGCACACGACCTCCGGAGTCATCTCAAAGGCCGCCGTCGAGGTGGCCGAGCGGGTCGGAGCGAAGTACCTGGCGGCGTTCACGATCTCCGGAGACACCCCGCACCGGTTGGCCCGCCTGCGCTCGGAGGTGCCGATCATGGCCTTTACTCCGTTGCCCAAGACCGCGCAGGAACTCACCTTGTGCTGGGGGGTGCAGTCCTACGTCACGCCGGAGTACACCGACACCGATTCGATGGTGGAGTCGGTACAGACCGGGCTGACCGAGACCGGCTTCGTCCAGCATGGGGATCACGTCGTGATCGTGGCCGGCAATCCCGGGCGGCATTCCCGGCAGACCAACTCGCTTCGCGTCTACGAGATGGACTGACTCCGGTAATGTGATTTTGACCTATTGACAGGACAAAGTGCCTAACGCTAGTTTGTCCGTGTCGTCGGCGAGGTCGGCGGCCGGACCGAGCGACAGGCGAGCCAGGTGGACCAGACTCCGACCATTCCCGAGACGATGCGAGCGGCCGTGCTGATCGCCCCCGGTGAGCCGCTCGAGGTGAGGCGCGTCCGCACGCCGAGGCCGCGTTCGGGCGAGGTGCTGGTCAAGGTGACCGGCTGCGGGCTGTGCCACTCCGACCTGCACGTGATGTCGGGGAAGATCCCGTTCCCGACCCCAGCCGTGCTCGGCCATGAAGTGTCCGGCACCGTGGTGGAACTCGGCCCGAACACCCAGCACAGCGGCCTGGCAGCCGGGGATGCGGTCTGTGGGGCCTTCCTGATGCCCTGTGGCCAGTGCCCGGACTGCGCCCGCGGACGCGACGACCTCTGCGCTCCGTTCTTCTGGCTCAACCGGGTCCAGGGTCAGCTCTTCGACGGTTCCAGCCGCCTGGCCGACCTGGACGGCTCGGTGATCGCCCAGTACTCGATGGGCGGGCTCGCCGAGTACTGCGTGATCCCGGTCACCGCGGTTACCCCCATGCCCGACGGAATGGACGCCGTCGCGGCGGCGATCCTCGGCTGCGCGGCGATGACGGCCTATGGCGCGGTACGCCGCGGAGCAGACCTGCGCTACGGCGAGACGGTGGCGGTCATCGGTATCGGCGGGGTTGGCTCGAACATCGTGCAGGTCGCCCACGAGCTCGGCGCGCGCACCGTGATTGCGATCGACGTGGACGACGAGAAGCTCGAGCATGCGATCCGCTACGGCGCCTCCGATGTGATCAACTCCCGGAATGTGGACGCCAGGGAGCGGGTCTTCGCGCTCACCGAGGGACGGGGCGTCGACGTCGCCATCGAGGCCCTCGGCTTGCCGGCGACCTTCGAGCAGGCGCTGACGCTGCTCGCCGACGGCGGCCGGATGGTGCCGGTGGGCCTGGCCGCCGGCACGCAGACGGCGGCGGTGGAGATCAATCGACTGGTCCGCCGGGGACAGCAGGTCTGCGGATCCTATGGCGCGCGGACCCGGACCGACCTACCGGTCGTGGTCGATCTGGCCGCCCGCGGAGTGCTGGACTATCGCGGCGTCGTCTCCGAGCGCGTCTCGCTCTACCACGCGGAGGCGACCTACCGTCGCCTCGAGCGGGGGGCGGTCTCGGGTCGAGCCGTCGTGGAGATGGCGCTCAACGATCGCTGAGCCCTGTCGGGCGGCGTCCTCGGAATCCGCAAGCAGGGCGTTTCGTAAATCGTTTCTGAAATCGTTGTGAGTGGTGACTCAATCGGTGTGCACGCAGGTTGCGGCGAAGTCTTCTCAGAGTACGTACAAGTACCCCCGGGGGTGTACGCTTTCGGTGTCCGGACGCAGTGGTCCGGAGCAGAAAGAGGAGAGCAGAGGACAATGTCGTCAACCATAGAAGAACTGAAGGCCATTGCGACTCCGGTCGTCGTCGACGCGCGCGGTGTCTCGTGCCCGGGCCCGATCCTGGCTGCGAAGAAGCAGATCGGTGGCGTACCGGTGGGAAATGTGATGGAGGTCCTCGCTACGGACTCCGGAACACTGAAGGACATCCCGGCGTGGTGCAAGAAGATGGGCCACGACTTCCTGGGCTCGTTCGAAGAGGCCGGCTCGATCCACCTCTTCCTCCGCAAGGCGAAGTAGGCCGTGTCCGGAGCTGCCGGACCCGCGGCCGACACTCCGCGGGTCCTCGTCTTCTCCACCATCAACATCTCCGATCCGGGCATCGATCTGGCGGGGAGCCGGCATCTCGAATACCCCGCCACCGTGCAGACGATGGCCGTGCCGTGCAGCAGCGGACTGAAGCCGTCCTGGCTCGTCCACGCGCTGGAAAGCGGCTTTGAAGGGGTCTTCGTGGCCTCCGATGGCGAAGAGTGCGCCTACCTGCCCGACTGCGCCGAACGGACGGCGGAGATCATCAGCAGGGCCCAGGCGATGATGAGCGAACGGGGCATCGCCGCCCAGCGGCTGAAGATGGCCGCGCTCTGCTCGGTATGCGCCGAGCCTTTCGCCAACTACATGCGTGAGTTCTCTGTGACGCTCACCAAGCTCCGGGCTCCGGCCGCGGTGGCTTGAGCGTCCTCCCACCGACAAGGAAGTCAGGAAGAAGCGATGGCTAAGAAGACCATCATTGTGTTCAGCGGCGACTACGACCGGGTGATGGCAGCGTTCATCATCGCCAACGGCGCCGCCGCGATGGACGATGAGGTGACGATGTTCTTTACCTTCTGGGGACTGGCCGCCCTCCGCAAGACCGATGGCGTGGCCGCCCCGGATGCCAAGAAGAGTGGGCTGCAGAAAGCGTTCTCGGCAATGCTGCCGAAGAATGCCGAAAAACTTGGCCTTTCGAAGTTCAATTTCGGTGGTGCGGGCCGGTCGATGATGAAGCGGGTCATGAAGGCCGAAAATGTCATGACCGTTGCGGAATTGATCGAGACCGCGCGGGAGCAGGACATCAAGCTCATCGCCTGCACCATGTCCATGGACGTGCTCGGCATCGGCAAGGAGGAGCTCATCGACGGCATCGAGTACGCCGGCGTGGCCACCTACCTGGGTGAGGCCGACGAATCGAACGTCAACCTGTTCATCTGACCACCGGCCGCGTGCCGCGGCGACAAGGAGCGTGTGCGATGGACTACGACGTCCTCGTAATTGGCAGTGGGATCGGCGGAATGGAGTCGTCGATCAAGTTGGCCGACATGGGCTACCAGGTTCTGCTGGTCGAGAAGGAGGCCAGCGTTGGTGGTCGGATGATCCTGCTCAGCAAGGTCTTTCCGACCCTCGACTGCGCGTCCTGCATCTCCGGGCCCAAGATGTCCTCGACGATCAACCACCCGAACATCACGACGATGGCCTTCAGTGAAGTGCGGGGCATAAGCAGAAATGCTGACGGCGCGTTCCAGGCTTCGATTCGGCAAAAGTCGAAATTTGTCGACTGGGCGGCATGCACCGGGTGCGATGCGTGCCAGAAAGCCTGCACGGTGGCCGTCCCCGATCAGTTCAACGCTGATCTGGCGGCCCGTCGCGCGGCGTACATCGCATTTCCGCAGGCCGTGCCGAAGAAGGCCGTGCTGCAGCGCGAGGGGACCTCGCCCTGCGTGGGTGCCTGCCCGGCCGGGATCAAGGCCCACGGCTACGTCTCGCTGGTGCGTTCAGGCAAGGATGAGGAAGCGTTCCAACTGGTCCTCGACGCGACCCCGTTGGTCGGCACTCTCGGTCGGGCCTGCTACGCGCCGTGCGAGGCCGACTGCACCAGAGCCAAGCTTGAGGGTCCGGTCCCGATCCGCCTGATCAAACGCTTCGCAGCCGACAAGCACTACGAGGCCGCGCGCGACTCCGGCGGGCCGGCGATCGAGGTCGCCGAGCCCAACGGTCATCGGATCGCGATCGTCGGGTCCGGCCCTGCCGGCCTGACCGCAGCCTGGCAGCTGGCCCGCAAGGGGTACCAGGTGACGATCCTGGAGAAGCGATCGCAGCCCGGCGGGTACTTGCGGCACGCGATTCCCGCCTACCGGCTGCCGCACGAGGTGGTGGACGCCGACATCGCGAACCTCACCTCGCTCGGCGTGGAGATCCGCTGCAACGCGACGGTCGCCGATCCCCAGGCGCTCGCCGACGACGGCTACGACGCCGTGATCCTGGCCACCGGCACCCAGCTCGCCACGCGCATGAACGTGCCGGGAGAGGACGCGGAGGGCTCGGTGAACGGGCTCGATTTCCTGGCCGACGTGGCCAACGGCGCTGCTCCCGACCTCACCGGCAAGCGGGTCGTCGTGGTCGGCGGCGGCAATGTCGCCATGGACGCCGCCCGGGTGTCGCTCCGTCTGGGTGCGGCAGAGGCCCGGGTCGCCTACCGACGCACTCGCGACGAGATGCCCGCCCACCACGTGGAGAGCAAGGACGCTGAGGCCGAGGGTGCGGTGTTCGAACTGCTCGTCGCCCCGACCGAGGTAGTCACCTCCGAGGGTCGCGTGACCGGAGTGAGACTGCAGAAGATGCGCCTCGGCGAGCCGGACGCGTCCGGTCGCCGCAGCCCCGAGCCGGTCCCGGGCAGCGAGTACGTGCTCCCCTGTGACCTGGTCATCTCCACCATCGGGATGAGCCCGGACCCGGCACCGTTCGCCGCCCTCGCGGACGCCCGCGGCCGCGTGAGCGTCGATCCGAAGACGCTGCAGACCTCGGTGCCGTTCCTGTTCGCCGCCGGCGACGTGACCGCGGGGGCCACCGACATCACCCGGGCGATCGGCTCCGGCCGGCGCGCGGCGCACATGGTGGACCGGTGGATCACCGGGCAGCCGCTGGACGGGTTCACCGCCCTGGACGACCGGCTCGAGACCGTCTCCACCGACACCGTGCTGTCCCGCCAGACGGCGTTCGGCCACCGGCACCCGATCAGTGGCGACGTCTCGCTGGTGCACAACCCGCGCGACTTCTCCGAGATCGAGGCTCCGCTCACCGACGAGCAAGCCCGCTCCGGCGCGGGATCCTGCCTCGACTGCGGGGTCTGCTCGGAATGCCAGGAGTGCGTGAAGGCCTGCCCCGCCTTCGCGATCCGGATGGACGCCCGCGACGAGCTCCGCGACGTGACCGTCGGAGCCGTGGTGGTCGCCACCGGACACAAGCTGTTCGCGGCCGACCTGAAGCCCGAGTACGGGTTCGGGAAGTTCCCGAACGTGATCACCGGCATGCAGATGGACCGCCTGCTGGCCCCGACCCGTCCGTTCAACACGGTGCTGCGTCCCGGCGACGGCAAGGTCCCGGACCGGATCGCCTACATCTCCTGCACGGGGTCTCGCGACAAGACCGTCGGCAACCCGCTGTGCTCGAAGTTCTGCTGCATGTACTCGATCAAGCAGAACCAACTGATCATGGGCGCACTGCCGCTGGCGGACGTGAGCATGCACTACATGGACATGCGGGCCTCCGGGAAGCGGTACGAGGAGTTCTACACCCAGGCCAAGGACATGGGCGCGCAGTACATCAAGGGTCGGGTCTCGAAGATCACGGAGGAGGACAACGGCGACCTGCTGGTCCGCTACGAGGACATCGAGAACGGCGGCAGCCTCGTCGAGGCGTCCTACGACCTGGTGGTGCTGGCGGTCGGCATCCAGCCGAATCGCGACGTGGAGAAACTGTTCGACGAGGCTCCGCTCGGGCTGGACGAGTACTACTACGTGGCCGAACCGAGCGCGGAGCTCAGCCCCGGCCAGACCACCGTCCCCGGCGTCTTTGTGGCCGGTACCGCCTCGGGAGCCAAGGACATCGTGGACACCATCCTGCATTCGGGGGCCGCGGTCGCCCAGGTGGCCGCTCACCTCGAACACCAGCACTTCACCGAGGAGGTGACGGTATGAGCCAGGCCGAGACCCCGGAACCGACCACCGGACCGGAACAGCGCCGGATCGGCGTGTACATCTGCCACTGCGGCGGCAACATCTCCGACTACGTGGACGTCGCGGCCGTCCGGGAGGCGCTGAAGGACGAACCCGGCGTCGTGGTGTCGGAATCACCGGTGTTCGCGTGTTCGGACGGCACCCAGCACGACATGATCGACGACATCCGTGCCCAGAATCTCGACGGGCTCGTGGTCGCGTCCTGCTCGCCGAAACTGCACCAGGTGACCTTCCGCAACGTCGCCAAGCGTGCCGACCTCAACCAGTACGCCTACACCCAGGTGAACGTGCGCGAACAGGATTCCTGGGCGCATCCGCACGACCGCGCCGGGGCGACCGAGAAGGCGATCGGCCTGGTCCGTGCCGGCGTCGCGAAGACCCGGCTGTCCGCTCCACTCGAACCGCTGCGGATCCAGACCGTGCCCAAGGCGTTGGTGGTCGGCGGTGGGATCGCGGGCCTGCGGGCTGCGATCGGCCTGGCTGATGTCGGAATCCAGGCCGTCGTGATCGAGCGGGACGCCCACCTCGGCGGCTGGGTGGGCCGATTCGGCCCGACCTTCCCCGACGAGGCGTCCGGGGCCGAGGAGGTGGCCGGCCTGATCGAGCAGATCAAGGCCCGCCGCGACATCACCGTGTACACCAGCGCCGAGCTGACCGGGAAGTCGGGCACGTTCGGCAACTACGCCGCACAGCTCACCTTGCACCGGGACGGCTCGGACAAGCAGCTCACCGTCGAGGTCGGGTCGATCATCGTGGCTACGGGCTTCGACTCCTACGCGCCCACCGAGGGCGAGTTCGGGTACGGCATCGACGGCGTGGTCACGCTGCCGGAGTTCAAGGAGCTCGTGGACGCCGCGCCGTCCGGCCGGCTCAGCTACGCGGGACGTCCGGTGCGCTCGATCGCCTACGTCTACTGCGTGGGCTCGCGGCAGGAAGCGCCGGGCAACGAGTACTGCTCGAAGTACTGCTGCACGGCGGCGATCCACACCTCGATGCTGGTGGCAAAGGTGGATCCGGCCATCCGGCAGTACCACCTGCATCGCGACATCCGTGCCTACGGACGCAACGAGTTGCTCTACAACGAGTCCCGCGATTTGGGGTCGGTCTACCTGAAGTTCCCCGACGACACCCCGCCGTCGGTAGCGAAGGTGGCTTCCGGTGGGCTCGCCGTGACCGTGACGGACCTGCTCACGCAGAGCCGCGAACTGACTTTGCCGGTCGACCTGGTGGTGCTGGTCACCGGCATGGTGCCGCGGGAGAACTCGGGGCTGATCGAGGTGCTCAAGCTGCCGGTCGGCAGCGACGGGTTCTTCAACGAGATCCACCCCAAGCTGCGGCCGGTGGAGACGGTGGTGGACGGCGTCATGATCGCCGGCTGCTGCCAGAGCCCTCGCACGGTGGGGGAGAGCGTCGCCGCGGGACTGGCCGCGGTCGCGCAGAGCGCGGCGCTGCTGAAGAAGGGCTTCGCAGAGCTCGAGCCGCTGGTCGCCCGGGTGGATCCGGACAAGTGCGTCGGCAGTGGCGAGTGCCTCACGTCCTGCCCCTACGACGCGATCACCAGCATCGCCTGGGACGGCCGCCAGGTCGCGACCGTCGATCCGGCCACGTGCAAGGGCTGCGGCGGCTGCGTCCCGGTCTGCGGGTCGGACGCGATCGACCTGCTCGGCTACACCGACGCACAGATGAGGGCCGCGATCGAAGAGATGATCGCGACCGACGTACCAGTCAAGGAGCCGGTGGGATGACTCACACATTGCGCGACCCGCGCGAAGTGATCCGCGAGGAACCCCTGATGCACGCGCCGATCTTCCAGGCGTTGGCTTCGGGCCCGGCGACCATCGTCGAGATCGCCGAGCGGATCGGCCATCCCGTGCACGAGACCGTGTATTGGGTGATGGGCATGCGCCGCTACGGACATCTGATCGAGAGTGCCGAAGCCGACGACGACGGCTACTTCAGCTACAGCGTGGTCGGCCAGGGCGAGCCCGAGGCGACCCTGGAGGAGTGTGAGTACGAATGACCAGCGTGGTCAACCCGAACCTGATCACCGACCTGCAGAAGTTCGGTGCCGCCGACATCAATGCCTGCTTCAGCTGCGGCAACTGCACCGCGATCTGCCCGCTGACCGACAACGACGCGATGTTCCCGCGTCAGCTGATCCGGCTCGCGCAGGTCGGACTCACCGACGACCTGGTGGGCAGCAAGGAGTTGTGGACGTGCTACGGCTGCGGCGTGTGCACCACGCGGTGTCCGCAGCAGGCCGATCCGGGCGAGTTCATGGGCACCGCTCGACGCTACGCGATCGCCCACTACGACAAGAGCGGCATCGCTCGGACGCTGTACACGCGTCCGGTGATCGGTACCGCGATCGTGGTCGGTGCGGCGGCGTTCTTCGCCCTCTTCTTCGCCGCGATCCGAGGGGAGCAGAGTCACGAGTCGCTGGCGCTGTTCGACTTCATTCCCTACTCCGTGATCCATACCACCGGCATCGTGCTGATGGTCGTCGTGGCGCTGTTCAGCCTGCTCGGCGTCGGCCTGCTCGCGCGTGACGTCGCGCGCAAGGACGGCGTGACCAGAGCGTCGCTGTTCGGCAGCAAGCAGGCCTGGGGGCGCACCGGACGGGCGCTCTGGTACGCGCTGGGCATCGAGTCGCTGGGCCAGAAGCGGTACCGCGACGACTGCCACGACGACGAACCGGTTGAGCCGCTGTACCGGCGGCGCTGGCTGATCCACGCGCTGACCATCTGGGGCTTCCTGGGGCTGCTGCTGGCGACCACGCTCGACTACGGGATGGATGTGCTCGGGATCAAGGCGACCGGCACGCCGGTACCGATCTGGTATCCGGTGCGGCTGCTGGGCACTGTGGCCGGCGTGGCGCTGATGTACGGCGTTTCCTGGTTCATGGTCCGTCGCTGGCAGGAGAACCGGCAGTGCAACGACGACAGCAAACCGTCGGATTGGCTGTTCCTGGTGCTGCTGTGGGTGACCGGACTGACCGGCTTCCTGATCGAGGCCGCGCTGTACGCCGAACCGGTGCCGACCTGGGGCTACTGGGTGTTCTTGGTGCATGTCGCGATCGCCATGGAGCTGGTCTTGTTCCTGCCGTTCACGAAGTTCGCCCACGCCATGTACCGGCCGGTGTCGCTGTTCTTCTACGGCCTCGCCCGGCAGCGGGACGCCCAGTCGGCCGGCTAGGCGCAGGCAGGCCTCGCCGTCCGGCGAGGCCTGCCGGGACCGAGGCGTCCCGAACCGCCGCAGCAGCACGGGTTGAGGCGCACTGTCGAGCGCGCTCGCGGTGAGCGAACGACGGACCTGAGGTCGACGCCCGAGGGTCCGCTGCTCGGTAGAGGAAGATTCGCAGTGCTGGGACGTGGGTGGCGTGCCTCGAACCGGGCGGTGGCCGCAGCCTCGGTCGGGGCGGTGTGGACAGGGCGGCACGCCGCCCGGGAATCCCTGATCTAGGTGGCCAGCGGGGCGAGCGTATGTAGCCCGCAGTCCGATTGGGCGGTTGTCACACCGCATCAGGCTGAGTACCGGGAAGGGGAGTCGAACCCCTACGCCCTTGCGGGCAGACGGGTTTGAGCCGTCCGCGTANNGCGTATACCATTCCGCCACCCCGGCAGGTGCTCCAGAAGTCTGCCACAACTTGGCGGTACCTCGCCGACGCAGGGTAACCTCGTGCCTGCCCGCACCCCGAGGGCTGATGACGAACCCAGCCAGGAAAGCCGAAGAGTGATGACTGCCGACGACGACCGCAACGACGACGAACCCCTGCGGGTGCTGGTGGCCGAGGACGAGGCGCTGATCCGGCTCGACCTGGTGGAACTGCTCACCGACGAGGGCTACCAGGTGATCGCCGAGGCCGGAGACGGCGAAGAGGCGCTTCAGCTGGCTCGCAAGCTCACGCCCGACCTGGTTGTGATGGATGTGAAGATGCCGAAGATGGACGGCATCTCGGCCGCTGCGATCATCGCAGAGGAGCGGATCGCGCCGGTGGTGATGCTCACGGCCTTCAGTCAGCGCGAGCTCGTCGAGCGTGCCCGCGACGCCGGAGCCATGGCCTACGTGGTCAAGCCGTTCGATTCCTCCGACGTCGTCCCGGCGATCGAGATCGCCGTGTCACGGTTCGCCGAGATTCGCGCGGTCGAGGCTGAGGTGGCCGACCTCGAGGAGCGGTTCGCGTCCCGCAAGGCCGTCGATCAGGCCAAGGGCCTGCTGCAGGAGGGGCTCGGCCTCACCGAACCCGAAGCGTTCCGCTGGATCCAGAAGACCGCGATGGACCTGCGCAAGTCGATGCGCGAGGTCGCCGAGGCTGTGATCGAGCAGTCGAAGGGCGAGAAGCGCAAGAAGTAGCGCTCAGCGCGAGGCGCGCTTGAGGAACACCGTGATCCGCGCCGCGCAGACCTGCTCTCCGGCGTCGTCGGTGAGCGAGATGTCGTAGGTGGCCAGCGTGCCGCCGATCCGGATCGCGCTCGCCACCCCAGTGATCCAGCCGTCAGTGGCCGGGCGCAGGTGGGTGGCGTTGATGTCCACCCCGGTGACCATCCCGTCCGGGCCGACCTCGGCTGCCGCGGCCATGGACGCCAGCCCCTCGGCGAGCACGCACGAAGCCCCGCCGTGCCACAGCCCGAACGGCTGGGTGTTGCCCTGCACCGGGCATCGACCCACCGCGCGAGTCGGGGTGACTTCGAGCAGTTCGACGCCCATCTTGTCGTCCAGCGCACTGTTCAGGCCGTGGAACCAGTCGGGAACGTTCATGGGGGATACCTTGGCACATCGGTCCGGCCGTACCGTCAGTGGTGGCCGGTAAGGTTCCGCATTGTGACGAGTCCGGCGAGCGTAAGCGGCGAGAAGCCACCGACCCTGCTGTTGATCGATGGCCATTCGGTGGCCTACCGCGCGTTCTTCGCCTTGCCGGTGGAGAACTTCTCCACCACCACCGGCCAGCACACGAACGCCGTCTACGGGTTCACCTCCATGCTGATCAACGTGCTGCGCGACGAGCGGCCCACCCACTTGGCCGTTGCGTTCGACGTGTCGCGGCAGACCTTCCGCAGCGAGCAGTACGCCGAGTACAAGGCCAACCGGTCGGCGTCGCCGCCGGAGTTCAGCGGCCAGGTGGCGCTGATCAAGGAAGTGCTCGACGCCTTGAACATCGTCCATCTGGAGCAGGACGGCTTCGAGGCTGACGACCTCATCGCCACGCTGTCCCGGCGAGGGGCCGACGCAGGACTCGACGTGCTGATCTGCACCGGCGACCGAGACACGCTGCAGCTGGTCAACGACAAGGTGACGGTGCTCTACCCGCGCAAGGGCGTCTCGGATCTGGCTCGGCTCGATCCGCCGACGGTGCTGGAGAAGTATCTGGTCGAGCCTGCCCGCTACCCCGAGCTCGCCGCTTTGGTCGGTGAGAGCAGTGACAACCTGCCCGGCGTTCCCGGGGTCGGCCCGAAGACCGCAGCGAAGTGGCTGGACGCCTACGACGGGCTGGAGAACCTGGTCCGGCATGCCGACGAGGTCGGTGGCAAGGCGGGGGAGTCGTTCCGCGCACACCTCGACGACGTGGTGCGCAACCGGCGGCTGAACGCGCTGGTTGGTGATCTCGAGCTGCCGGTGAGTGTCGACGACCTGGTCCGGCGCGACTGGGATCGCGAGGCCGTCCACGAGTTGTTCGACGGGCTGGAGTTCCGGGTGCTGCGCGACCGGCTGCTGGAGACGTTGCCCGCCGACGATCTCGCCTCCGAAGGCGGGTTCGAGGTTGCTGGCGAGATCCTGCCCACCGGGACGGTGCGGGCCTGGCTCGACGCTCACGCGCGCTCTGGGGTGGTGGGCCTGGACTGCCAGGGCCGGTGGCGTTCCGGCGCGGGCGATCTCACCGGGATCGCGCTGGCCGCGGCCGACGGGGCCGCAGCGTGGCTCGATGTCACCACGTTGTCCCCCGATGACGACGCGGCGCTCGCGGGGTGGTTGGCCGAGGAATCGACGTCGAAGGCGATGCACGACGCGAAGGGGCCGTTGCTGGCGATCTGGTCGCGCGGCTGGGAACTCGGCGGGCTGGCCAGCGACACTCAGCTCGCCGCCTACCTCCTGCGTCCCGACCAGCGGGTCTACGACCTCGCCGACCTGACTGCTCGGCACCTGCGTCGCGACCTCTCTGTGGCGGGTACCGGAGCCGGCGACGGCGATCAGGCGGCGTTCTCCTTCGACGACACCGAGAGCAACGACGCGATGGTGCGGGCGCGGGCGGTCATCGATCTCGCCGCCGCGCTCGAGACGGAACTGGAGGAACGCGGCGGAGCTCAGCTGTTGCGCGAGGTGGAACTGCCGCTCACCCGGACGCTGGCCGTCATGGAGCGAGCGGGGATCGCGGTCGACCTGGATTATCTGCACCGGCTGCACACCGACTTCGACGCTGCGGTGGTGGCGGCGGAGGCCGACGCCTTCGCCGTCCTAGGCCACCCGATCAATCTCGGCTCGCCGGTGCAGCTGCAGGCGGTTCTGTTCGACGAGCTGGGCATGCCGAAGACGCGGCGCACAAAGACCGGCTGGACGACGGACGCCGAGTCGCTGGAGACCTTGTTCGCGAAGACCGAACACCCCTTCCTCGCCCACCTGCTGCGGCACCGCGACCAGATCCGGCTGCGCCAGACGGTGGAAGGGCTGCTGAAGTCCGTGGCCGACGACGGACGCATCCACACCACCTACGTCCAAACCATCGCGGCCACCGGTCGGCTGTCGTCCACCGATCCCAACCTGCAGAACATCCCGATCCGCACCGAGGAGGGACGGCGAATCCGAGAAGCCTTCGTGGTCGGCGCGGGCTACGAGACCCTGCTCACCGCCGACTACAGCCAGATCGAGATGCGAATCATGGCCGACCAGTCCGAGGACGCGGGATTGATCGAGGCGTTCGCGTCCGGGCAGGACTTCCATTCGATCACCGCCTCGCGGGTGTTCGGCGTCCCGGCCGACGCGGTCACCGGCGCGATGCGCGCCAAGATCAAGGCGATGAACTACGGGCTCGCCTACGGCTTAAGTGCGTTCGGGCTGAGTCAGCAGCTGAAGATCGAGGTGTCCGAGGCGCGCGGACTGATGGAGGAGTACTTCGAGCGGTTCGGGCACGTGCGGGACTACCTGCACGAGATCGTGGCGACCGCCCGGCGCACCGGCTACACCGAGACGATTCTCGGCCGGCGCCGCTACCTGCCCGACCTCACCTCGTCGAACCGGCAGCGCCGCGAGATGGCCGAGCGGGCTGCGCTGAACGCGCCGATCCAAGGTTCGGCTGCCGACGTGATCAAGGTGGCCATGCTCGACGTGGAGGCAGCGCTCGCCCGCCAGGGCCTGCGCAGCCGGATGCTGTTGCAGGTGCACGACGAACTCGTCTTCGAGGTCGCGGCAGGGGAGCGTGATCAGTTGGAGACCCTGGTGCGCGACAAGATGGGCCACGCGGTGGAGATGCGGGTTCCGCTGGAGGTGTCAGTGGGGGTCGGACGGTCCTGGCACGAGGCCGCTCACTGAGCCTTGCGGGCGGTCCCGCTGTTGGAGGCCAGTTGAGCAGAACCGCGACCTTCCCCGAGCGGCGGGATTCGGCGACGATGAGCACCCGACGCCGGGTGCGCCGGCGGGAAGGAGTTGCGATGTACTGCCATCTGTCGGTTCACCACCCGGTGCCGGGCGCGAGGGATGCGCTGGTCGCGTCCATGCACCGCTACGGAGCGGCGATCGAGGACGCGCCCGGGCTGATCTCCGTACACACGCTGGAGGACGCTGCGGACGGCGTGCTCGTCGGGCTCGCGCTGTGGAAGTCCGAGGACGCCTTCCTGGCCTCGGTGGAACGGGCCCGCCAAGCCGTGGCCGGGGACCCGTTCGACGAGTGGGAGGCCGAGCCCGTGCAGGGCTTCCAGCTGGTCGAGGTCTGATCCTCAGCGAAGGACTGCGAGCACCTGCTCCTGCCGGTGGCCATCGGCGTCGGTCCAGGTGCCGACGAGCGTACCGAGCGGGACGCGGCTGCCGGGCACGTGCTGGCCGTCCAGCACCCGCACCACGCGCATCATCTCGCCGGCCGCGTTGGAGACCGGCACGATCCCCGAGCCCACCACGGTCATCGACTTCGTGCCACGGGACAGCTCGGCCTCGGTGTCGCCCTCGTGGATCACTCGCATCAGCTCGATCACGAAGACCGGGTCACCGACCGCGTCGTAGACATAACGAGTGCCGAGCACCGAGTGCTCGATGGTGCCGATGAGCGAGTCTTGGGCTTCCCCCAGCGGTTCGCCACGGTAGGTGAGGGGGACCTGGTAGGTCACTCCGCGCGAACTCACCAGGATCGTCTCGATGCCGACCTCGCCGTCCGGATCGACGAACCGGTAGGACGCCACTCGGGCCAGGTCGTCGGAGTCGCCGACGAACCATTCCTGGGTCGGCAGCCAGCCGGCCAACAGCTCGAGCTTGGTGGGGGACAACGTCGCGTCGTGGATCTCCGCAGTGCCGCTCATGGTTCTCCTCTTCAGTCGATTCACTAGCCTAATCCCACCGCGACCCCGGATTGACCCTCACTCACAGCAATCGATAGGCTGTCGGTCGCACTTCGACCGGCATGACCTCAGACCTAGCGGGTCGGCACGCTTTCCGCGCGGTAACCCAGACGGCAGCCTGGTCCTCGCAGTGGAGCACGTGGTCGGCGTGCACCCGCCAGATCAGTACAAACCCATCGGAGCCCTACTACATGACCTCTACCAACGAGGCAGCTACCGTCGCGGTCGACGACTTCGGATCCCCCGAAGCGTTCATGGCAGCGGTCGACGCGACCATCAAGTACTTCAATGACGGCGACATCGTGACCGGCACGGTCGTCAAGGTCGATCGGGACGAGGTCCTGCTCGACATCGGTTACAAGACCGAAGGCGTCATTCCCTCCAAGGAACTCTCCATCAAGCACGACGTGGACCCGTTCGATGTGGTCTCCGTGGGCGATGTGATTGAGGCCCTGGTTCAGACCAAGGAGGACAAGGAAGGCCGGCTGATCCTGTCCAAGAAGC
>DJWE01000075.1 GCA_002441465.1 Propionibacteriaceae bacterium UBA6238 | reverse complement strand
CGTCGCCGGTCATCGCCACGACGTGCCGGTCGGCCTGCAGGGCGTCCACGATCCGCAGCTTGTGCTCGGGTGCGACGCGGGCATAGATCGATGTCTCCCGCGTCGCCTGCTGGAACTCTTCATCGGACAGCTGGTCCAGTTCGGCGCCGGTCAACGCCTTGGCGC
Source organism: Propionibacteriaceae bacterium UBA6238 (assembly GCA_002441465.1). Lineage (GTDB taxonomy): Bacteria > Actinomycetota > Actinomycetes > Propionibacteriales > Propionibacteriaceae > Propionicimonas. Next base: position 4,549 of record DJWE01000075.1, on the reverse strand, counting down.
CGGCCGCCACCAGGCCCAGGTCGGATGCGATCCGTGTGGCGGTCACGGGATGGTCGCCGGTGATCATGANNGCGGCCTCCTCGCGCGGCGGGTCGATAATGCCCACGACACCGACGAACACGAGGTCGATCTCGTCGGAGCCGTCCAGGTCGCCAGCGGCCGTGCGGTCGGCGTCCATCGTCTTGTAGGCCACCCCCAAGGTGCGGTACCCCTCAGCGGAGAGCCGCTGCACCGCGGCCAGGACGGTGCTGCGTCGGGTGTCGTCGAGTGGGGCGACCTCGGGGCCGACCTGCACCCCGGTGCAGTGCGTCAACAGCACGTCGGGCGCGCCCTTGGTGAACAGCCGGTGGACGCCGCTCTCGGACTCCTCGCCGAGCACTGACATCAGCTTGCGCTCGGACGTGAACGGCACCTCCGCGCGGCGCTCGTAGGCCTCGACCCGCTCCGGGGCGCCCGCCAGCTTCCGCAGCGCCACCAGGAAGGCTGCCTCGGTCGGGTCGCCCTGGATCTCCCAGTCGGCGGCCTTCCGAAGCTGGGCGTTGTTGGCCATAGACCCACCGACCAGCGTCATGCGCGCCTCGTGCACTGCGGCGCCCGAGGGCGAGCCGACAACCTCACCCTCGGGCCGGTAGCCCGTGCCGCTCAGTTCGGTCGTCCCTGACGCTGTCACGACCGTGCGCAGCGTCATCTCGTTGCGGGTGAGGGTGCCGGTCTTGTCCGAACAGATCACCGACGCCGAGCCGAGGGTTTCCACCGAATGCAGGTCCTTCATCACGGCGTTGCGCTTCGCCAGCGCCTGCACCCCGATCGCCAGCACCAGCGACAAGATGGTCGGCAACCCTTCGGGCACGGCCGCGACGGCGAGTGAAACACCCAGCAGCAGGATCGTGACAAGGTCGGACGCGCTCTGGATGCCGTTGAGCAGGGCTAGGGCGACCATGACAACGATGGCGATCCCGATCACCGCCAGACCAAGGGTCTTGCTGACCTGGGCAATTTCCTTCTGGAGCGGGGACGGCTCGGACTCGGTGCGCTCAAGCATGTCTGCAATGGCGCCCATCTCGGTGTCCATCCCGGTCGAGGTCACCACCGCCCGCCCGACGCCCTGCACCACCGCCGTGCCCTTGTACACCATGTTGAGCCGGTCACCGATCGGCGCCTTACCGGGCAGGGTGTCGGTGTTCTTCGCGACAGCCTCGGACTCGCCGGTCAGCGACGACTCCTGAATCCGCAGACCGGTAGCCGAGACCAGTCGCCCATCCGCGCCGACCGAATCGCCCTCACTCAGAACGAGGACATCGCCGCGCACCAGCTCGCCTGCGGGCAGAGACATCAGCCGGCCGTCACGGAGCACGGTCGACATGACGGCGGTCATGCTCGCCAGAGCGGCCACCGCGCTCTCAGCCTTGCTCTCCTGAAGAAAGCCAATCAACGCGTTGGCAACAACGATGAGGGCGACGACGACAACGTCAACGGGCAGCCCTTCAGCACCCTCCGCGAACCAGGCCAGCAAGGAGATGGCCATCGCGACGAACAGCAGGTACACCAGCGGGTCCTGAAACTGTCGCACGATCCTGCGCCACAACGGCTCCGGCGGCTTCTGCCGCAGCTCATTCGGCCCATCGGATGCAAGCCTTCGCGCAGCTTCCGCACTGGTCAGACCGTGCCCGGGATCAACCCCCAACTCGTTCACGACTACCCCAGCGTCGGTCGTGCTGGGATCCAACCGGGGAGTAAGCGGGCCGCTCATTCATGTTCCTTCCGAGGAGACTGACCTGACCCGAACCGCATCGCGGTGAGGAAGTAATCGATGATGTACTCTTGGTCAGCCTGTGAGGGCTGAATGATCGGCCCAGCCCGCAAGAATCCGCCAGTGATCATGAAGCTCATCACAGGGCCCAGGAGCATTCTGGCAGCCAATTCTGGGCGTGGCGCAGATACGAATCCACGATCATGCGCGTCTCGAAGCAGCACGGTCAGCTGATCGAACAACCCCGCGGGCAGCCCTTCGACCAGCGAGTCGCGGAGGCTCGGGATCTGATACGCCTCGCCTACCAGCAGGTGGATGAGCGCCAGGCTGTCGGGGCTCAACACTGTCTTCACGAGCGAGTTCGAGAACTCCAGCAGGACCGAACGTAGCCTCGTTGGATCCTCGACTGAAGCCGGCAGACGGGCACGTTGCGACAGGTCCGTCAACTCAGAGGAGACAACAGCACCAAGCAGATCGACCTTTGTCGCGAAATGGTGGTACAGGGTTTGCTTGCTTACCCCTGCCTCGTCAGCGATCGCCTCCATTGACGAACCGGCAAACCCATTCGCCAAGAAGAGCTTCCGCGCGGCGGCGGTGATCTGGGCATGCTTGGCCACAGACCTTGAGGAGGGCTCGGAGCTCTTCATAACGGGAAACTACCGTGAAGCGGACGGCCATCGGGTTATTGCCGGGCAACCTGAACTGGCGATTGACGCTCATCGCTGGCGGATGATTCAGCGGTCCCCGCTGGAGTGGGGACTTTGTCGGCGGCCTTGATGGCTGCGTCCAGGAGCCCCGAGGCGAGGGCTCGGTAGGCTTCGGGGTCTGAGTTGAGGGCGAGTGCGCGCTGGACCGCGTAACCCATCACTAGTCCGGTGATGATGTCCACGATGCTGTCGGGGTCGGTGCTGGGGGCGTTCTCCGCGCACCACGCTGCCAGGTAGGCGCGGATGCCGGCTCTGACCCCGGAGGCCTCGTTTCTCAGGATCCTCGACAGCGAGAGGTCGGACTTGGCGCCCGCCCAGATCTGGAGCAGGAGTTCCGGGGTGTGTACATCCCGACCGACCTGCGTTAGGGCCGCGTCGAGCAGGTGAGTCGGCGACAGGCCGCTGGAGGTCTGCATGACCATCATCATGGGGCGGGCCATGGCGTTCCGGCCGACTTCCAGGACGAGCTGCTCCTTGCTCCCGAAGTGGTGGTAGATGGCTCCGGCGGATGTCCCGGACCGTGTGATGACGTCCGAGATGGACGTGCCGGCCACACCATGGACCCGGATCAGGTCGGTCGCTGCCTCGAGGATCGCCGCCCGGGCGGTCGAGGGTCTGGTCTCGTCCACATCGTCAGGTTAGCCCCAGACCGCCGCTCGCCTGTACAGTACCGAGGGACAGAACGATCGTTCTGGAGGGCGGCATGAACCCATGACTTCGCTGGGACTGGACATCGGCTCGACCACCGTCAAGGCCGTCGTGCTCGATGGTGCCAGCATGCTGTTCAGCGCCTACCGGCGGCACAATGCCGACGCGCGCGGGGCTCTGCGGGAGCTTGTCGGAGAGATCGCCGAACGGTACCCGGGGCGCCATTTCCGGTGTGCGGTGACTGGTTCTGCCGGTTTGGGCGTGGCCGATCTGATGCAGGTGGAGTTCATCCAGGAGGTCATCGCGAGCACCGCTGCGATCGAGCGGTTCGTGCCGCAGGCGGACGTCGTCATCGAACTCGGTGGTGAGGACGCGAAGATCACGTTCCTGCATCCCGTGGTGGAGCAGCGGATGAACGGGACCTGCGCCGGAGGCACGGGCGCTTTCATTGATCAGATGGCCAGCCTGCTGCACACCGACGCGGCCGGCCTGGATGAGCTGGCTTCGCGCTACCAGCACCTGTACCCGATCGCGTCGCGGTGCGGCGTGTTCGCCAAGTCCGATCTGCAGCCCCTGTTGAACCAGGGTGCCGCCCACACCGACCTGGCGGCGTCGGTCTTCCAGGCCGTGGCGATCCAGACAATCTCCGGCCTGGCCTGCGGCCATCCGATCCGGGGCAACGTGGTCTTCCTCGGCGGCCCGCTGCACTTCCTGCCCCAGCTTCGCCAGGCGTATGAACGAGCACTGGACGGGCGGGTCGAGTCCTTCCACACCCCGGACAACGCCCACCTGTACGTGGCGGTCGGCGCCGCCCTGCTCGCCCAGGACGCTTCGCGACCGGCAGCCGGCCCCCGGAGCGGGCCTGAGCACAGTCCTGAGGAGCTCCTGGGCCGGTTACGGGAACGGACTCTGGTTCCGCTGAGCAGTGCCCGTCTGCGTCCGTTGTTCACAGACCAAGCGGAGCGGGACGATTTCGACCGGCGCCACCAACGTGCCAGCATCCCGCAAGGTGACCTGGCCGCCTCCGTTGGCCCGTTGTTCCTCGGCATCGATGCTGGCTCGACCACGGTGAAGGCCGTGTTACTGACCGCTGGGGGGAAGATCGTGTTCTCCCAATACCAGGGCAGCAACGACCCGGTCACGGTGTCTCTTGGCATGCTGCGTGAGGTGCTCTCCGATCTGCCCGCCAACGCCTTCCTGGCCCGGGCGTGTGTTACCGGTTACGGCGAGGGGCTGGTGCGGGCGGCGATGCGCCTGGATGACGGCGAGGTCGAGACCATGGCGCACTACCGGGCCGCCGAACAGGTGTGCCCTGGGGTGACGTCGGTGATCGATATCGGCGGTCAGGACATGAAGTACCTCCGGATCCGCAACGGTGCCGTGGACTCGATCGCGGTGAACGAGGCCTGCTCATCGGGTTGCGGCTCGTTCCTGCAGACCTTCG
>DJWE01000054.1 GCA_002441465.1 Propionibacteriaceae bacterium UBA6238 | reverse complement strand
CCGAGCAGCAGAAGGCCCGCACCGCCGCCCGCATGATCACCATCATCTCCGCGCTGCTCCTTGGAGGGCTGTTCCTGGCCGGCAGCTACGTCGAGCCCTACCGCACCCCCCTGGGCCAGGTCCTGCTGACCGTGTTCATGTCCATGTACCTGCTCGCCCTGGTGTGGATGGGGCGCATCTCCGCCGCCAAGCCGCTGCCACGGTTCATCGGCGCCGGCGTAACCGGACAGCCCGCCACAGCCGACACCGCTGTCGCCGGGAAGCAGCGGGGGAGTGTGCGATGACCGCGCTGCAGCTGGCCATGCTCTCGGGCGCCACGATCACCGCCGGCCTGGTCCTGCTCGTCGCCGGCCTCGTCCCGGCCCCGACCCATCTGAAGGATGCCATCGGCCGCCTCCAACCCCGCATCACCCTCGACACCCCCACAGGGCCGAGCGTGGATTCGGAGGTTCGCCTGGGCCGCTGGGCTGAACGACACCTCCCCGCGGTCATCTGGGGCGCAGCACCGGAGAAGGATCTCGCCCTCCTGGGCCGCACCAAGGCCGCGTTCTACGGCTCCAAACTGATCTCCGGCATCCTCGGCCTCCTGGTCGTGCCCGTGATCAGTGTGGCAACGATGTTGCTCGGTCTCCCGATCCCGATCGCGGTGCCCGTCCTCGGCTCGCTCGGGTTCGCGGCCATCATGTGGTTCCTTCCCAACAACGAACTCCGCGACCAAGCCGCCAAAGCCCGCGAAGAATTCTCCTACGCCCTGGTCGCGTTCGTGGAAATGGTGGCCCTCGAGCGGCTCTCCGGCGCCACCGTCCCCGAAGCCCTGCTCCGCGCCGCCGACACCGGCGACTCCTGGGTGTTCCAACGCCTGGCCACCGTGCTGCGCCGCACCCAGTACACCGGCCAGAACCCGTGGGACGCGCTCGCGGACATGGGCCACCACTACGACCTGCCCGATCTGGTCGACCTGGCCGACATCATGCGCCTGGCCGGCGCCGACGGCACCCGCATCTACTCCTCACTACGCGCCCGCGGCGCCGCCATGCGCAACGCCACCCTCAACCAACAAATCAGCCGCGCCAACGCCGACGGCGAACGCATCGCCATCCCCGTCACCCTGCTCGTCCTCGTCCTGGCGATCACCCTGGTCGTCCCCGCAGTCCTCCGCATGATCTAACAACCCGAAAGGAAACCACCATGCTTGCTCTCTACAGCTACCTCACCGCCACCCTCCACACGCGTGTCCGAGTGCGGGATGAGCGGGGTCTGTCCCAGTCCACCGAGAACGCGATCCTCCTCGCCGGGGCGGTCGGGATCGCCGTCCTGATCATCTCCGCGATCACCGCATATGTGCAGGCCAACCTCCCCTCCTGACCAGGACCAACGGGGCCTCAGCTCCTCCGTCCTGGCCACCATCCTCTTCCCGCTCGTCCTCAGCTCCCTGTGGCTGACCATGCAGTGGGCCATGCTCACCTGGGCACACGCCACAGCACAGGCAGCAGCACAAGACGGAGCCAGAGCCGCAGCAGCCCTCAACGCCACCGGACCCCACGGGCAGACCACAGCCACCCGAGCCGCCGACAACGGATCCATCGACAACCTCCACGTCACCGCCCAGCGGGCCGCGCGACTCACCACAGTCACCATCACCGGCACCGCCCTACAAGTCATCCCCGGCTTCCCCGTCACCATCCAGGTCACGGCCACCTCACCCACCCAACGACTCACCCCATCCTGACGGAGACGAAGAGATGATGATCACACGACTCGCACCCGCAGCACTGGCCGCACTACTCCTGCTCGGAGCCTGCACCCCCGAGCCGACGGAGACACAGTCACCGACGGCCAGCACACCGGCCGCGACACCCACGATCACTCCGTCCCCGAGTCCGTCCCCGAGTGCGTCACCGTCGCCCACCAGCACCCTGTCGCCCGAACAAGAAGCCGCCCAGGCGGCAGCGGTGGAGTACTTCCGCGCCCTCAACGCCGTCCGTAGCGACCCCGACGCCGACTTCCAGCAGGTGGCCAACGCCACCACTGGCACGTTCACGTCCGCGGTGGCACAGGTGATCAACACCTACCGAAGCAACGGCGTCGTGCAGGTGGGTGAGAACACCTACACCTACAAGGGTGTGGGGCCACTCGTGGAGGCCGGGGGAGTGACCTCCGTCGAAGTGCGAGTCTGCGCGGACAGCAGCAAGAGTGACCTCGTCGACGCCGAAGGCACCTCGGTCCTCGAGCCGGACCGGAACAAGTTCACCGACTACAGGCTGGACGTGGTCCAGGTGGGCAACAGCTGGCGAGTCAACGGTGGACCGAGCGAGCCGGCCGAATCATGCTGAAGCGACTAGTCCTGCTCTTGGCAGTCGCGTTCGTGGCGGTTGCAGCGATGGCTCCACAGGCGGCCGCTGAAGGCTCTGGCGGCGCTCATGAGGATGAGTACGGGGCGATCGTGCTCACCGTGCAAGTTCCCGGGTCGTCGGGCGGCGGGGGCAGAGGCCAGGGGAGTGCTGGCGGTGGTGGTTCGGCCCCGTCGGGTTGCTACACCGGTGGCGGGGCGGAGTTGCCCTGCACCCAGTGGGGTCTGGTCTGGCGGCCCGACCTCGAGTGCTACGCCCGCGTCAAGCCATACCAGCCTCCGTTGACTGACCCAGTGTGGGAGGGCAACACGACCGGGACGATCATCGAGTGCCGGATCGGCACTGAGGGTGGGTGGAGTAACACCTGGGACCTGTGGGCGGCTGCGGCGCAGTTGGCTGCTCCGCCGGATCCAGCGGAGCTCGCCAGGCGGGCGGTGGAGCGGATGCAGCTCGAGGCGATCCGGATGGGCACCTTCCCCGAGCAAGCCGAACGAGCCCCCCGCGACCTCGGCTACGTCGGGTGGAACTCGTGGATGTGGGTGTCGAACCCGTCACCGTCGACGTGGGGCCCGATCACCAAGTCCGTGTCGGAGGCCGGCTACACCGTCACCGCCACCGGACAGGTCGACAAGGTCGTGTGGGACATGGGCGACGGCACCACCATCACCTGCGGCCAAGGCAAGCCCTGGCGCTCGATCTGGGTCCACAACGAACCATCCCCCGACTGCGGCCACATGTACGCCAAGGATGGCGAGTACACGATCACCGCCACCTCCCACTGGGTGGTCAACTGGTCCGGCATCGGGCAGAGCGGCACCATCACCACGCAGCTGTCCGACACGGCCACCCTGCGGATCGCCGAAGTCCAGGTCGTCAACGTCGTCACCCCCGAAAGCTGACGACGATGAGGCGTGATGGTGAGCGGGGGATGATGGTGGCCGTCGAGACCGCCATCATCCTGCCCGTCCTGCTCGGCATGGTCGGGCTGCTGGTCGTGCTGGCCACCGGAGCGTTGGCGCAGATGACGGTGAACTCGGCCGCCTCCCAGGCCGCCCGCGCCGCCTCCCTCGAACGCGACACCGGCACCGCCACCGCCTCCGCACGCCAGGTGGCCGCCTCCACCTTGACCGAGTCCGGCACCCCCTGCCGCACCTCCAACGTCGCCGTGAACGCCGCCGGCCTCCGCGCGCCGCTGGGGACCCCGGCCGTGGTGTCGGTGACCGTGACCTGCACCGTCGACCTCCAGGTCGGCCTGCCCGGCTTCCCCTCCACCCGCACCCTCACCGCCACGAAGACCTCCCCGGTCGACACCTACCGGAGCCGACGATGAACCCCCGTCACGCGCTGACCCGCCCCGGTCGGGGTTCTTCTCGTCATGGGAAGCAGCGTGGGGAGCGGGGGATGGTGTCGGTGTGGGTGTCGGTGGCGCTGGTGGCGTTCATCGTGACCATCGGCATCGGCGTCGACTTCGCCGGCCACGCCGGCGCCGCCCAGCACGCGCGCGCCGTCGCCGACGAAGCAGCACGTGCCGGCGGGCAACACCTGACCCTCGACTCCGGCCGGGCCCGCCCCGATGTGCACACCGCCATCGCGGCCGCCAACACCTACGTCGCAGCCTCCCCCTACACCGGCACCACGGCGATCCGCGGCGGCGACACGATCACCGTGAGTGTCACCGGAACCTACGACTGCCAGTTCCTCTCCATCATCGGCATCACCACCCTGCGCGTCGAAGAAACCGGAACCGCGACCGTGAAATCCGTCCTCGGAGGAACCGAACAATGACCCGCACCCTCCACAGCCTCGCCGCCATCTCCGCGATCGCAGGGATCGTCGCCGGCACCCCCTGGCTGCTGATCCAACTCGGACAACTCCCCGGCTTCCTCCCGAGCTTGGACCGCCTTGCGGGGATGCTGCTCGCCCCCGACTCCGGCCGCTTCCTGCTGGTCCTGGTCTGGGCCGCCGCGTGGGTGCTGTGGGCCTGGCTCACGATCTTGATCGCCGTCGAGGCCGTGGCGTTGCTGCGCGGGGTGAAAGCGCCGCGACTGCCGGCCGCGTCGATGCCCCAAGGCCTGGCCCGGGCCCTGGTCGTCGCGGCCGCCGCCGCGTTCATCGCCACACCCCTCAACGCCGGCGCCGCCCAACCAGACACCCCCACAGCCGCCGTCCCGGCGGCCGCTGCGGTGCCGGTAGCGGTGGCGCTGCCCAGCCAGGACCCCCACCCCACACCGACCCCCACCGCGCCAGCTCCAGTGGTGGAGGCGGTCACGGTCGAGGAAGGCGACACCCTGTGGGATCTGGCCGAGGAATACCTCGGCGACCCTGGTCGGTGGCCCGAGCTCTACGACGCCAACAAGGGCACCCCGCAGCCCACCGGGCACGTCCTCGAGGACCCCGATCAGATCGACGTCGGCTGGACCCTCACCCTCCCCGGCCAACCAGCCCGAGCCACCACCGAACCGGCACCTCAGACCCAGACGCAGCCGGAGACTCCTCGACGCGAAGCCGTCACCGCACTGCTCCCCGCCGAAGACACCACCCCCCTCGAGTCGCCGCCCGCCCCTTCGCCGTCGACGGCACCTTCCGTCACGCCCTCCGCCACGCCGTCTGCCGCCGCACCTACGACGACCCCCTCTGCGATCTCCTCTGAGGCGCCGGTGACTCCGCTCCGTGCAGAAGCCACCGCCGTGGACATCGCCGACCGGGTCGAGGCCCCGATGTATGCGTGGGAGGTCGCCGGGCTCCTCGGCGCCGGCACGTTCCTCGGCGTCGGGATCTCCACCCTGCTCGGCGCGCGACGCAGGGAACAGTTCCGCACCCGCCGCCCCGGCCGGATGATCGCCACCCCCGACCCCGTGGTGGCCCCGATCGAGAAGACCGCACAACTGGCCACCAGCCTCTCCGGCCTCCTGGTGGCCCGCCTCGACCAGGTGCTGCGCCGCCTCGACCCCCACACCACCCTCACCGCCGCCGTCGTCGCCCGCGACGCTTCGATCGTCCTGCACACCCCCGACCAGCTCCCCGCCCCCTGGATCCATGACCGCGACGGGTGGCGGCTGCCCAACACCGCCCCCGTGGAAACCACCGGGGACCTGGTCCCGGACAGGCCGTGCCCCTGGCCGCTGCTGGTCACCATCGGCGCCGACACCGCCGACCGGGTCGTGCTCCTCAACCTCGAACACGCAGGCCTGGTCACGGTGTCCGGGGATCCGGTGATGAGTGCCGACTTCACCCGCTACCTCGCCGCCGAACTCGCCATCAACCCCTGGTCCGACAGGGTCCGGATCGCCTGCGCCGGCCCCGCCACCCAGGTCATCGGCATGTCCCCCGACCGCCTCGACGCCTCCCTCGACGAGATCCTCACCATCGCCACCACCAACGCCGCACGCGCCGCCGGCAACGCGGTCCAGGCGTCTGAGGGCCGCGCCGTGCAGGCCGGCGACGAAACCTGGCCGGCGGCCGCCGTCATCGCCGGCAAGCCGGCGGAGGACCTCGAGGAGCTGGCCGCGCTCATCGCGAACCACCCCCACCAGACCGGCACCGCCCTCCTCACCCAGGCCACCGCAGGGGGAGATCTGGCGCTAACACCAGCCGGACGCGTCCGCGGATTCGGGTTCGAGCTCACCGCCGTCGGCCTCACCGAGGACGAAGCAGCCGGCTGCGCCGACCTCCTCGCCGCCGCCACCCGCGACGACACCCACCCAGCCAGGGCGGACGAGCTTGTCGACGTCACCGGCAACCTACTCCTCGAGCACCGTGCCGACCGCGACAACGACGACTCCGACACGGTGGAGTCGCTGCTCCCCGAACCCGACCACGCCTACATCGAAGCCGCCGTCGTCACCAGCGATGACCTGATCACGGTGGCGCCTCGGGTGCCGGAGCCGGTCGCCGAGGCGCTGCAGGACCGGGATCCGGATCTTGATGCGCAGGTGCGGGCCTGGTTCTCCCCCCGCTGCCCTTACCCCCGCCTGTCTCTCCTTGGCCCCGTCACAGCCCGCTGTCACGGCAAACCGTTGGCCAAGCAGAAGGCCTACTACACCGAAGCCCTGGCCTACCTCGCCCTCCATCCGCACGGCGTGACCGGCGACCAGGTCGCCGCAGCCCTCGGCATCACAGTTGAGCGGGCCCGCACCGTCATCTCCACCCTGCGGCTGTGGCTCGGCACCAACCCCGCCACCGGCAGCCCACACCTTCCGGATGCGAAGAGCTCCCCACAGGCCAAAGCTAGGGGAGTGGGGCTGTATCTCGTCGAGGACCTCCTCGTCGACGCCGACCTGTTCCGCCGCCTCCGAGCCCGCGGCCTCTCCCGCGGCCGCGACGGCATCGCCGACCTCGAAACCGCGCTGCAGCTGGTCACCGGCCGCCCGTTCGACCAGCTCCGCCCCGCAGGCTGGACCTGGCTAATCGACGGCGACCGCGTCGACCACCACATGATCTGCGCCGTCACCGACGTCGCCCACATCCTCGTCACCCACCATCTCCAGTCAGGTGACCTCGACGCCGCGAAACACGCCGCTACCATCGCCCTGACAGCCGACCCCGACTCTGAAACCGCACGCCTCGACCTGGCCGGGATCATGATCCACGACGGCCACACTGCCTCCGCACGCCAGATCGTAGCCGACGCACTCGGCGACGACGCCGACCTCGACCTCACCGCCCGAGCCAACGACATACTCGATCAGAAGAGGTGGCTCGAGACTGGATGAGGATCGGAGTCTCCCCACCGACCCTCAAGCAGGAGAGGGGCATACGTCGTCCAACCGCTCAGCAGGATGGAGGACAGACCCGAATCAGAACGGGTGCTCGACCTGAGGGGTTGATCGTTCTGGGTCGGCGAACTGCTCGTCTGTGAGTGGCGGTTCACCGACCCCGAAATCAGGGTCGTCGTAGATGTCGAGACCTCCGGCAGCAGGCACGAACCGATAGATCGGGGTCACGAGCACACACGCGGGGAGAATGAAACGCCGCACGAACGGATCGCTCTCCGAGTCGAGACGCACGTATGAGCGGCCGATGGGACCACTGAAGTAGTAGGGTCGCTCGCCGATCGGCGTAAAGACGGCCTCGATGAGGCCCCCAAGGAGAGCGACTGCCTCAAGAGCGGCTTCCCGTGCATCGCCAGAGTCGAGCTGTGAGCGGTAGTGCACGGCCGCGTGTCGTCGCTTCATCAGTCTCGTGAAGTCTCGGGCCACCTCACCGGAGAAGACGCCCCACTCTTGGAGCGTCTTGATGCAAACCCTCCAGTTGTCGAACGACTGCTTACCGACCACCTGCTCGGTTGCGGGGTGGTCCGGATAGTCCCCGCGCAAGGTGAGCACGAGCTGATTCAGGATTCGTTCACCGAGACCGCAGGCTCCGAGGAGAGCAGGGTAGTAGTTCGTCCCGACGAAGGCTGCTCGAACCTGGGTGAGGTAGACATTATGCAGAGCGACGACAGACCAGGGTGCTGGGCCGAGGTCAGTGAAGTTCTGTATCTTCTGCTCAAAGTTCTCGGCGCCGAACTGATGGATGAGGCCCTCGCGTATCGATGCCTGGTTCTGTTTCCACTGTTCCCTTATCTGCGGCTCCCAATCCTCCTGGATTGACCGCGAGAGCAGCACCGCCCGCGTGTCGAAGTGGTAGTCAACTGGAGTGAAGCGCCGTGAGCCATCGCTTGGCTGACGTCCAGGTCCTGGTTCCACCTTAACTGCAACCATGGTCTACCCGCGACGCCAGGTGTTCTGGGACGGGCGTTCAGGCATAGTCGACGGCCTACTCAGTGCCCCGGACGCTGCGAGTGCAAACCATGCCGCCCAACGCTCGATGAAATCGCCGAGATTCTCCGGATCCAGCCTTGTGAACGGCCAAGCGACCTGGAACCCAGAGACTCCGTTCCAGACGGCTTTGGCGGCGTCTTCGTCAGGGTCGAGGTCGAACGGGTCAAGTGTTGAACGTCGACGTCCCAGGGGGGACAACATGAACGAGGTCTCGAACCAGCCGAAGCGACCCTGCTCATGGATGTCGCCGAACCAGAGCGAGTGCGCCCGTCCCTCGTACTCGTAGCTGGTTTTCGGGATCCGCACCCCTAGGCTGCCCCAGGCGTTGACTTCAAACGCAGGGGATTCCCAGCCACCCCAGTTCGCCTGCCGTGCCGTGCAGTCTGTCGCGATGAGCTCTGCGCTGCCAAGCCGAATCGTCCATCCGAGTTTCCGGGCATACCCCGCATTCCGGTCCTTCTTCAGTGATGCTGCCGGGGCGGCATCCATGACCGCATCACGGAGCGCGCTGGTGATGAGCTCGTATGTAGCCTTCGCGGCTGTGCCTCGGTCAGCGCGCCTTTCTGACGCTGAGACGGCGACCGATGCTTCGCGATCAGACTCGACGCGTCGACGGACCTCAATCTGGTTCGCAACTTGTAGCGCAGCCAACCCCCCCGTCGCCGGCGCCTCTCGTTGCCTGCGAAGGCGCGCAAGCAGATTCTCGGGCGAGGGGCGGGTTGCCGGAGACTTGAAGAGACACTCAAAGAGAACGGTCGCTAATGCGACGGGGACGCCGTCGAGCGCCGGGGGGTCGGAGTGGAGGTGTTGGTCGCGGTAGTCCTCTACCGTCGGTCCTTGAAAGGGACGGTGGCCCTTGAGCATCTCAAACCCCATGGCACCCAGCGAGTAGACGTCGGCAGCATTGGTGGCCCGTTCCGCGCGCCAACGTTCAGGACTCGCGTAGGCGGGCGTCATGGCCCACTTGTGAGTGTCCGGTGCAGTCGAAGCCTCGGCGTATCGCGAGATCCCGAAGTCAGCCACGCACCAACTACCCTCAAGCAGAAGCACGTTCTCCGGCTTGAGGTCACGATGCACAACTGAGTCGCCAAGATCGACGAGGGCCGTCGCGATATCGAGCAGCACTGATAGGGCTTCCTCGAAGCTCAGCACCCCTCCGGAGTCGTCGATGTGCTGGCGGAGTGACATGTCGGCTCGGGGCATGACGAGAACCCAGGAGTCCCGGTGCTCACCCGAGTCGAGGATGGGAACTATGTTGCGGGACCCCTTAAGGTTGACGAACAGGAGCTCGCGGTCCGCACCAGGAGCCCTAGGAACAAACTTGGCGACGGCCTGCCGGTCGCCACCCACAAGCTCGTAGACGCGGCCGTAGCCGCCCCCGCCGAGCAGGTCTCCGACAATCCAAGTGTTCGAGAGAGCAAGTATGTTCCCCTTCACGACACCTCCCCTTTGTTCGTTCAACCATTCGTGAGATAGCCGGGCAACCCGAACCGTAGTGGAACAGTCGGCCAGTGCGAGTTGTCCACATGGCGTTCAGGCGCGCCAGGCCCAGTCGCTGCCACCTGGCTACTAAGCAGCTGGCCCCCGCCCGCGTTCACGCTGGCAGTTCTGGAACCTTTGATGGCTCTTCACAATCGAGGGTGTAGGTGGGGTCTGAATCCACCGGTCTCGAGCAGGCTGCGGGCGATGTAGTTGGTGAGGTTCCGGAAGCCGAGGGCGCTGCCGCGGACATCGAGTCCAGCCGCTGGCTTCCAAAGGCAACGGGCCGCGCTGAAGTACTGCGCCGCGCTTCTTCGAGAGATTCGGTCACAGCAAGAGACGCTGGCAACCTATCCGCAGCGCCGGCTCGACGCATATCTGACTGATTCACCGAGCCAGCGTGACGCGCTGGCACCATTCACTCGCTGGCTACGACGGCACCGGATGAGCACCCTCCGAGTCGAGTTCCGAGCCCATCGCCTCGAAGGGCGAAGCTACGCCTCCGACCACCGATGGCAGATGGCTCGCAAGTTCCTGTCGGATGCCGGCATGGACCCGAAGACCCGGGCAGCCGGGCTCCTCGTACTGCTCTACGGCATCCAGCTGACCCGCATCGTCACGATCACCCGGACACAGATCGATACGAGCTCGCGGCCCGTCACGCTGACCGTCGGGGCCGAGCCGATCGGGCTCCCCGAGATCCTTGGCGACGCCATCAGCGATCTCGCCGACGCCGCGAAGCACCATCCTGAAGGATGGCTGTTCCCCGGCCGGAACCCAGGCAATCACCTCACCCCGGGCCCGCTGAGCCGTCGTCTTCGCGCCGAAGGCCTGCTCGCGGGAAGCGCACGCACCACAGCGCTCATCGAGCTCACCCGGCAAATGCATCCCCGGATCGTCTCGGATCTCCTCGGCATCACGACCTCGTCCGCCGCCGCATGGTCGCGTCTCGCCGGCGGTGACTGGTCCGACTATCCGGCACTCCGTTCCGACCACGCCTGAACGAGCATCACACGTCAGCGCCCGGGCCGGAAATCGCTTCGCGCAACTGCTCGACGGTCGGCGACCCGGCGATCCCAGCTGGCGTGCGGAACATCCGGCAGGCGAGCCCGACGTGGGTACGCTCGTCGGCGAACGGGTCGATGCCGTCGACGAGCACGGTTGGGGAGCCGTGGAACCCGAGGCGCACGGCGTCCTCGGGGGTCTCGACCAGCTGACGTATGACCCTGACATCGGATCGGTCGTTGACTACTTCAGCGAGCCGCTGGTCGAGCACCTCCCAGTTGGGGCAGCCGTTGAAATACTGCAGGATGATCTCCATGATGGTCCTCTCAGTTCTCGTTGCCGCGGATCATCAGAAGCGCTCCGGCGATCGCGGCGGTGACGATCACGACGTCGGCGACGTTCCCGATGAACCAGTTCCCGTAGGCGAGGAAGTCCACGACGTGCCCCTGGGCGAACCCTGGAGCACGGAAAAGCCTGTCGCCGGCGTGGGAGGCGGCGGCCCCGCCAAGCGCGCCGATCACGATCGCCCACCCGGGGTGTCGGACACGGAACGCGAACACGATCGCGGTGACGGTGGCCGCGACGGCCACCAGCGCGAACACCCAGGTGGAACCCTCACCGAAGGAGAACGCCGCGCCGGGGTTGTAAGCGAGTTGCAGGCCCAGCAGGTCGCCGATCAGCGGGAGGCGCTCACTTACTGTGAGCGTGGCCTCCGCCCATGCCTTCGTCCCCTGATCGATCAGGAGGACGAGCCCGCCGAGCGCGAGTGCCCCCGCCGTGAGCCGCCAACGCCCCCTCTGCTGCCGCTCTCCCGACGTCAGCTCAGCATCGGCAGCCGCGTCCGGGGTCATGCGAGGACCTCGACGAGGCGGACGATGACGCCGGAATCGATCAGGATGAACAGGCCCAGGCCGATGAACACGACGGGTACGAGCCAGTGCTCGACGCGTTCAAGCGTTTCGGTGACGGCCTTGTGGGTTCCGATCAGGCGTCCAGCAGCGCACCAGACGGCGACGAGGACGAGGAACACCGCGATCATGACGACGACGTCGCCGGGCGAACTGGTGCGGAAGATCGGCGTGTAGAGGGAGATGTTGTCGGCCCCGTTGGCGATCGTGATCCCGGCGACGCCCCACAGCCCGACCGCGGTGATCTTCTCGTCGTCGTCATCGTCGTCACCGTTGCGTCGCAGGCCCCGCACGAGGGTCCAGATGCCGATGCCGAGCGGGATCAGGCCGAGGAAGCCCACCCATTCGTCGGGGACGATGGTCAGGCCGAGCGCGGCGATCACGCTGATCACGACGAGGGTGATGAACCCGAGGTACTGGCCTGCGACGATCTGCCACGGTCGCGGCTTCCCTCGGCTGGAGGCCAGGAACAGCGCGGTCAGCACGACGATGTCATCGATGTTGGTCGCAGCAAACAAGCCGATCGCTGAGCCGATGGTCGCAAGCATCAGCTCTCCAGCCGTGGGGTACGCGTGCGGGCGGCGCGGAGTCCGTTGAGGATCACGACGACCTCGGCGATCTCGTGGACCAGCACCACAGCGGCGAGTCCGAGGACGCCGAACAGCGCGAGCGGCAGCAGCGCGGTGATGATCAGCAGCGACAGGACGATGTTCTGGTTGATGATGCGGCGTCCGCGGCGGGCGTGGTCGAACGCGCGCGGGATGAGGCGGAGGTCGTGGCCGGTGAACGCGACGTCGGCGGACTCGATCGCCGCGTCCGAGCCGGTCGCGCCCATCGCGATGCCGATGTCCGCGGCGGCCAGAGCGGGGGCGTCGTTGATGCCGTCGCCGATCATTGCAACCGACCCCGCCTTTGACAGCTCCCCGATCGCGGTCGCTTTGTCTTCGGGACGCAGTTCCGCGCGCACGTCGCTGATACCGGCCTGCGCTGCCAGCGCCCGTGCCGTGCGGGCGTTGTCGCCGGTGAGCATCGTCACCCCGACGCCCTGCGCCGCGAGAGTCCGCACCACTTCGGGGACCTCGGGACGCAGCTCGTCGCGGACGCCGATCGCGGCGACAGGGGCCCCGTCGCGGTGCACGATCACAACGGTCATGCCCTGCTCCTCCAGGCCCGCGACCTGGTCGCCGAGCACCCCGGCGTCGAGCCAGCGGGGGCTGCCGACGGTGATCCGAGTCCCGTCGATCTTGCCCTCGATGCCGTGCCCGGCCTGCTCGGTCACGCCCTCCGCAGCCTGGGCTCCGGGGGCTGCGGCGGTGATCGCCGCGGCCAGCGGGTGCGTGCTGTGCTGCTCCAGCGCGGCCGCCCAGGCCAGCGCCTGGGCGTCGGTCACGCCGTCCGCGGCGAGGACCGCGGTGACGGCGGGCTCGTTGCCGGTGAGGGTGCCGGTCTTGTCGACGGCGACGTGGCGGACCGTGCCGAAGCGCTCGAACACCGCGCCGGACTTGATGATCACGCCGAACTTGCTCGCCGCGCCGATCGCCGAGACCACCGTCAGCGGCACCGAGATCGCCAGCGCGCACGGGGAGGCGGCGACGAGGACGACGAGGGCTCGGGTGATCCACAGCTCCGGGTCCCCGAACAGCGAGCCGACCAGGGCGACCAGGGCCGCGAGGACCAGCACGCCCGGGACCAGCGGGCGCGCGATCCGGTCCGCGAGGCGCGCTCGCTCGCCCTTCTCCGCCTGCGCCTGCTCCACCAGCTCCACGATGGTCGTGAGCGAGTTGTCGGTGCCCGCCGCCGTCGTCTCGACCTCCAGCGCACCGGCGCTGTTGATCGCGCCGGCCGACACGGCGTCGCCGGGCTCGACCTCGACCGGGATCGACTCGCCCGTGATCGCCGAGGTGTCCAGGCTGGAGCGCCCCGCACGGACGACTCCGTCGGTCGCGATCCGCTCGCCGGGACGAACCACCATGACCTGCCCGACCGCGAGGTCCTTCGCCGCAATCTCCACCAAAGCGCCGTCGCGGCGCACGGTCGCGGTGTCGGGGACCAGCTTCAGCAGCGCTCGCAGCCCGCCGCGGGCGCGGTCCATCGCCTTGTCCTCCAGCGCCTCTGCGATCGAGTAGAGGAACGCCAGCGCCGCAGCCTCTTCGACGTAGCCGAGGACGACTGCGCCGACCGCGCTGATCGTCATCAGCAGCCCGATGCCCAGCTTGCCCTTGAACAGCTTCCGGATCGCGCCCGGCGTGAACGTCGACGCGCCCAGCAGCAAGCCGACCCAGAACAGCACCAGTGCCGGGATCTCCATGCCGGACCACTCAAGGATCAGACCAGCGAGGAACGCGACACCGGAGAAGACCGGCACCATGATCCCGCGGTCCCTCCACCAGGGCCGCTCCTTCTCCTCGCTCTCATCGACTGCCGTGGTCGTCGGCTCGTGCTCGCAGCCGCATGCCGCGCTCACGCGTCTGCTCCCGCTCCGCAGCAACCCGGAACGGTGCACGACGAGTCCACGCACGGAGCGTGCTCGTCGACAGCCAGAGTCACATCCACCAGCGCGATGAGAGCGGCCGCGAGGTGCGGATCAGCGATCTCATACCTAGTCTGGCGACCCTCCGGCTCAGCGACCACGATGCCGCAGTCGCGCAGGCAGGTGAGGTGGTTCGACACGTTCGAGCGAGTCAGCTCCAGCTCACGCGAGAGCACCGCCGGGTAGCTCGGTCCCTCGAGCAGGGTCATCAGGATCCGGGAACGCGTCGGATCCGCCATGGCCCGGCCGAGCCGGTTCATGACGTCGAGTCGAGAAGCAATAGTCAGCATGCACTGAACTATACAGCACAGGCTGATCAATCGCCGGATGCATCAGCCTCCGCCACAAGGCGAAACAGCAGTCGACATCTGATGAATACGCGACTCAGCAACAATCGGTGCTACCAGTACACGTCGCGATCAGCTGGGATGCCGGCACCGTCACCCTCACCGACGCACAAGGACACACAATCGCGACCTACGAGAAGCCCGCGACCCGCCACGGCTGGCACGGCCCCACCCAGAACCGACCGTCCACGAACTCATGAGACACCCGACCGTCAACGATGTCCCGAGACACAACCGTCCACGATCTCGTGAGACATCACACGCACACCCCGCCTACACCCCCGATTGCGATGAGCCCCTTTGATCTCCATCAGGCCAGAGGCATTGTGTGCTGCTGGCAATGAATCCGACGAAGGTGTCGGCGTCGCGGCAACGAGTCGGCCGCCTTGGCCGCGGTCGGGTGGGGAGCTCGCTGAGCGGGTGCAGTTCCTCGAACGTCCCGGAGGTCAGAACGCGGCGGGGGTAGGGCGATCCCCAGCCAGCTGTGAGGTCCTCCGTGAGCAGGCGAAGGGTCGGACGGGC
>DJWE01000021.1 GCA_002441465.1 Propionibacteriaceae bacterium UBA6238 | reverse complement strand
GTGCTGATGGCCTCCGGCCTGGCCGGCACTCAGGTGGAGTGGTTGTCCCAGCCGGAGACCGCATTGTTCGCGGTCACCTTCATCAATATCTGGTCGGGCTATCCCTTCTACATGACCAGCCTGCTTGCCGGGCTGCAAGGCATCCCCGCCGACTACTACGAGGCCGCCCAGGTCGACGGAGCCAGCCCCTGGCAGCGTTTCGTCANNAGTTCGCGCTGATCTGGATGACCACTGGTGGTGGCCCGCTGGGCTCGACCGAGATGCTGAGCACCTTCACCTACAAGCTGGCCTTCAGCAAGTACCAGTTCGGCACCGCTTCGGCCGCTGCGGTGATCGTCCTGGTGATCTCGATGATCCTGGCCTTCTTCTACGTGCGAGCGCAGAAGGCGAGGGACTGACATGTCACGTGCACGACGTCGCCTATTCGCCCGGATCGCGATACTGATCGGACTGGTCATCGGTGGCCTTTATGCAGCCCTGCCGGTGCTGTGGATGTTGTCGAGTTCGTTCAAGCAGAACACCGATATCTTCGCCTCCCCGCCGCAGCTGATCCCGGCCAACCCGACCCTTGAGGCCTACACCGCGATCTTCACCGACCCGGTCAAGGTGCGGTTCTTCCTCAACAGCTACTTCGTGTCGCTGTCAGTGACCGTGCTCACCTTGCTGGTGGCGGTGCTTGCGGCGTACTCCCTGAGTCGGTACGAGTTCCCGTTCAAGCGAGTGCTCAACATGATCATCGTCAGCGTCCAGGCGGTGCCGCCGATCACGCTGCTGATCCCTTACTTCGGCCTGATCATGTTCCTCGGTCTGTACAACAGCTACCCGGGCCTGATCCTCACCTACATGGTGTTCACCCTGCCCTACGCGATCATCATGATGACCGGCTACTTCAACACCCTTCCCCGGGAGCTGGACGAGGCGGTGAAGGTGGACGGCGGCTCGTCCTGGACGGCGCTGTGGCGGATCCTGGTGCCGATCTCGGTGCCCGGCCTGGTCTCGGTGGGCATCTACACCTTCATGATCGCCTGGAACGAGTACCTGTTCGCCCTGACGTTGACCAAGACCCCCGACATGCGCACGGTACCGATCGGCATCCAGCTGCTGATGGGCCAGCACTCGTACGAGTGGAACCAGATGATGTCGATGTCGATCCTCGGCTGCATCCCGATCCTGCTGCTGTTCCTGTTCTTCCAGCGCTACTTCATCGGCGGAATGACCGCCGGTGCGGTGAAGAACTGACCAAGACCTACCCATGGAAAACCCACATCAAGGAGAAATCACATGCTTACCAGCGGAGACGGCGTTCTGAAGGTCGCCAACGAGGCGGGCTTCGCCGTTCCGGCGTTCAACATCAGCGACTACGCCATGTTCGGGGGGATCTCGGACCTCTGCGAGGAGCTGCAGGCGCCGTGGATCGTCGCCATCCACCCGGACGAGTACAACCACATCGGCCCGGATCTGCTCAAGGCGATCGTCGCGCGGGCTCACCGCTCCTCGGTGCCGATGGCGATCCACCTCGACCACGGCGGCACCTACGAGCAGGTGCTGACCTCGATCCAGAACGGCTACACCTCGGTGATGATCGATGCCTCGGTGAAGCCGTTCGAGGAGAACGTCGCGCTCACCAGGAAGGTCGTCGAGACCGCGCACGCGGTCGGCTTGTCGGTCGAGGGCGAGCTGGGCACGATCGGCGCGAACGACTCCTATGGCGAATCCGGCGCGACCGAGGTGATCTACACCACGCCTGAGGACGCGGTGAAGTTCGTCGAGCAGACCGGTGTGGACAGCCTTGCGATCGCCATCGGCACCTTCCACGGCCTCTACCCTGCGGGCATGAAGCCGGAGCTCAAGCTCGAGCTGCTGAAGGAGATCAAGGCGGCCCTGCCGATCCCGCTGGTGCTGCACGGTGGTTCGAACAACCCGGACGACGAGATCTCGATCGCGGCTCGGACCGGCATCAACAAGGTCAACATCTCCTCCGACATCAAGGTGGCCTACCACTCGAAGATGCGGGAGGTGCTCGGCGACGACCCGAAGCTTCGTGAGCCGCTGATGATCCAGCCGGAATGCGTGAAGGCGATGAACGTCGTGGCCGCGCAGAAGATCGAGCTGTTCGGCACGGCAGGCAAGGCGTCCCTGTATCACTGAGTTGGGGGAAGAGAGCGAGAGCGATGAGCCACGACCTGGTCCTGGGGCTGGGCGGCTGCGTCGACTTCGAGATCGCCTGGGACGCCCGGGTGCTCGAGGAGTTGGCCGCCGAGTACCGCATCGGCGTCGCTGAGCTGGACGCCGACGTCCCGGTGGTGGACGAACGCTCCCTGCTGTGCTCCATCCTCGCCTTCGTCCGGGACGGTGTCGGAGGGGAACGGTTCCTCGTCTCCTCCGACACCGGGATCGCCTTCGCGTCCCGCTTCCAGAACAAGATCAGCTTGGGTGGCACCTGTGTGCGCGCGGCGCTGGCGATCATCCGGCTGGGGGTGCCGAGCCTGGTGCACCTGGTCAGCACCGACGACAATGTCCGCCGGCTGTTGTCGCCGGGCATCGACTACCTCAGCAGCGCGACCGGGGACAGCCTCGACCCGCATCTGATCGTGCAGTTCCCGGACGGGGCGGTGGTGCGAGTGGGCGGAGAGGAGATCCGCGCCGTCCATCCGAACCGGATCATCTACGTCAACGATCCGCCGAACCGCGACCTGGTGCTCAGCCCTGAGCTGCCGGACGCGCTGGAGGGCGCGCGGGCGTTCCTTCCGGCCGGGTTCAACGTGATGCGCGACCCGGCGCTGCTGCGCGAACGGCTGGCGTTCCTGCAGGAGGCGATGACCCGGCTGCCGTCCACCGCGCTGGTGTTCTACGAGGACGCGGGGTTCCACGACGCCGCGATGCGCGAGATCGTGGGCCGGGAGTTCCGCGGACGCGTGGACGTGCACAGCCTCAACGAGGACGAGTGGCAGTCCTACCTGGGCCGACGGGTCGACCTGCTCGACGTGGACGACGTCGTCTCCGCCCTGGCCGAGTTCGCGCCGCAGGCGATCGCGTCCACCGTGGTCGTGCACTCGAAGTACTGGTCGCTGGCCTACGGCGAGCGTGCGGGCGAGCTGGGGGTGGCGCTGGCCGGCGGGATCGACCTGGCCAGCACGCGCTACTGCCACGGCGACGATTTCACTCCTGCCGACCTGGTCGCGACGCGGCTGCTGCCCGTTCAGCCGCGCGGCGCCGCGTTCACCGAGCGGATCGGGGAGCGCCTGGGCGCGGACGTCCACTGTGTTCCCGGACGCCTGCTCGATGTCGCCGTGCCGACCACGATCGGGCTCGGTGATACGTTCGTCGGCGGGTTCCTGGCGACCTACGTCTACGGCCCGCTCCCGATCAGCGAGGAGGAATCATGCTGAGGCTCGTCCCGCCGCTGCTCACGCCCGAGCTGTTGCGCACGCTGGCGGAGATGGGTCACGGCGACCGCCTCGCGATCGTCGACCGGAACTATCCGTCGGCGAGTTCGGGTGCGCGCGTCCACCATCTCGCCGGCGCGGACACCGCCGCTGCGGCACAGGCGATCCTCGCATTGTTCCCCGTGGACACCTTCGACACCCCGGCGGCGTTCCGGATGGTGCCGGCGGGCCAGCCGGACGCCTGGTTCGACGCGCACGCCGAGTTCGCTGCTGAGCTCGAGGCCGCCGAGGGCCGCGAGGTGGAGATCGCGCCGGTGGAACGCCTCGACTTCTACGCGTTGGCCCGGACGGCGTATGCGGTCGTGCAGACCGGTGAGCCGCGCGGCTACTGCTGTTTCGTCCTGACCAAGGGCGTGCTCTGAGCGGCGGTCGTACCGCAGGACCGACCACGCGGGCCCTCATGTGCGGGCCCCGGGTGTTCGCGTAGCGGTCGTCGGCGTGCGCTTGCGCGGATCGTCATTGGTGTCGGCTCTTGTTGGTGTGCGGTGTGTGGACTTGCTGGGTTATCCACAGATGTGGTGGTGGTGAGGTGGGGTTCGAGACCGCTCTTCCTGTTGCCTGCAACTCGGGCTCGACGTGCCATCACCCGGCGCGCCGAGCCGGACCCGTCCACCGTTTCTCGTACAGTCCGGTTTCGCCGCAAAGGGGTCGGTCACGCTCCACAGTGGTCGGGCTCGACCTTCAGCGACAGGTTAGTTCTGGTGCGGACGACTTCCCCGGTGTGATTGTCAGAGTAGGTGATGTCGAATCCCTTCAGGGAGCTCATCTGGTGGGGGTCTGTGGTGATCTCCGCTGCGAGCTGCACGTGGTCGGTGGACGCGATGGTGGTGCCTGCTGCTGCTGTACGGCGCTTCCACCCTTCACGGAATGCCTTCCGGGGTGGGATCGGTTCGATCAGCATCTCAAGGTCGCCGGTGATTGGCACGAAGTAGATCGAACCCACTGTGAGGTTCAGGGGCTCTGCGGGCACAATTTCTTCGATCCTCACCTGATGGCCGGCCGCGACTGAGACGTGAGTCGCCAGCATGAACCGGATGTGGGCCTTCGCGGAGGTGCACACCGTCGCGGCATCAGCAGAGGCGTAGCTCAATGGTCCGACGGCTCCAATCTGCGGCGATTGCCGCGATGTGGTCGCTTGCGTCGGCGCCCTGCTTTCCCGCCCCGGAACGCAGCCGGAAAGCAGGATGCTGCCAGCTGCGACCGCGACCAGAAGGCGTGACAGAAAGCTCATCCGAGAACTATGCGGCGCGGAGTGCCGCCCGGGTAGTCGGATGTGCCGCAGAGTGGCTTCGACTTGGACGAAGTGTTGTGATAGTAGTCTCACTTCCTCTCCAATCCAGGAGGGTGCGCATCGAGGCTAGGGGGTGGAATCGCAGTCGGCCGTGCCGTGCCGGTATAGGTACTGGTAGATGAGAAGTTACGCCCAGCCGCTTCGTGCCGCAGGAGCATTGACGAGTTCGTGCACCACGACAAAGAGGCCGACCTCTCATGGCCCAGTCCAATCCGTCCGGGCGCCCTAGTGCTGATCCGACCTCAATGTAAGTGAGTCCACCAGCGCGTTCGCACGGCGAGTGGGCACCGACCAACGTGCCTGGCTCATCGAGGAGCTCGACCGTTGAACCGCCTGTGAGTCTTGTTGTTGGCTGGCCTGGGGCTGGCTGGCAGGGTCGGCGTCGTGCTCGCGTGTGGGTGTGACTCGTGAACCGCCTGATGTCGTTGTCGGCTACTACCTCGACACCGGAGGAGCATTCTTCCTCGCGCACGGCCGCGATGGCAGCACGCCCATGTCCGCGTCCTGCTTGCCCTAGTGCAGGCGGCCCTAGTGGCCCGGCTTGCCCAGCTTCGGGGCATTATGAAAGCCATCCTCTGAGGCCTTCAGAAGATGGCTAGCAGCTGCTGTAAATCACGTCGCCTTACTGAAGCACACCGTCGGGTGGCTGGACCTCTGGTCCGGGATCCGGTTACGGCCCTTCGGGCCTTTAGCCTCTTCCTTCATTGAGGCGCCTTTCTCTCATGAAGTACACGAAGTCGCGTACCCCGCGGGAGTACGCAGCCTGAGACTGAAAGGCCCATCACTATTGAGTTGCGGTTCGTTAAGCCTGTTCTTCAGACGGAGCAGGCCGGCTCGCGTATTCTTGTGCTCTTCGAAGCGTGCAAAGCGGAAGAAGGCGACTCACGCACGAGCTGATCGAGAAGCGCGATGGCCTCGTCGATGGCGTCCAGTCCAGCGTCTAGCTCGAAACGGCTGTTCGCGGGGATCCAGCCGACCCGTAGCGACACGGCGAGGTCGGGTCGGTAGGCGGCCGGGTTGCGGGCGTTCGAGTCGACCTACTCCACGCTGGATGTCGACGGCTTCCCGAGTGGCTGCCAGTGCGTCTTCCGCTCGGTCCAGCCGGCAGCAGGATGCTTAGGCCCTTCGGCGCCGATGTGGACGGCGTAGACCGCTCCCGTCTGTTCGGGCCGAGGTCTCGGAGCAGTCGTGCGCGGACCGAGTATGGATCGCCGGATCAACGCAACATGAGACGCCTCCCGGAGCCGCCGACTTTCGCGAACCGCCACCGGGTGTACGACAATTTGTGAACCGACGCGACCGCTACCAATGGATGGTAACTTGATCGCACGCTACCTCACTAGCGCGCCCAAACACCCCTGAATCGGGGCTTCGACAATGGAGGTAGGCATGAAACACGCATTGGTCATTGCGATCGCAACGATCGCACTGCTCACCACTCTTGGAGGCATGCAGTGAGCCAGGCCGGCAATCCCGGGTACTACTTGCGGAAGACGGATTACTGGGACGATCTTTCCTGGGATCCAGGGTACAAGACCATCTTCAAGAAGGGCTTCACCCTTAAGGTCGCGTAGCTTTGAACCTCATCCGCCTATCCGGCGACCAGCGACGCGGGATCATTGCCGTTCTGGCAGTGACCCGCGTTCCGCTGCTGCTCCTGCTGGCGGCGGTTATCTTCTACCTCGCCGCAGCCGCGAGTGTTTGGACCACTCGCAACTACGGCTTCGATGACGCTCGCCTAATGACGGTCTATATAGACAGATTCGACACAGAGGGATCGTCGCCAAACCTTGGTGGGGCTCTCCAAGCCATTCGCGTTGCGCTTACGGATGGATCAACTCGCGCGGCCCTGATCACCCAAGACGATGCGGGTGTAACGCTCGGCGTGTACGACCCCGATCACGTGTGGTTCGGGCTTCCGTTCAGCACTGCCGACTATCAGGCAGACAAGCGGCGAGTCGCAATGCGCCACGGGTCAGTTGCCAGCGCTCTGCGAGGCGAATCGGCTCAGCTCTTTCACGCCGCGGCAGTTCTGCCCGACTACGGCGACCAAGGTGCACCACCCAGGGTGGATCTCGTATACCCGATCTTTGCAGCCGAAAGTCTTGAGGGCCAGCTATTGATTGATGGAATCGACTCCGCGAACCTGGATCAACTCACGACAGCGCTGGGTGCCGCTGGCTACGAAGCCACTGCATCCGGTTCGCCCAGCTTCACCCGCGAGATCGTCGGCTCCCCTATCGTCTTGGTCATCTGGGTAATCCTGTTCCTCACTTGGCTGAGTGTGACGGTCTCGTGGGGAGTGCAAGCATCGGCTCTGAAGGATCGCCTTCAGAAGGAGGCGATGGTTGGTGGTTCCGCTGCGCGGGTCGCGCTCCGTCAGCTGTTCCTGCCGCTTACGGGTTGGCTGCTCGCCTGCGTCTTTGCCGCGTCTACAGCAGCCTTGGTCCTACTTCTCGTGCCGAGTCTCGTTCTCCCGGCTTCTCTCTGGACCGCGTGGATAGTGGCGCTACTGCTGGACCTGACGATCGCCCTGCTGGTTTTCTGGCTGCGGTGTCGCCGACTAGCCAGGTTGGAGCGGTCATGAGGGGGCTTGTTTTCGCTTTCGGACAAGGACTTCGGGATACCGTCCTGGTGTTTCGGCGCGCGGCTCTCCTGGCCATGCATGTCGGGCTGACTAGCATCCTTGTTGGGATGGGCGCAGGACTAGCTGCGCAGAGTGTTCAGGACATCGACTCAGCAAGAAGGCTGGGCGAATTGGATGCCGCCTATTTCGTGCTGGGCGACAGGTCGATGAGCGAGGATATGTCGACTGCCGCCTTACGGACCGAATTAGTCGATCGCCTTAACGGCGACTCATATACCTTCACAGTCGAGCCAGCAACCAGCGGGTCGCGCAAGAAGGTGATTGTCTACGGCGGCTTCCTGAAGGCTTTTGGTATCGAAGCACCCCAGATCGCTCGGCCCTACGCCCTTGCCGGATCTCAAACGGGGGTCCCAATAGGGAGTGCGGTCACGGTCGACTCCCGGTCAGTACGTGTGGCGGGAACAATGAAGTCGACAGGCTATCTTGATCTCTGGATGGAGTACTCGTCCCTCGATGACGCTGTCGTCGTGGTCGGCGATTCGAAAAACGACATCTCGAAGGTGAGCGACGAAGTCCTGTTCGATCTAGCATCAAGACTGGTCCTCGTAAGGGCATCCACTGAAGAGATCTCCGGCTACATGTCCGTCGTTCGCCCGTATCTGCCCCTATTCCCTCGATGGGTCGACGATAAGGTGAGGCTCGATCTTGGGCCAGAATTGACTGGAAGGGCGGCGTTTCTGGCGGTCTTCGTGACCGGGCTATTGGCCACCGTGGTGGGGGCTGCGACTGGCGTCCGCGCCCTCGTTCAGAGTAGATTTCGCGATCTAGTCATCCATATGTCTGTGGGTGCAACATCTCTCCACGTCGCCGCCAGGCTATCCGCATTCGTCATCACCGCGTGGCTTGCCCCCTCCTTGGCTATGGCCGCGATCGGCCTTCGGTTGGTCGCTGGAGGAAGACACCTCCCAACGGTGTTGCCATGGATCGTGTTGATCGCGATCGTCCTCGCCGGCTCAATAATCGTCCAAGCGACTGCGAAGGTTGCGCGGGCTGACATGCTCGCTCAAGCTCGGGAGGCAGTGTGGTGACGGTGAAGGTCTCGAACCTAAGCAAGACATTCGTGTCCAGTGAACGCATCGTCCGCGCCGTGGTCGACGTCTCCTTTGAGTTGAGGTCGGGCGAGGCGTTGGCGGTTGTGGGGGAGTCTGGATCTGGCAAGACAACGCTCCTGCGGATCCTCGCCTGTCAGATCGCTCCGGACCGCGGCGTCGTCACCATCGGTGAGGAGTCACTTCCGTCACCCCATTCCTCTAGAGGTGCCGAGTTCCGGAACAAGAGTGTGGGCTTCGTCTTTCAAGAATTCGGACTCGTTGAGCAGGAAACGGCACGCTCGAACATCGCGCTACCCCTCAGGTATGCGGGTATCCGCCGACGCAAGGCACTTGCGATAGCCGATGGGCTCATGCGTCAGATGAGGATCCCCCACTTGGCCGATGTCTCGGTGCGTAACCTGTCCGCTGGACAGCGTCAGCGTGTCGCAATCGCTCGCGCTTGTGCCACGAATCCTGGTCTAGTGCTTGCCGACGAGCCGACAAGCAATCTGGATCCGGAGAATCGTGAAGCCGTGATGGACTCCCTCCTCGAACTCCGGAGCGCTGGAAAGTCCGTGGTGATCGCTACCCATGACGAGTTGGTCTGGCGTCGCTGCGATCGCATCATTCGCCTCGTTGACGGTCGGCTGCAGAAGTGAGTTGTATGCGTCGCTGACCGGACGCATTGGGCTACGAGGAGAGCTTGCCCTAAGCGGGGTCCTACGCCCGATGAGGTGGCCCGGGTAACGGGCACGTAGCTCGACGCGTCCAAGAGAACGCGGTGCTGCCGTGTTGGTGGGCGAGTTCGTAGGCGAATCTGGCTCTGGTCAGACTCGGGAATCGACTTCGCGCCCGAGTCCGACGACTGTTGATCGGATCGGCCTCGCGCATGCGGTCCCCACGCCGAAGGTCGCTGCTGTGGATCGCTGCGGCAACAGCAGCAGTCGCGGTAACAACGGCCGCCACGATCATCGTGACCACCAAGACCGAACCAGACAGCTTGGTAATCCTCATCCCTGAACGAAGCCTGCAAGAGGTGCCCTACCTATGGGCAGGGTGCTCGGCGACCAGGCTGGGGCCCTTCGTGATCACGGCCGCGCATTGTGTCCAGGGCCAACCCGAAACGTGGCATGCAGCCTGAACCACCCTGGGCGGTTCAAGGGGGCCGAGCCGTGTTCCCCGGCTGCGGTGTATGGACTTGCTGGGTTATCCACAGATGTGGTGCTGGGTTCTGGTTGGGGTGGTGGGGGGCGCTTACGATCCTGGGAATCGTTGGTAGGCCGCTGAGTACCACCCCCGGTCCAGCCGCTCCGGCGTGAGGGGGTCGGTTGATGGCCGAAGTGTTCGCGGGTGTTGGCTCGGGTGGGTGTGTGGCGCTGGGTTGGTTGCGTTGAGGCGGTTGGCCGAGGTCGGACTGTTGGCGGGTGAGGTGGGGTTCGAGACCGCTTTTCCTGGGGTGCGGTTGGTTGAGGCTGGGTCGGATGAGTCTGTGGTGGATTGGCCGTTGGTGGTGCGGTTGCGTCGGCGTGCTTCGGAGTTGATCACGCAGGCGTTGGTTGGGCGTGTCGGGCCGGTGGGGGAGGTCGATCGCCGGTTGTTGGGTCGTTCGATCGTTCGGACGGTGGTGCGCGAGTATGCCGACACGTTAAGTGCCAATGGTGAGGCGCTGTGGCCGATCGCGGTCGAGGAGTCTTACGCCCTCGCGGTGGAGAATGCGATCTTCGGTTTTGGCCGGTTGCAGCCGTTGTTCGAGATACCGGAGGCGGAGAACATCGAGATTCATGGCTGCGATTCGGTCGTGGTGCAGTTCTCCGATGGGCGGCGCGAGCCTCGTCCGCCGGTGGCCGACAGTGATGAGGAGTTGGTCGAGGCGATCCGTTTTCTGGGTGAGTCGGTTAGTCCGGCGCGTCCGTTCGATGATGCGCATCCGATGCTCACCCTCGCCCTGGGCGACCGGTTCCGGTTGCATGCGATCGGGTTCGGGCTCAGCTACCGGCCCAGTGTCGCGATCCGTCAGCACACCCTCACCGATGTCGATCTGCGGCAGCTTGCCGCGAGCGGAATGATGCCGCTGGACGTGGCCCGTTTCCTGCACGCGGCTGTGCTGGCTCGCACGTCCATGGTGATCAGCGGTGACCAGGGCGCGGGCAAGACGACCTTGTTGCGGGCATTGATCGCCGCGATCCCCGCGAACGAGCGGTTCGGCACTTTGGAGACTGACTACGAGCTGCTCACCCATCTGCAGCCGGGCCGGCGCAACATGGTGGCCCTGCAGTCGCGGGTGGGCATGGGCGAGATCGTTCACGGTCGGCACGTCGGGGAGTTCACCGTGGCCGATCTGATTCCCGAGGCGTTGCGGCAGAACTTGTCCCGGTTGGTCGTCGGCGAGGTACGCGGCGGCGAGGCCGGTGCGATGTTCGAAGCGATGACCGCCGGCGCGGGAACACTGTCGACCACCCACTCGCACTCGGCGGCGTCCACAATCGACCGGCTCGCGTCCCGGGTGGCGCAAGGCGGCGTGTTGACCATGGAGGAGGCCTATCGGCAGATCGCCCACCACATCGGGCTGCTGGTCCACGTGCGGCTGAGCGACGATTCCTGGCGCGGCGGCGTGCGGACGCGGACGGTCGCCGAAATCCGCCAGCTCACCGGCGGGCTGGAGAACGGTCGTCCGGTGACCCACCTCGTCTTCCGCGAGGGCGACGGCGAGCGATGGTTCAGCCCCGACCCCGCCCAGCTCGACGAACTGGCGCCGTTCGCCGCGGCTTGGGAGGCGTGATGGGCGCCGTCCTCGCCGCCGTCTGCGGCGTCCTCATGGTCGGGGGAGCCGTGCTGGCGATCGCAGGTTTCAACAGCCCCCGCGCTCCGCAGCGGTTGTCATCCACAGGCCTGTGGAAAGAGCTTGTGGACAGCCGATACGGTCGGGCCGTTCGGCGACGCTGGTGGCAGGTCGCGCTGGCGCTCTTGGGGGGTCTCCTCGCAGCCTCGGTGACCGGCTGGCCGCTGCTGGCCGCACTGGTTCCCGCGGTCGGGTACGGACTGCCGTTGATCCTGTCCGCGCCACCCAACCGCGAGCTGGCGCTGCTCGAGGCACTGGATCGCTGGGTGCGTGCGCTGGCTTCGCTGCTGCCCACCGGTCGTTCGATCACCGACGCGATCCGGGTATCGGTTCGACAGGCTCCGTCCCTGCTGGCCGCCCAGCTGCACCTGCTCGCCGCTCGGCTCGAGGATCGCTGGACGATTCAGCAGGCGCTGTACGCGCTCGCCGATGATCTCGACAGTCCGGACGCGGACGCGGTGCTGGCCGCGCTCGCCCTGGCTGCGCAACGAGGCGGAACCGGTGCAGGTGCCACCCTGGCCGCGCTGGCGGAGACCATCTCCGAGCGGCTGCACGCTCTACGGGAGATCGAGACCGAGCGTGCCAAGCCTCGCTTCGTGGTGCGCCAGGTCACCCTGATCACCGCTGTGGTCCTCGGGTTGGCGCTCCTGTTCGGCGGCTCGTTCTTCGCCCCGTACGGCACCGATCTCGGCCAGACGCTCCTCGCGGTCCTGGTCACGGCCTATCTCGGTTCGCTGCTGTTCCTGCGTCGGATGACCTTGCCCCGGCCCCGGCAGCGGATCTTGCGCCGGGCCGCGCGCGCCGAACCGATCCTGGCGGCAGCTCACGCAGCGAGCAGGCCCACGTGAACGGGCTGGTGATCGCGATCGGAAGCGGGGTGTTCCTCGCTTTCGGGATCTGGGCGCTGACCGGGCTCCTGCTCCCCGTCCGGCCCCGGTTGGCCGACGCGCTCGACCTGCTGGACGGGCGCCCGGAGGCGTCCCTCGAGCCGTCCGGCACCGGCGTGGACCGGCTCGGATGCTGGTTGCGTGCGCAACTGCGCCGGCCCGTCTCGGCCGGAACGCTCCGCCTGTTGCGGATCGCCGGACGCAGCCTCGATCGGCACTACACCGCCAAGGCCCTCGGCGCGCTGGCCGGGTTCGTCCTGCCGACGCTGATCGGCACCGTCCTCACCGCGACGCTCGGAGTCGGCCTCGCCGTGCCGGCCGCCACCGGCGTGCTGCTCGGCCTGGTCGGATTCTTCGCGCCCGACCTGCACCTGCGCCGCGCTCATGCCGAGCGTTCCGCCGACGCCACCGAGGCGCTGCTCACCTACATCGACCTGGTCACCTTGGAACGGCTGGCCAACTCCTCGGGCAGCCAGGCTCTGCGGGCAGCGGCAGCGGTCAGCGACGTCGCGGTGTTCGCCGCGATCGGCGAAGCCGTGGAGCGCGCCCGGCTCGAGCAGCGCGCACCCTATCCGGAGCTGCGGCGACTCGGAGGAGAACTGGAGTTGCCGGCACTGGTCGACATCGCCGACGTGATGGCGCTGGACGAGGCCGGCGCCGTCCTGTCCGACGCCTTGAGGGGTCGCGTCCGCGAGCTTCGGGACGCGCACCTGACCGCGGCGAAGATCGCCGCGGCCGCAGTCTCGGAGCGAATGGCGCTCTTCATGGTGATCCCCTCGATCGTCTTCGGACTGTTCTTCCTCGTCCCACCGATCCTCAGGCTTCTGAATGCCTGAACCCACCCCTGAGAAGGAGAAACGATGAGAATCCTGCACCTGCTCGTGGCAGCGCTGGTAGGTCCTCCGCCGCGTCGCGACCAGCGAGGGCTGTCCCAGTCGACCGAGACGGCGATCCTGCTCGGTGGCGCGGTGCTGGTGGCCGCTGCCGTGGTCACCGCGGTCACCGTCTACGTGAACGCCAAACTGCCCCGTCCGTGAGCCCGGCGTGCGCTCGAGAGGGGTCCCAGCGCGGCGTGGCCGAATCCACCCAGTGGGCGTTGCTGTTGCCGCTGCTGCTGGCGCTGGTCCTCGGACTGGTGCAGCTGGGGGTCTGGCTCCATTCCCGCTCGGTCGCAGCCCAGGTTGCTGCTGCGGTCGCGGACCTGCGTGCCACCGGGCCCTCGGCGGAAGCCGACGCGCGGGAAGTCGGCGGCCGGATCGCGGACCAAGGCGGTCTGGAACAGGTGTCGATCGATGTGATCGCGGACGGCGGGCGCCTCGTGGTCACCGTGAGCGGCCGGGCCCCGGTGTTCTTCGACGTCGGGCAGGGGCTGGTCACGGAGCGGGCCGTCCTGCCGCTGGAGCGAGTGACTTCACCATGACCTGCGTGACTGCGGCGTCCTGTCGAACCCGGCGAGGTGCCGAGCATGGCGCGGCCGCGCTCGAGTTCGCAATGGTCGTCCCGGTGATCGTGCTGCTCTTCGGGCTCGTCGTCGGTGGCGCTCGGATCTGGCTGGCTCGCGGTGCGGTCGAGCAGGCCGCGGCGGCCGCGGCTCGAGGGGCCTCGCAGGCGCGGACGCCGGCCGAGGCCGAGGTGGTGGCGGGGCAGCTCGCCCAGGCGCAGGCCGGGCCAAGTGGCCTGCGTTGCGGCCGCTGGATGGTGGAGGTGGATGCGTCGGTCCTGGCGTCCGCGCCGGGTCGACCGGGGACGGTAGAGGCCAGTGTGACCTGTGCGGTGGCACTGAGTGACGTGCTGGTACCGGGCTGGCCGGGATCCGTGGAGGTCCGGGCCACCGCGTCCGCTGTCGTGGACACCTATCGGGGGAGGCAGTAGTGCGCTGGCTACGCGGCCTGGGTGCCCTGGTTGTGCTCGGTACGTTCCTTCTCGGGGCGCCGTTCGCGCTGCTCGGCTGGGGACGAATCCCCTCCGGACTGGCCCACCTCACCCGGCCGGACGACGGTGGGCTGCTGCTCGCGGCGCTCACCGTGGTCGGCTGGCTGGCCTGGCTGGCGTTCGCTCTCGCCACAACGGCTGAGGCGATCCGTCTGGGTGGCCGGCGGCACCGAGCGGTTCGACTGCCGCTGCTCGGCGGGATGCAGCAACTCAGCGCTGGGCTGCTGGTCGCGGTCCTCGCGCTGGCTCCGAATGCCGCCGCTCCCGCGCTGCCGCGTCCACCGGTCGCGGCGGCTGAACCCGAGCCCACGACCACACCGCTCGCCGAATCCGACCTCACGGCGACCGCGGCGTCCGCGCTGGAGGAGCCGGCCGACGATCACGCGGACGCCTACCTGGTCGAGCCGGGCGACGACCTGTGGTCGATCACGGCCGACCTGCTCGGCGACGGTAGCCGCTGGCGCGAGCTCGCGGCCGCGAACCCCGAGCTTCTGCGTGATCCGACCGAGCGGCTCGCTGCGGGCGTCCGGTTGGCGTTGCCCGCGTCGGCCCGGACGGCGCCGCGCGCGGTCACCGTGCACTGCGGGGACACCTTGAGCGGCCTGGCCCGCGAGCATCTCGGAGGGGCGGGACGCTGGCCGCGGATCGCGGCGGCCAACCCGAAGGTGATCGAGAACCCCGACCACATCGAGGTCGGTTGGCGGCTGGTCATCCCGACCGCCCCGACGTCACCGAACCAGGCCGTCGGCCCGCACAAGGCACAAAGCAGAGGCGAGTCCGCCGACCGGGTCGAGGTGGACGAATCCACGGCGCCGACGCAGGGCACCGATGCGGAGGGAGCTGCCGGCCAGACCCCGGCGTCCGAAGCGCCGGACGTGTCGCCGACCGCGGGGACGGAGCCCGCACCCGACGATCCGAGCGCTGACTCCGCACCCGCGCTGCCCCTGCTTGGGGCGCTCGGCACCCTTGCCGCCGCCGCGATCATCGGAGTCGTCGAGACTCGCCGGTTCCTTCGGCTGCGGGAGCGTCCGCTGGGTCGCCGGCTGGTACCGCCCGAGCAGAGCGCGGCCCGGCTGCGCGGCGCACTGGGCGTCCGGCAGGAGCCCGATCGGCTCGCGGCGCTCGACGCGGCGCTGCGTGCGGTCGGACGCTACTGCTATCAGGCGGGTGTGCCGCTCCCCGAACTGGAGCGGGTCGTGGTTGGTCAGGTGCGGATCCTTCTGGAATGGACGAACGCGGCCGGTCCGCCGCCGCCCGGCTTCACCGGCACACCCGACTGCTGGGAGGCCCGTGTCGCCACCCCGCCGGACGGCGCGGGCCATCCGTGCCCGTACCCGGCGGTGGTGAGCCTGGGCAGCACGGCCGAGGGCGATCTCGTCCTCGTGGACGCCGAACGCTCTGGTGTGCTCGGCGTGGCCACCGATGACGCTGAGCTCGGGCGTTCAGCGCTGGCCGCCATGGGTGTGGAACTCGCGTGTGCGCCGTGGTCGGAGGGCGCCCAGCTCGTGGTCGCCGGAGCCGATGCGGAGGTGGTGGCGTTGGCCGGTGGCGAGCGGGTGGAGCTGTTGCCTGGAGTCGAGGAGGCGGTGTCGCGGCTGCGCGCGGTGCTGACGCGACGCCGGCACGCCTTGGGAGCCGAGTTGCTGGCCTCCCTGCGGATCGACCCCGATCGTGCGGACGCGGTGGCGTCGGTGGTGTTCTGCCTGCTCGACGACGTGCCGACGGCCCTTGCCGAAGAGCTCGACGAGCTTCTGTCCGGACCTGGAGCAGGTATCGGCGTCCTGCTCGCCGCCCGACCCGATGCGGCAGCCGCGTGGCAGGTCGGTGGCGACGTCGAGGCGCCCCGCGGGCGGCTCTTCGGCATCGGTGAGCCGTTGCGTGCTCACGCGATCGGCGAAGCCACCCGGACTGCGGTGACGCGGTTGTTCCACGCCGCGGACTCCGCAGCCAACACTCTGGCGCCGTGGTGGCGCAATCCCGAGGCCACCGGGGACAACGTGCGGGCGCTACCCCAGCGTGCCGTCAGAGAAGGGGATTCCGTGGACATCGTCAGACTCGTGCCGGCGGCCGACCACCCGCAGGTACTGCTGATCGGCCCGGTGGAGCTCCTCGGTGCCGCCGGGCCCGGACCGACCCGCTCCCGTCAGCAGTTGGTGGAGCTGTGCGCGTGGCTGTTGCAGCACCCGGGCAGTACGGCCACGGCGATGGCTGCCGGGCTGCTGGTGGCGGAGAGCACGCGCCGGTCCAATCTGAGCCGGCTGCGCTCCTGGCTGGGCAGTGCGCCCGACGGGTCGCTCTACCTGCCCGATGCCTATTCCGGACGCGTGCTGCTTCACCCGGGGGTGACCTCGGACTGGCACCGGTTGCAGGTGCTGCTTGCGCCGGGAGTGAACCGGGTCGGTGACAGCACTCTGGTGGCCGCGCTCGACCTCGTTCGCGGCGCCCCCCTCGCCGACGCCGCGCCCACCCAATGGCACTGGGCAGAGGAACTACGCACGGACGTGTCCAGTGCGCTGCGTGACGTCGGTGTCGTGCTGACCGACCGCGCATTGGCAAGGGGAGACGTCGATCTGGCCCGCTGGGCCGCGTCCCGAGCGCTCGTGGTCGCGCCCGAGGACGAGCTGCTGCTGGGCGCTCGGATCCGCACCGAGCTGCGAGCCTCGAACACTGCGGAGGTGGAGCGGCTGGTGAACCACGTCACCCGGCAGGCCCGGATCCTCGGCGTGGATCTGCTGCCGGAGACCATCGAGTTGTGCCAGCAGGCGCTGGAGGGTCGGGTGCGCGCGCGGGCGTAGAACGTGGCGCGTCCGCCAGTCAGGCGAGCCGCCCTGACGGTTGACGCGCCCGGCACGACGGCAGGCGACCTGGACGGACACTGGCGTGTGGGGACGATCCCGAGGGGTCCTGGGACCCATCTGAGGCACATCCGCATCAGCTGTCACAGCTGAATCAGGTTGATGGTCAACCGCATCTTCGCGCGACTAGCCTGAGAGAAACCTGAAGGGACGCGCCCGCGGATCGCCGCCGCGAACCTGATGCGGAAGAGGGGGGTCATGCACACGTTTCGTGATCGGCCGGTCAGGATCTCCGCGCTCCGGGCGCTGTTCCTCGCCCTCCTGATCTCATTGATGACGCTCGTCCTGGTGACGGTGCCGGCGCCGGCCGCGGCAGCGCCCGGCGCAGGGGTGTTCCTGCTGGCGCCTCGCTGACGCTCCTACCAGCCCTCGGCGAGCCTTCTCCGCCGCGGGAATCCGGTTGGTGCGCGCGGTCCCGGATGGCGCTCGCACGAGAACGTACGAACTGGTGCGATTTGTTTGACACGGTGTCAATCGATGCGCGACGATCGGTACGTCCACGCCCCACCACCCCAACGAGAAGGGCCAACGGATGAATCCAGAACTCAAACACTCTCTCCCCGGGCCGCGCCGCGTGCTCGCTGCGTCCGCCGCCATCGCGGTCGTCGCAGCAGCAGCGATCATGCCCACACCGGCGTTCGCCGCGCCCGGGAGGCCGGATCCGGCCAACCTGGTGCGCATCGTTGAGAGGTCCGACCCGCACACGCGAACCACGGGGCGGGTCACAACCTCCCACCGGACCGTGCGCGGCGCCGGTCTCGACATGGCGATCGCCGGCCGCGGCGAGGCAGTGGCCGTCGGGAACCAGGCGGTGTTCAGCGGGACCGGCGTCGACTATGTCTCCCGCGGGGTCGAGGGCGGGTTCCAGGTCGCCGCGGTCATCGGCGACGCCAACCAGAACGTCCAGCAGTACCGCTTCCCCGGCAAGTACCTCGAACTGACCGAGGCGGGCTACGTCATCGTGCGCGACGGCGGGTCCACCGCCGAGCCGGTGGCGGCGATCGATCCGGCCTGGGCCCGCGACGCGAACGGCGCGAAGGTCTCCACCCGCTTCGAGGTGAAGGGGGACACCCTCACCCAAGTGAGCGACGTCACGGCGAACACTCCGCTCCCCGTCGTCGCGGATCCGCGGGTGCGCTCCGCATGGTACGGATGGTCCATCGACTTCACTCGCGAGGAGACCCGGAAGATCGCGAAGAGCGCGTCCGCCTGCACCGCGGTCGCGGGACTCCTCACTCTGGCCGCTGGAACGGTGGCTGGAGCGGTCTCGGCGCACTGCGGCGCGCTGACCGTCTTCGCCGATCTTGCAGTCGAGAACGGGAAGTGCGTGTCATTGAAGATCGTCGCCACGTACCTTGTAACGTGGTGGATGCCGAAGTGCTACAAATAGCGAG
This sequence comes from Propionibacteriaceae bacterium UBA6238, assembly GCA_002441465.1. Taxonomy (GTDB): domain Bacteria; phylum Actinomycetota; class Actinomycetes; order Propionibacteriales; family Propionibacteriaceae; genus Propionicimonas. The sequence continues at coordinate 15,996 of DJWE01000021.1, read as the reverse complement.
GAGAATAGGTGATCTCCGAACTGATTCTCTGGGTGCTGACCGTCCCCATTGCGGGATTCTACTGGTGGACAATGTGGGGCCGGCCGAAACTTTCGATGCGAATCATCGCGGCCGTGGTGTTCTTCACCTTCTGGCTCGCGGCCCCAGCAGTCGTCGGCGTCGATGTGGTGTGGCGCTATGCCATGCCGTCCCTCGTGGCCCTCGTCATGCTCGGCATGATCATTCGTCCGACCCTGGGTGCGAAGCCGCGCGGGGTGGACGGCGCCGATACCGAGTGAGTGGGCGAGACCGTCTGCGAGTGGACCAAAACGAGCATCCTGCGGATTGCCAAGTTACTGCAGCTGATTCGGAGGTGAGCGCATGGCGCTACTGCTTTGGGTAATCATGCTGGGATATGCAGCAGTCGACTGGGTGCTCGTCTGGAAAGGGGCGCCCCGGTGGGTTTTGATGACCCTGGCCGTGGCGGATGCAGCCTTCACCGTCTGGGTGGTTGCGACCCAGTTCGCTGTCGTCACCGTGTGGTGGCTCATCACCACGATGGCGCTGTCGCTCGCGATCTCCTTCTGGTCGGACTCCCGCGCCCGCCGGAAGCAGTCGGAGCCGCGTCCCGCCGCGGGCTGAGCCGCTCGGCCGACGGAGGAGCGATCGAGCGAGTCGCCGTAGGTCGGAGCCGGTCGGAGGCTCCGGACGCGGGAAGTCTGCTCGATTGAAGGGGTGGACCGGGTCGGGGGAAGGCCCCCGCCCGGTCCACGCCCTGAGGTGAGGGCGAGATCGCTCAAGGTCATGGCTGGCTACGACTGACATGGTGGAGGCCGAAGTGTTACCGGCAAGGCGGAATAGTGACTTCTGGATCTTTGGTCTGGGTGCTGACCATTCCCGTCGTCGCGCTATACAGCTGGGCGATGTGGGTTTGGGCGAAGCTGTGGCTGAGGATCGTGGCGACCGCCGTGTTCGTGGCCTTCTGGTTCGCCGCGCCCGCCTCCACCACGCCCTACCTCGCGGGTTCCCGGCGCTACCCGCGCTCCACCCGTGTCCTGCTGTTCCTCGCGAACGCGCTGTTCGCCACCACCGGCGTGGCCTTCGTGGCGTTGTCGCGCGGGCTGGGCACGAACGCGGACCCGACCGTGTGGGCCGAGCTCGGGGACGCCACGCTGGGCGACCCGCTCTACGTTGCCGGCCTGGTCGCCGGGCTGTGGCTGGTGCTGCAGTCCGGCTCAGGGAGCGATGGGGCCTAGCAGCGACGGCTCGTCCCGCCGGGCGGCGAGCCAGCTGTTCCGGTAGTCCCGCAGGATCGCGGGCCAGTCGGTCTGGACGGCATCCACCCCGAGAGCGAGGACGGGTCCGTAAGCCGCCTCGGGTGAATCGGCGATGGCCAGTTCGTCGTCCAATCCGCCGAACAGCGGGACGCCGGTGGTCAGCGTCACTGTGTTCACGAACACGAACAAGCCCAGATCGTGGAACTCCTTGATCAGATCGGGCGAGAACCACGGGTGTTCGCGAGTGTGCGTGATCAGCTCGACGCCGACGGTGTTCAGCTGTGGATCCTTCGCCACCCGGTACACGTCCTCGGGCGAGGCGCAGATCGGCGCGAACGGGAACTTCACCTCGAAGGCGCGGAGCCGATCCAGCGCCGCCTCCTCCCAGGCGGGGCACTTCATCACCAGTTGGTGGGCCATGTACAGACCGTCCAGGGCCTTCAGCAGATTCGGCCAACGCCACCACGAACGGTCGATGTTGAACAGGACGCGGGTGTCCTTGAAGCGCCGCAGCAACGGCAACAGCCGCTCCACCCGGGCCGTCCGGCCGGGCCGGTCGATCCAGACGTAGGACGCCTGGTCGACCTGTTCGGCGGTCAACGACTGCAGGTTGGTCTCGAAGCCCAGAGTCTCTGCCTCGTAGCCGTCGTGGAAGCAGTAGAACTCGCCGTCGCGCGAGGAAGTGACGTCCAGCTCCACCATCCCCGCCCCTTGCAGCAGGGCGGCCTTGACGCCGAGCGCCGTGTTCACCGTGACGCTCCCGCCCGCGCTACCGCGGTGGGCCACGACCAGGATCTTCTCGGTTTCGATGACGTCATTGATGAGTGCGTTCATGGCAGCGAACTGGGGCTGGCCGAACATCAAACCTCCGCGAGAAAAGTGCCGACCTCGTCGTCGGCACAGTTCCGATGGTACCCACCTCCGCGTCCGCCTATCCGGGTTCGGCAGTGACCCGGTCGCCGAGGTGGAAGGATGGCTCAGGCTCGACCCGACGACGAGGCGAGGCGAGCTTGTTCGCGTTCACCGAGGTGGAAGGGTGACGCGAAGCGCTAGAGCAAAGGAGTGTCATGGCCGAATTTCGTTACGAGGACATGCTGCCGACCGGGGAGGACACCACCCCCTACCGGCTCCTCACCACCGAAGGCGTGGAGACCGTCGAGGGCCCCGACGGGCGCACCTTCTTGAAGGTGGCGCCGGAGGCGCTCGAACTGCTCGCCGAGACCGCGATGCACGACATCGCGCATTACCTGCGTCCGGCCCATCTGGCCCAGCTGCGCACCATCCTGGACGATCCCGAGGCCAGCCCGAACGACAAGTTCGTCGCGCTCGACCTGATGAAGAACGCCAACATCGCCGCCGGTGGCGTGCTGCCGATGTGCCAGGACACGGGCACCGCGATCATCATGGGCAAGCGTGGCCAGCAGGTGCTCAGCGAAGGGACGGACGAGCGTCCGCTCAGCAAGGGCGTGTTCGACGCCTACACCAAGCTGAACCTGCGCTACTCCCAGAACGCGCCGCTGACGATGTGGGAGGAGAAGAACACCGGATCCAACCTGCCCGCCCAGATCGAGCTGTACGCCGACACCGCGCCCGGCCACGAGAACACCTACAAGTTCCTGTTCATGGCCAAGGGCGGNNAAGGGCGGCGGCTCGGCCAACAAGAGCTACCTGTACCAGGAGACGAAGGCGATCCTGAACCCCGCCTCGATGATGACCTTCCTCGACGAGAAGATCCGTTCGCTCGGCACCGCGGCCTGCCCGCCGTACCACCTGGCCATCGTGGTCGGCGGCACGTCGGCGGAGTTCGCGATGAAGACCGCGAAGTATGCCTCGGCGAAGTACCTGGACTCGCTGCCCACCGAGGGCTCGATGAGCGCGCACGGCTTCCGCGACACCGAGCTCGAGGCGCAGGTGCTCGAGCTGACCCGGCAGATGGGCATCGGCGCGCAGTTCGGCGGAAAGTACTTCTGCCATGACGTGCGCGTGGTGCGGTTGCCGCGGCACGGCGCGTCCCTGCCGGTGGCGATCGCGGTGTCGTGTTCGGCCGACCGGCAGTGCCTGGGCAAGATCACGCCCGAGGGCGTGTTCATCGAGCAGCTCGAGACCGAGCCGGCGCACTTCATGCCCGAGACCACCGACGAGCACCTCGAAGGCGGCGACGTCGTCGAGATCGACCTGGGCCGGCCGATGCCGGAGATCCTGGCCGAGCTGAGCAAGTACCCGGTGAAGACCCGGCTGTCGCTGAACGGCACCGTGATCGTGGGACGTGACATCGCGCACGCCAAGATCAAGGAGCGCCTGGACGCCGGCGAGGAGATGCCTCAGTACCTGAAGGACCATCCGGTCTATTACGCGGGGCCGGCGAAGACGCCGGAGGGGATGCCGTCCGGGTCGTTCGGTCCGACCACCGCGGGACGGATGGACTCCTACGTCGACCAGTTCCAGGCCGCGGGCGGCTCCATGATCATGCTGGCGAAGGGCAACCGCTCGAAGGCGGTCACCGACGCCTGCCAGGCGCACGGCGGGTTCTACCTCGGCTCGATCGGCGGCCCGGCCGCTCGGCTCGCGCAGGACTGCATCACCAGCGTCGAGCTGCTGGAGTATCCCGAGCTCGGCATGGAGGCGATCTGGAAGATCGAGGTGAAGGACTTCCCGGCGTTCATCGTGGTGGACGACAAGGGCAACGACTTCTTCGCCGACGTCAGCCGTCCGACCGTCCTGCACCTGCAGGGGCTCGCCAAGGCCTGACCCGGACTGAATTAGGAACCGTCCCCAATCCGGTCGGACCGATCTGGGGACGGTTCCGAACTCGGTCCACCCGGTGCGATCGGGGGTGCGATGGCTGCAGCGATAGCCGGCGTCGACCGGCTGAGCCCCGACGACCTGATGGCCTTGGCCGGTGATCACGGCACCGTGCCGATGCAGGTCGGCGGTGTCTTGTGGTTCGGCGCGGACGGACCTCGCGACGACGAGCTCACCCGACACCTGGCCGGACGGTTGCCCGCGGCACCTCGGCTGCGCCAGGTGTTCCGGCGTCCGCCATGGGGGTGCGGGCGTCCGGTGTGGACCGATGACCCGCGCTTCACGCTGGCCGACCACCTCCGGGCCGTCCGCGTCCCCGGTCCGGAGCAGGTCGACAAGGTCGCGCTCGACCTGCTGGCCGCCCGGCTGCCGCAGGACCGTCCGCTGTGGGCCGGCCGGATCGTGGTCGGCCCGGACGGATCCGCGCTCGCGCTCGTGCTCGTCGTCCATCACGTCCTGGCTGACGGACTGGCCGCCCTGGCCCTGCTCGCGACGCTGGCCGACGGGCCGACGCCGGAGCAGGTGGCGTTCCCCAGACCCGTGCCGACTCGCGGAACGCTCCTCCTCGACAACCTCCGGGGACGCCTTCGCGGACTGGCCGGCTTCCCCGCGGCGGCTCAGCAGCTGGCGATGGCGGTGCGGCTGCTCGCCACCGGCGGACGCGCGCCGCGCACGTCCCTGAACCGCCCGACCGGGACGCGCCGCGTCCTCGGCACGGTCGCCGCCGATCTCGCGGACGTCCGGCGCGGTGCTCACGAGCGTGGCGGCACCGTGAACGACGCCGCCCTGGCCGTGGCCAGCGGAGCCCTGCGCGCCGTGTTGGCGCGCCGCGGCGAGGAGGTGGACGAACTGGTGATCTCGGTGCCGTTCGCGTACCCGCTGCCGGGTCGCACCACCGGCAACGCCAGCGCGGTGATGCCTCTGCGGCTTCAGGCGTCCGGTGCGCTCGCCACGAGAGTGGACGCGATCGCCGCGATCACACGGGCAGCCAAGCAACGGCCCCGGGCGATGTCCAACGCACTGCTGCGTCCGGGCTTCGGACTGCTGGTGCGACTCGGGCTGTTCCGCCGCTTCCTCGATTCCCAGCGGCTGGTGAACACCCTGGTCACCAACGTCCGCGGACCCGCCGAACCGCTGTCGGTCGCCGGCCGTCCGGTGCGGCGACTGGTCCCGCTCACCTCGCCCACCGGCAACATGACCGTGGTGCTCGCGGTCGTCTCCTACGCCGGACGGCTGACCATCACCGCGATCGCCGATGCCGAGTCCATGACGGACCTGGACCTGCTTATGGCAGCGTTGGGCAGTGGGCTGGAAGAGCTGACCGGACCGAGTTCGGAACCGTCCCCAGCCTGATCGGATTGGGGACGGTTCCGAACTCGGGCCACCCGCCGCGAACCCCGTCGAAACCCGCCGTCGCCCCCCGGGGGCGAGTCCGACTTCAGGGACGCTCGATCACGGTGACGCCGCTGAGCCCGCGATAGGGCGCGGCCTGCTTCTTGGTGAGGTTCACCTGCTTCGAGGACACCTTGGCCCAAGCGCCCGACTTCCACGCGGACGTCACGATCGTGCCCTTCCAGCGCTTCCCACTACGGAACAGCTGGAAGTCCCGGACGTAGCGCACGCCGTGCGTGCTGGAGAACCGGTAGCCGAACCGACCCCAGCCGAGGTCGGCCAGATACCAGTCGTAGCGGCCTTGGATGCGCGACTTGGGTGCTCGCTCGAGGACGAGGCTCCCGTTGCGCCAGGTCAGGACGCGAAACATCGCGCCGTCGGCGCCCGAGGTGAGCACCAGCAACTCGTACCCCTTGACCTTGTCCAGCTTCGCGGCGCCGTACCAGGGCTCGATCCCCCAGTCGTCGTCGATCGTCGAGGTGAGCTGGACCACGTCGTCCTGCCCGGTGGCCGTGACGACGTTGACGGTGAATGTGTCCGGACCGCTCTGCTCAACAGTGACGGTGTCGGCCAGGGCGTCGCCGTCCACGTCCACCGCGACGATGCGGGTGCCCACGTCGGCGGGCAGCGTCCGCGGGACGGCTGCCGCGGCACCGGAGGAGGGCGTCAGGAGCCCCCCGGCAGTGGCGAGTGCGCCTACCAGAACGGTCAGTTTCACGAGTCGCATCGATCCTCCTCAGGTCGGTCTGTGTATCTGAGGAGGAGGGTGCGCCGGTGATACCGGCTGTGGATCAGCCCCGCTGTTCCATCGGCATGAAGGGACGCTCGACCTCGCCCACGTAGATCTGGCGCGGACGGTTGATCTTGGTGGCCGGGTCGGAGAACTGCTCGCTCCAGTGCGCGATCCAGCCGGGCAGCCGGCCGAGTGCGAAGAGGACGGTGAACATGTTCTGCGGGAAGCCCATCGCCTGGTAGATCAGGCCGGTGTAGAAGTCCACGTTCGGGTAGAGCTTGCGCTCCTGGAAGTACGGGTCGCTCAGCGCNNGCGGCGCGCGGATCGTAGTTCTTGTAGATCCGGTGGCCGAAGCCCATCAGCTTGGTCGTGTCCTTGCGGTCCTTGACCTTGTTGATGTAGGTGCGGACGTCACCGCCCTCGTCCCGGATACCCTTCAGCATCTCCAGCACGGCCTGGTTCGCGCCGCCGTGCAGCGGGCCGGACAGGGCGCTGACTCCGGCGGCGATGGATACGTAGATGTTGGCGCCGGAGGATCCGACCATCCGCACCGTCGAGGTTGAGCAGTTCTGCTCGTGGTCGGCGTGCAGGATCAGCAGCACGTCGAGCGCCCGGGTGATGTCGTCGTCGAACGGGTAGGGACCGGTGGGCAGTCCGAAGGACATGCGCAGGAAGTTCTCGATGTAGCCGAGGGTCTCGTCCGCGTACAGGAACGGCTGTCCGACGGAGTTCTTGTAGCCGTAGGCGGCCAGCGTGGGCACCGAGCCGAGCAGGATGTGAGTGGCCCGGTCGAGATCGAAGGCGCCGTCGCCGTAGCGGGAGACCGCGAACGTGGACAGCGCGTTGATCGAGGCCGACAGCACCGGCATCGGGTGCGACTTGCGGGGCATGGTGCGGAACATCTCCCGCATCCGCTCGTCGATGACGTGGTATGCCGCGATGCTGGTCGAGAACTCCTCCAGCTGGACCTTCGTCGGCAGCTCGCCGTTGAGCACCAGGTAGGCGACCTCGAGGAACGTCGCATGCTCGGCCAGTTGCTCGATCGGGTAGCCGCGGTAGCGGAGGATGCCGGCGTCCCCGTCGATGAAGGTGATCGCCGAACAGCAGGACGCCGTGTTGGCGAAGCCCACGTCGAGGGTGGTGTCGCCGGTCGCGCTCAGCAGCTTGGTGATGTCGTAGCCGTTGTTGCCCTGACTGGCGGGGACGAAGGGCAGTTCCAGGCTCACGTCGTCGTGGCTGAAGAGTGCGTTGGTCATCCATCCTCCGTTGGGTTCAGCGGACGGGCCCACTGCGCACCGTCCCTGGCGATCGTGCTGTCACCCTACCCCTGACTCCCGCTTGCCGGGCAGGGTCGTTTTGCGTCCACCCCGTAAGGTAGTTGACGAATAAACAGTGGCGACCTATGCTTTTAGTTGAGACTTCAACTAACAGAGGAACCACTGATGAGCACAGCCACCATCGCCCGCGTCCAAGATCTGGCCGGCACCTACACTCTCGACCCGTCGCATTCCCGGATCGGCTTCGTCGCTCGCCACGCGATGATCGCCAAGGTCCGCGGCGCCTTCAACGAGGTCAGCGGAACCGCCACCATCGACGGCGCGAACCCGGCCGCCTCCAGCCTCGAGGTCACCATCCAGGCCGGCAGCATCGATACCAGGGACGCCAACCGCGACGGCCACCTGGCCAGCCCCGACTTCTTCGACGCCGGCACCTACCCGACCATCACCTTCGTCGCGACCGGCTTCGAGATCACCGACGACGAGACCGTCGAGGTGACCGGCGACCTCACGATCAAGGACGTGACCAACTCCGTCACCGTCCCGTTCACCTTCGGCGGTGCGGCCACCGACCCGTTCGGCAACCACCGCATCGGCTTCGAGGGCCAGGTCGTCGTGAACCGCAAGGACTGGGGCCTGACCTGGAACGCGGCTCTGGAGACCGGCGGCGTGCTGGTCTCGGACAAGGTCACCCTCGAGTTCGAGGTGTCGGCCATCCAGGCCTGAGCCACCCTCTGCAGCGCTCCGGACGCGTCCGTCCGGAGCGCTGTGGCGTCCCGGGGCCGCGCGCACCGATCCCTACGGCAGGCGGAGCAGGTACACCGCGAACCGGTGAGCATCGGGCCAGACCTGATTCACTCCGGCGAACACCTCGAAGGGCCACGACCGCACCGCGTCCGCACCCTCGGCACGAGGTCCGAGTGTCGCCTCTGCCGCCGCCTTGAGGGTCTGCTCGTCGGCGGCGTGGTTGACCACCCAGCGGATGGGAACGTCGGCGAGATACGCAGCCGTCGTTCCGGATCGCATCGCTTGCAGGTAGCCGACGGAGTTCACCACGCCGTCGAGGTTCACCACCGGCCGGTCGGCGTAGTAGCCCAGGACGCCCGCGTCCCAGCTGGCCAGAACCGCGTCGCGCGGCAGCGTGGTTGCGACAAAGCGCCCGGCTTCCCGCGCCGCGAGCATGGACGAACCGCCCGGCGTCATCACCTGTTGGACACTCAGCCACAGCAACACCGGCATACCGACCGCGACGATGGCAACGAGGGTCACCGGACTGTGGGTGAAACCCTGACCGGGTCGTTGCGCCTCGGCCAGAGCGGCGATCATGTCCGCCAGGGCACAGTTGGCCAGCACGATCGCCAGCAGCAACGGCGGACCGAAATACCACAGCCGCTGGAACTCCTGTAGGAATCCGTAGTACGCCAGCAGAACCAGGCAGAACAGACCGAAGAACTTCGTTCGGGATAATGCCAGCCCCAACCGGGGCCAACGAGAGTGGTTCAACCGTCGGGAGAGCATTGCCGGAACCACAACGACCAGCAGGGCGCCGAGGACTCTCAGCGCACTCAGTGGTGCGGCCTTCAGCAACCCGCTGACCTGCACAGCACTGCCGAACCAGAATTGGTTGATCGCCATGTAGGCCGCGGTGACCGCGCCCGGAAGCAGCAGCAACTCCAACAGCGGGACCACGGCGGAGCGGAAGCTTCGTACCAGCCGGGGTAGTGCCCACACGACCACAGCCGGCATCAGCAAGGCGCCGTCGGTGCGGGACAGGACGGCGGCAGTGATCAGGACCGCAGCGAAGAGCCGCTCGCGCCTGGCCGCGGCAGAGAGCAGGTCCTCGGTGCGCAACAAGATGCCCAGAAGCAGGACGTGAGAGACGAGGACGAAAGCGGATTCCAGCCCGTTCACCCAGATCCTCAGCACCGGCTGGGTGCAGGCTAGGACCAGGAGCACGCCGAGGGTGGTGCCCTCGATGAGCCCGGCCCGCCGTGTGGGTGGTGCCTCTCGCAGCAGACGCAGGACGGAACGTCCCAGAAGCAACCAGGCGCCCGCGAAGAGCAGCACCTGAGCCAGCAGCGCGGTCAGGGGTGCGGCCTCGCCGCTCAGCCCTAGGGCATACAGGCCCGCGCAGAACAGCATCCAGAGCGGGTGATAGCCGTTCGTGGGGTGAATCCCGTCGAAGCTGCTTCCGTGGCCAGTGGCGAGGTTGCGGCCGATCTGCCAGTAGTAGAACGAATCGTCATAGACCAAGCTCCAGAACGTACCCGCGGCGCTCAGCAGCAGCGCAACCCACAAGATCGCAGGGACGATCGCGAGCAACAGCCAGCTGCGGTCACGCCACGATCCGCTGGCCACGTGCACCACCCCCTTCGCCATCCGCGGAGCAAAGCCTGCCGTATCTGCCCGCGTCGAGCAGGGAGGCCGCGCTTCAGCTCAGGTCAGGGCGGTTGCGCCGGCGTCGGCCATCGCCTCCACCAGCACCGCAGCCAGCGCGTCCACACCTTGGTCGAGTTCCTCGCGGGTGATCACCAGCGGGGGAGCCATCCGGATGGTCTGGCCGTGGGTGTCCTTGGCGATCACGCCCTTGGTCAGGAGGCGTTCGCAGATCTCGCGTCCGGTGCCCAGCGCCGGATCGATATCGATCCCCGCCCACAAGCCGACACCGCGCACTTCGGTCACGCCCTGACCAACCAGGTCGGCCAGCCGCTGGTGCAGATAGGCACCGAGTTCGCGTGAGCGGGCCTGCATCTCGCCGGTCTCCAGCAGCTTGACCACGGCGAGCCCGACCGCCGCGCCCAGCGGGTTGCCGCCGAAAGTGGAGCCGTGCTGGCCAGGACGCAACAGGCCAAGAACCTCGGCGTTCCCCACCACGGCGGAGACCGGTACCACCCCGCCGCCGAGCGCCTTGCCGAGCAGGTAGAGATCCGGCACCACGTCCTCCTGCTCGCAGTAGAACGTCGTCCCGGTACGACCCAGGCCGGACTGGATCTCGTCGGCGATCATCAGCAGGTTGTGCCGGTCGGCGATCGCTCGCACACCCGCCAGGAATCCCTTCGGGGGCGTGATCACGCCGGCCTCGCCCTGGATCGGCTCGACCAGGATGGCGACGGTGTCGGCGTCGACGGCCTGTTCGATCGCGGCCAGATCGCCATAGGGAACCGTGACGAAGCCGGGCGTGAACGGGCCGTAGCTGCTGGTCGCGTCCTCGTCGGAGGAGAATGAGATGACGCTGATCGTGCGGCCGTGGAAGTTGCCTTCCATCACGATGATGTTGGCGCGGTCCTCGGGCACGCCCTTCACTTCGTAGCCCCACTTCCGGGCAAGCTTCAGCGAGGACTCCACCGCCTCCACCCCGGTGTTCATCGGCAGCACCATGTCCTTGCCGCACAGCTTCGCCAGCGCTTCGACGAACGGGCCGTACGGCGCGGAATAGACCGCGCGCGAGGTGATCGAGACCCGGGACAGCTGCTCGACGGCCACCCGGACCAGGTCGGGGTGCGAGTGCCCGAAGTTCACCGCGGAGTACGCGGAAAGGAAGTCCAGGTAGCGGTTGCCGTCCAGATCAACCAGCCAGGCGCCCGACCCGCTCGCCACCACGACCGGCAACGGATGGTAGTTGTGGGACGTATAGGTCTCGACCTGCTCGATGGAACGCTGCTGCGCAGCGCTGCGCGCCTTCGTCATGGGTTCCTTCCTGGTGCCAAACCCAGATCATAGGCCGATCGCAGCCCGGACCAGGGCCACGAGACGCTCGGGCTCGTGTGGACGGATCGCGTAGCTTGCCCTCGCCACCGGGCGGGACAGACCCAGCACGGTGGCCAAGTCGACCCGGGTCGCGTCGATCACGGCCTCGCTCGGCGTGGCCTCCAGGGTCGCCTTCACCTCGGCCAGGTCGTCGATCGCGTAGCCCATCACCGGCAGCACCGACTGCGCCTCCGGATGACGAGCGTAGATCTCCGCGAGCGACCCGACGGCCCCAGGCAGCGGGCTGATGATGCCCGAGGCACCGACCAGGCGAGCCGCCTCGGTGCCCGCGCCGGGCTTGAGCGCGCCCAGGCTGAGCGTGAGCTCCTCCTCGACCACGACCACCGTCCGGCCGGTGACGGCCGAGCCGTTCTCGACCAGCACCGGCGAGTCGGCCCGCAGCAGGATGGCGCCCGGATTCACCCGCTGGACGGCGCGCTCGACCAGCGCCACCTGTTCGGGCGAGGCGGAATCGCACTTGCTGACCATCACCGCATCCGCCATCCTCAGGCCCACCTCGCCGGGAAACAGCTCGGACGCCTCGTCGGTACGCAGCGGATCGGTCAACACGATGTGCAAGGTGGGTTGGACGAAGGGTAGGTCGCTCCCGGCGCCGTCCCAGAGGACGACGTCCGCTTCGGCCTCGGCCGCGCGCAGGATCGCCTCGAAGTCGAGTCCGGAGAACTCGGTGCTGCCCGGGACGGCGTCGAACGGCGTCCGCTCGGGTGCGGCGCAGGCGTCCCGCGTGACCCCGTCGACGACGGTGGTCACGTGCCGGCGATCGGGAGCGAACTCCTGCGCGCGCAGCGGATGCCCGACCACGGCCACCCGCTGGTGCCAGGACGCGAGCAGCTCGGCGAGGTAGCGGATGGTCGGCGACTTGCCTGCGCCCGACCAGGCGGACGTGACCGCGATCACCGGTTTGGTCGAGGCGAGCATCGATCGACGGGGGTTCACCAGCTGGAAGTCGGCCCCTGCGGCCAGGACCCGCGCGGCGATGCCCGCCACCTCCGAGCAGCCGATCTCGGAATAGGCGAACACGACCCGGGCGACGCTCTGCTCACCGATGATGCGCTCCAGATCGGCCTCAGCCAGGATCGGCAGCCCGTCGGGGTAGTGCGGCCCGGTGAGGCAGGCGGGATAGCGTCCGGTCTCGCCCGGAGCCAGCTCGGCCGAGGTGAAGCCGACCACCCGATCGGTGGGGTCGTCGCGGTACATGGTGTGGAAGCTGTGGAAATCGCGTCCGGCGGTACCGACGATCAGGATCCTCATGGTGGCTCCTTCCTGATCCCATTGTCTCCCGTAGGGCCAAGCAGGTGGCCTAGAGTCAGGCCATGGATACCGCTCCGATCGTGGTCGGCTTCGACGGTTCCGACTTCGCCTCGGAAGCCCTCCGCAAGGGGCTGGGGTTGGCGTCGAAGCTGGGGGTGCCGGTGCGCATCGTCCGGGCCTGGACGATCAGCAACGCCCCACGGCCCAAGACCTGGGAGCCCGGCTTCGTGCCGCCGGTGGACGACTTCGCCGACGCCGTGCTTGCGCAGTTGACCGAGGCGACCGCTTCGATCGTGGCCGAGCACCCTGAGGTCGAGGTGAGCTATCACGTGCCGCACGGCGCGGCCGGACGGGAGCTGCTCCGTGCGTCCGAGGGGGCCCGGCTGATCGTGGTCGGCACCCGCGGTCTGGGTGGCTTCTCCGGCCTGCTGCTCGGTTCGGTCACCGGCCAACTCGTGGAACACGCCCACTGCGACGTCCTGGTCAGCCGGCGTCGATCGGGTGACCAGGCGCCGCCGCGGTCCCTTCGGCTGGATCAGGCGATCGACCCCGACGCGTCCTGATCGAGGCCTGGCGAACCACCGGGGACGGTTCCTATCTCGGTCCACCCGGCAGCCGACCGGGGCCTGGACCGAGATAGGAACCGTCCCCATGGTGGTCCGGGGCGCTACCAGGTCAGGAGGGCGCCCGCCCAAAACACCCCGAGGACGGCGCCCAGGATCAGGAACGGTCCGAAAGCCAGCGAGCTCTTCCGGTCCCTGCGACGGGTCGCCAGCAGAACCATGCCAGCGATGGCGAAGGTCGCCCAGCCGGCGCCGAAACCGAGCAGCACCGCACCCCAGCCGAACCAGCCTCCGAACGCACCGGCGACGGCAGCCAGCTTGACATCGCCGAAGCCGAGGTCGGGGGAGAAGATCGCCATCACGAAGTAGAGGACGAACAACGCGAGCGCGGCCAGACCCGCGCGGATCAGCGCCGTCCAGTCGCCGTCGACCCAGGCTGCCAGCGTGAGCAGGATGGCGGTGATGCCCAGCAGCGGCAACACGATCACGTCGGGTAGGCGCTCTTCGGCGAGATCGATCACCGTCAGCAGGCCGGACGCCACGGCCAGCACCACGAAGGCGAGCATCTGCGTCCAGCTGGACGCCAGCCCGGCCAGCCCGCCCAGCAGGGCCGCCACCGGAACGTGCAGCAGGCTGCGCAGGATCGGCGCGTCGGAGGTCGCGCAGCGTCGCATGAACCCGGTCAGGGCCCAGGCGGCCGCCCCGGCCACCAGCGCGCAGATCAGAACCGACATCTGGCCGTCCCGCCGCTCAGCCCATGCCGCCGAAAGCCTGGATGATGCCGATCACGCCCGGGCCCATCACCACGATGAACATGGCCGGCATGATGAAGAGGATCAGCGGGAAGACGACCTTCACCGGGATCTCCATGGCTTTGCGCTCCGCGTACTGGCGGCGCTCGAGACGCAGCTCGTCGGCCTGGGTCTGCAGCACGTCGGACAGCGCGATGCCGTACGCCTCGGCCTGGATGATTGAACGGACGAACCGGTGCAGGGTATCCACTCCGGTGCGTTCGGCAAGGTCCTCATACGCGACGCGGCGGGTCTGGCCGACCTGGATGTCCTGCAGCGTCCGAACCAGCTCGCTGGCCAGCTCACCCTTGCCGTTCTTGGCCACCCGCAGCATGGCTGCGTCGAAACCGAGACCGGCGTTCACGGCGATGCTCATCTGGTCGAGCGTATCGGGCAGCTGGCGCTTGATCGCCTCCTTGCGGGTCTCGCCGACGCTCTGCAGCCGGATCATGGGGAAGAAGAAGGCGATCGCGGCCACGCCGACGCCGATCGCGATGCCCATCGGCGGTGCCACGAGCCGGGAGATCATGATTCCGAGCGCGACGCCGACCAGTCCGAGCAGGGCCATCGAAGCCAGCACCCGGTCCGGTGTGTTGTTCTCCGGACGGCCAGCGCCCGCCCACAGCTTGGTGATCGTCTTCAGCAGCGGTGCCGGCGCGGCTCGACGCAACGTGGCACCGAGATTCCGGGGACCCTTGCCTTCGTCGGTGGCCGTCGCCGCCGGAGTGATTGCGGGTTTGGTGGCGAGCTCACGATGCAGATTGGCAAGGGCCTGCTTCCGGTTGACCGATGCGCCGCCGAAGAGGAACCAGAGCAGCGTGCCGAAGCCGACGGTGAACAGCGCCAGGGCGAGGAGAGCCTGGGATTGCATGGTTCCGCCTTCAGTACTTGAGGTTGATGACCTTGGTCAGCCAGAAGCCGCCGATGCCGAGCATGAGGACGCCCGCACCGAGCATGATCAAGCCGAGCGGCTCGGTGAACAGCCGCATGATGTAGGTGGGGTTCGTGAGGAACAGGAACAGCGTCACGACGAACGGCAGCAGCATCAAGATGATCGCGGACAGCTTGCCGTCCGCGGCCAGCGCGGCCACCTGCCGCTGCATCTGGCTGCGTTCGCGGATGGTCTTGCTCACGTTCTCGAGCACGTCGGCCAGGTTGCCGCCGACCTCGCGGTTGATCCCGATGGCCTGGGTGATCCAGTAGAAATCCTCGTTGCGCATCCGGGCGGAGACATCGTTGAGCGAGTCCATCATCGAGCGACCCACGCGAGTCTCGTTGGTCACCCGAGCGAACTCCTGCGAGACCGGTTTGCTTGCCTCCTGGGCGATCGTCCCCACGGCCTGGGGCAGGCTGTAGCCCGCGCGCAGGCTGCCTGCCATCATCTGCAGGACCTCGTCGAGCTGCTTGCCGAACGCCTTGCGGCGCCGGTCGGCCAGCATCGACAACCACATCCGACCCAGGATCGGGCACAGCAACGCCAGCAGCAATCCGATCACGCCCTGGCCGAGGACGAGGCCTAGCGCGAAGCAGGCCAGGGCCGCCGCGCCGAGAATCACGATCAGGTCCTTGGCCGGGGTCTCCACGCCGGCCTCCTCCAGGATCGCGTCCAGCGAGCTGCTGCGCCCGCGCATGATCTTGTCGACGGTGTTCGTGGCCGCGGTCGCCATCCGCTGGATGCCGGTTCCGCGAGGCTCGTCGGTGAAGCGACGTCGCGACAGCGGCAGCCGGTTGCTCGGCAGGGTGACCAACACGGTCATGGTCAGCCCGGCGACGCCGAGCAGTACCCAACCCAGGGTGAGCGCAGCGCTCGAGGCGAAGAAGCTGCCCATCAGTGCCGCCCCCCCGACCACAGCGTCCCGTTGCCGAAGACGCTCGGCGAGAGCTGAATGCCGAGGTCGTCGAACTTCTGCGTGAAGCCGGGACGCACGCCCGTGGGACGGATCGAGCCGAGGAACCGTCCGTCAGGCGCCACGCCGGCGGAGTAGTCGAACTCGAACACGTCCTGCATGGTGATGGTCTGGCCCTCCATGCCGTGCACCTCGGTCACCGACGTGACCCGGCGGGTGCCGTCCCGAAGCCGGGTGAGCTGGACGATCACGTCGATGGCGCTGCTCACCTGTTCCCGGATCGCCCGCAGGGGCAGGTCCATGCCGGCCATCAGCA
>DJWE01000098.1:18991-19732 GCA_002441465.1 Propionibacteriaceae bacterium UBA6238 | reverse complement strand
CCATGCCGAGGGAGGCGAACACGAAGAGCATCGCGCCCAACGCGAAGGCCGGGGCAGCACCCCGCAGCGGCACGTCGAAGATGGTGCGACCCAGCACGGTGATCAGGGCCACGTCGAGGAAGGCGATCAGCGTCCAGGGCAGCAGCTTGCCGATCATCAGCTCGATCCGCCGCATCGGGCTGACCTCCATCTGCTCCTGGGTGCCGAGGTCACGCTCCCTGACCAGGGTCACGGCCGTCTGCTGGACGGTGACGATCGCGATGATGACCGCCATCAGGCCGGGGATCAGGAAGTCCGAGGAGCGTCGTTCCGGGTTGTACCAGGTGCGGATCCTCGGCTCCAGCAGGCCAAGGCTGGACAGGTCCATCCCCTGGGCGTCGGCCCAGTCCCGGGTCAGTTGCTGACCGTACAGCTGGTTGAGGGCCACGGAGTAGGCCTGCGACACCTTCGCAGCGTTCAGCTCGCTGCCGTCCACCATCACCGCTATCTGGGCGGACTCGTTGCCGGCCAGGCTGCGGGAGAAGCCGGACGGGATGACGATCGCCACCCGGGCGGTGTTGTGGTCGAAAGCCGCGTCCACGTCGGCCAGCGAGCCGCCGCGGGCGACCACATCGAAGAACGGGGACGCCTCGTACTGCTGGAGATACCGCTGGCTGGCCGAGCTCTTGTCGAAGTCGATAACGATCGTCGGCACATGGTCGACGTCGAAGCTGATGGCGTAGGCGAACAGCAGCAGCTGGA
>DJWE01000098.1:0-18955 GCA_002441465.1 Propionibacteriaceae bacterium UBA6238 | reverse complement strand
CACCGGGCACCCCGGCGGCGGCGAGTGCGGCTCCTAGTGCCTGCTCGGGCTCGGCGGAACCTGACCACAGCACGCGCACCACGTCGCCGAGCAGGTGCGCGGACTCCACCCCGGGAACGGCCCTGACGGCGGCCAGAGCCGCTCGGGGCTGGGCCGCGGACACCTCCATCAGCCGGCCGGGCACCTGGGCCTTGATCTCGTCCGGGGTGCCGTGCTGCTTGATGCGTCCGGAATCGAGGAAGGCGATGTGTGTGCAGCGTTCGGCCTCGTCCATGTACGGCGTGGCGACAAGGACGGTCTTGCCGGCCCGGTGCAGCCCGGCCAGGATGCGCCAGAACTCGCGACGCGACACCGGGTCGACGCCGGTGGTCGGCTNNTGCTTCATGCCGCCGGAAAGGTGCTGCGCCTGCCGTGTGGTGAACTCCGCCAGGCCCATGCCCTCCAGCAGGCTGGCTGCGCGGGTGCGCCGATCGGCCTTGCTGACGCCGCGGATGGTGGCGAAGAAGTCCAAGTTCTCCGCCACCGACAGGTCGGGATACATCGAGAACTTCTGCGACATGTAGCCGATCCGGGGCGTCACCTGGGCGGCCTCCCTTGTCACCGAGTGACCGAACACGCTCGCCTCGCCCCCGTCCGGACGCAGCACGGTGGCGAGCATCCGGATCAGGGTGGACTTGCCGGCCCCGTCCGGCCCCAGCAGCCCGAACACGGCACCCTCGGCGACCTCCAGGTCGAGGTCGTCGACGGCGAGGGTGTCGCCGAAGCTGCGCCGCAGCCCGGAGGCGCGGATGGCCGGGCCAGCCGTGGTGGTTGCTGTCATAGTCAGGCGAACGTCACGTCCACCGGCATACCGGCCTTGAGGGTGCCGCTGCTGTCGCTGACGCGCACCCGCACCTCGTAGACCAGCTTCACGCGCTGCTCCTTGGTCTGGACGTTGTTCGGCGTGAACTCCGCCTGGCTGGCGATGAAGCTCACCGTGCCCTCGTACGTCGTTGTGCTGGAGTCGGTGACCAGGGTGGCAGCCTGGCCGTTCTTGACCTTGCCGATCTCGGTCTCGGGCACGAAGACGCGGACGAACAGGTCGGTGGGATCGATCATCGTCAGCAGCGTTTTGCCGGGGCCGGCGTTCTGGCCCGCGTTGGTGGTGAGGGAAACGACGGTCCCGTCCCGCGGCGCCGTCACGATCGTGTAGCCCAGCTGCACCTTGGCCAGCTTCACGGCAGCCTCTGCCTGCTTGAGCCGGGCCCGTGCCGCAGTGATGTCCGCCTTTGTCGAGTCGTCATCGTCCTTGGCGTTGGTGAGCGCAGCCTTGGCCGCCGTGACGCCCTGATTGGCCTGGTCAAGCACAAGCTTTGCGGCGGACCGGTCAAGCCGGACCAGTTCCTGGCCCTTGGTGACCTTGTCGCCCTCGGCCACCTTGACGTCGGTGATGCGCCCACTGAGCGCTGCGGCGACCTGGTACTCATTGGCCTCCACCGACCCACTCACCTGCTCCTGGGCGCTGACGGTTGTCGGATGCGTGGAACTCCACCACCACCAGACACCACCGCCGATCAGCAACGCCAAGACGGCGACGATCACCGGGATCGGGGGGTGCTTGCGCTTCTCGCCTGCCATGTTCCTCACCTGTCCGTATCGGAATTGCCGGCTGCCGGGTGGCAGCTGTTGATGTGGAGCTCCACCGGCACACCGGCCGGGAGCTGTTCGGAAGCGGTGAACTCCACCTCGACCGCCTTGGTCAGGTGGACCTCCTCGGTCGCGACCGAGGTCGGGGGGTAGTCGGAACGGGTGCCGATGCGCGTCAGCGTCGCGGGGACGCCGTCGCCGGTCATCCAGTCACCGACGATCGATGCGGCGTCACCGGCACACACCCGGGCGAGCTCAGCCGGTGCCAGCCATGCCGTCACCGTGCTGGGACGGGACGCGCGAATGCTGACCGCCGTCGCGCCGGGGGCGAGCTCGGAGCCCGCCAGGACTGCGGAGACAACGACGCCGTTCACGGGCGAGGTGAACTCGCCGAGGGTGACCTGCAGCCGTGCCAGGTCGACCGACACCTTGAGCGCATCGGCCTGGAGCGACGCCAGCTCCTTCACGTCGCGCAAAGAGCCGCGGGCATCGGCGATGGTGACCAGGGCGTCGTTGAGCTTGCGCAGGCCCGACGTGGCCTTCCTCAGGCCCTTGGCGAGCGTGTGCAGGGTCGCGTTGATCTTCCGGACGCCGGCGTCCAGCTTCTTGATCCCCGCCTTGAGTCCGGCGATCATCCCCGGAAGGCTTTCCTTGGGTGGAAGGTTGGTGCCGGGCGGAACCACCGGCGGGTAGTTCGCCAGCAGGTCTTCTGCCGCGTGCAGCTTCTTCACCAGATCAACGCGGGTCTTCTTCGCCGAACTGCGTGCCTTGAGCAGCTTCTTCTTCCCGTCATGGATCTTGTCGATCGCATCGCGGACCTTCGCCTTGGCGTCCTTGACGTCTGCCTGCTTGTCGTAGGTGGTGTCGATAGCGTCGCCCAGGAGGCCCACCTGGGCTGAGGCGACCGCTGCGTCCGCCTCTGCCGCGGCGATCTGGGCAGAAAGGACGCTGGTGTCGACCCGGCCAAGGGACTGTCCGACGGTGACGGTGTCGCCAACGGCGACGCTGACCTCTGCGAGACGGACGAACGAGCCGAAGCCATAGGTGGCCCCGACCGTGCTCAGGTTGGCGCCGGTGCGCCCGGTGACGGGATTGGTGGCCCCGGTGAGGGTGGTGAACCCGGCGTCCAGGTTGACAGCGGGCACGCTCACCGAAGGGACGGCCACAGTTTCCAGCCGGTCCTCGACGGTGCCCGCCACCACCAGCGCGGACGGAGCTGCCGTGCAGCCGGCCAAGGTGACGGCCAAGGTGCCGGCCGTCACGGCGGCGAGGAACGAGCGAAGGTTCATGGGGTCACCGCCACCATGGTGAGGAACATGTCGACCATTCGTTCGAGCTTGTCCGCCGATGGTTGCACGACGGGCTCCGTGGTGAGGAAGCCGTCGAGGGCGACGTAGCTCATGATCGGCCCGAGCAGCATCCGGGCGGTGAGGTCGGTGTCCGGCGCCTCGATCAGGCCGAGAACGTCCGCCCGTCCGACGATGGTAGCGATGCCCTGCAGGGCGCGCATCGGAAGAGCCTGGCGCACCGTGTCGCGCAGCTCCGGGATACGGAAGGCCTCACCCAACACCAGACGGATCAGGGCGACCGAATCTGGATGAAGCAGGGTCTGGGTGAGCCGCGTGACGAACTGGAGAAGCAGCCCGCGCAGCTCGGGAAATGTCTGCGGCTCGGGGAGGGGCCCTTCGAGCGCGAGGCGAGCGAGTTCGCGTTCGAGAATCGCCTTGAGGAGGTCGGCCTTCGCCGGGAAGTAGGTGTAGAGGGTTTGCTTGCTGACGCCGGCTTCCGCAGTCACTGCGTCCATCGAGGTGCCCGCGAAGCCGTGGGCGAGGAACAGCTTCCGGCCCGCCGTGGCGATCTGTTCGCGCTTGGCGACCTGGCGCTTGGAGAGCGTGCCGGCGGTCATGAGTCAAACTGTACAGTTCAGTTCAGTTGGATGCAAGACGAGTCCTTCACCAAGGGATGCGTTGTGCCCAAGGACAGCGGTATCCTGCTGGTACTGCTGCCCTGCGGATGCTGCTCGTCAGCCCGATCGTGAACCCGACCATCAACGGCTACATCGCCAACCACGTGCCGAGCGGGTCTCCGGTCGTTCCCAATCAACAGGCAAGGGTGCCCACTGGGGCATCCAGTCAGGTGACCGGCCTGGTTGTCCTCGATGTGGTCAGCCCCTTCTTCATGCAAGCTGCGCGGGCAGTGGAGCGGGAGGGCGCGAGGCGGGCACGTAGTCATCCTCTGCAACTCCGAAAACGACGCAGACCGGGAGACCGAACTCCTCCACATCCTGACCGCCCAGCCGGTATATCGCGGGCTCAACCGGGCGGGCGTCAAAGTGTCGCTCACCCAGCTCGCTGCTCTCGCAGCCCAGTAGGACGCTGCAAAGCCGCGGGCCGTTCCCTGACCCACTTCGAGGTGTCCGCCAACGGCGAGTTCCTCATTACGATGCAGGTCGAAGCGTCCTCAAGCGTTTTGACCAACGCATTAATGACGCGCGATGCTAGCGTGCCGCGAGGGCGATGACGTTCTGGTCCGGGTCCAGCCCGTAGCCAACGTTCTCACCCCAGCTGCGCGGTTGGAGCGGTGACACGAGCCGTCCGCCGGCTTCGATGAGACGACCAAGCATTGCCTCGGCCTCTGGCCTGCGCAGGTAGAGCTCGCAGCGCTGGCCGGTGGCAGCCTGCAGGTTGGGAAGCAGTTGGAGGATGTCGTCCTGCGGCATAAGGCCGAGCGTCATTCCGCCGAGATCGAACTCGGTCATTCCGGGCACGTCGAGGGACGGCTGGATGGCGAGGAGGGCGATGTAGAACGTCCGCGCCCGATCCTGGTCCTCGACGTAGAGGATGACCTCGTTGGCGTCCACGGAGAACATTCTCGCTCAGCGGACGCTGGGCGTCAGCCCGTCTTGGGAAAGGGGCCTTGCCCGGGGTGCCGCTGGAGGTTGAAGGGCAGCTGGAGACGGCCCGACCACCGCGAGACGTGGACCGCGTGATCGAGGACGGGGAACGATGAGGGCGCCGGCCTTTGCCCGTTCCTAGCCCAGTGACGCCGGCCAACCCTCCGCCCACCCCGCCTTCCTCGAGGCGCGGACCCCGGGCAGGCGCCCCCGTGCCCGCCCTGCTTCTGCCGCGCCGGCTGCTGCCGGCATGATCGGGGCTGGCCTCGTCCGGTGGTGCACCCGGGCGGCCTCCGCGCACATTGGGATCATGGTGACACCTGAGGACCTGGTGGCCGGCCCGCGCGGACGGCGAGTGCTGCTCGTATTCGCCCAGGGCAGCGAACGCGCCCTAGCAGCCGGGGACACCGAACTTCCGCTCACGGCGGCGGTCTTCGACGCCGCCTTCGGTCTGGCGACGCAGCACGGCCACCCGGTTTCGCGGTTCGGCCGGGATGACAGTCACACCCGTCCGGAGTACACCGCCGCGGAGGTCGCGGCCCGCTTGGCGGAGGTCCGGCTCGCCCCCGTGACGGGGGATCTGGTACTCGAGGCACTCGCAATGTCGGTGGGCGCCGCAATGTACTGGCAGCAGGCCGACGGTGACGACCTGCTCTGCGCGACACCTCAGGTGCGGGCATCCCTGGTGCGCGTCGCCGAGCACCTGGCCGGTTCCCCAGGCTTGCAGGGCTGGGCGGCGCCGATCGACCCCGCTGACCAGTGGCAGCTGGCCTGGGACGCCGAGAAGCCCTGCCGGCGGCCCGACTTGCGCCGCTGGCGTGCCGAGATCACGGCGAACGAGGTCACAGCCCAGCGGGAGCGTCCCGCCGACCCGCGCGCCAACTGGAGCGGACAGTGGTGGTCCCACCCGCCCCGCGGGCTTGCCTGCTCGACCGGCTCACTGGCCGACGGCAGCCGGTCGGGTTGTGGCTCGTCGAGGACTCCCCCGGCTGGGAGAACGCGAACCCGCACCGTCTCCGGTTCGCCCCGTCGGCCCGGATCTACGAGATCGACGGCACCGACGCCTGGGCAGACTGTGTGCACAGTTCCCGCTGGAGGTGACCGCACTCAAGCGCCACGACTGGTACCGGACCACCGGCCGTGACGGCAGCTGGGTGATCCCCGACTGGAGCCAGGTCGCCCACGACTACGACGGCGTCCACCTCAGCATCGCCGGCTACCTGACCGCGGCGACAACACACACGTTCGCTGTGGACCATCGCTCGTGCGTCAGCCCGATTTGCACCGGGTGTATCGGAGTTCTTGGGGGGGCCCTTGGTCGGGGTGGGCGCAGCGAGGCGGGACAGCAGGTGGCAGTCGGCGATAGGGACTGGAGGGGTCCGAGGGCAGGGGTGGCGCTGGGGGTGGGCCTGGCTGGCGGGCGGGCTGTCGACAGCGGGGGTGAGGGGCCTCTGGTGGTGCGCCCAACCCAGAAGGAGGCGATATCCAAGCCCGGGAGCAGTCCCATGCCGCGGGTTCGGGCCGAACTGTCCTACGAGGTTGACGGAGAAGATCCCCCTGGTGCGCCTCACTGAGAGGCGAGGGGGATCTGGTAGGTCTCACGATCGCCGCCGCCAATCTACAGAGCGCGACACGCCACATCGCAGTCCGACTGCGCGGGGGGCGTTCCCGGGGGATGCGTCATGGCGTGCTGATGCCTCCGGCTCGGAGGGGGGAAGTGACCGTAGGAAGTCGGCGCTGTGGCCGGCCTCGGCTTCGCTGGCCGGCTGCTCGAACTGGGCTCGCTCTTTCGCAGTGAACTCGGCCGGGTCGGGTGTAGGGCTGGTGCCGGTCACGCGGCTCGGCTGTAGCGCTTGAGGGCGGCTTGGCGGGTGACGCCGAGCATGGCACCGATCACGGTCCAGGAGGCGCCCTGGGCGCGGGCCTGGGCGACGGCGGCGTCGATCCGCTCCTGAGCGGCGTTGCGGTCACGAACGGCCGCCAGAATGGCCTGGAGGGCTTCGCCGTCGAAGCTGGCGATCGGGTCGGGGCCCTCGCCGTGGTTGGCGTTCTCGAGTTCGTCGAGCATCTCGGTTTCGGTGCGCATCAGGTTCACCACCTTTCACAGGTACTTGGGTCGGACGGGCATGGCGTGGAAGACACGATCCGCGGTCGGGTTGTAGCCGATCTCCAACAGTTGTCCGTCGCGGCGGGGGCCGACCAGGAGTAGGTAGCCGTCCATGGCATGGACCCGGATCGCATGCTCGATGGCGTGACGGATGTCGTCGTCGGTGACGCCGTGCTTGTGGGCGTCGTCCACGATCTCCACACCTGACAACCATAGTTGTCACTTCGGGTGGGGGCAACACCTCGACCCTCCTCTCCGGCCGGCTGAGGGGCTGGGGAAGCGGTGGCTGATGGCGGTCGGGGGGACGGGGGGGATGCCGGTCTGGCAAGGCCTGATGCTGCCGGCTGGCCGGCACGGCGACGTGGTCTGGAACCGAAGTGGTGACGTTCATGGTGACATCGCCCTGCTCGGCTTTCGCGAGTAGCCACGGGCTGGCGCCGGCTTGATCGTGATGGTGCAGTGCCCGGGTCCGCCGGTTGCCGCGGCTCGAGGTCAAGGGATGCGTCAGATCTTTCGGGGGGAGGTTGGAGGAGGTGGGGCTGGCTAGGACTTTCGCTCGTTCTGGCCGATCGGGACACCCCGGCGGCGGGTTTCGGGGGGAGGTTGGGGGGAGGTGCCTGTGACAAGGACGTTCACCTGGCTGGTGACGTTCTTCCCGGCAGCCCCGGTCGCCGGCTGGGGGGAGGTTGCTGTGATGCCCTGATCGCAGGTCCGCAAGGTCCCGGTCAACAGCGAGAGGGGGAACGTGGGGAACGCGCCGGCGACAAGGACGTTCACTACGCCAAGGCGGCACTGGATCGTCTCTGGAAGGGCTGGGGGGAACGTTTGTGGTAACCCCGGCGTGGTCGGCTTCGAACGACGAACACCCCCGGTGACGGAACGTGTCGGATGAACCAAGTCGGGCCTGGGCTGTCCGGATCGGCCGGTTCGGGCGGCTTAAGGAGGCGCCGGGGACGGGCTCGGAGGCTGAGGAGTCGTGAAGATCTTCGCCCAACTGTCCGGATCGGGGGCCGGCTGTCGGCTTAGTGGATGTGAGGAGGTGAGTACGGTGGCGATCGGTTTGCAGAAGATCTCGGCGATCGTCGGGTATGAGTACCTGACCCGGCACGTCGCCGTGCTGGACGCGACCAGCAAGGGCTACCAGCGCCTCGATGCCTACTACCTGGCCAAGGGTGAGGAGCCCGGCTGCTGGTGGGGTGCCGGCCTGGCCGGCGTCAACCTGTCGGTGGGTGATCCGGTGACCGCCGAACAGATGCGACTCCTGTTCGGCCACGGCCTCGACCCGACCAACGGCGCGAAACTCGGCCGCGCGTACTCGGTGTTCGACCACACCCCGACCGGGTTCGAAACCCAACTCGACACCCGCCTCGGCGCCTGGCGGCAGGAGCATGGCGTGCCGGCCGGGGTGCCGCTGCCCAAGGGTGTGCTAGCCGCCCAACGCACCACCCTGGCCCGGGAGTGGTTCGAGACCGCCCATCCCGGCGTGTCCCCGGATGCGCGGCAGGTGCGTGACGTGATCGCCAAGAACACCTCACACCCCCGGGTGGCCGTGGCCGGGTTCGACATCACCCTCACCCCACCCAAGACCATCTCCACGCTGTGGGCGGTCGCCGACCGGCCGCGGGCCGGGATCATCCGCGGCGTGCACGACGCGGCGGTCACCGACGCGCTCACCTACCTCGAAGCCAACGTGCTGTTCACCCGCAAAGGCCACGCCGGGGTGCGGCACCTGCCGGTGCGCGGCTTGATCGCCGCGAGGTTCGTGCACCGCGACTCCCGCGCCGGGGATCCCGACCTGCACACCCATGTGGCGGTCGCGAACAAGGTCCAAACCGCCGCCGGGGAATGGATGGCGATCGACGCGAAAGTGCTGTACGCCGCCAAGGTCACCGTGTCCGAGGCGTACACCGCCAGCCTCGTCGGCAGGCTGCGGGATCTCGGCCTGGTGATGGTGCCGACCGGGCGGGACGGGAAACGACCCGTCTATGAGATCGCCGGCATCGACCCCGCCCTGGCGAAACGCTGGTCGAAGCGACGGGCCCAAGTGGTCGGCAAGACCGGCCAACTGGTCGCCGAGTTCGAAGCCGAGTACGGCCGGCTGCCCACCCCGCAGGAGCGCCTCGAACTGTCGCAGCGGGCCACCTTGAACACCCGGCCGCACAAACACGAACCACGCAGCGAACACGACCAACGCCTCACCTGGACCGCCGAAGCCACCGCACTGCTCGGCGCGGGAGGGATCGAACGGATGCTGGACGCGGTCGCCCACCAGCCGGCCGTCCCCGTCACCGTGCCGGATGGGCGCTGGATCGCCCGGACCGCCCGGACGGTGGTCGCGGTCGTGGAGTCGGAGAAGTCGTCGTGGACACCGTGGAACGTCCGCTCCGAAGCGTTCCGGCAAGCAACCGCCGCCCACATCCCCCACCACCAGCTCACGGCCGTGGTCGAGCAGCTCACTACCGAAGCCCTGTCCGAAGCGGTGTCGGTGCCGATCCGGACCACCCGCACCCAGCCCGTCGAACCCGACCTGCTCCTCCGCCCGGACGGCACCCCCGCCTACCAGGAACCCTCGGCGTCCCGGTACACGTCGATGCGGATCCTGCGCGCCGAAGCCCGCATCATCGACGCCGCTGGACGCCGAGGTGGCCGGATTGCGGACTCGAACTCGATCCAGCTCGCCATCCTCCAATCGATGGCGAACCGGCAACCATTGAACGAAGGCCAGCAGGCCCTGGTCGCCGCCATGGCCGGCTCCGGGGTGCGGCTCCAGCTGGCGATCGCCCCGGCCGGTACCGGGAAGACCACCGCCATGCGCACCCTCGCCACCGCGTGGACCAACAGCGGCGGCACCATCCTCGGACTCGCCCCCTCAGCCGCCGCTGCAGAACAACTCCGGCTCCAACTCGGCCACAACGCCGTCGCGGAGAACCTGGCCAAGATGGTGTGGGCCATCAACCACCGCGAAACCCTCGCCGGCCAGGTCGGCGCCGACACGCTGGTGATCATCGACGAGGCCGGGATGGCCGACACCCTCACCCTGGACTATCTGGTCGGCTGGTGCCTCGACCAGGGCGCCTCGGTGCGGCTCATCGGCGACGACCAGCAGTTGGGCGCGATCGGCGCTGGCGGGGTGCTGCGCGACATCGCCACCAGCCACGGCGCCCTCCACCTCGACCACGTCCTCCGGTTCAGCGACCCCGCCGAAGCCCACGCCAGCCTGGCGCTACGCAGCGGCGACGTGGGGGCTCTGGGCTACTACCTGGACCACAACCGGGTCCATCTCGTCGACCCCGACACCGCCACCGGTCAGCTACTGGCCGCCTGGCAGACCGACCGCAACACCGGCCTCGACGCGATCATGCTCGCCCCCACCCGCGACCAGGTCGCCCAACTCAACGCAGCAGCACGGCAATCCCGGCTCGCCGGCCACCGCGCCGGACGCGAAACCGCACTGGCCGACGGCAACCAGGCCTCCTGCGGCGACACGGTCCTCACCCGCCGCAACGATCGGACCCTGATCAGCGGTGCGCTCGCCTGGGTCCGCAACGGCGACCGGTGGACCGTCACCCACGTCCACCACGACGGCTCCCTGGACGTCCAACATCTGCGGAACCACAACCGGCTCACCCTGCCCGCCGACTACGTCCACGAGTCCGTCGAACTCGGCTATGCCACCACGATCCATGCCGCCCAAGGCGTCACCGCCGACAGCTGCCACGGGCTCCTGACCGGCGAGGAGGATCGGCAGCTCGCCTACACCATGCTCACCCGCGGACGCCACGCCAACCACGCCTGGCTCCAGGTCGGCACCACCGACCCGCATGTGGCACCCATCGCCCGCGACCTCGTCCAGACCGCGACCAGCGTCGAGATCCTCGAACACATCATCGGACGCGATGAGCAGCCCGCCTCCGCCACCACCCTCATCCGGCAAGCCGACGACCCCACCGTGCTGCTCGCGCCTGCCGTGAACTGCTATGTGGACGCGATCGGGTTCGCCGCCGAACAAGTCGTGCCCGACCACATCAAGGACGCCATCGACGCCGCCGGCGAAGCCCGCCAGCTCACCGATGCTGATGCCTGGCCCGCACTACGCAGCACCCTGCTGCTGTGGGCGGCCAACGGCCACGACCCCGTCGACCTCCTCGACCAGGCGCACGCCTACGGCGGCCTCGACGACGCCCGCGACCCGGCAGCCGTGCTCACCTGGCGACTCGACGCCACCCAAGCCTCCCAGGTCCGCACCGTCGGACCACTGCCCTGGCTGCCCGGCATCCCCGGCCAACTCCTCGACCAGCCCGAATGGAAGACCTACCTGTCCGACCGGTTCAAGCTCACCTACCAACTCGGCCAGGAAGTCCGAGAACACGCACGGCAGGAGACGCCCCGGTGGACGGCCAACCTGCCCGGGCTCGACCCCGACCTGATCGCCGACATCCAACAATGGCGAGCAGCACACCAGGTGGCCGACACCGACCTGCGACCCACCGGGCCCGCCAGCCGGGCCCCCGCCGAAGCACGCCACCAACGCGCCCTCGACAGCCGGCTCGAAACCGCACAAGCCGGCATCCGCGAATGGACACCCAGAATCCTCCAGGCCGCACCCGACCTCGCCGGCGACCCCGCCCTGCCCGTCCTCGCCGCCCGACTCGCCCAGCTGGACGACAACGCCCGCGCCGGGCGGCTCCTCCAGATCGCCGTGCACCAAGGCCCCCTGCCGGACGAACACCCCGCCGACGCCCTCAACTACCGCATCCGCGCCCTCGAGAAACACATCCCTCAACCGCCCGAACACTGGGAAACCATCACTCCCCGACCACCCCGACGACACCACCGCGAACCACCCAGAATGTCCGGGCCCAGCCTCGGCATCAGCATCTGACCGAATACCACCGAGAGGTAAGCCATGGCACCGCAGAGCAAGACGACAAAGCGTCGGCAGGCCGCGCCGCAATGGCTCTCCCTGCAACAGGCCGCCGCCGTCTATGCCGTCAGCACAGATACGATCCGCCGCCGGGTCGCGTCCGGAGACCTTCCCGCCTTTCGCTGCGGTCGCCGCATCATCCGCGTCCGAGCAGAAGACCTGTCGCGACTTTTCCACGAGATCCCAAGATGAGCACATCATCGCCCGGTCACTCGCCGGCAGCGGCCAGAGCGGAGAGCGCGTCCGCGACCGCCCGCGCTCGACCGCGCGCGACATGCTGGTAGCGCATGGCCGCAGCAGGGGTCGAGTGACCCAGCCGTTCCATGAGTTCGGGCAGCGTCGCACCCACCTGGGCCGCCAGGACCGCACCGGTGTGCCTGAGGTCGTGGATGTGGAGATCGGGCCGTCCGGCGGCCTCTCGGGCCTTGCAGAATCCGGAGGCCGACTCGTTGACCATGCGGCCCTTGATCCGCCGGCGCCGGGCGGGCTTGCCGTTGAAACTCGTGAGCGCGAGATGCCCGCCACGTTCCCCGGTGAACAGCAAGGCGTCCGGCCCGGCTTCGGTGAATTGGTCCAGATGCTGCCGAATGGGCTCCAGGAGGTGCGGCGGAATCGTCACGTCCCGGTCTCCAGCCTCGCTCTTGGGAGTCGTGACGATACGCTGCCCTCCGACCAGGACAACGGCTCGGCGAACCTTGATCCGGGGATTGTCGCCGCTGAGGACGAGATCGCGTCGGCGAAGTTCGCTCACTTCGCCGAACCGCAGCGCGCACCAGGCCATCAGCAGGATCGCGAGCCGATGGCGCTCGGGCATGTTCTCGATGATCACGCTCAGTTCGTCGAGCGTCGCCGGGTCGGCCTTGTGCTTCGTCTTCGCCTTGGAGGCGCCGGCCACTGTTGGAGGCTTGATCATTGGATCCTTGCGCGCCGCGGCTCGGAGGATCTCCCCCAGCAGGGCATAGGCGTGGGCGTTAGCCACCGGCGTGTTCTGTGGGAGCTCGCGATCGAGCCACAGACTCACTTGCTCTTCCGTGATCGATCGCATCGGCAGGTGCCCCAGGTGCGGCAGGATGCGTCCGTCCAGAAGATTCTCGTAGTGCTCGCGAGTTCGCGCCTTCAGCGGTTGCCCGTCACTGCGCTTGTGGGCCTCCAGCCATTCGGGTGCCCAATCATCCAGCGTGGAGCCGGGTCGGTACTTCACCTGCGAACGGACCCTCGGCGCGGTCCACTCATCCCGCTCGATCATGCGGTGCTCATCGCGCAGCCAGCCCTCGGCGTCGAGCTTGGTCTGGAAGGTCGTGGGCGCGTTGTGGCGCCGCAGGTCGGGGCCGACGTAGCTAGCCTGATACCTGCCTGACGGCAGACTGCGAAGCTTGCCGAAACCGCGCCGCTGCGACATGTGGGCATCCTTCCAACGACCCGGTCGTGCACCATACGTGCACCATCGTAGCCGAATTGGGCCCGTTTCTGCCTACTTGTGCAATCGTCGTTTCTCCCCATCTGGACACTGATTTACCTAGTCATAGGCTGATTGGCAAGCCTTGTTCCAGGCGGGGAAGTCACCCCCCGATTCTGGTTCGAGTCCAGGCGGGGGAGCTTGTCACGTCTGGCCTCTGGCTTGGAGAGACATCCGGCGTGTCGCCGGGCTCACTCCCCCGGGCAACATGGGCGGGGCCCCACAGTGAGTGCCGACCCGGTCCTGATCACGCGCCCACGTCCTGGGCCCGCTGCAGAGTGCTGAGCGCCGCCAGGGTGGCCTCGGCCCCGGAATCCCCTGACGAGGTGGCGGGTGGGAGTGTGTCGTTCGCGATTCCGGTCTCCGGGTCATAGACGCGCACGCCGAGGTCGTTCAACCCAAGGAACCAGTTCCACGCCAGCCGAACCCCGCGGCGCCAATGGAGGTCCCCGGTGATGGCGAAGGCGTGGGCACACGCCTCGGCGATGGCTGCGACATCGGCGGGCCGTTGCCTTCCGTGCGGGCCGGCCTCGTGGGCGGCACGGCCCAGATCGCCGGTGGGCGAGAGGTGGCCGTGCTCGCTGGTCTCGGTGTCCATCAACACGCCCAGCATCGCCAGACCCTGCCGGATCGGCACCGGCCGGCCCAGCGCAGCGCCACCGACGATCAGTGCATCGCACAGCGCCGCATTGTTGTGAGCCAGCCGCTCCTCCGGCCACGCCCACCCCGAACTGGCTTGGCGCGGAATGACCTCCAGGCAGTCGGCGAGGAGTCCGCGCGCGACTCCTGACACGTCCGTCCGCGAACGCACCAGGGCCACCGCCCCGAGCGCAGCGAGCGCGGACGCGCGGGCGTCGGGAGAGCGGACCTTGGCTGCACGGAGAAAGACCTTGACCGCGCGATCGCGGATCGCCTTCGACGTGCCCATCCTTGCCGCCGTCCCGATCGCCGTGACGCTTCTGCCCCAGGCTTCACCACGGTCCGGCTTGTCGGCCCAGTGCCGGTTGGCGGTCAGGCGCTCGTAGACGAGCCCGTCCGGGCGGACCGCCTGCTCCAGGAAGGCCAGGTAGGTGAGTGCTGTCGTCGCGATCCGGGATGGGCCCTGGTACTCGTGCAGCACCACGATCAGGGCGCGCGCGGCGTCCGAGGTCCGGTAGCCGGGTACTGCGAATCCGCCCACCTCAGGACGCTCTCGCAGTCCGCTGCGATCGGTGAGCCGCGCGAGATGTGCGAATCCCCCTTGACGGGACGGCAGCGCCGCGAAGGCGAGGATCCGGCCCGGACGACGAGGCGAGGAACGGCCTGGGTCCGTCTCGGTGAGAATCATCAGGCGCAACCGCCTCTCGCGGTGCCGGCCGTGCCAGGCGCGTCCGTCGATGGACGCCGCCGGCTGGCACGCCCGTCGTCTCCACTGAGGGCTGCTCCGGCCGACGACCTCATCGACGAGCCCCGAGTTCTGCGAGAAGACCAACCTACTCGACCCACCCAAAGCCGGGGCCGATCGGGCATCATCCCGGCCGCGGAGGTGGCTGCTACAGTGATGTGTTGCACCTCGCAGTGCTCACGGTCCATTCTGTGCGTCGCCTCGGCCTCTGGCCGGCAGGCCGACACCCCGGACGGGTCACAGCCCATTTCCGTCCGCCTCCCACATCAGTTACCTTCGCCGCTCGTCGCCGAGTCGGCTCCATCCATACAGAGACGAGTTCTCCCCATCACCCACACTCCTCGCGTCATCACCTGGAGGCAGGCCGCGCCCGACGTGCACGCAGCCTCTCTCGATGGCGAGTTCGCCGGTTTCATCGCCGGCCTTCATGATCCCTATCTCCTGCACGGCTCACGTGCGGAGCCTCTCGGCTCGTACGCGAGCCTTCCGGCAGCAAAGGCCGCGCTCAAGGTGTCCGTCCGTCGGACCGCGCCCGGCCGACCCCATTTCCATGGCCCCCGCGTCGGCGTCGCCGGCGCGGTCAAGCGGACCGCCCACAGCGGTCCAGGAACACAAAGGAAGATCGACATGGCCACTGGCACTGTCAAATGGTTCAACTCCGACAAGGGATACGGCTTCATCGCCCCCTCGGACGGCTCGGCGGACGTCTTCGCCCACTTCTCCGCGATCGTCGAAACCGGGGGCCGGCGTGACCTCTACGAGGGCCAGCAGGTCGAGTTCGACACCGAGCGCGGCCAGAAGGGCCTCCAGGCCACCAACATCCGCGCGCTCTGAGCTCGCACACGCTGACGGCGCCGTCCCCTCACGGGGGCGGCGCCGTTCGCACGCCCGCGGGAACCGGTTCGTGGCCTCGACCCGAGGCGCGACGGTCGTGGACGGCGCGGCGTGAGCCGACCGCCATGACTGGGCTCGCGCCAGATCAGTACTGGCCCGCCGCACCCGAGGTCGAGTGGTCTCAGGGACGGCCCATCGCCGAGGCCGTGGGGCACCGGAACGTTCGTGAGGCCGCGAGACCGACCTCGTTCATGTGACCCACCACGATCGCCAGCGCCTCGTGCAGCGACGTCTCTGTGTAGCCCACCCCGTGCTCGCGGCAGTGCGCCCGAACCAGCCGTCGCGCCCGGCTCAAGTGGGGCCTCGGCATGCTCGGGAACAGATGGTGCTCGATCTGGTAGTTCAACCCGCCCATCAGTGCCGTCATCCACCAGCCTCCGGAGACGTTGCGGGAGGTGAGCACCTGCTTGTCCAGGAAGTCCAGCCGAGCGTCGGCTGGCACGATCGGCATCCCGATGTGGTTCGGGGAGAAGCTGGCGCCCATGTAGGCACCGAAGACCGCCAGCTGTACCCCGAGGAAGGCGAATGCCATGCCCGGCGGCAGCAGCCAGAACAACAAACCCAGGTAGAGCACGGACCGGGTGGCGAGGAGCGCGAGTTCCACCGCGCGTCCCTGAACCCGCCGTCTGGTGAACAGGCTACGGATCGATCGCTGGTGGAGGTCGATCCCGACCAGCGGCAGCAGCGGGAAGAACAGCCACCCCTGGCGGCGGATCACCCACCCGCGCACGCCCGTGGCGGCCTCCGCGTCCTCGGGAGTGAACACGACGGTTCCCGCAGCGATGTCGGGGTCCTTGCCGACCCGATTCGGGTTTCCGTGGTGACGCGTGTGCTTGGTCATCCACCAGGAGTAGCTGATGCCCACGAAGAAGGTGGCCAGGACGCGTCCGAGGTGATCGTTCGCCGGCCCCGAGGCGAGCACCTGCCGGTGGGACGCCTCATGGCCGAGGAACGCGAACTGGGTGAAGATCACGCCGAGCGCCGCCGCGATCAGGAGTTGGAACCAGGAGTCCTGCAGTAGGACCAGGCCGGTGACGGCTCCGCCCAGCGCAGCGACCAGCCCGCCGAAGAGCGCAAGATAGAACCAGCGGGTTCGGTCGTTCAACCCGGCGGCTCGAGCCGCCTGGGCGAGCTCGGTGAAGCTCCGGGTTCGCCGGCTCAGTTCTTCCCGCACCGCGGCGGCGCGGGAGGCACGGGGTGTGAGCGGGGAAAGACTGTCGGTTGCCGTCATGGCGTCGCCGTTCCTACCGGCTCTACAAAGAAACCCCAGCGGCGACCCTCAGAACAGGTGAAGCCCACAGTACCCGAGGGGTGGGAGGCGGGCTCCGCGGCACCCTTGCGCGCTGGATCGCCCTGGTATGGTCCGAGCACGGCGGTGCCTGACCCCGACCGCAGGCGGCAACCGCGCCGCGGCGCGTGGCTAGGCGGAAGGCGCCGATCGGCGGACGTCTCGCCCAACGATTCGGGTTTGTCAGCACTTATTCCCCCTCAATCCGGACGCGCGGCGCTCCCCGGTGCGCCAATGAGGGCACCGGCGCCAGGCCAGCGGGGATTAGGCATCCCAGGCCGGAAGTGAGTCAATGGGGCATGACTGATCTGTACACCAAGAGCGGGCGCCTCCTCCAGCGGGTCGACAACCACATCTACTCGCGCTCGGGCCGGTACCTCGGCCAGGTCGAGAACCAGAAGATCTTCAACCCGGATGGACGCTACTGCGGCACTGTGGTGGGCGATCGGGTGGTGTATCGGACGATCGACAGCGCGGCCGCCGGCGCGGCGTCCCTCTCCGCGGCGTACGCCGCGAGCACGCAGGCGAATCGCAAGGGTTCGCCGCTGTGGGGAGTTGAACCTCCGTTCGACGACTGAACAGCCCGGAAGGCCCGGCGTCCCTGCGCTAGGCGTCGGCCGGAGCCGCGCCGATCCAGGAGTCCGGCCAGCTCGCCCAGGCAGCGCCGAGCGCGCCCCGAGGGGGCCTGCCGTTCGGCAGCGCTGCGCCCAGCGCGGGTCTGGACCTGGCGTCCCCCGCCCCCAAGCTGAGTGGGAGGATGCGGCCATGGCGGGAATCCTGGTAGCCGGCACCTCCTCCGACGCCGGAAAGTCACTGGTGACGGCCGGCCTGTGCAGGGCGTGGGCCCGTCGGGGTGTGCGGGTGGCGCCGTTCAAAGCCCAGAACATGTCCAACAACTCCATGGTCTGCCCGGACGGCTCCGAGATCGGCCGCGCGCAGTACCTGCAGGCGCTCGCTGCCGGTGTGGAGCCGTCCGCCGTACTCAACCCGGTGCTGCTCAAGCCGGGTACCGACCGGCGCGCGTTCATCGTGTTGCGCGGTCAGCCTGGCGGAACGCTGGAGGCCGGCGAGTACGTCGGCGGACGGACGCGGCTGGCCGACGCGGCCTACGCGGCCTACGCCGAACTCGAAGCCGGCTACGACCTGGTGGTCGCCGAAGGCGCCGGGTCACCGGCCGAGATCAACCTGCGCGCCGGTGACTACGTGAACTTCGGCCTGGCCCAGCGCTTCGGTCTGCCGGTACTGCTGGTCGGAGACATCGACCGGGGCGGGCTGCTCGCGTCCATCTTTGGCCACTGGGCGATCGTCGACGACGCCGACCGGGCCACGCTCGCCGGCTACCTGATCAACAAGTTCCGCGGCGACCAGGCGGTCCTCGATCCCGGCCTGGCCGAGCTCACCGCCCGCACCGGTCTGCCCTGCCTGGGCGTCGTGCCGTGGCTGGACCAGGTCTGGCTGGACAGCGAGGACGCCTTGGCGTTCGCCAAGTGGCCGCGCCTGCCGGGGCGGGCCGGCACGTTGCGGGTGGCAGCAATCCGGTTCCCGCGGATCTCGAACGCCACCGACCTGGACGCGCTCGCCGCCGAGCCCGGGCTGGACGTGTTCGCCACGGCGAGCCCCTCCGACGTCGAGAGCGCCGACCTGGTGGTGTTGCCCGGGAGCCGTGCCACCGTGGCCGACCTTGACTGGTTGCGCCGGCTCGGGCTGGCCGAAGCGCTGATCCACCGTGCAGCTCGGGGACGCCCGATTCTGGGCATCTGCGGCGGCTACCAGATGCTCACCGACCTGATCGAGGACCCGGTCGAATCGGCCCGCGGCACCGAGCCGGGGCTCGGCCTGCTGCCGGCCCGGGTGCGGTTCAACGAGCAGAAGATCCTCGCCAAGCCGAGCGGCAGTTGGCACGGCCACCCGGTGACCGGCTACGAGATCCACCACGGCGTGGTCGAACCCACCGGCGGCGAGCCGTTCCTCGACGGCATCCGCGCGGGCAACACCTGGGGCACCATCTGGCACGGCGCCTTCGAGAACGACGCCTTCCGCCGCGCGTGGCTCAGCGAGCTTGCCCAGACCGTCGGTTCGACCTGGCAGCCGGTCGCGGGGGCACCGGGTTTCGCCGAACGCCGCGAGCTGATGCTCGACGAGCTCGCCGACGCCCTCGAACGCCACGTCGATCTCGATACGCTGCTGCACCTCGCCAGCCGCTGAGCAGTCGGCTGCCTGCCCACGGGCGGCACCCGGGCGACGCGTCGGGGACCGCGCCCGCCGATGACACCGGGAGCAAAGCCCGGGCTCGGCGCGTTGGTAACACTGAGGACGGACGGCGTCGGGAAGGCGGCACAGATGGCAGCGAAGATCGGGGAGGTCATTCTGGTCGGGGGCGGAC
>DJWE01000037.1 GCA_002441465.1 Propionibacteriaceae bacterium UBA6238 | reverse complement strand
GTGAACCAGGACGCCTACGCCGCCTGGCTGTTCAAGCTGAAGCCGGACAACGCCGCCGACCTCGACAAGCTGCTCGACGCCGCCGCCTACGCCAAGGTCGCCGCCGTCACCCTCCCCGGCGGCTTCCATCGCTCCGACATCGCCTTCGCCGCGTCCGCCCCCGCCGACTTGTCAGACTCTCATACGCCTATAGCCGCACCAGATTCTGACAACTCGGGGGTGGGGGCATGATTCCCGACGTCCTGGCCACCCGATACGCGTCCGCGGCGATGCGTGAGATCTGGTCTCCGGAAGCGAAGATCGTCGCCGAGCGGAAGCTGTGGCTGGCCGTCCTTCGCGCGCAGGCCGACCTCGGCGTGGACTTCGGCGGCGACGACCCGGACGCGGTGATCGCCGACTACGAGGCCGTCATCGGCACCGTCGATCTGGTCTCCATCGACGCCAGGGAGCGGGTCACCCGGCACGACGTGAAGGCCAGGATCGAGGAGTTCAACGCCCTCGCCGGCCACGAGCACGTGCACAAGGGCATGACCAGCCGCGACCTCACCGAGAACATCGAGCAGCGCCAACTGCTCTCGTCCCTGGAACTGGTCCGCGAGCGGATCGTGACCGTGCTGGTGAACCTGGCCCGGCTGGCGGTGCAGTACCGCGATCTGCCGATGACCGGACGCTCGCACAACGTGGCCGCGCAGACCACCACGTTGGGCAAGCGGTTCGCCACCGCCGCGGACGAACTGCTGGTGGCCTTCGACCGGGTGGACGGGCTGGTCAAGCGCTACCCGGCGCGCGGCATCAAGGGTCCGATGGGCACGGCCCAGGACATGCTCGACCTGCTCGAGGGCGACTCGGCCAAGCTGGCGCGGCTGGAGCAGGCCGTGGCCGACCACCTCGGCTTCGCCGGCGTCTTCACCGCGACCGGCCAGGTGTACCCGCGCTCGCTCGACTACGACGTGCTGAGCGCGCTGGTGCAGGTGGCCGCGGGCCCGTCCAGCCTGGCCACGACGATCCGGCTGATGGCCGGCCAGGAGCTGGTCACCGAGGGTTTCAAGGAGGGCCAGGTCGGCTCGTCGGCGATGCCGCACAAGATGAACACCCGATCCTGCGAACGGGTGAACGGGCTGATGGTGGTGCTGCGCGGGTATGCGTCCATGGCCGGCGAACTGGCCGGCAACCAGTGGAACGAGGGGGACGTGTCCTGCTCGGTCGTCCGCCGCGTCGCGCTGCCGGACGCCTGCTATGCCCTCGACGGGCTGTTCGAGACCTTCCTCACCGTGCTGGCCGAGTTCGGTGCGTTCCCCGCGGTGATCGAGGCGGAACTGGAGCGGTTCCTCCCGTTCCTCACCACCACCAAGGTGCTGATGGCTGCCGTCCGGGCTGGGGTGGGACGCGAGGTCGCGCATGAGGCGATCAAGGAGCACGCCGTCGCGGTCGCACTGGCGATGCGCGCCGGCGCGGCGACCAACGATCTCTACGACCGGCTGGCCGCCGATCCGCGACTGGGTCTGACCCGCGATCAGTTGGCCGGCGTGATCGTGGATCCGCTGGAGCTCACCGGCTCCGCCCGCGACCAGGTGGACGCGATCGCTGCCCGGGTGGCCGGGCTGGCGGCGCAATACCCGGCGGGCGCGGCGTACACGCCCGGATCTGTGCTGTAGCGGCTGTTCGGGAGACCCGCCCGGGGACCGCTGTGCGGTACCCGGGCGGCTCGGCCCCCCAATTGGCTCACCGCCGCGGAAGCGGCGGCGTCGATCATCCCCCCGCCCGGCGGTGCTGATCGTTTGGCCGGATCCCCCCGCGATCACGAACTCGTTCCCCCAAACGAGTCGCCACCGCGTCCGGCGCCTGCGATAGAGCATGCGGCATGTGCGCGAAAGGGCGCGCGTCCATCAAAGGTCTTTTATCGCAACCGGCTCGACCGGCTGATCGCGGTTGAATCGGGATCGTTCCCACTCCCGGGAAGTAGGGTCTGGCCATGGCCGATACGGACGTGTGGGCGTCGATCAGACGCCTGCCGGGCAGCCTGCTGGGCACCGCTGAGAGTGACGACTTCCGCGCTCGGCTGATCGCGATCACGGCCGTGGTGGGCGTCCCGATCTGTTGGGGCTCCGCGCTGTTCAACGTCGCGCTCGGCAGTCAGGGGTGGACGGTCGCGATCAACGCCGCGGCCGGTCTGCTCATCCTCGCCCTGGTCTGGTTCGGCCGGGCCACCGGGTTCTACCAGCTGACCTATGTGGTCGCCGTCGGCGTCTTGTTCGTGGTGTTCTTCCCCGGGTTGTTCTTCCTCGGCGGCGGCAACCACAGCGGGATGCCGATCTGGTTCGCGTTCGCGCTCGCCTTCTCGGCCATCATCCTGGAGGGCACGGCCCTGCTGGTGATGGTTCCGCTGGAGGTGGTCGTGTTCATGACCAGCATGCTGGCGGCGTACGTCTATCCAGGCCTGGTCACACCCCTGCCCTCGGACTGGGCGGTGGTCTTCGATCAGATGTACTCGATCCTGGCCACGGGGTTGGCGCTGGTGGTCGCGCTGCGCCTGTGGGTGCGGATGTACGAGCGCAACCAGGCCCAGCTGACCGCGAGAAACGCCGAGTTGGCGCGGATCGACCTCGCCAGGGCCGAGTTCCTCGCCCTCGTCGCGCACGAGCTCAACACCCCGCTGGCTGTGATCCGGACGCACGCCGAGGAGGCGAGCCTCGACCTGCACGGACGCGGCGCATCCGAGTCGCGATCGGCCGCCAATCTCGCGGTGATCGGTTCGGAGACCGAACGACTGGCCAGGCTGGTCAGTCAACTGCTGGACGTGGGCCGGATCACCGAGGGACGGTTGTCGGTGGACCCGCAACCGGTGAACCTCGACGCCGTGATCCAGCAGACGCTGCAGGCCTACCGTCACCTGCTGACCCAGCACGGCAACACCTTCGTGGTTCCTTCCGGGAGCGCGGCGCCGGTCGTGCTGGCCGACCGCGAACGGATCACGCAGGTGCTGGTGAACCTGTTGTCGAACGCGTCCCGGCACACCCACGACGGCACGATCAGCGTGGCGGTGACCGAGCGGGGCGGGTTGGCCCAGGTGAGCGTCTCCGATACCGGCGAAGGCATCGCGCCCGACGTCTTGGCGCAGCTGGGCCGCCAGCCGGTGCGGTCGCGGCTGGAGGGCGTCCGTTCGGCGAAGGACACCGGGCTGGGGGTGGGCCTGCTGATCTCACGGGAGATCGTCGTCGCTCACGGTGGCGAACTGAGTTTCGAATCCACGCTCGGGGTGGGCACGACCGTCCGGATGACGCTTCCGCTGGCGCACTGACCCGGGGGTCGTCCCGGTCGGCTCGTGTCGGCGAGGGTTAGGACGGGTCGAAGCGGACCTGGCGGAACACGTAGCGCTTGTCCGGGGTCAGTTCGATCTCGAACGCGCTGCCGTGGTTGAGGCCGAGCTTCTTGCGCAGCGAGGACACGGTCTGGCGGACGGTGTTGGTGGGGATGTCGGCCTTCGAGCGCCACACGGCGGTGAGCAACTCGGCCTGCGAGGCGCCGACGCCGGCGTTGGTGGCGAAGAAGCCCAGCAGCTGGAGCTCCATCTTGGTCAGGGCCACGTCGCGGCCTTCCAGGACGACCCGTCCGGTGAGGAAGTCCAGGTGCAGCGGGGGAAGGTCGATGCGGCCCTTGCGCGGGGACGCCGTGCGTCGTAGTTGCGCCTGGATTCTGGCCAGGAGCACCTCGAGGCTGAACGGCTTGGCGATGTAGTCATCGGCCCCGGTCGCCAGGCCTTGGACGACGTTGCGGTCCTGGCCCAGCGCGGTGATGTAGATGATCGCTGCGGAGGTGATCGGGCGGAGCTTGGTGCACAGCTCGTAGCCGGAGCCGTCCGGCAACAGGACGTCGATCAGGACGACGTCGGGCTGGTGCTCCCAGGCCGCAGCCTGGCCCTCGGCGACCGACCCGGCCTCGATCACGGTGAAACCGCTCGTGGCCAGGTGTCTGGCCACGGACTCGCGCAGCGGGACCTCGTCCTCGACCACCAGGACGATCGGGGCCCTGGCGCCGCTGTGACTCACCACGTCCGTTCCCCCCGTGCCGGTCGATGGCCCACAGCATAGAGGGGGTGCACGCCGGATGGAGAGGGGGTGCTGCCGCTCGTCAGTCCTGCCGTGCCCGGCGAGGGCGCGCCGTCAGGGGCCGCCCGGGGTTACTTCGCGCGCCGCTTCCACCACTGCCAGGCGGCGGTGACGATGAGAGCGCCGACGAACGAGCCGATCAGGCCGGAAGGACGCAGCTCAAGGCCGTCCCCGGCGAGCAGGCTGGAGAGCAGACCGCCGACGAAGGAGCCGGCCAGACCGGTCACGAACGCCAGGGTCCAGTCGATGCCCTTGCGCGAGCGTCCCAGCACGAGTTGGGCGGCTGCCCCCACGAGCATTCCGAACAAGATCAGGCCGATGATCAGCATGGCGGCAGCCTAGGGCAGAATCATTCGCATGGTTGAACACTCGGCCCTCGAGTCGTGGTGGGCGGGGCTCACTCCCGATCAGCGCGAGCGCGCCGTCGCCATCGCCGTCCGTCCGGCGCCCCGGGGGATGGCCGTGGACGACCTCAGCGCGTCCCTGCTTGTCGCGGGGCTGCCGACCGCCCGCCAGGTCTGGACCGGCCAGCCGGACTACCTCGTGGAGATGCTGGACGATGTGGCCGACTTCGTGCTGAGCGTCAGCCGCACGACCTGATTCCACGCTCCGGACGCGCCGGCCTTCCCGCCTCGGCTGCTCCCATCGGACGCGGTACCGCTCAGCCCTCGGCCACTCCGAACGCACGTGGCATCGACCGGACCCGCCCGAAACTGCACCTGACCAGGCCGGAGGCCGCGAGTCGGCCCGATCAGCCGTGAGCCGTCGCCGCCCTGCGACGCACCCTTCGCCGTAGGCTGCCGCGGACGCTGCGCATCGCCGTCGCGGCGACCGAGCGGCTCCGGGCGGCCTGCAACTGCTCCGCCACGCCAAGCACGGCGGCCGCGGCGATATCGACCGGCACGAGGTCTGGCACGTCGATCGGCTCCGGAGTGGACCGCGGGCGTCCGTCCGTGGTCGTGCCGGCGTATCGGTCGAGGTCGCCGATCACCCGGACGCCGGCCCGGCGCACCCGCTCAGCCGAGCGCTGGTCGAGCTCGTGCGCCCGGGCCGCCGCGCCCTCGCCCAGCCGGACGCGGGCCTCGGTGGGATCCGGGTGCCGGGCGAGCAGCTGCGGAATGACTCCTCGTCCGACCAGCTCGAGGTAGTCCTCACGGGTCAGGCCGCGGTCGCGCAGTTCGCGGGCCACCGCTGCGACGAGGGCCAGCTCGGCTGCGGTCAGCGCACGGTTGCGCTGCACCCCCGTCGCGGGCGGAGCGAGCAGGCCTTCGGGAAGCCCGAACAGGGCCTCGGTCGCTCGCGGCAGGGCGTCCGGTGTCTGGGGGTCGACCGCGATGCAGGTCACCGAGTCCGCTCCCACAATGCCTGCCCACCGCTCGACGAGTCCCGCGTGGTCGAGATGGCGAGCCCGGGCCCGTCCGTCGTCGACCGCGGTGAGGCAGTGCTGCGCCCACTCCTCGAGCTCACCGGGACGCCGACCGCTCTTGATCAGCTGCTGCCACTCCGAGGGCAGCAGCGAGCGCAGCGGACGCAATCCGATCACGACGTGCAGCGGTCCGCCGATCAGGTCGCACAGCGCCCGGGCCCGATCCTCCTCCAGTACGGCGAGGCGCTCGTAGGACAGCCAGATCCGTGCGTCCTTCGGTGCTCGGGAGATCTCCTCCAGCAGCGTCCGTCCGTGTTTCGGCGCCGCAGCCTCGGCCTCGGCGCGCGTCCAGCCCCAGGTGAACCCCACCAGCGCGCTGCAACCCCAGCGATGGTTCAGCCCGGTGCCCGGATAGAC
This sequence comes from Propionibacteriaceae bacterium UBA6238, assembly GCA_002441465.1. Lineage (GTDB taxonomy): Bacteria > Actinomycetota > Actinomycetes > Propionibacteriales > Propionibacteriaceae > Propionicimonas. The sequence continues at coordinate 832 of DJWE01000037.1, read as the reverse complement.
CACGCCGTGCGCGGCGAGTTCGGTACGCCGGCTGGACGCGGCGTGCTGGATCGCCGTCGTCCCGGTCTTGAACGGCCCGATCTGAAGGACGCGGCTGCCGGCGGGGACGGGCGGGACATCGCGGGCATGCATGGGCGCACCCTAGGGACGTCAGGTGACCGGACGGAGACCGCGGGGTGAACGCGGCAGGGCGGCGCGGACGGATCCGCGGCGACAACCGCGCGGTCAGCCCACCCAAACGCGCGCGTTGCGGAACATCCGCAGCCACGGGCTGGCCTCCGCCAGCGGAGCGGGGGTCCAGGACAACTGGGCGTTGCGGGCCACTCGCTCCGGGTGCGGCATCATCGCGGTGAACCGGCCGTCCGGTGTGGTCACGGCGGTCAGGCCGTCCGGCGACCCGTTCGGGTTGGCCGGGTACGCCGTGGCCGGCGTCCCGTCGGCGAGGCTGAACCGCGCCGAGCGGACCACCGCGGACGCGTCGCCCTGCGCCGAGAAGTCGGCCAGCCCTTCGCCGTGTGCGACCGCGATCGGGACGCGGCTGCCCGCCATGCCCGTGAAGAAGATCGACGGCGAGTCGAGCACCTCGACCAGCGAGAGCCGAGCCTCGAACTGCTCGGACCGATTCCGGGTGAACCGTGGCCACGCGTCCGCGCCCGGGATGATTCCGGCGAGCGCACCGAACATCTGGCAGCCGTTGCAGATGCCCAGGCCGAAGCTGTCCTCGCGCGCGAAGAAGGTGCTGAACATCTCGGTGAGCCTGGGGTTGAACAGCACCGAGCGCGCCCAGCCCTCGCCGGCACCGAGCGTGTCGCCGTAGGAGAAGCCGCCGCAG
>DJWE01000050.1 GCA_002441465.1 Propionibacteriaceae bacterium UBA6238 | reverse complement strand
TGCACCACCTGGTCTACGAAGTCGTGGACAACGCCGTCGATGAGGCTCTGGCCGGCTACTGCGACACGATCCTGGTCGAGCTGCTCGACGGCGGCGGCGTCCGGGTCACCGACAACGGCCGCGGCATTCCCGTCGGCGAGCACCCCAAGGAGAAGATCTCGGCGCTCACTGTTGCCTTGACCATGCTCCACGCCGGCGGCAAGTTCGGCGACGGCGGCTACAAGGTGTCCGGTGGTCTGCACGGCGTCGGCGTCTCCGTGGTGAACGCGCTGTCCGATTCACTGATCGTGGATGTCCGCCGGGACGGCTACCACTGGCGGCAAAGCTTCACCCTCGGCGACCCGAACGAACCGTTGCAGCAGTTGGAGAAGAGCGACGAGACCGGGACGGTGGTCACCTTCTATGCCAGTCCCACCATCTTCGAGACCACCACCTACTCCTACGAGACCCTGGTCACGCGGTTCCGCGAGATGGCCTTCTTGAACAAGGGCCTGAAGATCATGATCGCCGACCGTCGCGCGGAGGGCAGCCCCAGCGACGAGGACGACGAGGACGCGCTCGACGCGGCGCCACGCGTCCGCGAGCAGACCTTCCAGTACGACGACGGCCTGATCGACTACGTGAAGTACCTCACCGGCAGCAAGGAGACCATTCATCCCGGCGTGATCGCGATCGACGCGACCTCGCCGGAGCAGAAGATGAGCCTCGAGGTCGCCATGCAGTGGAACTCGTCGTTCTCCGAGAGCGTGCACACCTTCGCCAACACGATCAACACCCACGAGGGCGGCACCCACGAGGAGGGCTTCCGCGCGGCGCTCACCAACACGGTGAACAAGTGGGGTGAGACCTGGGGGATGATCAAGAAGAAGGAGGATCGGGTCTCCGGGGACGACATCCGCGAAGGCCTCACCGCGATCATCTCGGTGAAGCTCGCCGAGCCGCAGTTCGAGGGCCAGACCAAGACCAAGCTGGGCAATACCGAGACGCGTTCCTTCGTGCAGAAGGTGGTCAACGACCTGCTCGGCGACTGGTTCGAGAAGAACCCGTCCGACGGCAAGGACATCGTCCGCAAGGCCCAGGCGGCCGCGACCGCTCGGGTCGCCGCCCGAAAGGCACGCGACCTGGCCCGCAGCCGCAAGGGCCTGCTGAACAAGGGCCAGTACGGCAAGCTGAGCGACTGCTCGTCCACCGAACCGGCCGAGTGTGAAGTGTTCATCGTCGAGGGCGACTCCGCCGGTGGCTCGGCGAAGGGCGGACGCGACCCGCGCACGCAGGCGATCCTGCCGATCCGCGGCAAGATCCTCAACGTCGAGAAGGCCCGGCTGGACAAGATCCTGCAGAACAAGGAGGTCGAGGCGATCTTCAACACCCTCGGCACCGGGGTGCAGGACGACTTCGACGTGGACAAGCTGCGCTACCACAAGATCGTGCTGATGGCCGACGCCGACGTCGACGGCGCGCACATCCGCACGCTGCTGCTGACCCTGCTGTTCCGGTTCATGAAGCCGCTGATCAACGGCGGTTTCGTGTACCTCGCACAGCCGCCGCTGTTCCGGCTGCGCTGGACGAACGCCGCGCACGAGTTGGCGTACTCCGACGCCGAGCGGGACGCGATGCGCGACGCCGGGTTGGCGCGGGGACTGAAGCTGCCCAACGTGAACCCGATCCAGCGCTACAAGGGTCTCGGCGAGATGGACGCCGGCGACCTGTGGGACACCACGATGGACCCGGAGAAGCGGGCCCTGCTCCAGGTGACGCTGGAGGACGCGGCGGCCGCCGACGAGATGTTCACGATCCTGATGGGGGAGGACGTCGAGCAGCGCCGCAGCTTCATCCAGCGCAACGCCAAGGACGTCCGCTTCCTCGACATCTNNGAATGACTGACGGTCCCGACGAACCGACGGACGTCGAAACGCAGGCGCCCGAGGACGAGCAGGCGCTCGCCCCCACGATGGCGAAGACCGAGGAGATCGACCTCCAGGTGGAGGTGCAGCGCTCCTACCTCGACTACGCNNCCGACGTCCGCGACGGGCTCAAGCCGGTGCACCGCCGCGTCCTGTACGCCATGTACGACGGTGGCTACCGTCCCGACCGCGGCTGGAACAAGTGCTCCCGCGTGGTCGGCGAGGTGATGGGCCTCTACCACCCGCACGGTGACTCGGCGATCTACGACACCCTGGTGCGCCTGGCGCAGCCGTGGGTGATGCGCCATCAGCTGGTGGCCGGCCAGGGCAACTTCGGTTCTCCGGGCAACGACCCCGCGGCGGCGATGCGGTACACCGAGTGCAAGATGGCGCCGCTGGCCATGGAGATGGTCCGCGACATCACCGAGAACACGGTCGACTTCACCCCGAACTACGACAACCGCGAGCTGGAGCCCACGGTGCTGCCGGCGCGGTTCCCGAACCTGCTGGTGAACGGCTCGACCGGCATCGCGGTGGGCATGGCGACGAACATCCCGACGCACAACCTGCGCGAGGTGGCCTCCGCCGTCCAGTGGGCGTTGGAGCACCCGCAGGCGTCCAAGGAGGAGCTGCTCGAGGCGGCCATGGAGCGGATCCAGGGCCCCGACTTCCCCAACGGCGCGCTGATCGTGGGCCGCAAGGGCATCGAGGATGCCTACCGCACGGGTCGCGGCTCGGTGATCATGCGGGCGGTGATCGACATCGAGGAGGACCGCAACGGTCGCACCCAGCTGGTGGTCACCGAGCTGCCGCACATGTGCAACCCGGACAACCTGGCGGTGAAGATCGCCGAGTTGGTGAATGCGGGTCGGCTGACCGGAATCGCGGACATCCGCGACGACTCGTCCGCCCGTACCGGACAGCGGCTGGTGATCGTGCTGAAGCGGGACGCGCAGCCGCGCGTGGTGATGAACAACCTGTACAAGCACACCCAGCTGCAGGACACCTTCGGCTGCAACATGCTCGCGCTGGTCGACGAGGTGCCGCGGACGCTGCGGCTCGACCAGTTCATCAGCCACTGGATCAAGCACCAGATCCTGGTGATCCAGCGGCGCACCCAGTACCGGCTGGACGAAGCGGAGAAGCGGGCGCACCTGGACCGTGGTCTGGTCGCGGCGCTGAACCGGTTGGACGAGGTGCTGGCGCTGATCCGGGCGTCCCGGACCGCCGACGCGGCTCGCGAGGGCCTGAAGGACCTCCTCGGCATCGACGACGACCAGGCGCTGCACATCCTGAACACCCAGCTCCGCCGGCTGGCGGCGATGGAGATCCAGCTGATCATCGCCCGACTGGCCGAGATCGAGACGCTGATCGAGGACCTGAAGGACATCCTGGCCAAGCCCGAGCGGCAGCGGCAGATCGTCAGCACCGAACTCGCCGAGATCGTCGACAAGTACGGCGACGAGCGGCGGACGCGGATCATCGCGGCCGACGGCGACCTGTCCGACGAGGATTTCATTCCCGACGACGACATGGTGGTCACGATCACGCGCGGCGGCTACGCGAAGCGGACGCGCACCGATCTGTACCGCACCCAGAAACGGGGCGGCAAGGGGGTTCGCGGGGCGACGCTGCGGGCCGACGACGAGGTGGATCACCTGTTCGCGACCACCAACCACCACTGGATCCTGTTCTTCACCAATCTGGGCCGGGTGTACCGGGCGAAGGTGTGGCAGCTGCCGGAGGCGGGCAGGGACGCGAAGGGCGGCCATGTGGCCGGCCTGCTCAGCTTCCTTCCGGACGAGCGGATCGCGGAGGTGCTCACGCTGCGCACCTACGACGACGCGCCGTACCTGTTGCTGGCCACGCGCAACGGTTTGGTGAAGAAGACCGACCTTCGCGCGTACGACTCGCCGCGGCAGGCGGGCGTGATCGCAGTGAACTTCCGGGAGGCCGACGACGAACTGATCGGTGCGGCGCTGTGCTCGCCGCTCGACGACGTGCTGCTGGTCTCGCGGAAGGGTCAGGCGATCCGGTTCGCCGCCGACGACGAGCAGCTGCGTCCGATGGGACGGGCGACGTCGGGCGTCACCGGGATGAAGTTCCGTTCCGGAGACGCACTGTTGAGCATGTCGGTGATCGACGCCGAGATGCCCGAGGACGATCGGTATGTGTTCACGGTGACCGACGGCGGCTTCGCGAAGCGGACGGCGGTGAGCCAATACCGCCAGCAGGGTCGTGGCGGCCTGGGGATCAAGGCGATGAAGCTCAACGAGGACCGAGGATCGCTGGTCGGTGGACTGGTGGTGCAGGAGTCCGACGAGGTGATCGCGATCAAGGTGAGCGGGCAGATCACCCGATCGGCCGTGATCGAGGTGCCTGCGAAGGGCAGGGACACGATGGGCGTGAAGTTCGTCGGTGTCGCCGAGGACGACGCGGTGTCGGTGATCGCCCTCAACCCGGAGTCGAGCGCTGAGGCAGCTGAGTTGGGGTCGATTGACCCTGATGTCGAGGCGGAGGGTACCGTTGGGGCCCAGAAGCCTGAGGCGGCGACAGCTGCTGACCACCTAATCGCCGAGGAGGAGCAGGGTGACTGAGCAACAAGGCACCGCGGGGAGCGGGATCGACCAGGGTCCCGATCACCCGCAGTGGCGTGTTGAAGGCGCCGAGTCCTATGGCGATGGGGGGCTGGGCGATACCGTCGTCCGGATTCCCCGGATCACCGATGACGAGCCGGTGTCCGAGCCGAAGCCGCGTTCGTCGCAGACCAGGCACCCGGCTGCGTCCGAGGGAGCCGGGAAGCCGGCAGGGCAGCGCGCCGAAGCCGCCCCGGCGAAGAGCGAGTCGACCATCGCGATGCCGGTGCGTCCAGAGAGTCACGCCGCGAGCGTCCCGTCCGGGCCGCAGAGCGTCGCGCCGTCTCCGTTCGCAGCTCCCGGCCCGACCGCCTTCATCCCGACCCCCTCCGCCGAGCCACTGGCCGCGGGCGCGACCCCGGTTGCGGCGGCGAAGCCGAAGCCGTCCGGGCTGAGGCGGACGCGGAAGGCGCGGCTGCGGCTGTCCCGGATCGACCCCTGGTCGGTGATGAAGACCTCGTTCCTGTTCTCGATCGCCTTCGGGATCATGTTCTGGGTGGCCGTGTCGGTGGTGTGGACGGTGATCGTCAACTCCGGCCTGTTCGATGCGATCAATGACGCGATCGTCAACGTCATCTCCAGCCCGAACGCGCAGAGCAGCTTCCGCATCGAGGACTACATCAGCACGAACAAGGTGCTCGGCATCTCTGCTCTGCTTGCTGTGATCAACGTGGTGATCTCCACCGCGCTCGGCACCCTGACCGCGTTCCTGTACAACCTCAGCGCCAACATCCTGGGTGGCATCGAACTCACCCTCGCCGAGGACTGAGATCCGCCCGGACGATTTGAGCCGTCCGGACGGAGTCGGTAACGTACTCTTTCGCGTGCAACGCAGTGCGGGCCTTTAGCTCAGACGGTTAGAGCGCTGCCCTGATAAGGCAGAGGTCACTGGTTCAAGTCCAGTAAGGCCCACCAGATCTCGACAAGATCTCCGCACCCCTCTTTCCGCCTCCCTGACTAGGGCATACGCTTGTCCTGAGCAGGTTGGGCGAGCGGTCAGAAGTAGGCAGTTGGGGGCGGATTGGGGCCCTCACAATGCACGTATGTTGCACGACACGCCGAGGTGTGGACTGGGTGAAGGCCCATGACGCAGGGGAAGCGATCGTTCGGGGCAATCAGGAAGTTGCCCTCGTAGAGATACCAGGCGAGCCACATCGGCCCGGATCTGGCCCGGCACAACGCACCGGGCACGTTCACCAGCAAGGCGGACGCCGAGGCCTGGGTGGCGCTGGAGCGGCGCCTGATCGAGTGGGACGACTGGTCGCCCCCGGCGCAGCGCAAAGCGAAGCAGCAGCACGACGACACCCAGAGCCTGCGCACGTACGCGACAACCTGGCTGCCGGAGCGGACGGCGGTGCGAGGCCTGAAGCCGAAGACCGTCAGCGAGTACCAGCGCTACCTCGACCGGCTGATCCACCCGAGCCTCGGGGAACTGAGGTTGAAGGACGTCACGCCGGCCACGATCCGGGCGTGGGTCGGCAGCCTGAACCCGAAGATGCCGCGGATGAACGAGCACGCCTACGCGCTGCTCAAGGCAATCTTCGCCACGGCCGTCCAGGACGAACTGCTCGACCGGAACCCCTGCCGCGAGCGAATGCGCAAGCCGCCTCGGCACATCGGCGAGCCGGCGACGCTGGACGAGCTGGCGCTGCTGGTGGCTGCGATGCCCGAACGGCTGCGGCTGATGATCCTGCTGGCCGCCTGGTGCGCGTTGCGGTTCGGCGAGGTGGCCGAGCTGCGCCGTGGCGACATCGATCTGAAGAACGGCGTGATCCGAGTGACCCGCGCCGTCCAGTGGGTCGATGGCCGCAAGATCGTGGCCGCGCCGAAGGCGGACAGCGTCCGCGTCGTGGCGTTCCCGCCCCACATCGGTGAGGCGATCAGGGAGCACTTGAAGAAGCACGCCCAATGGGGCAAGGACGGGCTGCTGTTCCCCACCAAGAATGGCGAGCAGTACCGACCTCCCACCTTCCTCAAGTCGTACTTCCGCAAGGCTCGGGAAGCTGCTGGGCGCCCTGACCTGCGCTTCCACGATCTCCGTCACACTGGAGCAACGATGGCGGCCGCGTCCGGCGCCACGCTGGCCGAACTGATGCAACGTCTCGGCCACTCCACGGTCTCTGCCGCGCTGGCCTATCAGCACGCCGCCCAGGGCTCGGACAAGCGCATCGCCGCGCAACTGTCCGCCATCGCACTGGCCAAGGGAGAGTGACCGGCGCGCCCGATTCGACCGGATCTGCCGATGTGCGAGTGGTCGCAGATGCTCATCAGAGGGTCACGCCCGGGGGCCCGCCGCGCGCGTTCGTGGCCTCCGGGCGCAGGTCGACCCGGGCGTACTGTCGAATGTTCGCCCGCGCAGTTCTGGACCCTAGTGGTCGAGCCCCAGGACTTCTCGGAACGCTGCAGTGAAGTCCTGATTGGCAACGCGTACTTCCAGGTCGCCGGAGTAGACCTTGTTGTGCCCTCGAGCCGTTATCTCCCAGGTGCCACGCACGTGTTCCAGCTCAGAGCCACCTGGAAGCAGCAGGGCGAGGTTGCCGTCATCGCAGGTGTCGGTCTGCATCGGTCGCAGGTCCCCGACGTCGAACGTGATGTCGACCGAACCTGTGTTGTGCCATTCGACGCGGTTCGGCATGGACGGCTGGTAGTCGGCCAGCGGCAGCCCGAAGTCTGGCACGTCAATTCCGAACGTGAAGGGCACCGGCCCCCATTCGCGTGGGGGGACGGAAGGCAAAGGTCATCGATGACCACGTCTTGCCCGAGCTCCTCGCATTCAACGCCCCGGACGTCGCCTTCAAGATGGACCTTGAGCTCGACGTCCTGGAAGAAGGTCTGCTCGCGGTTGGTAAGGCGTATCTTGACTGGCTTCAGATTGAGGATGACGAAGCGGAGAGCGGCTTCCGGCCAGACGTCTCGGAGCGACTGCTCCCAAGTGTCGATAGCGGCCAGATACTCGTCCTTCGTGCGAGTCTCCTGTCGGGCGCCAAAGACCGCGGAGTACTTCGGTGTCGTCCCGAGCAGGTCGGTGAGCGTGATCGTGGAATCACCGCTCATCTGGACGGGCTCGGATTGAAGTTCGGTTGGCCTGTAGTCCGAAGGCATCGCCAAGATCAGGCGCCTGCGCACTGCACCGATGTGGTCTTCGAGCGCGCCCCGGCCGTCCACTGTTGCCCGCACGGCGTCGCCTATGATCAAAGCATCGAAGTCAACGGAGGGTGCGCTTGATTCACCCCGGCGGATGAGAGCCTTGAGTTCGTCGGCCTTGGCTTGGCGAGTCTCACCGTCGGCACGGATGTAGACGACACCGTCAAGCAGCCCGTCTCCCTCCTTGTGGCAGATGAACGGGCCTTGGCCCCATTGCGGTGGATCAACGACGAGCAGCTGGCGAGAAGGAGCAGGCCAGCAGCGAGTCCGGCCAGTGCTGCAGGCTCCTCCGCTCTTCCGCTCTGCCGGGTAGCGCCGTTCACGCTCGCATGTTCCCACAATGCGGCCCCGTGTTCTGGCCATTACGGCGGCCGTGCTTGGCGCAGCGCTGATGACTCACCTGCCGGCAGCGGCGACTCGGGTCGACAAACTTCGACGGGTCATGGCGAATCTGGCCCGGATTGCCAGCCCGGTCGTCGACGCGGCGGTGAATGGCGCGATCACCGTGCTGTCCTCGGCTACGGCGTGTGGCTGCTCCGCCAGCCCGCGGACTCGACCGCCGACGCGAGCGTCGCGGCTGTGGCGGTCGAGCTTGTGGCCGCGGTCGACTGAAGTACGCCGGTCAGTAGGCCAGTACCTCAGCAATTTCTCAGGACCCGCCACAAACGGGCGTGCTGTCTCCGGCGCTTTGGCCAGGCGCTGGGTGGCCAAACTGATGACCGCCTAGCGGGATCGCGTCGCACTGCTATTCACCGGTAGTACTTGGAGGGGTCCAACCTCCGCGACCGCCTCCAAGCATGCAGCGCGGCCGCCGCAGGAGCGGTATCGGACGCGCCCACGGGGAGGCTCTGCTCTGAGCGAGTCGCGACGCAGGTGTTACTTCTCCTCGTCCTCGGACCCGCCCTGCGCGGCTTAAGCCCCTTTGTGCCTATCGAGAGCCAACAGATCAGGTACCTCGTAACGGTAATCGGGATCCTGACGCTCAGTCTGCTCAGTTTCGTGCTCGCCTGCGGAATCGCGCGGCGACTGACCCCGAAGGCCACCGCTTCCTCCCACCGCTCCATAACGCACTCGACTGCCGCTGTTGGTCGTCAGTGAGCGGCCAGATTGTTTGCTGCCCAAGTGGCGATTCGCTGGTTGCGTGCTTCGACGAAGTTGATCGAGTTCTGGCGGAACTCCAGGTAGCTGCTCAGGTCTGCCGGGATGGCGAGGTTGTTGAAGCCGTTGAAGGGCAGGAGGAACTTCACCTCTTGCCGGTCGTCCGTGACCAAGTCTTGGAGCAGGAAGAACTGGACGTAGCTGTCGAAGTCTCCGAAGAGCGCGAAGAACCGCTCGTATCGTTTCAAGGGTGGCAGCGTGACTGGAAAGCCGCCACCGGGTCACCGGGGGCCGCTGTGAGCCTTCTGGAGTGAGCGGCGGGCCACGGTCCGGTCTGTGAAGGAGACCCCTGGTGCCCCCGGAACGCTGTACGACTATTCCGGTTCGCCTGCGGCACGCCTGTGGGAGGAATAGCTTCGGCGATCATCCACCCCGATGTAGGGAGACCCATGATCCACGCGAGCAAACTCTCCAAGACGATCGCCATGGCGGCGGCCGTCACCCTGATCGGAGCCACGCTTAGCTCCTGCTCCATACCGCTGCCCGAGGGCACCGGTAATTGCAATTTCAGCGTCGACAACCCGCACAAGTCGACCAAGAAGCCGGGCTACATCGATGGCAAGTCGAAGGTGACCTGCACCATCTACAACGGTCACACAATCTCCACACTGTCCATCACAACCAAGCTGCAGAAGCTGTCCAGCGGCAGCTGGGTCGACGTGTCGGGATCCTCAAACACCACAATTCGCTCGTCGGTGAAGTCTGGGGTCACCTATACCGGGGTGTCTGGCTTCATCACCTGCCGTAGCGGCACCTTCCGTACGGCGGGTCACGGTTCGGCATACCTGGACGGTCAATACTCTGGGTCCACTGAGTGGGGTTACGGCAACGCGGTGACGAATCCTTGCGGCTGACCGGCCGCCGGCTGACCGCGCTCGCAGCGCTCGCTGTGGGCGCGATCAGCGCGGTCTACGCGAGCGCCGGGGCCCCAATCGTCGGCGTCCCGGCACTCGTGGCGCTTCTGGCCCTCGCTGGCGTCCTGTCCGCCAGTAATCGGCACGCTGCCGCGATGCTGGCGGCCGTGGCAGCGGCCCTCATCCCGATCGTTGCCGGCTGGGCCCAGGCGAGTCCCCTCGTCGGTCTGCTGGCCTTCGCGATGCTGCTGTGGCGTCGCCCGGACCGGAAGCCGCTGGTGGCGAGGCCACCAGTGAGCGCATGGCTCTACGGGCTGGTCGCCGTCCTGGCGGTCCTCGTGTTCGCGCTCTGGTGGCACCAGTCATTCATCGCCATATCGCCGGGCAGTTTCGGCTGGTCGAGGCCACGACTCCCGGTGGACGGGCTGCCACTCATGATGGCCGTGGTCGTCTGTGCGGCTGCCGTGAACGCGCTGTTCGAGGAGCTGCTGTGGAGGGTGGTACTCGCCGATCTGCCTGGGGAACGGGTCTCTGGCGGCCTGGCCTGGCCGGTCCTCGTTTCTGCAGCCTTCGGCCTCAGCCACCTGCACGGGACACCAGGGGGCTGGATCGGTGTCGCCGCCACGTTCTGCTTCGGTCTTGCGATGGTCGCACTGCGCCGTTTCGCGGGCGGCAGCATAGTGGTGTGTGTCGTCGCGCACTTCGCGGCGGACCTGATATTGCTCTGGGGGCTCTATGGCTGACTCGATGCTGGCACTAGGCAGGCTGGTGGCGACCCTTGCGGACGACCATCATCTTCAGGCGTACCTGTGCGACGGCGACCCGCGTTCAGCGGTGGCTTGGTCGGTGGACCTGGAGATCACCGTGAGGCTGCGCGCCGTTGCTGACGACGAGATCTGGGTGCTGGCGGGTGCTGGCCTCCTGGCCAGGGTTGTGGCGGACAGCGCGGGAGAGTTTGAGATCGACCCCATAGTGACGGCGATCCTCGGCGGACAGGCTGTGGAGATCTTCGGCCCCGGAGGTCCGACGGACCCCCTGATCCCCTTGGGATGGAAGGTGAAGACACCCGGCGGCGAGTTCTCCGCGGACGTCGAACCTGGACGGTCGGTGGTCGAGGCTTCGATCGTTGGTCCCATGGCGCGAACCGCACTGGGGTAGCCCGTACTCGCGTCCCGCCATTGGTCTGCAGGGGCGCTCGCCGCGCAGCTGGCCGGCGAAGAAGCCAATGATCCAGTCGTGGTCGCATACCTCTGGAGGCTGCGCAGCGCCACACGAAGTTGCAGGCCTCGACTGCCTGACGCGGGAACGTGCAGAGTCCATGCTGACTGGTTCGGCTGGCTCGGAGCTCAAGACCTTCGGTGGAACGTCCGCTGAACTCGCGCAGAAGCGGTCGTTGGAGCGGCGGCCACGGCCTTCACGGCGAAAGCCCGGCGGTGCCGACCTTCGCAAGAGCGCGCCAGGGGATGTGCTGATGTCAGCGGCTCCTGCTCTACTTGGCTTCAGAGAGGTGGCTAATCGTGATCGGTGATGGCTCCGTCGGCTACTCGGAGGCGCAAGTTGCGAGAGCGGGCGCCAAGCTTGTCGCGTCGATTGACCCGAAGCGGTACGTCGGGCATAAGCACCACGTCGTGCCGGCCTTCATTCTCAAACACTTCGCCAACGCCAAGAATCAGCTGCTGGTCCGGGACCTTGCTCGTAATTCGACTCGGATGGTGAACGTCAACGACCTCGCTGTCACCGACTTCTACACGTTCATCAATACCTCTGGTGATCTCGACTCCTCGTACGAGCATCTGTGGGGTGAGATCGAGGCCGGCGCCTCTCGAGCTCTCCGCGATCACCTGCAGGCGAGCCCCTATTGATCGCCCCGGCCTCGTCATCTGTGATGAGCCAGTCTGCCTAGAACCCGCCGATGATGGGCGGGCCTTGGCAGCGAAAGACTCGTCATCGACCAGACCTGGCCTCGATCGACACAGGAAGGGCCGGCCCCACACTCCAGCAGACGTGATCGAGATTCGGGGCGCTGGAGTCGGTCTTGCTAACGCCTCAGAACTCGCCCTTCCGCTAGGGCCCGCAGTTGGTCTGGTCTACGACTCCGCAGGATCAGCGGAGCCTCGCCAACACATGAGGCTTTCTGGTGAGGAGGCCGACTACTTCGAGCGCGCGGTCACAAGGATATGCGCCCAGCAGGCAGTCGAGTGGATCGCCGCAAGCCCTGACAACCTCAGTCTCGGCTCGATCGATGTAGTAGCTGCTCGGCCCTTCTTCACCATCAACGATGGCGGGAGCCTGATGGCGAAGACCGTGAGCGGAAAGCCGAGACGCGCTCGATCTCGATGCCGGAACGCGTGCCGGCGTGCATCCGACGCCACTGCTCGATGACCTTTCCAAGCCGCACGAGCGGTATGACCGTCAGCGTGAGCGTCGTGATCGCACCACCGAGCTGCAGGACAAGTTCGAGCGGGCTGTTGTAGTTGATGCGCGTGACGGTGAGGTTGTGCCACCGTCGCCTGACAACCGTCTCGACGACATCGGTGTCGTGATTCATGACTCGACGGGTCTCAAGCGGCACAGCAAGGTCTATGAAGCTAGAGAGGTCCTCAAGCACCGTCAAGAGCCTCTCGTGCCGTATGCCTTGCGTCCAGGCGTCACGGGCGAACGTGACGTCAATCACGGCGGACTGGGTTTGGGCCTGTGCCGGAGCGATGACTTGTGTCACACGGGGAGCGTATCGGCCCGGATGGGTCTACGGACCGGGCGAATGGCGCGAGCTTCTCTCCTCGGCAGCAGCACTTGACCCGTCTTTCAAGGGACCGACCGCCGAGCGACCTGCGCTCACTCTGCGGCTACAGATCAGGATGGGTTCGGCCAGGTAGAGGTCCCCGAGCCGATCCCGATCGGCAACCGGCTCTCTGATCGCCAGCGCATGCCGGATCATGTTGATGGTCAGATCGGGGTAGCCACCCGCTCCAGGTGATCGATCAAGATGGGCAACGCCTGCGGGTACGGCCACACCGCGTGCTTGCCCTGATCCCACACCGAGTCGACGCCGAGTCCTGCCGCGCGAAGGTCGTGGGTCAGCATCTGCTCAGCGCGGTCCGAGCTCGGCCTCAGCTTCGTCGTCGTCGGCGGTCCACGCCGCAAGTTCCTGCTGATACGCCTCGTCGGCTGCCAGCGTCGCGGCAAACTCCTCCGTCCTGCCCCGGCTAGCCGGCGTCGTGTCGGCGCCGCGGTCGTCGATCGGTCCCGCGGCGGCGAGTTCCTCCAGCCACCCGGCGCCGGGTCGCGATCGCCATCCTCACCGGCCTTGGTCGATCGACGCAACATCCGACTCTGCCGCGGAGTTCGCAGTCTACGAAGACTCGCGCCCTTTCGGTGGCACTGGTTCAATCCGGCTAACGTCCTGAAGTACGTTCTCAATCGGCACCAGTCCGGACATGTTGGAGGAAGAACGCCATGGGACGGTTCAGGACCCTGGCCGGGGGCTTGCTGGTGTGGCATGCAGGCAGTGTGGGCTTCGGTGCGGTTGAGTTCGCCTACGACCAGCCGCCTCCAGCGATAGCGGTGGTCGCGGCGCTGGTGACCGTGGCCGGTTGGGTGGCGCTGGCCATGTGGGCTGGGCGCCGCTCGATCACCGGTTTCGTGTGGTTCGCGGCAGTGGTGTGGCTTCTCATCCTCGCCGCCCCGGTCGCGGCGATGCTCGTGTTGGCCGCCGAAGGCGACTCCGTGGGGCCCTGGCAGCAGGCGATGATCCTGCCCATCCTGTTCGCCGGCGGGTCTCTGCATCCGCTGGCCTACTTCGTGCCACTACCCGAACAGGAGTATCGGACCATGGTCGTCGCGGGAGCCATGCTCCTTGTGAGCATTGGCTGCTACGTCCTCACCCGCGCCATCTCATGGTGGACACGGACCAAGGCGGCCGAAGAAGTCTGACCCACAGGACGCACCACTTTGTCGCTCAGAGCGCGGTCGTCGGCTCTGGTTCGTAGGTCAGGCCCTGAGCGGTCCGGCTTCTTGTACTGAGCCAGTGCCAGTCTTGTTCCATGTGGTGGTCCGGCAATCGCTCAAACGACGCTCGGAACGTCTTGTTCGATGCGGCTCTTGCGTTCGGGAAGGACTGGCGGCGCGATGTGAGCTCCGTTGCGGCGGAGCAGCTTCCCAAGTTGGACGAAGGGAAGCGCGCCACGCTTGCACGAGAGGTCGAGACCGCCCGCGCCGCTATTGAGCAGTGGATCTGGGACCGCTGGAAGGCCGTTAGGGGCAACTGGTCCGAGTCCGATACAGCGGCAGCCCGAGAGTTCGTTCGTGCGACCTACCCGTGGATGGACGATCGGAACATCTCTCACGCCGTCAACCAAAGCACCTATTACGCCTGGCGTGGATGACCGCCGCACCTGCCGTGGTGAGTGACGAACAGATCCAGAAGTGGGCCGCGCTGGCGCACTTCACGGCGTGAAGGTCCACGCCAGCGCCCTCAAGCACGGGATTGCCGCTGAGGACGTCGAGCAGGCCGCTGATCGCCGCCAGACACGCCGACCCGCGCACCACCAAGCGCTACGACCGAGCCCGGAAGAACCTCGACCGACACCCCAACGACATCCTCGCTGCCTACATGGCCTCCGGCACCTAGAACACCCGGAACTGCCGCTGATGAAGATCGCTCCCGTTGGGGGTCACGTCGAAGTGCGGCGGTCGCGGAACGAGACCCATCGTCAGGATGTTGAGGGCCCCAAGCGATGGTGTGGGGCATCTGGTCGCCTGGGCTCCTTGAGTTCCACGAAGATCGTGTGGGTGGGGGTGTCACCGATGTTGGTCCCCGCATGTTCTTGCGCGTCCAGCCAGCGGGCCTCGAAGGCAGGCAACTCCACATCAACTTCCTTGTCGCCGGAGCGGAGCCGGCGTCGGAAGGTGCTCAACGTGACCATCACGCTGTCAGGGTGTGAGTGTGGTCGGGTGGCGTCACCGGGCCCGTCGACGTACTCCAGGACCCGCACGCGGTCGTTCTCGAAGAGCAGGTGATACAGATCGGGATTGGTGGCGATCGGGTCATCCATGGCGCTCCAATCGGTGTTGGGCGACGACGTCGCCTGAGGAGTACTCTGCGCCCCCTCCCGTGCCGGAGCAAGGGCACAACCGTGGGGTTCAGAACATCGGCTCATGCCGCCGATCGCAGGTCAGGTACGTCGCGACGGCAATCGGGATCCTGACACTCAGCCTCGTCAGCTCTGTGATCGGGCGGGTCGCCGGGGCGCGCGCCGCGAAAACCACCCCGCCTTGAGCCGGCCAGCCAACTCTCTCTCGGCTCGCATGGCTACAGGAGCGAACTTCGCGAGCCTGGTACTTCGTGAGCAGTGTGAGCGCGGCCCCGACACTAGTGCTGGCTCTTGGTCTGCCCTCGCTACATCTACCACCAGTGCAGCAGCAGACCCGCTGGCCGATCTGGCTAGGGGACGTACTTCTCGACGAGGGCGACCGGCTCATTCCCGACGAACCAGACACCGAACGGGGTGCGCCAGCCGTCCCCGTCCTTCGACCTCGCCCTTGCGTCGTCCTCCCTGACATAGGCGGGGAACTGCGTCCGCTTCAGGTGCTGGAACCCGTTCGCCGCGTCGACGAGGACCGCAACTTCGCCAAGGTCGACCGTCTCCCACGTCACGCGTGGGTTCAGGATCGGATCCTCGTCGTTCCCGTCGCTGTACTTCGAGTTCCACGTGACCTTGTCCAGCGTCACGGTCAGAGCGTCCGAGTGCTCGTGGTAGGTCGCTTCCTTGATCACCGCGAGGTAGCGCTGCTTCACCGGCTTCCCGCTGTCTTGGGACCTGTCGAAGATCCAGACAGCTTCCTGCCAGGGCTCGAACGACGACTCCGGCGGTTGCCCGTCCTCCTCGTCATCCGGCTCCAGTGACGGCGTCGAGGACGGGCTGACTACGGCGGTCACCGTCACGGTCCCGACGGGCGCGGGCGCGGCAGGCGGAGCCGTGCACGCAGCCAGCGCGAGCACGAGCGGCAGGGCAAGGAGCCCCGCTCGAAGTCTGGAACAGGTGGTCACATGAGGGCGGACGCGCATGCTTCAGATCCTGTCAGGCCCGCTCATCAGCGGGGCTCGATTCACTGAACCGTCGGCTGGGCGGGCATCGGACGGGGACCGTCGGGCGCCGGTGCGGCCGCGGTCCCGACGCCAAGAATCGCGACGGCCGCCAGGGCGAGGGTGAGCAGCGACTCGGGCACCATCAGCCAGGCAGGCGCGGCGGGGTCGAAGCCCATCAGAGGCGTGCCCACCACCAACGCCAGCCAGAGCGCCAGCCCAGCGATCCGCGACCACCGGCCCACGGACAGCACGAGCCGGACCGCCGCGAGCGAGGCCCAGACCAGATGGTGCGGCCAGCTGATCGGGCTGACCAGCGTCGACAGCACGCCCACCACGAGGACGGCGCCCAACTCATCCCCGATGCGGTGGTACTGGGCCGCTTTGCGCAGCGCGAGCACGGTCACCAGAGCCGCCAGCACCAGCCAGACCACCGTCAGCGCCGAGCCGTCGAGCCCGGTGTGGGCGAGCAAGCCGAGCAGCGACTTGTTGCGGCGGACCGATGGCTCGCCGACCCGTCCGGTCTCGAACAACAGCGATCCCCAGTACCGCAGGGAGTCGCCCGGCAATATGGCGAACGCGAGGACGGTCGCGCCGACGAAGCCGATGCCGAGGTTCCGGGCGGCGCGCCATTGACCGGTGATGACGTAGTACGGCAGGAACACCAAGGGAATGAGCTTCACCGCCCCCGCAACCCCGGTCAGCAGGCCGCGCCACCGGGACGGCAGCAGGCTGTCGACCACCACCAGGAACACCAGCACCAAGCTCACCTGGCCAACGGCGATGCCGTGATGCACCGGCTCGCTGAACAGCAGTCCGACGGTCGCCAGTGCAGGCACCAGCCAAGACTCCGGGGCAGCCGTCGGACGCACCGTCCCGCGGCACACCACGATGGCCAGCAACACGCAGCATGCGAGTTGCAGGATGCTCCAGAGGAGAAGGCCGGAGGCGGGCGGCAGCAACCCAATCGGTGCCAGCGCCAGCCCGGCGAAGGGAGGGTAGGTGAACTCGAGGTGCTCCGAGCTCACATTGGCGAGGGTGAAGTCGTAGAGGCTGCCGCCGGACAGCATCGAACCGACGGCGCCGCGGTACACCAGGAAGTCCGTGTTCTCGATCTGCGCGGGGAGAGCGGCAATCAGGTAGCCGGTGACGAGCGCTCCGAGAGCCACGATCAGCCCGGCGGCAAGTATCTGCCAGCGCCGCCAGCGGATCGGGGACGCCGCGGCTCGGTCCACGGCGGATCGCGCCACGTCGGCGGAATCCTGTCCGGGGACGCCGCGAGACAGCCTTCTCGACCGTCGGACCCCGAACCCCGCGACCACGTCGCCCAGACCGCCTTTCCGGCCATGACCCCTGCGCACTCGAACGGTACCTCGTCACGATGCCCGAGTTCATGCCCAGGGGGGTCGGCACGCGGCAGCAACGTCGGACTTCGCGAACGCGCGGACGCCCGTCCTGAGCGGACCGGGAGGCTGACAACCGGGCGTGGGGCGTGCAACGTTGCGGCGGACGCCGACGTGGTGAAGGCATGACGCCACTGCCCCGAGCCGGCCTGGTCGGCCTGATCCTCCTCGGAACCCTCGCTGCGACCGGCTGCACTGGCAGTGCGCCGGACGCGGAGCTGCTGCGTGCCGAAGGTGTGAGCGCACGGGCGGTGTCCCTCGAGGATGCCGTCGCGCTTGGCGATGTCGTCGCCGCGACCCGCCGGATCGGCACCACGACGCTGAACCGTGCTCCTCGCACCACGAACACGGTGGTCTCGCCGTCGAGCCTGGTCCTCGCGCTCGGCATGCTCGCCGAGGGCGCACGCGGTTCGACGCTCACCGCGCTGGACGGGGCCCTGGGTGCCGCCGGCGAAGACCGGCGGGACGCGCTCGCCGCGCTTCGGGGCGCCCTCCTTGCCAACGACGGCGACCCTGCCGCGGCCACCGGGGACGAGCTGCCCGAACGGCCGATCATCCATCTCGCGAGCCGCGTCGTCTCCGATGACGACTACGAGATCGACCCGGCCTACCTCAACGCCCTGGCGGACGTCTTCGACGCCGGCGTGCAACGGGCCGACCTGGGCTCCCAGGCCGGGATGGACGTGCTCAGTGCCTGGATCCGGCACCACACCGGCGGACTGATCGAGCAGACTGCGATCCAGCCCGACCCCGACCTGCGGTTGGTGCTGCAGGATGCGATCCTGCTCGCCGCGCGCTGGCAGACGCCGTTCGACCCCCACGCCACGGCAGCGAGACCGTTCACGCTGTCCGACGGCAGCTCGGTGGACGCCAAGACGATGGCAGCGATGGCTTCGTTCGCCTATGCCGAGGTGGACGGCTGGCTGGCGGTCCGGCTGCCCTACGTGGAAGCGCTGCACGCCGACGTCCTGCTGCCGCCACGGGGGACCGACCCTGCCGAAGCCACTCCTGAGCTTCTCGCCGAGGTGTCGAGCGCGCTCAACGCCGCCACGCCGGAACTGATCGACCTGACCCTGCCCACCCTCGACCTCGGTTCGGACACCCTCGATCTGCGGGACGTGCTGCCCGCGATCGGCGCCCCCGTGCTGTGCGCCGACGCCCCGGACCTGTCTGGGATCGGCCCCGACAACCTCTGTGTCGGCCAAGCCGTGCAGCAAGCCGTCCTCAAGATCGACGAAGCGGGGACGGTGGCCGCCGCCGTCACCGAGATCGGCGTCGTCGCGACGTCCGTGCCACAACCCCGCCACCAGGTGCACGCCGATCGGCCGTTCCTGCTGACGATTTCCCACACCGATTCGGCATGGCCCTTGTTCCTCGCCGCCGTCCGCGATCCGCGTCACTAGCCCGGTTCCGCACCCGGATCACCTCCGACGCGGTGCCGCACCCGCGTTCAGTCAGGCTGAGCGGGCGGGTCGACGGTCGTGGCGGTCCGGAAGACAGCGTCGGCCAGCGGCGTCCACAGCTCGAAGAGGTCGGCTCGATCGGGGAATCGGAGCCACTGCATCTGGATGCCGTCCATGATCGCAATGAGCTGGGCGGCGACTCGGACGGGATCGTCGAAATGCCCGGTCAGCAGGTGCGCGATGAGTGGTATGGAATAGTCGTAGCGGGCACTGAAGTAGGCGTGGGCCGGGTGATCTGAACCCATCGACTCGGAGTTCAACACGGTGTACAGGCGCACCAACTCCGGCTGCCTGGCATTGCGCTTCACGAGCGAATCCAAGCGCTCTCTGGGATTGGGCACGAAGCCCTCGGCCTTGCTGATTCTGGCGTTGTTGAGATCGACCTTGTCGCGGTTCTCCAGGACCGCAATCAGTAGGTCATCCTTGCTCTTGAAATAGTGCAACAGTCCCGCCACAGTCATATTGCACTCGGTGGCGACAGCGCGCAGGGTGACGCCGTAATACCCGCGCTCGGCGATGAGCAGGGTCGCCGCGCGAATAATGTCTGCCGAACGTTCTTCCGGGGTGAATCGCCGATTCCGCCGACCTGGCCGGGCGGCCGTGTCGAGGGCTGTTCCGAGAACGCTCTGTGGGGGCTCCATGGCAGGAAGTGTAGCCACACGTCGGCTGCTTGACAGGTCTCGACGGCCGACTGGCGACACCCGTCCCAAGCCCGGACGGCCGGACGGGAAGCCGCAGGGGACAGGCGTCAGAGCGGACGGAGAACGGGCTTGTCAGGCAGTGATCCAGAGAGTGAAGGGGACCTTCGCCGACCGCCTTGACACCCCCCGCGGCCCTGGCTAGCATGTCGCTATCTACAAGGCAGTAGATAGTGACTCCACCGAAGGAGACCATCGCATGCGTATCGCCAGGAATCTCGCGATCTCGGGTGTCGCGTTGCTTCTCGCGACCACCGGCTGCTCGTCCGCCACAACGCCGTCGGCGTCAGGCTCGGCAGCATCGACACCGATCAAGATCGGATTCGCAGTTCCTGCGTCCAATCAGACGTATTGGACCGCCTACATCAACTCCGTCCAGGACGAGGCCAAGGCGCTGGGCGTCGAAGTCACCTTCGCCGACGCCAAAGACGACGCCAATTCCGAGGTGGAGCAGGTCGCGTCCTTCGTGACCGCGAACATGAGTGGGATCGTGCTCGTTCCGGTCGACACCACCGGCCCGCTCGCCGCCGTCGAGGCGACCGCGTCCACTGGCATTCCGCTGATCACTTCCAATCGCGTTCTCGACACCACCTACGGGGGCGTCGGCGGGGCTATTCCGGAAGTGCACACCGGGTTCGACGACGTCGCCATCGGCAAGGTGAATGGCGAGATCTTGGCGCAGGCCTGCGCAGACAAGGACCCCTGCAACGTGGTCGGCCTCACCGCCAACCTGGGCATCTCGGTTCAGCTCCAGCGCTCCCAGGGTCAAGATGAGGTGATCAAGCAGCACCCGAACATCAAGGTGCTGGACACCCAGCCGGACAACTTCGACGCCACCAAGGCGGCCGAGATCACGTCCAACTGGCTGCAGAAGTTCCCCGACATCGACTTCCTCACCTGCCACTACGACGAGATGTGCATCACCGCCGCGGACACGATCAAGGACGCGGGACGCGACGGGATCGGGATCGTCGGCGTGGGCGGCTCGAAGAACGGCATCGCCGCGGTCGAGTCGGGCAAGATTCTCGGCACCGCGTGGGTCTCCCCGGTCAAGGACGGCAAGTACGCCCTCGACACGATCGTGAAGATCGTCAAGGGCGAGAGCGTGCAGACCGAGGACGTGAACGGCATCCCGACCGTGTCGGTGCCCGTGGCGGCCGTCACCAAGGAGAACGTCAAGGACTACCCGGGCGAATGGTGACCCGAGGTGACCAACACTGAGACGACGGGGACGGAGCTCCCGGACGGCGCTCCGTCCCCGGTCCTCGAGGTTCGCGGCGTGGTGAAGACCTTCGGGGCCTTCACCGCGCTCGACCACGTCGATCTGACCGTGGCTCGGGGCGAGGTCGTCGGCCTGTTGGGGGAGAACGGCGCCGGCAAGTCCACCCTGATCAAGGTGCTCGCCGGAGCCCACCACGCCGACGCGGGCGTCATTCGGCTGAACGGCGAACCCGTGACCATCGCGTCCCCCTCGGACGCGATCGCAGCCGGAATCGCGACGGTCTACCAGCACTCGATGCTCGTCGGCACCCTCTCGGTGTCGGAGAACCTGCTTCTGGGCGATCAGGGACGCTGGATCACCCAGGCCGGGCTGCGATCCCGCGCCGACGGCCTGCTGGCCCAGCTGGGCATCTCGCTGCCGGTTGCGGCCCTCGCCGAGGACCTCAGCGTCGCCGACCAGCAACTGGTCGAGATCGCCAAGGCGGTGCTCGCCGCCGGCTCGGTGATCATCCTCGACGAACCCACCGCCGCGCTCGAGCAGCACGAGGTGGATCGGCTCTTCGAGCTGGTCGACTCGCTCAAGGCCCGCGGCATCGGGGTCATCTACGTCACCCACCGGCTGGACGAGGTCCCGCGGATCTGTGACCGGGTCGTGGTGCTCAGAGACGGGCGGAACGTCGGCAGCCTGGAGAAGGCGGACTGCACTCCGTCCGAGATCATCCCGCTGCTGGTCGGGCACAGCCTCGACGCGGCCTTCCCCGAGCTCGCCGAGCCGGGCGACCGCGCGGTGCTGAAGGTGCGCGGCCTGGCGACGAGTGCCAGCGCGCCCGTGTCGTTCACCGTCCGCACCGGCGAGGTGCTCGGACTCACCGGTGCCGCCGGCGCCGGACATCGCGAGCTGGCCCGTGCCATCTTCGGAGCCGAGCGTCCCA
Source organism: Propionibacteriaceae bacterium UBA6238 (assembly GCA_002441465.1). GTDB lineage: Bacteria > Actinomycetota > Actinomycetes > Propionibacteriales > Propionibacteriaceae > Propionicimonas. The sequence goes on along the minus strand of DJWE01000050.1, from coordinate 50,851 downwards.
CCGCCGGCGAGGTCCTGCTCGACGACACCACCCTGCCCAGCGATCCGGCGGGTACGTCCGCTCGGGGCGTCGCCTACGTCTCCGGCGATCGGGTCCGGGAGGGCCTGTTCGCCGACCTGCCGGTGTGGCGCAACGTCGCGATCGCCTCCCTGCGCCGGGTCACTCGACTGTTCGGCATCCTCGATCGCAGGGCCGAGCGACGGATCGGGCTGGCCGGCGTCGCCGAGTACGGCGTGCGCTGTAGCAGCCCCGAACAACCGATCTCCACCCTGTCCGGCGGGAACCAGCAGAAGGCGCTGCTGGCGCGCTGGGGACAGGTCAAGCCCAAGCTGCTGATCCTCGACGAGCCGACGCTCGGCGTCGACATCGGCGCCCGGCGTGAGATCTACGACCACATCGCCGAAATGGCCGGGGACGGCATGGGGATCGTGATGGTCTCCTCCGACCATGCCGAACTGCAAGGGATGAGCCACCGGGTCCTGGTGTTCTCCCACGGCCAGCCGGTGGCGCACCTGACCAGTGCGGAGGCCACCGAAAGCGCCATCCTGCACGCCCGGGCCGAAGCTGCCCCTCTCGACACGGCGTCGCTGCCGCTATGAACGGAGTAACCGACATGAGCCAGACCAATCCCGCTGGATCCTCGGCCCCGCCGGCCGATCAGGTCCTGCCACCGCCGCACCGAGCTGGTGGCCTCCTCTCCGCGCTGAACCTTCCACGCGGACGGGAGGGCTGGCTCGGCCTCCTGCGCGCCAACGGCCTGATCATCTTCTTCGCGCTGTTGATCGTGGTGTTCTCCCTGATCAAGCCCGAGTTCGCTTCGATGGCCAATCTCCGCAACATCCTCCAGAGTGCCTCGGTGATGGGCATCCTCGCCGTCGGACAGACCCTGGTGGTGCTCACCGGAGGCTTCGACCTTGGTGTCGCGAGGATGGCGGCGACCGCCGGGATGATCGTGCTGCTGGCAGCCAGTGGGGGCCCGCTCGTCGCGGTCGTCGCCACCGCGGCGCTGGCCTGCCTGGTCGGTCTGGTCAACGGCCTGCTCGTCGCCAAGGGCAAGGTGGCTCCGTTCGTGGTCACCCTGGGCATGTACACGATCCTGGGTTCGGTGACGCTGTTGGTGAACAACGGCGGATCGATCAACGACACCACCACCTGGCTGCGCGGCCTGACCTCCTTCTCGCTGTTCACGCTGTCGGGCAGTACCTACTGGTTCTTCGGCGTCGCGATCCTGTTCCAGCTGATCCTCAGCCACACCCGGTACGGACGCTCGCTGTACGCCGTCGGCGGCAACCACGAAGCCGCGCGGCTGGCCGGCATCCGGGCCGACCGCGTGGTGGTCAGCGCCTACGTGCTGTGCGCCCTGCTGGCCGGACTGGCCGGCATCCTGCTCACATCGCGGCTGCACATGGCCTCACCGGTCGCGCTTCCCGGCGTCGAGCTGGACGCGATGGCTGCGGTGATCATCGGCGGCACCCGGATGAGCGGAGGCTTCGGTTCGATCTGGCGCACCGTCGTGGGCGTCCTGGTGCTCTACAGCCTGACCAGTGGCCTGGTGCTGCTGGGCGTGGCCGCCTACTGGCAGGGAATCCTCAAGGGCGCGGTGATCATCGTTGCGGTCTTCGTGGACGTCATCTTCAACCGTAAGCGCCGGTAGGCGCGAAGAAGGGCAGGAAACTCGTGTTGGCAAGCAAGGACATCTTCGCCGGCCTGGTCGGCCGGGTGCGCGGCGGCGAGGACGCCGGCGCCCTGGCCGCGGAACTGGCGGGGCTGCTCACCCCCGAGGAGAAGCTCGGACTGCTGGACGGCGACACTCCCTTCTGGGAGGGCATGCGGGTGATGGTGCTCGAGGGCTACGTCACCACGCCGGTGCCGATGGGCGAGGTCGCCCGGCTCGGTATCCCCGGGGTGCAGTTCGTGGACGGACCCCGCGGCATCTGCGTGGGGCACTCGACGGCCTTCCCGGTCTCGATGGCCCGCGGCGCCACCTGGGACGCCGCTCTCGAGGCCCGCGTCGGCACCGCGATCGGCCTGGAGGGGAGGGCCCAGGGGGGCACCCTGTTCGCCGGGGTGTGCATCAATCTGCCCCGGCATCCCGCGTGGGGGCGGGCCCAGGAGACCTACGGCGAGGATCCGCTGCTGCTCGGCACGATGGGCGCAGCGCTGGTCGACGGCGTCCAGCACAACCTGATGGCCTGCGCGAAGCACTACGCCACCAACTCCATGGAGAACGCCCGGTTCTCGGTGGACGTGATCATCGACGACGAGGCTCTGCACCACTACTTCCTGCCGCACTTCCGCCAGGTGGTCGAGGCCGGAGCCTGCTCGATCATGAGCGCCTACAACTCGGTCAACGGCGAGTGGGCCGGGCAGAGCGAGGAGATGCTGACCGGGATCCTCCGCGATCGCTGGGGATTCACCGGCTTCACCATGACCGACTTCATCTGGGGGATGCGCGATCCGGTCGCCTCACTGCGGGCCGGGCAGGACATCGAGGCGCCGTTCGCCCAACAGCGCGCCGTCGCCTTGGCCGAGGCTCTGGACAGCGGTGCGGCGAGCTGGGACGACGTCGAGCGGTCCTGCCGACGGATCCTGTCGACCCAGCTGCGCTTCTTCGCCGGCATTGACGACGTCGTCCCCCCGCTGGACGTGGTGGCCGGGCCCGACCACGCGGCGCTCGCCCGAGAGGTCGCAGCAACCTCGATGGTGCTGCTGAAGAACGAGCAGACCCAGGGTGCCGCGACCCTGCCCCTGGCCGCAGCGGAGCTGAGCAGCCTCGCCGTCCTGGGACGGTTGGCCGACATGCCGAACACCGGCGACCACGGGTCGTCCGACGTGCGCGCGCCCTACGTGGTGACGGCCCTGGACGGACTGCGCGCCGCACTGCCCGGGGCCAGGATCGTCCACGACGACGGGTCGGATCCCGACGCCGCGGCCGGGGCTGCGGCGGACGCGGACGCGGCTGTGGTCGTGGTCGGCTATACGGCCATGGACGAGGGCGAATGGGTCGGTGGCGACATTCTGGGTCGCGACGATCTGTGGGCGCTGTATCCAGATCCCGCCGATGCGGCCGACCAGTCGGTGGCCGACGCGTTGCGCGAGGTCGCCCGCAGCGGCGGGTCGGTGGTCGGCGGCGAGTCCGCCGGCGGCGACCGTGCCTCCCTGAGGCTGCGGGCCGACGACGTCGCGTTGATCCGGGCGGTCGCCGCGCGGCAACCGCGGACGGTGGTGGCGATCGTCGCGGCCGGAGCGGTGCTGATCGAGGAGTGGAAGGACGAGGTACCGGCGATCCTGGTCGCCTGGTACTCGGGGATGGAGGGCGGCAACGCGCTGGCCGACGTCCTGCTCGGCCGGGTCGACGCCGCGGGACGCCTGCCGTTCTCGGTGCCGACCAGCGAGGAGCACCTGCCCTGGTTCGACCGGGACGCGACCGCGATCACCTACGACAAGTGGTTCGGGCAGCGCCTGCTCGACCGGCTCGGCGAGCCGGCGGCCTTCCCGCTCGGCTTCGGGTTGTCCTACACCAGTTTCGTCGTCGAGCCGCTGGCGACGCTGCGCTCGGCCGCCGACCCGGCGCACGCCGAGGTGAGGGTCCGCGTCCACAACACCGGACAGCGTCCGGGACGCCACGTCGTCCAGCTCTATGCGCACGACGCGGAGGGTGCGCGTCACCTGGTCGGTTTCGCCCCGGTGACCGTGGCCGCAGGGGGTTCAGAGGAGATCGCCATCGGAGCGGAGCTGAGCCGCATCGGTACCTGGGACGCCGCGGCGTGTACCGCGATCGTGCCGCGGTCCGCCGTGGAGATCGAGATCAGTGCCTACTCCGGAGACCCGGCGGCGATCCGCGTGACCGCCCCTGGCGCGTAGGCGGGGCTTCGCCGAGGTCGCTCGACCAGCCGTTGCCGATTTCGGAGGGTTATCCAGGCTCGGCTCGATCGCACTCGCCCCGAGAACCGATTTCGGCGGGTTATCGGCCAACTGCCGGCCGCCATAACCGGCGCAACTCGGTTATCCCCTCGAGCTCTCTCGAGCACCCGTCCCATATCGACCCGAAATCAGCAGCAAGGAACAGGTGGGCGAGCGCCCGAGACAGCACCTGGCCGGAGGCCTGGCGACGACCGCCGTCCTCGCCGGCCAGGTGCGGCTGACGCAGCCGACGGTGACCCACCACTGGGGCGCACTCTTCGAGGCCGGGTTCCTGCGGCGGGAGCGGGATGGCCGCCAGACCTGGTACTGGGTCGACACCGACGCACTCCAGGCGATCCAGCAACTGCTGGAACCAGCCCCGGGTGGCGCCGACCCGGGTTGACGTGATTCCGGCACAATGCCGCGCCTACGGCGATATCCTGCGCCTGATCGAGTTGCGTGAATCGAGGGGAACCATGCGCAGATCCGTTGTTGCCGTGATCGCAAGCCTCACCTTCGCCGCCGGCTCCGTGGCCGCACCGATGCCCACGGTGGCTGCAGCACCAACAGAAGTCGCGATCTCCGGATTGCAGCCGAACCTGGTGCAGAAGGCCGCGAAGTACAAGTTCAAGAACTGCACCGCGCTGAACAAGGTCTACAAGCACGGCGTCGGGAAGTCCCACGCCAGGGACAAGACCAGCGGGAAGCCGGTGACCAACTTCAAGCACTCGACCGCGCTGTACAAGAAGATCATCAGATACCGCTCCGGCCTGGACCGCGACAAGGACGGCATCGCCTGCGAGAAGCGCTGACGAGGTCAACGTCGCCGCATCGAGGACCAGATCGGACGCGCTGCACCTAGGCCGCGTACACCCGGAGCAGGCGAAGCGCCTCCTCCTCCACGGCCGCACGCGCCGGGGCCACCCACTTGCGCGAATCCACCACGGACGGCTGGTCGGCGAGCACTGCGCGCACCGTCTGGGTGAAGACCTGGTTCAAGTGGGTGGACACGTTGATCTTGGTCATGCCCGCCCTGATCGCCCGGCGCATCCCCTCGTCCGACACCCCGGACGCGCCGTGCAGCACCAAGGGCACGTCGACGCTGCTGTGAATCGAGCGGATCAACTCCTCATCGAGCCGCGCGTCCCTGCTGGTCATCGCGTGCGACGAACCGACCGCGACCGCCAGCAGATCCACGCCGGTGTCGGCGACGAAGGCGGCTGCGTCGGAAGGGGAGGTGCGTGCAGACGGGTCATGGACGCCGTTCTTGCCACCCACCTCGCCGAGCTCAGCCTCCACGTCGACGCCGGCGTCGTGGCAGAACTCCACCACGGCCCGGGTGGTCTCGCGATTCTCGGCGTCGGGAAGTCGGGACCCGTCGTACATCACAGAGTGCACGCCCAGCCGGACCGCCTGCCGGATCAGGTCGAGATCCTCGGCGTGATCCAGGTGCACGATCGCAGGGACGCTCGCCGCACGCGCGACCGCGAGGGTCGCCAGGCAGATCGGCTCGAGCGCGCCGTGGTACCTCACCGCGTTCTCCGAGATCTGTAGCACCACCGGCCGATCGGCACGCTCGGCGGCGCGCACGAGAGCCGTGGCGTGCTCGAGGTGAATCACGTTGAACGCGGCCAGGCCCGATCCGGACGCGCGTGCCGTCCGGGCCAGCGCAGCGAGTGAGGGTGCCGATTCCGCAACGCGGTCGCGGGTGCCGATGCTCATGATTTCCTTCCGAGGGACGTGGTGGTGACGCTGAGTTGGGCAGCCAGATCCGGGTCCAGCTCGCCGGTGCCGGGGTGCGCGGCGGACGCGGCCGACAGCCGGACGGCCCGCGCCAGCGCAGAATCCAGACCCCAGCCCTCGGCGAGCCCGCTGGCCAGGACGCCGACGAGCACGTCGCCGCAGCCCACCGGATTGCGGACGTCCACGCGCGGAGCGGCCACGTGCAGCCGCTGCTTCGGGCCGACCGCGAGGGCTCCGTCCGCGCCCAGAGACACCACCACCCACTCCGGACCGGCGGCGCGCAGGGCATCGGCCGCGGCGACCACGTCGTCGAGGGTGCCCAGCGGGCGTCCGTGATGGGCGGCGAGCTCGTCTCGATTCGGCTTCACCACGGTCGGTGCCGCCGGCAGCGCCGCGGCCAACGACCGTCCGCTGGTGTCGACGACCACCGGGACGCGGGCGGCCCGCGCTGCCAGGACCAACTCGGCGTACAGCTCGTCGGGACAACCCTGGGGAGAGCTTCCCGAGATCGCGACGGCGTCGGCGCCGGCCAGGACTTCCCGGAACCGTCGCCGCAGGGTGTCGAGATCGGCGGCGGTGACGCGGACGCCCGGTTCGAGGAACTCCGTCGATCCTCCCTCGGCGTCGATCACGTTGATGCACGTCCTGCTCTCGCCCCGAACCCGGACGAAGGCATCGCCGATGCCGGCTCGCTCGACCTCGGCCGCGATGAACTGCCCGGCGAACCCGCCGACGAACCCGGTCACCGTCACGGCTTGGCCGCAGTGGAGGGCACCGCGGGCGGCGTTGAGCCCCTTCCCGCCTGCGCTCGCCTGAACCCGCTCGACCCGCTGGACGCCGCCGAGCGTCACGGACGCGACGTCGTAACGCTTGTCGATCGCTGCGTTGAGATTGACGCAGACCAGTGCCATAGCGCGGTGTCCAGGCTTGTCAGCGGTGGATCAGAGCGGGGTCGACGCACGACCAGAAGGTCTCGACCAGCCGGCCGGCGCCGTCTTGGAGATCGCCGGTGGAGATCGAGGTGCCATCGGGAAGGGTGGTCAGTCCGACCGACGGATCGAGATAGAAGACGTCGGGTTCGAGACCGTAGGCGTCCAGGAGCAGGTGGATCAGGTCGCGCATCGCGAAGACCCGGACGACGGCGTTGCCGATGGATCCGATCCGGACCAGGCCGGCCTGTTCGAGGCGGGCCCCGGCGCGGTCGAAGTCGTGCTCGTGCTCGTACTCGCGTCCATCGTCGGTCGGACGCGGCTGGTAGTCGAGCATGGTGGTCTCGCGCACCGACCCGTCCGCCGCCTGCAGGCTCACCTCCCGCCGCACCACATGGCGATCGGGAATCTGCACCAGGTACTCGCCGAAATGGAAGCTGGTGCAGGAGACGTAGGTCAATCCCAGCAACGCGATCTTGGCGTCCAGGGCGAGCAGGCGTCCGAAGGTGCTGCGCAGGTCGAAGACGGACAGTTCGGGATCGGTCTGGGTGACCGTGCGGGCGTGCGTCCCGATCGCGGAGAAGCTGTGTCGGTAGGCGGTGCTGCGCAGGGCCCCGGGCCGGGTGCGGACGGTCTCGCTGATCGCGCCCATCTCGGAGGCGTCGTTGGCCGGGTCGATCCGCGGGTGGTCGACCGCCTCGTGCCGGAACGTGAAGGCCGGCGCGACCAGCGTCCCGGAGGGACCGATCGCATCGAGGAGGGCGTCGACGATCGCGCCGGGACCCCCGTCCACCTGGCCGAAGGGACGCAGCGCGGAGTGCACGAGGACGACGTCGCCCTCGACAAGACCCAGGTCACGCAGGCTGCGGAGCGCGTCGGCGCGGGTGACGGGAAGAGAGACGGGGACGCTGGTATCGATGGGCACGACGCTCCTCAGATTGACCTGAGCTGATTGGTAGATGATCAGTTTAGACGCAAAGCTGTCAACAAGCGTCCGTTAGGATCACGAATGGTCGATCCGTTTGCAAAGAGCCCGCATCGGGGCATTGAGGGAGAGTCGTGCGCACCTACGTCCAACTGCTCGGCCGACCGGGCTTCGCGGGCCTCTTCTTCGCGCAGCTGGTCGCGCGCGCTCCGGTCGGGATCTGGTCGATCGGTCTGCTGCTGTACGCGCAGGAGCGCACCGGCTCGTACGCCGCGGCCGGGGTGGTCACCGCGATGCTCACCGTCGGACGGGCCCTCGGCACGCCGGCGATGAGCCGGGCAGTGGATCGGTGGGGGCCCAGGCGCGTGCTCGCGATCGCCGCGCTCGGCTCGGGACTCGCGGCGTCCGCGGTGGTGGCGATCGACCTGTCCGGAGAATCGATGCCGCTGGCGATCGTCGGCTACGGGTCGCTCACCATGCTGAGCGGACTGCTCACCCCGCCGATCCAGCCCGTCGTCCGCGCGCTCTTCCCGCGGCTGCTTCCGCCCGGACTGCTGGCCCGGGCGTTCTCGCTCGACGCTGCGGCACAGGAGGTGATCTTCGTCCTCGGGCCCCTCGCCGCCTTCGGCATCGCAGCCGGAGTCGGGCCGTCCTGGACCGTCCTGGCCGGCGTGGTCCTGCTGGTCGCCGGCACCGGCTGGATCCTGACCGTGGACGGGCTCGACGCGGTCCCGCGCGCCGCTGAGCGCGCACGCTTCGGATCGGTGCTCGCCCGTCCGGTGGTCCTCACCGGCACGCTGGTATGCCTGCTCCTCGTCGCGGCGAACTCCGCGGTGGAGGCGGGGATGGTCGCGGCCTTCGGGTCCGGCGAACTCACCGGCGGCGTCCTGTTGGCGGTCTACTCGGCCACGAGCATGGTCGGTGGCCTCGCCCTCGCCCGGTTCACCGCGGGACGGTGGGCGCAGGCGGGCTGGCTGGGGGTGGTCGCGCTCGGCCTCGGTCTCACCGCGGTCTCGCCGCAGCCGGGCTGGCTGGCCGTGGCTCTGGGCCTGGCCGGGGTGGGTGTGGCACCGGTCTTCGCCGCGGTGGCGTGGCAGGTGTCCACCGGCGTCCCCGAGCAGGGTGCGACCGAGGCTTTCGGCTGGGTAGACAGCGGTGCCATCGCGGGTGCGTCCCTGGGATTCGCGGCTGCGGGCATCGTGATCGAAGCGGCGGACGCGAGCGGCGCGCTGATGCTGGCGGCCGGCCTGGCCGGTGCGGCCTGCCTGCTGGCGCTGGCTGCCGGACGGACGTTCACCACCGCGCGGATTGCGTCCGGCGCCACGGACTGACCAGCGATCCGGGCTCTCACCCGAGGGGGCACCTCAGTGGGTGGTCCCGTCCCGTCAACGCCGGTCCTGACCGACAACCCCGTGGTCGTGAACGAAAAGGTACCTGTCCCCTTTTCGTCCGCCTCAGTTCTGAACGAAAAGGTACCTGTCCCCTTTTGGTTCACGGACTAGAGACGGACCTGCTCGACGTCGTTGAGGCGGCACCACAGCGAGATCCGGTCCTCGTGGTCGCCGAGCACGACCGCCTGGTGGTGCGCACCGCCGGCCCGCAACCACGCGGACGCGAGTTCCGCGGCACCCGCGTCCGGCCGGAAGAAGAACGACGGCATGTCGCAGTGCGGCAGCTCCACTCGCTCCAGCACCGAGCCAGAGGCCGAGACCAGGCGGAACCGTTCCTGTTCGAGATGGATCAGCGAGGCGATCGTGGCGCGTCCGGGACGGGGCGAGAAGATCGGCGTCGGAGGATTGCCCAGGCCTCCTTCGGTCAGCACCCGGTCGATCAGGCGGGGACGGCCGGCCGCGGTCGCCCAGTTCCCCTCCCCGGCGTGACAGAACAGGATCGCGTCCCGGTCCAGGTCGAACATGTACATCTCGGAGAAGTTCACCTCCCCGATCAGGTGCCCGAAGATCGTGACCAAGGACGCCGCCATCACGTCGCCTTCGGCGGCATAGCCGAAGCCGTCGGCGAGCAGATGGGACGCGGCCAGCAGCGGAAGCTGACGGAAGCGTCCATCCGCGCCGAAGTCCTCGTAGTGGGCGGTCAGGCCGGAGTAGCCGTTCTCCTCCAGGTAGGCCCGAAGCCCCAGGTACAGCCGGACGGCGTAGGCGTGATCCTGCTCGGACAGCGCCGGATCGACGTCGAAGGTTCGGCGGTCGGCCTCCACCCGCGCCTGCACGTCGGCGTCCGCGACCGCCTCGACGTGGCGCAGGACCGTCCCCACGGCGTCGTGGCAGACCTGAGGTCCGAGCTTGCGGAACAGCGCCATCTCGTCGACGACGATGTCGCCCATGCCGGTGAGCGCGCCGATCGCGCCCAGCCGCATCCGACGCGCCGCCCGGGTGGCCGCGGCGGCCGCGGCGAAGTCGGTGAGGAACCGACCCAGGCGTCCGTCGGTACGGCTCCCCGCGTAGACCTCGAACCGGACGCCGGCCCGCAGCAGTGAGTTGCCGACGTCCTGCGAGCCGTGGATGCCCTGGTTGACGGTCAGGGCCCGCTCGTCGATGTCGTCTCGGGTGCGCTCCTCGGGCTGGATCAGGACCAGGGCCACGGGAAGCTCGTTCTCCAGCATCGCCCGCACCACGTGCTGTCCGGGCGCGTAGGAGAGCATCACGATCACGATGCCGTCCAGGCCGTCGGCGTTGAAGTCCCGCACGGTCGCCTCGATCTCCTCGCGCGTGGTCGCCGCGCCGGGGAAGCGGAAGTCGGCGATGTCGGCGAAGCCGGCGAGTACCCCGCGCAGATAGGACTCCTGCTCGTCCTGGATGCCGGGGAACAGCGGACGGTAGGCCTCCAGCAGCAGGCCGAGAACCCCGATGGTGGGCAATGGGTGGGACATCGTCATCTCCTCTGAGCGGTGGTCAGGCCGGCGTGGCCCAGAACGGGCCGAGCGCGGCGAGCGCGGCCCGGTAGCGGCGCCGGTGGTCGGCGTAGTCGTTCTCGGGATCGGGACGGAAGGTCTCCCCGGTCGAGAGTGGACGCGGGTCGACGCCGTACGGCAGGAGCCCGGCTCCCCAGGCACACAGGAGCGCGGCTCCGGCCGAGGCCGCCTCCGGGAACGGCAAGGGCGTCACCGGCACACCGCAGACGTCCGCGGCGATCCGCTGCCACAGCCTGCTGCGCGATCCGCCCCCACTGGTGCGCAGCTCCCGCACGGGGGCGCCGAGGGCAGTCAGGTCGTCGAGCAGGTCGCGCAGTGCGAAGGACGTCGCCTCGAGCAGGCTGCGGGCGAGCTGGCCGCGGCTGGTACCCAGGCCCAGGCCAAGGAATGCGCCGTGAGCGGCGCCGCCGCCCTCGCCGAAGAAGGGGACGGCGAGCACCCCGCCGCTCCCGGCCGGGACGCCCGCGGCCAGCTCATCGAGCTCGGCATAGCCGAGGGTGTCGTCCCCGTCGGGAGAGAGCAGTGTGCGCAACCAGCGCAGCACCGCTCCGGACGTGGGCTCGAACAAGATGCCGAGCCGCGTGTCGGGAAGCGCGTGCCGGTAGATCGTCGGACGCAGCCCCGCGGGGTGGGTCAGCTGCGGAAGGACGGAGGAGACGACCAGCGCCGTGCCGAAGGACACCCCGACCACGCCGGGCTCGGTCAGGCCGGTGCCCAGCGCAGCGGCGGCCTGGTCCATGGCACCGGTGACGACCAGGACCGAGGGATCGAGGCCGAGTTCGCCGGCCACGTCCGGCAGCAGCGGGCCGACGGGCCGGCCACTGTCGAGGAGTTCGGGAAGCTGCCCCCGATCCAGCCCCGCCGCGAGCAGGCCTTCGTCCCAGTAGTCGTCGGAGCCCAGGTCGAACCAGCCGGTGGACGTCTGCAGCGACCGGTTGGTGACGCTGCGTCCGGTCAGCCACTGCACGAGGTAGTCCTCGACCAGCAGCAGGCGCGGAGCCGGGGACCGGCCGGCGGCGGACGCCAGCCGGGCCGCCTTGGCCAGCGGCGTGGTGGCGTCCAGGTACGGGATCCCGGTGCGGCGGTAGAACGCCTCCTCGTCGAAGCGTTCCCGCAGGGACGCCGCCTGCTCCGTCGCGCGGTGGTCGAGCCACACGATCGCCGGACCGAGCGGCCGGCCGCCGCCGTCGACCGGGATCATGGTCTCGCCCTGCGTGGTGAGGCTGATCGCGGCGACCCGGGTGGCGTCGACGCCGTCCAGCACCGCCCGGCAGCCGCGCGCGACCAGCTCGCGATAGCGCTCGGCCGCGACCTCCACCCGCGGCCCGCTGGTCCGCAGGGCGTACTCCTCGCGGTGGATCGCCACCGGACGGATGGTCGCGTCCCACAGGACCGACTTCACCGCGGTGGTGCCGACGTCGAAGGTCAGCAGCAGGGAGCCCATGCGCCTAGTGGACGGGTCGGTCCGCCGGCGCGGCGGCCGCGGCGTAGGCGTTGGACGGGATCTGGGTCGCCAGCTTGCCGCCGCTGACGTCGATCAGGCTTCCGGTGATGTAGCCGGCGTGCTCGCTGGAGAGGAAGCAGACCAGGTCGGCGACGTCGACGGCGCTCCCCCAGCGACGCAGGGTCAGCGTGTCCAGCAGGCGGTCCTGCTCGGCCTGCGGCAGCTCGGTGAAGCCGTTGATGGCGGTGGGGATCATTCCGGGGGCATAGGCGTTGACGGTGATGTCCCAGGGGCCCAGTTCGCCGGCAAGCACCCGGGTCAGCTGGACGACGGCGGACTTGGACGCCGCGTAGACGCCGTTCCCGAGAGCGGGGACGATCGCGGCGAACGAGGCGGCATTGATGATCCGTCCCCAGCGCGCGGCCCGCATCGCCGGGATCACGGCCTGGCTCATCGCGAGCACCCCGGTCACGTTCACGGCCAGGCAGCGGCTGGCCGCGGCGAGGTCGATCTCGGCCAGCGGGCCGACGGCGTTGATGCCGGCGTTGTTCACCAGGATGTCGATGCGTCCCTCGGCGTCCAGAACGGTGCGGACGGCGGCGTCCACCTCGGCGGGCTCGGTGATGTCGGCCCGGAGGAAGCGCTCGGGCGCGGGCGAGCCGTCCGGAACGGCGAGGTCGAGGGGATAGAGGATCGCTCCGGCTTCGGCGAGCCGGTCGCCGATCGTGGCGCCGATGCCGCGGGCCGCGCCGGTGACGATCGCGACGCGTCCGGTCAGGTCGATGTCCATGGTCGCTCCGATCGTGTCAGCGGGTCTGGGAGGTGGGGGAGATCACCAGTTCGTCCACGACGACGTGGGCCGGGCTGTCGATCACGAACCGCACGCACCGTCCGATGTCCTCGGCGGCGAGCATCGTGGCTCTGGCCTCCCCATCGGGAACCGTCGGGCGCATCAGCAGGAAGTCGGTGTTCACGTCTCCGGGGCACAGGTGAGTGGTGCGGATGCCGTTGGCGGCCTCCTGGCCGTTCAGCGTGGTCGCGATCGCCGAGAGCGCGACCTTGCTGGCCGAGTAGGCGACGCCGGGGGAGGAGGACAGGCGCCAGCCGGCGTAGCTGGAGATGATCACGATCACCCCGTCGCGGGCCTGCCTCATTCCGGGAAGGACGGCCTGGACCACCCGGACCACTCCGGTCAGGTTGGTCGCGACGATCGACTCGAACTCGGCCAGATCCTGGTCGGCCCAGGCCCGTTTGGGGGAGTTCAGCCCGGCGGCGAGCACGAGCCGGCTCACCGGTCCCCAGGTGGCGACGATCCGGTCGTGCGCGCGGTCGATCGCCGCGGCGTCGGTGACGTCGAGTTCCAGCGGCAGGGCCTCGCCTCCGGCCTGGCGGACCAGAGCCGCGGTCTCTTCGAGGGCTGCGGGTCGACGTCCGCTGAGCACGACGCGCGCGCCGGGAGCGATCGCCACCGCTGCCGCCCGGCCCATGCCGCTGCCCGCTCCGGTCACCCAGATCACAGGGGAATTGCTGGAGGTCATGAGGCCACAGTAGCCGAGATTCCTGAGTGAATCAGACGGAATCCAGGCCTATTCGCGCACTATGCGTCACGTTCTGGCCCATTGGTGCTCACCGAAGGAGCACTCGCCAGCGGACGACCGCTCGATCCGGACCGGAGTTCGGCGATCACGCGCGCGGCGAGGATCGACCGCTCCTGGTCGGCGGTGATGGAGACCTGTCCCTCGACCGCAGCGACGAAGTGCTCCACGCAATCGAGCATGTTCGCCAGCGGATCCTCGCCGCGCTTGTCCACGGTGAACTCCTCGCGCGAGCCGTCCACACGTTCCACCCGGAGCTGCCGGGGGTCGCCGAGGTGGTCGATCAGGAGCGTCGCGGCCTCCCCGCTGATGCTGCTCGTCGAGTCGCCGACGGTGATCTTGGAGTAGCTCAGGTCGGCGACCAGCCCGGGGTAGCGGGCCAGGCCTGCGCCCGCCCCGTCCGCCCCGCCGGCGACCGGGACGGCGAAGCCCTGCACCGATTCCGGCGCGCCCAGCAGGTCGACCATCGCGTGCACGCAGTAGACGCCGAGGTCGAACAGGGCCCCGCCGCCCATGGACGGGTCGAAGACGTTCACCGCCTCGCCCGCGAGCACCTTGTCGTAGCGGGCGGAGCGCTGGTGGAAGCGGAACGATGCCCGCCGCAGCGGCCCGAGGTCGTCCAGGAGTCGGTGGATGAGGTCGTAGCCGGGATCGTAGAGACTCCGGATCGCCTCCAGTGCGACCAGGCCACCGGCTCGGGCGGCCGAGACGACCTGCACGAACTGCTCGGGGGTCGTGCAGGCCGGCTTCTCCAGCAGGACGTGCTTCCCGGCCGCGAGCACGTCCAGGGCCTGGCCGGCATGCAGCGCGTTCGGACTGGCGAGGTAGACGGCGTCCACGTCGTCGCTGGCCAGCAACTCGGCCCAGCTCGAACTCGGCCGGACGGCGCCGAGCCGGACGGCGGCGTCCGCGGCGCGCTGCGGGTCCCGGGAGTGGACGCTCTGCAAGGTGATGCCGGAGCACTGGGCCACGGCTGCGGCGAAGCGTCCGGTGATCATGCTGGTTCCGACCGCTGCCACACGGATCACTGCTGAGCTCCTTGCCTCGCCTGATGACGGAATATGATGCACAATGCTACATAACGATCACTAACAGTCATGTTGCCGCTTACTCCGGCCCGATCTGGTGCGGGTGGGTGAGCGTCGTTCAGAAGGGTAGCTGCGTGCTCACGTCGATCAGTCTTTCCCTGCGGGACCTCCTCGGCGAGGAATACATCGATGCCGTCGTCCGGGCGCGGCACGCGCTGACCGGGACGCCGGTCGCGGACCTGGTCGCCCTCGCCGACGAACAGGTGGAGTTCTGGCCCGAGGACGTCGCCGGGAGGAGTCGCGACCTGGCCGAGCGGACCGGGACGAACCTGGTCGCCGGTCTGGCGCACCCCGCGGACGGAGCGGGCACGCAGGCCTTCCAGCGGGCGCAGAACCACGCCGCCGCGCCGATCGGCGGGCTCGGCGCGTGCCGGATCGGACAGGACGGACGGATCTACCTCGCCGCGAAGAGCGAGCACTACCAGGCCTCGCTCGGGCACGGGTTCCCCGGCTACCGGCTGATCGACCTGGCTCGGCGCCTGGGGATTCCGAACGCGACCCACAACAACACCCGCGGCCAGGTCACCCGGCTCGCCGAGGAGGCGCTCGTCGCCGCCGCGGCCCCGGGCCTCGCCCCTGCAGCGGACGGAACTCCCGGTCCGCACGCGCTCACTCGGGTGATCAACCTCGAGACCGGCTCGCTGGCCGCCGAGGCCGCGCTGAAGCTGATGCTCAACCGGTTCTACTCCGCCGACGGCGGCGAGGCCGCGCTCGCCGGACGCACCCCGGTGTTCTTGGTGATGGCGGACGCCGTCGGCGGCCCGGCAGCCAACTATCACGGCACGACGGTCGCGGCCCAGCTACTGCGCGGGCTGTGGCCCGAACTGCTGCGGCGACTCGACGCGGCCGGAATCGTCCGGGTGGTCCCGGTGCCGCCGAACGACTCGCGCGCCTTCCTCGAGGCGCTGCTGCGCTACAACGCCGGGGACTACGCGGTGGCGGGGTTCTGCCACGAGATCGTGCTGATGAACTACGGCGGCCTGAGGCTGGAGGAGGACTACCTGCGCGAGGTCTATGCCGCCTGCCACCAGGCCGGCGTCCCGGTGTTCTGCGACGAGATCCAGAGCGGCGCCTGGTACGGCGAGCTGTTCTTGTTCCGCCGCTACGGCCTGCGCCCCGACCTGGTCGCGGTCGGCAAGGGCTTCCCCGGTGGCGAGTACCCGGCCAGCAAGATCCTGGTCACCGCGGAGCTGGACGCCCTGTCGCAGTTCGGTGCCCTGGTGACCAACGGGCAGGAAGAGCTGGCAAGCCTGGCCTACCTGGTCACGATGACGTTCGTCTCGGCGAACGCCGCGCACATCGAGGACGTGGGCGCCTACCTGCAGCACAGGCTGCGCGAGCTGGTCACGAGCTTCCCGGTTCTCGCCGGGGTGACCGGGGACGGCCTGATGGCCGGACTCCAGTTCCACGAGGGAGCCGTGGCGGTCGAGTTCTGCGGCAGGCTGGAGCGCGAGCATGGCATCGACACCAGCGTCCAGGCCTACAAGCCCAGCGCGCCGCCGGTGGCGCTGATGAAGTTGCCGGTGATCACGGAGGTGGAGATCGTGGACGTTCTGATCGACCGGATGGAGCGCGTGCTGTCCACCCTCGACGAGGTGGCCCGGTGAGCGCCGCGCCGCGAGCGATCGGTCACGAGCGCACCGACGTGTACGTGCCCGCGCACGATCCCGGCTTCGCCGCGTGGGTCACCGGCTTCGACTACGGCGACGGACGCGTGGGCATCTCGTTCAAGGAGACCGTCCAGGAGCCCAATCCGGACTTCACCCCTCCGCTGCTGGAGATGGGCGAGGCCGTGGGTGCGCCGGTCTCCTATGCCTCGATCGAGTGCGGGGCCGCCGACCAGGTCTCCTCGCGGGTCTACCTCGTCTCCGCCGACGGCGGCGACACCTGGACCGAGACCGGACGCTGCCAGCTGGAGGAGGGCTCGTTCTGCAACATCGGGTTCCCCGACGGCCGGATCATCGGGCTCGACGTCCCTAGGATCAACGCGGAGCGCACCGGCTGGTGCGACTACATCGAGGTCCGCGAGAGCAGCGACGGCGGGTCCACCTGGACCCGGATCGACCGCCTGCTCGAAGGGCAGGCGCCCTACCTGTGGCGGGTGCGCCGGCTGAAGGACGGCACGATCATCGCCCTGGCCAGCCTGTACGGCACCCCGTGGGGTCCGGGACGGCAGCGACTGACCCGCAACACGATGCTTCCCGGCGAGACCTACCTGGCCAAGATCCAGACCTTCTTCCTCACCTCCACCGACGGTCGCGAGTACGACGGCCCGCATTACGTGCTGCCCGGCATCGGCGCCCACGAGTACGACGTGGTCGAACTGGACGACGGCGGGCTGCTGTTCGTGGCCGGCGACGTCCAGGGGACGCCGGTGGCGCGCCAGGTCGTGCGGCGAGAGGGCCGGCGCTTCTTCAACGAGGCGCTGCTCCCGATCGGCCTCGGCGCGCCGCCGAATGCCGCGGCCGATCCGCAGGGCGGCTACGTGCCGGAGTCCATCGTCAACGTCGGAGGCGACATCCTGGTCGGCTCCCGGCGCAACAAGCCCTACTCTGTCTCGAACGATCTGGGCGCCAACTGGCAGGTACTCGAGGGCTTGCCACCGAGTCTCTACCAGCCGTTCATGATGGTGCTGCCCGACGGCCGGACGGCGAACTTCGGGCACGTGGGCTCCGATTCGGCCTTCGGCGAGGAGGAGATGCGGATCGGCGTGGACCGGTTCCGCCTCCCCGACACCCTCGAACCGATGCCCTCGCTCGACCTGACCAGGGACCTCGACGCTTCCGGTTCGCACTACCTCAACCGCTATCGGGCTCGGCTGCACCGCGGCGGCGTCCCCGAATCCGGCCAGCGGGTCGAGTTCCGGTTCGTCCCGGTGTGGAATCCCGACGGAACGGTCAGCACGCGCACTCTCGACGAGGCCGAGATCGTGATCCCCGGCCGGACCGACGCGGAGGGATACGCGGTCGCCGAGGCCACCGGGTTCGACCGCATCGGCGACATTCACTTCTACTACACCGTCGACGCCGTCCATCGCGGTGCGGGCGGAATCACGGTGCGCAGCGCCAGCATGACCGAGCCGGCGCTCACTCCGCACCGGCGCGACGCGCACCCCCACCCGGCCTATCTGGTCCACGGCGTGCTGTCGCTCTCCCCGCGGTTCGCGGCGGAACACCCTGGACTGGTCGAGCGGCTGCGCTCGGCGGTCGGCGAGGAATCGCTGGTCCCCGAGGGCCTGCTGGAGCCGGACGTGGTGGACGTGTTCCTGGCTGCGGGTGTGGTGCAGCCCGACGGGGATCGGCTCCGCTGGCTGGCCAGCGTGCACGCCCCGCGTCCGCTGGACGGCGTCGCGCTCCAGGGCTCCGGCGACTGGTACGTCTAGCGATGGCTCCGACCGCGCGGCGCAGGTTCGCGGCTACCGTGGACCCCGTGGAGGAGGACGACCGGCTCGCGACGCTGCGTCGGGTGGTCTTCTACGGCCAGTGGTTCGTCGCCCTGCTGTACCCGGTGCTCCTTTTCGCCGGACGGACCTGGCTGGGCGCCCCCTCGGGTTGGCTCGCCGGGTTCGGACTGGTGATGTTGGCGCCGCCGCTCTTCCTCGCGCTGGGACTTCCGGTTCTCATCGTGGCCGCGGACCGGCGGGCCTTGCGTGAGCGGATTGTGCACCGTCCCTACGCCTTGGCCAGCCTCGTGCTGTGGGTTGCGCTGGCCGTCTTCGCGGTGACCCTCGGCGACCCGGACGCCCCGGCGACGGCGCTGGTGGTGATCTGGTCGGGTGGTCGCATCCCGGCGGCCGCCGTCGCGGACGTGGCGGTTGCGGCCGGGTCGGTCGCCTTCGCGGCTTGGCTGGTGGCGCTTGGCTTCGCCGTCGGCGGCCTGATTGAGGCTCGACGCCGTCGTCCGGACTGACCCCGGACGGGTTCAGCCCACCGTCGCCGGTTCGACGCTCTGGCCGCGCGACCAGATCCGGGTCAGCCGGAACTGGTCGTCGAACTGAACCAGGTCGGCCGGCGCACCCGCCCGCAGAACGCCGAGGTGCGCCTCACCGAGAGTGCGAGCCGGGGTGGACGTGGCCGCGCGGATTGCGTCCTCGGGGGCGATCCCGGCGCCGATCACGGTACGCACGGCCCGATCCATGGTGAGCGTGGATCCGGCCAAGGAGCCGGAGGCGCCGATCCGGGCGATGCCGTCCCGCACGGTCGCAACGAACGCGCCCAGCGGGTAGTCGCCGTCGGGGGCTCCGGCCGCGGCGATGGCGTCGGTGACCAGAGCCATCCGGCCCGGAGCCAGGGCGAACAGCATGGCGATTGCGTCGGGATGGACGTGGACGCCGTCGGCGATCACCTCGATGGTCACCGACGGATTCCGCCAGGCAGCCAGCACCGGGCCCGGCTCGCGATGATGCAGGCCGGGCATGCCGTTGAAGGCGTGGGTGAGGATGCTCGCCCCGCGGGCGAAAGCGGAGGCCGCCTGCTCACGAGTCGCGGCGGTATGGCCCACGGCCACCCGGACGCCGCCGGCGACCAGGGCCTCGATCACTCCCTCCGGCGCGCGCTCGGGGGCGAGGGTGATCTGGCGCAGGTGACCGTTGGCGGTGGCGAGGATCTCCCGGACCGCGGCCAGGGTCGGCGCGCACAGCAGGCGCTCGTCGTGAGCTCCGCGATGAGCCGGTGAGAGATAGGGGCCCTCGAGGTGGGCGCCGAGGATCCGGTCGTCCTGGTCGGCCACTGCCGCGATGTCGGCCAGCCGCTGCAGCATGAGCTCCATCGGCGCCGTCGCCAGCGAGATCACGATGCTGGTCGTGCCGTGGGAGCGGTGGAACGCCGCCGCGCGCCGGATGTCGTCCGGGCCGGCCTCTCCCGACGCGCCGCCGCCGCCGTGGCAGTGGATGTCGACGAAACCGGGCGCCACCAGCGCGCCGTCCGCGTCGTGCACCGCTGCGGCCGGCGGCTCGGTGCCGGTGCCGAGTGCGGTGATCCGTCCGGCGTCGACGAGCAGCCAGCCGACACGGGCGTCCTCGCCGAACCGGCGGGCATTGCGGATCAGCAGGTCAGGCATCAGTGTTCCTCTTTGTCGGAGCCGGGGTCAGAGTCGCTCGGGCCAGAATCGCCGCGCCCCAGGTGCCGGCGTCCTGGCCGAGCTCGGCGCGGAGCAGCCGGGGCACCCAAAGCCCGGCACAACGAGCGTCGAGTTCCGCGCGGAGTGGGTCGAACAGGACGGCTCCGGCCTCGGAGAGCCCCCCGCCCACGACGATCGCCTGTGGGGCCATGATCGAGGTGAGCACGGCCAATCCGGCGCCCAGCGCGGCCAGCGCGGAATCCCAGACCGCCACGGCCACCGGATCGTGGAGCTGGCGGCGCCGCAGGACGTCCGCGGCGTCATTGACCGGGTGATCGCCACGCTCGCGATAGCGCCGCACGAGGGCTGCGGCGGAGCCGATCGCCTCCACGCAGCCGACGCGTCCGCAGGCGCACGGCGGGCCGGACGGATCGACGACGATGTGACCGAGTTCGCCGGCGTACCCGCGTCCGGTGTAGGCGCGTCCGCCGATGCGCAGGGCTGCGGCGATGCCCGTCCCGATGGTGACCACGGCCACGTCGTCGATGCCTCGGGCCGCGCCGAGCCTGGCCTCCGCCTCCGCGGCGGCGCGGACGTCGTGGACGACCACGCTCGGCAGTCCGCTCCGTTCGGCGAGCAGTTCGCCGAACGGGTACTCCTGCCAGCCGAGATTGGTCGAGCGCACGCCCACGCCGCGGGTCTCGTCCACGATTCCGGGGACGGTCATGCCGAGCGCGGCGATCGGCGCACCGGCACGGCGCGCGGCGTCGAGGAGTTCGACGGCCGCGTCGATCACGGCTCCCCCGGGATCGACGCCCGAGCGTGGGGTCGAGTGCCGGGTGACCCCCTGGAGCCGGCCGTCCTCGTCGAGGAGGGCGGCCTTGACCTGGGTGCCGCCGACGTCGATCGCCAAGACCGCCGGGCCGGGCCCGAGGGTCGTGGCGGGCGCGTGCGCAGTCACGAGAGGATGATCGACCGCACCAGGTTCCGAGGAGTGTCGGCGTCCAGTCCGCGGGCATCGGCCCGGGCCAGGGCCAGCCGCTGGGCGGCGACGAGCTGGCTCAGCGGGTGCGCCGAGGTGCTGATCACGGTGCCGCCGATCTGGCGGATCTCCTCGACCAGCCCGTCCGGAGCGGGGCCGAAGATCCACACCGTGCGTCCGGGGGCAGCCAGGCTCATCGGGCCGTGCCGGTACTCCATGGCCGGGTATGCCTCAGTCCAGGACTGGGATGCCTCACGCAGCTTGAGGGCCGCCTCGTGGACCAGTCCCACCGTCCAGCCCGATCCGAGGAAGACCACCTGTTCGGTGTCGATCAGGTGCTGCGGCAGCGGAATCTCGGCCGCAGCGACGGTGTCGGCGATGGCCGCGTCGAGGTCGAGGCCGAAGGCCGCCATGGCGAGGGCGACGGTCGTGGTGGCGAAGCGGGTCTGGACGACCGACTTCTCGTCGGCGAAGGACAGCTCGATGACCTCGTCGGCGAGCTGTGCGACCGGAGAGGAGGCGTCCGAGACGACGGCGACCTTGCGCACACCTGCCGGGGCCGCGGCGAGCAGCGCCTCGACCTCGGTCGTCGTGCCTGAGCGGCTGAGCGCGATCAGCGCGTCGTAGTCCCGACCGTCCAGGCGGGCCTCCGAGGCCGCGAACGCATCGGTGACGCCGTAGCCGCCGCTCTCCCGGAGGGCCGCGATGGACTGCGCCACGAACCACGAGGTGCCGCAGCCGGCGATGGCCACCTTCTGGCCCGGACGGCGGAACAGATCGAAGTGGCCGGTCAGTTGAGCGGCGCGCTGCCAGCATTCGGGCTGACTCGCGATCTCGGCCGCGGCGTAGTGGCCGGGCGCCGAGTCAACACTGATCGAAGCGGTCATTGATCTTGTACCTACCTACCCTATCTAGATCGATCTTGCATCTAGAATGACTATAAGTGGTTGATCGGATGCCTGTCCAATCATTCACGCGCGTCTTTCGAGCACATAGATGACAGGGGAGTGAGTGGGCGTGGCACCCGGAACCGAACGGATCGTGGTGGCTGTACCGGTCGCGGAGAGCGTGATGGAGCACCTGCGCGCGGCCGAGCCCGATGTCGACTGGGGGTGGGAGCCGGAGCTGCTGCCGGCTCGACGGTTCACCGGGGACTACGCCGGTCCGCCGGGATTCTCTCGCAGCCGGGCGGCCCAGGCGCGATTCGAGGCCATCGTGGACGGGGCGGAGATCCTCTTCGGCATCCCGGACACCTCTCCCGCGGCGCTGCGCCGCACGGCGGTGGCCAATCCGGGCCTGCGGTGGGTGCACACCATGGCTGCCGGCGGTGGAGCGCAGTTGCGCGCAGCCGACCTGCCCGCGGAGCGCCTGGCGTCGCTCGTGGTGACCACCTCCGCCGGGGTGCACGGGCATTCGCTGGCCGAGTTCGCGCTCCTCGGCGTCCTGGCCGGCCTGAAGGGGCTCCCGCGCTGGACGGCGGACAAGGCGGCGCGCCACTGGCCCGAGCGGACTGTGACGCGTCAGCTGCGTGGCGCCACGGTGCTGGTGCTGGGCACCGGCGGGATCGGCACCCGGGTGGCGGAGCTGTTCACCGCCTGCGGGGCGTCCGTGTGGGGCTGCGCTCGTCGTCCGGAAGCGGTGGTGGCGCCGTTCACGCGGACGTTGCCCGTGGCAGATCTCCCCGAGGCGTTGCCCGCCGTCGATGCGCTGATCTGCGCGCTCCCCGGGACGGACGCCACGACCCACCTGGTCGACGCAGAGTTGCTGGCGCTGCTGCCTCGCGGCGCTGTCCTGGTCAACGTGGGCAGGGGCAGTGTCGTCGACGAGTCGGCCCTGGTCGCCGCGTTGGCGAGCGGCCAGGTGGGGTTCGCCGCGCTGGACGTGTTCGAGCAGGAACCCCTGCCCTCGGACAGCCCGCTGTGGGCCGATCCGCGGGTGCTGCTCAGCCCGCACACCGCAGCCCTCGACGAAGGCGAGGAGAGTCGGATCGCCGAGCTGTTCCTGGAGAACCTGCACCGTTGGCGCGATCGCCGGCCCCTGCTCAACGTGGTCGATCCGGTCGAGTTCTATTGAGCTGCACCAGCAGCCGTCCCGGCCACGGCGGTCGTGGGACGGCCGGGTCGGGCGGGCGCGCCCTGCGGTGCTCGGGTCAGTCCGCGACGATCAGCTCGACGCCGGCCTCGATGAGCCGCTGCCGCTGCTCGGCGGTGATGCCGGAATCGGTGATCAGGGCCGTCCGGGAGTAGGCAAGGTTCATGGACGCGAAGGCTCGGCGTCCGATCTTGCTGGAGTCTGCGACGATCACGGCGCGCGCGGCTCTGCGGGCCATCAGGGAGTTCACCTTGGCCTCGTTCTCGTCGTGCACGGTCGGCCCGAGCTCGGGGTCGACGCCGTTGGCTCCGATGAAGGCGATGTCGATGGTCAGCTCCCGGAGGGTGACTTCGGCGAACGGGCCGACCAGCTCGTAGGAACGCGGGTTGAGCACGCCGCCGGTGAGCACGGTCTTGATGTGCGGGCGCATCGCCAGCTGGGAGGCGATGTTCACCGCATTGGTCACGACGGTGAGCGAAGGCCCGCCCTGCTGCTCGGTGAGGTCGGGACGCGCGCCCAGCGCCTCGGCGATGGCGGTGCTCGTGGTTCCGCCGCACAGCCCGACGACCTGGTCGCGAGAAACGAGCGCGCTCGCCGCGGCGGCGATGGCGCGCTTCTGCTCGGCGTTCTGCTCGGTCTTGTAGCGGATCGGCAGGTCGTAGGCGACTTCGAGCGACAGGGCTCCTCCGCGCGTGCGCGCGAGCAGCTGCTGTGCGGCCAGGGTGTCCAGGTCCCGGCGCGCGGTGGCCGGGGACACCTTCATCTGCTCGACAATCTCGTCCACCTGGAGCTGGCCGCGCTCGGCGAGCAGTTCCAGCAGTGACGCGAGTCGCAGTGGTCGGTTCACGTGTCCTCTTTCAATGTACGGCGCCGTACGAGCCGGATTCGCTGGGGTGGTTCGGACGAAGTGTTGAGGACAGGATAGGGGACGTGAGCTCACCTGTGAGCGCAACATGATTGTTGGTGGTTGTTAGCCGCGAGAGGTGAAGGCTCTCTGCACCCCGGGTGCAGCCGCGGGGACGTCCTGGGGAATCCCGCCGCTGCGCAGCGAGCGCGTAGCCGCCTCACCGGCCGCGACCGCGTCCCGGGCAGCCAGCGGTGAGGTCGCGGTCGGTGCGCCATCGGCGACGTAGCGGATGAACTCGTCGATCAGCGAGCGGTCGGCGCCGCCGTGCGTCCCGGCACCGGTACGGAACCGGACGCGGCGGTCGGGTTCGGCGAAACCTGCATGGCGGCGGTTCCAGAGCAGAACCTCGCCGTCGTCCATGTCGCCGACGTTCTCGATCCGGCCGCGACTGCCGATCACGGTGTAGTTGCGCCAGTAGTCGGGGGTGAAATGGCACTGCTGGTAGCTGGCCAGCACGCCGTTGCCGAGCTGCATCAGCATCATCGAGATGTCCTCGACGTCGATCACCGGGTTGAGGTTGGCCAGGTTGCTCGGTGGCCACACGTCGGGTTCTGCGACGTCGGAGGCGCGCTGGCCGGAGCGTCCGGTTCGATCCAATCCCCCATAGAGCGCCAGCTTCCCGATCGCGGTCACCCGGACCGACGGTGCGCCGGCCAGCCAATGGATCACGTCGAGGTCGTGGGCTCCCTTCTGCAGCAGCAGTCCGGTGGTGTTGCGTCGCTCTGCGTGCCAGTCCTTGAAGTAGTAGTCACCGCCGTTGCCGACGAAGTGCCGGCACCAGACGGCCTCGACCTCACCGATCTCACCGGAGTTGATCAGTTCGCGCATGGTCAGCACCATGGGGAGATGACGCATGTTGTGGCCGACGTAGAGCGGAGCCTCCGTCTTGGCGGCCACGTCGAGGATGCGATCCGCTCCGGCTGTGGTGATGGCCAGCGGTTTCTCGCAGAACACCGCCACGCCGCGCTGCAGGCAGCTGATGGCGATCTCCTCGTGGGTGTGGTCCGGGCTCAAGACGAGGACGGCGTCGACTCCGCTGTCCAGCAGCGTGTCCAGGTCCGCGGTGACCAGGGCGTCCGGGAAGGCGAGACCTGCCCGCTCCCGAGCGGCCGGATCGGGATCCTGCACCGCGCTCACCCGGGCTCTGGGGTGCTCGTCCACCACGGTGCCGAGCAGCGCTCGGTTGCCGAATCCGATCAGTCCGACGCTGAGTGGCATGACGGTCTCCTCTTGGTCGTGGGCGACGCGGGACCTGGCCTGGGCACCGGTCCGGTGACTCCATCCTAGGATCCCAGTGAGCGAAAATGATGGTAATTGCCCAAAGGGAGGCTAAAGTCATCACTATCCGTCATCTGGACGCCTGTGCTACGGGCGAAGTGGAGGGACGCATGACAGCGCTCGACGTACCCAAATCCCCGGTCGGCACGCCTGCGGTGCCGGCCGATCCGGTTCCGGCCCGGGCCGGGGGAGGGCGCGGCGGGGGATGGCGCCGGACGGTACGAAAACACTGGTTCACCTACATGCTGGCGCTGCCGGGACTGGTGTTCTTGCTGGTGTTCAGCTATGGACCCATGTACGGCATCCAGCTCGCCTTCAAGAACTTCAGCGTGTCCAAGGGGGTGTGGGGCAGCCCGTGGGTGGGCTTGGACAACTTCCGGGAGATGGCGGCCGACCCGGTCTTCTGGACCGCGTTGCAGAACACCATCATGATCAACGTCTGGAACCTGCTGTTCGGGTTCACCTTCAATATCCTGCTGGCCCTGCTGATCAACGAGTTGCGGCTGCGCTGGCTGAAGTCGGGCGTCCAGACCCTGGTCTACCTGCCCTACTTCCTCTCCTGGGTCGTGTTTGCCGGCCTGATCGGAGCCTTCCTTTCCACCTCGAGCGACGGCGGAGTGATCAACACGATCCTGGCCGGGGCCGGGCTGAAGGAGGTCGACTTCCTCCGGACGCCGGAACTCTTCCAGCCGGTCCTGGTGGTGTCGAACATCATCAAGACCGCCGGCTACAGCTCGATCATCTACCTCGCCGCCATCGCGAGTGCCGATCCGGCGCTCTACGAGAGCGCGGCGATCGACGGGGCGAACCGGATCCAGATGATGCGCCACATCACCTTGCCGCGAATCATGCCCAGCATCGTCGTCCTGCTGATTCTCCAGCTGGCCACGCTGTTCCAGTCGAACTTCGACCAGGTCTACAACCTGTACTCCAGCTTCGTGTACAGCACCGGCGACGTGCTCTCCACCTACATCTACCGAATGAGCCTCGGGGGCGGCGGCAACTTCGAGCTGTCGACAGCGGTGAACCTGCTGTTCAACGTGGCCGGATTGATCATCATCGTCTTCGCCAACCGGATCGTCGAGAAGCTCGACGTCATGGGCATCTTCTAGGAGCGTCCGCATGCAAACCCAGACCGTCGACGCCCCCGCCCCCGCCCGTCCCCGTCCCCGCTTGCGTCGCCGCCGGCGGCTGCGGTTCAACCTCTTCGACGTCTTCGTGGTGTTCTTCACCGTCACGTTCGCGCTCGTCTGCTTCTACCCGATGTGGTACGTGTTCCTCGCTTCGATCACGCCGTACAGCGAGTTCATCCAGACCAAGCTCATGCTGTGGTTCCCACAGACGGTCGACTTCCAGTACTACGTCGCCGTCTTCTCCACCGAGGCATTCGCCAACGCGTTGTTCATCTCGGTCGCCAAGACCGTGCTGGGCACGGCACTGTCGGTGGTGGTGACCTCGATGATGGCCTACGCGGTCTCCAAGAAGCACTTGCCCGGGATGACCGCGATCAACGCCTTGGTGGTCTTCACCCTGCTCTTCTCCGGCGGTCTGATCCCCGAGTACATGCTGTACCGCGACCTCGGCATGCTGCAGACCTTCTGGGTGATGGTGCTGCCACAGGTGCTGAGCGTCTTCTACTTCATCATCATGCGCAATTACTTCGCCTATGCCGCGCCCAAGGAGCTGGAGGAGGCGGCGATGATCGACGGAGCGGGCGAGATCCGGACCTTCTTCCAGATCATCTTGCCGACGGCCAAGCCGATGCTCGCCGCCGTCGCGCTGTTCATCGCGGTGAACCACTGGAACGACTTCTACAGCTACATGATGTTCGTCTCGAAGGTTCCCGAGCTCCAGCCCTTCGCCTGGGTCCTGCGCCGGACCCTCGTCGACCCCTCGATGATGAACCAGATCCGCAACCAGGCCGTCGGCAGCGGGCTGCCGGTGCTGCCCCCGATCGGGCTGAGGATGGCGACCATCGTGATCGCGATGCTTCCGATCATCATGGTCTACCCGTTCCTGCAGCGCTTCTTCGCCAAAGGCATGATGCTCGGGGCTCTGAAGGAGTGACACATCCCGACGCCATGTGATAGAACATGATTGAAGAACCGCATGATCGATCATCTCTGATCGTTACGGAAGCTCAAACAACCAAACAAACACCACAGCACGGCACGACAAGGAGCACTGCATGCACAAGGCAGCACGGTGGATGACAGTCGTGATCGTCGGGATGCTCTCCACGAGCCTCGCGGCGTGTTCGACAGGAGGAAGCGCCTCGAACGCCCCGAGCGCGAGCGGCGCACGGGACAACGTGACGATCACATTCGCTCAGTTTGGGAACAGCCTCGACGACGCGTCCGGTCTCGCGAGCGATCCGATCAAGAAGGCGATCGAATCCGCTGTCGGGATCACCTTGAAGTACGACACCGGCGCCGAGGGTTTCGAGGACCGGATGAGCACCGAGCTCGCAGCCGGCACCTCTCCGGACATCTTCCCGACCTGGAGCGTGGACAAGTTCCAGTCCTGGGCCAAGGACGGCGCCCTGCTGGATCTGGCCAAGGTCGTGAACGCCGACCCCACCCGCTACCCGGTGCTGGCCAAGATCTTCGCCTCGACTCAATACCAGGCCTACAACAAGCTCTACGCCGGTGACCCCAGCGTGGCCTACGGGATCTACTCCGTCTCTGGCCTGCCGCATCCCTCCTTCGCCGGCGTCCCCGTCTACAACCAGGCGATCCTGGACAAGGTGAACGGCGGCGCGGTGCCCCAGACCGTCGACCAGTTCGTGACCTTCACCGAGGCCGCGGCGAAGAGCGGCGTCGCCGGTTGGTGGCCGCGCAACGACAAGCTCACCAACTGGAGCGAGATCGATTCGACCATCGCATTGCCGCAGGGCACGTCGATCGCGCCGCCGGCGAGCAACACCTTCTCCGGCTTCGTGAAGACCGGTGACGATCAGTGGAAGCTCACCACGACCTCGGACCAGAGCAAGGCCGTCGTCCAGCAGCTCGCAGCGATGTACAAGGACAACGCGCTGGACAGCGGTGTGGGCGTCAAGGGCGACTTCGACGATGCCTACGCCAACTTCGGCCTCAGCAAGATCGCCTCGGTCAACTTCGGCTTCGGCTATGCCGGGCAGTTCCGGGACTTCTGGAAGACGGCCTGGAAGGAAGCCAACCCCAAGACCGCGAAGGTGACCGACCTGACCCAGGGCGTGGCCTTGCAGGGCAGCGCGGGCTACCCCCAGATCTACCAGTTCTCGGCTCCGATCGGCGCCTTCTGGGTGGTCCCAGCCACCGTGAAGAACCCCGAGCGCGTCGTGGATCTCCTGGAGTACATCGCCAGTGAGCAAGGCCAGACCACGATCTTCCAAGGCGTCGAGGGCCTCACCTTCAACGCCGGCTCCGACGGCCAGCCCAGCTACATCGACGGGGCGTGGGACAAGATCAACAAGGCCTACGGGACCTCGGACGGACGCGGCCAGTACGTCTGGTTCGACTACGTGTTCTCCACCGCGTCGATGATGACCGAGCTCCAGACCAAGGACTGGTTCGAGGCGGTTCGCAACCCGGTCGATCACTCCAGCCTGTGGGCCACCGATCAGGACAAGGAACTGCTCCAGGCGTCCCAGTCGGTGATCGACACCTTCGTCGACAAGGTCGTGGTGACCCTGCCCGACTACTACAACCAGATGGTGCTCGACGAGAAGGCGGCCAAGATCCAGGCCAAGCTCGCCGAGATCTCGAACCGGTACCTGGCCGCGTTCGTCGGTGGCCAGATGGACATCGAGACGGGGTGGCCGAAGTACGTGGCCGAATACCAGGCCGCAGGCGCTGGCGACTACGAGACGATGGTCAACCAGGCGGTGCAGACCGCCAAGACGCTGGGCGGATAGCCGTCGGACGGACGGCTCAGCAAACACCGCGGGGAGACTGGTGCTCCCCGCGGTGTCTTTCCGATGACTTCGAAGAAGGGTTCCACGGTGACGAACGACTACCCGACGCGGGTGAGAGAAGAAGCCAGGCTGCTCAGTCCTGAGGTCGCGCAGCGGCTCTCGGAATACCACTGGCGACGGGTGTTCAACCAGTTCGAATGCCTGATGACCGACTCCGATCACGGCACCAAGGGTGCGGAGCCGCCGATCATTCCGGCGATCTCCGGCGCCCGGCGCAGCGTGGTCTACTACGGGAACGCCGAGAACGGCTCCTACAACCACCACAACCAGATCGCCAAGTTCCGCGGCGAGTACTACTTCGCCTGGTCGAACGGCTTCCGCAACGAGGAGGACGCCGGCCAGAAGGTCCTGATCGCCTCGTCGGCCGACGGCCGGGCCTGGAGCGACCCGTCCATCGTGGTGGACGTCGAGCCCGGCAGCCAGTGGGCGCACAACTGCGTGGCCATGCACGCCACCGACGACGTGCTCTACATCGTCGTGATGACCGAGGAGACCGAGCACGACGAGACGGTGACCGGCATGCGGCGGATCAACCCGGAGACCGCCTATGTGGATCTGTACGGCTCCAGCGACGGCGTCCACTTCGAGAAGGTGTTCTCCTACGGGTCGCAGATCAAGTGGATCTTCGAGGCGCCCCGGCTCACCCGGGACGGGCGGCTGCTGTGCGTGTGTACCACCCGCAGCGATGGCCCCGCGATCCTGCTGTGGCCCGGCGACGACATGCTCGCGCGTCCGGAGTTCATCCGGATTCCCGAGCCGGAAGGAGCCTGGTTCCCCTACGGAGAGAGCACCTGGTACCAGCTCGACAGCGGCCGGATCATGGTCTTCTGGCGCGACGAGGGCGCCTCCTGCCGGGTCTACGTCAACCACTCCGACGACGGCGGCCTCACCTGGAGCACGCCGGTGCTGTCCGACATCCCCGACTCGATGAGCCGGCTGTACGCCGGACGGCTGAGCGACGGCCGCTTCTACCTGGTCAACAACGCCATTCCCACTCTGCTCGACCGGCGTCCGCTGATGCTGCTGCTCAGCGACGACGGCGTCCAGTTCAACGACGTCGTGATGATCAACGACTCTCCCGTGGAGATGCGGCGCAAGGGCCTGCTCAAGATCAACGGGCACCAGTACCCCTGCTGCCTGGTCGACGGCGACCGTCTCCTGGTCGCCTACGACGCCAACAAGGAGGACCTCCTGTGCGAGGTCATCGACACCACCAAGATCCCGCACCCGGTGTCGGCCGGGGCAGCCACGAAGGAGGACAACGCATGACGACCCAGACCGAGGCCCCGGCGCCGGAGAAGCTGAGCGACCCGAGCGGTCGCGGCTGGGTGGACGGCTTCCGGGTCATCTTCCCCCAGCGCCAGCACGGCTATACCGAGGAGGAGATCACCGCGGTCGTCGACGTGATGCGTCACGCCGAGGGGCAGACCCAGGGCAAGTACCTGGAGGCGTTCGAACGGGACTTCGCCGAGTTCATCGGCGCCGAACACGCCTTTGGGGTCTCGAACTGCACCAGTGCGCTCAAGCTCGCCGGCATCTTCAGCGACATCGAGCCCGGTGATGAGGTGATCGTGCCGGCCTACACCTATTGCGCCTCGGCGATCCCGTTCGGCGACCTCGGCGCGAAGCTGGTCTGGGCCGACATCCACCCGGACACCTGGACGATCGACCCCGACGACCTGCGCCGCAAGATCACCCCGAAGACCAAGGCGGTGGTCGCAGTGCACCTGCTCGGCCTGCCCTGCGACATGAAGGCGATCATGGCGATCGCCGCGGAGCACGGGTTGACCGTGATCGAGGACTGCGCGCAGGCGCTGGACTGCACCATCGACGGCCAGCACGTCGGCACCTTCGGTGACTTCGCCTGCTTCAGCTTCCACGCGGCCAAGACCATGACCACCCTGGGCGAGGGCGGCATGTTCGTGGTGAAGGATCCCGAGATCGCCAAGGCGGTTCCCGGGGTGCGGCACAACGGGCTGACCGCGTTCCCCGGCGGCAGGGAGCGCTACTGGGTGCCGGCGATGAGCAATGTGGACGAGTTCTGGCCCGGGCAGTGGCCGCAGAACTTCTGCATCGGCGAACCGCAGTGCGCGCTCGGCTCGGTTCAGCTGCGCAGCGTGAAGCCGAACAACGAGATCCTGATCGAGCAGGACCGCCAGATCCGCGCCGCGCTCGCCGACGTCGCGGAGATCACCTTCCCGACGGTGGTCGAGGGAGGCCGCTACGTGGTCCACCAGTACGTCCTGCACTTCGACGGCAGCGCGTTCGGCAAGGACCGCAACGACCTGCTGGACCTGCTCACCACCAAGTACGGCGTGCGCGCGATCGTGCAGTATCACCCGCTCTATCGCTACCCGCTGTTCACCAAGCTCGGCCAGGGCGAGCAGGACTGCCCGGTGCTGGAAGCCTGGTGGGACAACTCGTTCTCGCTGCCGTGGTGGTGCGGGATCAGCGCGGAGGAGATCGAGATCATGACCTCCGCCGTCCGGGACGCCGTCGAGGAGCTCAAGCGCGCATGATTCCTTCCGGGATCGTGGTGCCACTGGTGTCGGTGGTGGCCGAGCGGGGGTCGGTCGATCTCGACGCGACCCTCGCGAACGCCGAGCGGGTGCTCGCCGCCGGTGCGTCCGGCCTGTACCTGTGCGGGGGCACCGGGGACGCCGCGCAGTTGCGCGAGCGGGATCGGCGTGCGGTGACCGAGGCCGTCCTGCCGGTCGCGCAGGCGAGTGGCGCGGGCGTGATCGTCCATGTGGGCAGTGCTCCCGTGCACGAGTCCTACGAGCTGGCCGCGCACGCCATGGCCGCTGGAGCCGACGCGGTGGCCTCGGTCCCGTTGCGCGGCGCCTGGCATCAGAATCTCGCCTACTACGGACAACTGGGTGCGGTCGCGGGGAGCGTCTTCGTCTACCACATGCCTCCGGCCGGCTTCACGGCTACCTTCGAGCAGCTCAGCGAGCTGCTCGAACTCGACGGCGTGGTGGGCGCGAAGGTGAGCGACTGGAACCTGTTCCTGCTGCGCCGCCTGGTCGAGGAGCGGCCAGACCTCACCTTCTACTCCGGGCTCGACGAGATCCTCGCCTTCGGGCTGCTCAGCGGCGCTCGCGGCAGCATCGGCACCTGGTCCAACCTGGTGCCGGGACTGTTCGTCCGCATCTTCACCGCTGTCGCCGAGGGCAGGCACGCGGACGCTCTTGAGTTGCAGGCGCACTGGCAGCGGTTCCTGCACCAGTGTTGGCGTGTCGACGTGCTGTCGGCCTTCGAGGCGCTGATGGCACGGCGAGGGTACGCGGACGGCTGCTTCCGCTCGCCGTCCGCCGTGGGCCCCCTCGGTGCGGTCGAGATCGACCGGCTGGAGCGCGCCCTCGCGCCGATCGAAGCCTGGGAAGGGTGAACTGACGTGGAGTACCGCACACTCGGGGACAGCGACATCCGGGTCTCCAGAGTCTGTCTCGGCACGATGACTTTCGGATCGCCGGTGGGCAGCGACGCTGCCTGCGAGCTGATCCGGCACGCGGCGGACGCTGGGGTGAACTTCATCGACACCGCGAACATGTACGAGGGCTACGCCCGCGTCGCCGGCTCGGCCGGTGGCGTCGCCGAGGAGATCGTCGGACGGGCGATCGCCGGCCGCCGGGACGAGTTCGTCGTGGCCACGAAGCTGGGCATGAAGGTCGGGCCCGAGCCTTGGGACGAGTTCACCTCTGCCGAGGCGATCCGCGTCCAGTTGGGGCGCAGCCTGGAGCGGCTGGGGACCGACTACGTCGATCTCTACTACCTGCACAAGCCGGACCCGCACACGTCCGACCAGGAGATCGTCGAGGCATTGGGAGCCGAGCTGTCCGCCGGCCGGATCCGCGCCTGGGGGGTGAGCAACTACGGGGTCGAGGAACTGGCCGGGCTGATCGCTGCGGCCGACACCGCGGGCGTCGCCCGGCCGGCGGCCTGCCAGCCGCGACTGAACCTGCTCGACATGGCCGCCCTGGATGCCCTGGTGCCCTATTGCGCCGAACTCGGCATCTCGGTGATCCCGTACCAGGGGCTGGCCGGGGGCCTGCTCAGCGGCAAGTACCGCAAGGGCCAGCCGGCCCCGGCCGGCAGCCGTGCAGCGGAGAAGCCCGATTGGGTGGCGTCGATCGATGACGCACTGCAGGAGCGCCTTGACCAGATCGCCCGCGACGCCGCAGCGGCGGGGCAGCCGATGGCCTCTTGGGCCTTGCGCTGGCTGGCCGGACTCGAGGGTGTGGACGCGGTCCTGATCGGAGCCACCAGGGCCGAGCAGGTGGACGCCGCGATCGCCGCCGTAGGCTGAGCCCGAAGGAAGGAACGTCGATGGACGCGGTGAGGCCGCAGCCGTTCGGAGTCACGCTGACCCGGGGGGTCAGCGACTGGCAGATCCTGAGCCGAGGGTCGGCCGGCCACGCCCAACTCGAACTG
Organism: Propionibacteriaceae bacterium UBA6238; assembly: GCA_002441465.1. GTDB lineage: Bacteria > Actinomycetota > Actinomycetes > Propionibacteriales > Propionibacteriaceae > Propionicimonas. The sequence goes on along the minus strand of DJWE01000050.1, from coordinate 17,590 downwards.
GGCGGGCACGCCCGGCCCGGACGGATCAGCGCGGAGCCGCCCTTCGTCTTCGACGCCTCCGACCCTGCCGGACTCGAGGTGTCGGTGCGGGTCGTCGCCGAGCAGGACGGCGGCCTGGTGGTGGGGTGGACGACGGCCGACCTCGACGCCACGGGCGAATGGACGGCACGCCTGACCATTCCCGCCGGCGGTCCGTACCGGATCGAGACCCAGCTGACCCAGTCCGGCGGCGACGGGCTGGTCTTCACCCGCGGGGACGTCGTCCATCACGTGGGGGTGGGCGATGTGTACCTGGTCATCGGACAGAGCAATGCCGCAGGCCGGGCCCGCGATCAGGTCGAGGACGGCCCGAGTCTGGGCGTCCATCAGTTCCACGCCGACGGCCGGTGGCGGCTGGCCAGCCACCCGCTCAACGACGGCACCGGGGCGGTCTTCACCGGGCACCTGGAGAACCACAACACCGGGCACTCGCCGGCGCTGCGCTTCGCCAAGCGGATCCAGGCTGCCGCCGGGGTGCCGGTCGGCCTGGTGGTCGCGGCCTTCGGCGGGGCTCCGCTGCGGTGGTGGGTCGAGGACGGCGAACTCGCCCCGCTGGCCCAGAACGCGCTGGCGATGCTGGCGGCCGCGGGCGCGCGTCCCCGTGGTGTGCTCTGGTACCAGGGCGAGGCGGACTGCTACGAGTCTTCCGTCGACGACTACGCCGACCGGTTCGGCGCTCTGGTGAACCTGCTGCGCCAGGCGCTCGACGATCCCGCGCTGCCCTTCTACACCGCCCAGCTGGCCCGCTGTACCCAGGATCCCGGCGAGCACCTCGACCGTGCCTGGGGAGGCTTGAGGGAGCAGCAGCGACAAGCGGCGAACCGCCTGGACAGGGTGTACCTGCTGCCGACCGGAGACCTGCCGCTGTACGACTCCATCCACTTGAGCTCGGCGGCGAACCTCGTACTCGCCGAGCGGCTCGCCGACGCAGCGCTCGCCGAGGACTACGGCCTGGTCCGGCACTGGCGGGCGCCCGAGCCGATCCGGGTGCGCCGGATCGAGCCGAGCAGGATCGCGCTCACCTTCGCGCCGATCATGAACTGGATCAACGACTTCGAACTGCCCCTCGCGCGGTGCCCGTTCGAGGTCGAGGACGAGCACGGCAGCTGCCCGGTGACCGACTGGCGGGTCGACGGCTCCGAGATCGAGCTCGGTCTGGCCAGGGAGCCCGCTGCCGGTGCGCTCGTGCACGGGATGTGGCGGATGGACCACGGCGGCATCGTGCCGTCCGACTGCACGCGGATGCCGTTCTTGTCCTTCTACGGCGTTCCGGTGGCATGAGCTACCTGTACTCGCTGCGCTTCTGCGTCGATCCCGGGTTCACCGATGCCGCCTCTCTGGCGGCTCTGCCGGAGTTCATCCGGTCGGCGGCGATCGACGATGTGATGGTCTTCGCCAACGTGGAAGAGCTCAACACCGGGCACACCGACGCGTCCGAACGAGCGGTGTTCGCCGACCTGGCCCGTCGTACCGCTGCCGTCGCCGCCGGGGCGGGGGCGAGCATGTCGCTGAACCCGTGGCACACGATCATGCACGGCGACTACGGCAAACGCCTTCGTCCGGGGCAGGACTTCCGGCTCATGGTGGATCCGAACGGCCGCACCGCCGACCTCGCGGTGTGCCCGCTCGACCCGGCCTGGCTGGACTACCTGTGCGAGCTGTACGCCGACTACGCCCGGACGCACCCGCGGCTGCTCTGGCTGGAGGACGACTTCCGCTACCACAACCACTGGCCGCTGGAGTGGGGTGGGTGCTTCTGCGCCGCGCACCTGGCCGAGTTCTCCCGGCGGGCCGGACGCACGGTGGGACGCGAGGAGTTCGTGGCCGGCCTGCTCGCCCCGGGCGAACCGCACGAGTTCCGCGGAATCTGGCTGGACACCGCCGCGGAGACTCTGGAGCGGGTGGCCGCGGCGGTCGGGGACGCGGTCAGGGCCGTCTCGCCGGAGACCACGATGGGTCTGATGTCTTCGGTGCCGGCCGTGCACGCGGCCGAGGGTCGTCGCTGGGGACCGCTTCTGCGAGCGCTCGGCGGCGGCGAGCCGGCCGCCGTCCGGCTGCACCTGCCGTCCTATGTCGAACGGCGCCCGGCGGAGTACCTGATGCTCCTGCACAGCGTGGCCGATCTCAATCGGGCCCTGTTGCCGCCCGGCACAGCGGTCTACCCCGAGCTGGAGAACTTCCCGTACTCGCGCTTTTCCACCTCGCTGGCGTTCACCCGCTTCCAGTTGCTGTCCGCGCAGATCCTCGACCCGGCCGGAATGACCATCGACCTGTTCGACCTGAACGGCAACGGACTGGTGCCCGAGGAGGGCTACCAGGTGCCGCTGGCGCAGACCAAGGCGTTCCTGGAGCGGGGACGCGAATCGGGAGTGTTCGGCTCGCGCCGACGCGGCGTCGCGGTGCTGGTGAGTGAGGCGTCCGCAGTGACCCTGCACACCGGTGCGGGCCGGTCGATGAGCGAGCTCTACCCGCGGGAGGGGTGGCTCGGGGCGCTGCTGGGCGGCTACGGCATTCCGTTCCGGTACGAGACCGACAGCCATCCCCGCGGCGAGGTGATCGCGGTCAGTGGGCAGTATCTCCGCAACCTGACCGAGACGGCCGTGCGTCGGCTCTTCGCCGACAACCGCGCGATCCTGGACGCCGAGGCCGTCGCCACCCTGATCGAGCGCGGGCTGGGCGACCTGGTGGGCGCGCGCGGGATCACCTGGACCGATTCCGAGGCGGGGGCGGTCACCTACGAGGAGGCGAGCCCGGACGTACGGCTGTTGGGCCGTGACTCGGCCCGGGCGTCGGTGCTGCTGATGGGCGCCGACGTGGGTGTGGTGGACTACGAGCCGGATCGGGTCACGGCGCTCACGCGGCTGCGGGCCGCCGCCCACCGCGATGCGGGGCCAGGACATGTGCTCGTCGAGGACCGGGTGCTGGTGATTCCGTTCGGCCGGGCGGATCCGTTGGCGCCGCCGCCACCGATGCTGCGCACCACTGTGCGCCAGCAGTTGTTGCACGGGGTCATTCGGGAGTGGGCGCCCGACCTGCCGTCCGCTGTCGGTACGGCGGACCTGGCGGTGTACGCATTCGACACCGTCGATGGACTCGCGCTCTACCTCGTCAACGGGTCGCTGGATGCGATCGATCGGCCGCGCTTGCGGCTCGGCTCGCGGGCGGTGTCCGCGGTCTGGGCCGATCCCAGTTCCGGCGTGCCCGGCCCGGTCGAGTTCGCCAGTCGTGACGGCCTGTGCACGCTCGAGTTGTCGATCCCGCCGATGGAGACGGTGCTGCTTCGCTTTTCCTGACCCGACCCGCCGACCCCGACCCGCCGACCCCCACCGCCGACTTGTCAGAACCTCATTCGCCTATAGCCGCATGAGGTTCTGACAAGTCGGCGGGGCGGGGTCCCGATGGGATCGGGCTACAGCAGGAGCGCGATCACGGTCGTCACGACAGTGAGGAAGGGCAGCAGTCCCTGAGTGAGGGCTGCGCGACCCCTGGACGGGTCGGACGCGACCAGTGTCACGGCTGCGGCCAGCATGGATCCGGTCCCGGCCAGCGCCAGCGCGGCGCCGATGCCGAGCGAGCCGGCGGCGAGGAAGCCGACCCCGGAAAGCGCGATGATGGCGAGGAACAGGTTGTAGAAGCCCTGGTTGAACGCGAGATCACGAGTCGCCTCGGCCTCCTCGGACGTGGTGCCGAAGACACCCCGGGCCCGACCGGTCCACCAGAACGACTCCAGGAGCCAGATGTAGACGTGCAGTCCGGCGGAGAGCACGGCGAGCACCATCGCGAGCACGATCATCATGCTGGGAGAGGGTAACAGGGTCCCGGGCTCGCGTCCCCGCCGCTGGCGCCTACTCTGGACGAATGCAGTCCGGCTACCTCCCTGAGACGATCGATCGTGCGCAGGCTGACGTCCTCCCCGGCCTCGTCGTGCTTCAGTTCGGCACCGACTGGTGCGGCTACTGCCGCGCGGCCGAACCGCACATCGAACGCGCACTCGCCGGCGTCGATGGGCTCACTCGAATCCTGATCGAGGACGGCAAGGGACGCCCGCTGGGCCGCTCCTACCGGGTGAAGCTGTGGCCGACGCTCGTCTTCCTGGTTGACGGTGCCGAGGTCGCCCGGGTCGTGCGTCCCTGGAGCGCGGACGACCTGGCGCCGGCGGTGTCCGTCCTGCAGGAGAGGGCCGCGCAGGCTGAGCGCGGCTGAGCTACGCCCCGGTCAGGATGACCAACTGCTGGGTCGTCCGCGTCATCGCGACGTAGCGGTCGACCGCACCTTCGATGCCGACACCGAATTCCTCCGGGTTCACCAGCACGACCAGGTCGAACTCGAGCCCCTTCGCCGTCTCGGGGGTCAGCGACAGCACTCGTTCGGACGCGGGGAAGCCGGGTGCCCCGATCACGCACGCGGTGCCGTCGGCGTGCCCGGCCAGCCAGTCCGTCACAATCTCCGCCACCTCGGACGCCGCGCCGTAGCGGACCGGAATGCCGCTGCTGCGTACCGATGTCGGCACGTTCGCATCCGGCAGCGCGGCCCGGATCACCGGTTCGGCTGCCGACATCACCTCCACCGGCGTGCGGTAGTTCACGGTCAGCGTCGCCACCGTGACCTGGTGCAGTCCCAAGCTCTCCAGGCGCTGCGTCCAGGTGGACGCGAACCCGTGCCGGGCCTGCGCCCGATCCCCGACCACCGTGAAGCTTCGCGAAGGGCAGCGCCGCAGCAGCACCTGCCATTCGGCATCGGTCAGCTCCTGCGCCTCGTCCACGATCACGTGTGCGAACGGCCCGGCCAACGGGTTCCGGTCGACACCCGGCAGCCCGGAGTCGTCGGTCAGGCTCTGCCGAATGCTGTCGCGGCGCAGCAGGGACAACCCGCTCTCGGGATCGTCGTCGGTGCGCAGCAGGTAGTCGACCACCTCGTCCATGTACTCCCGCTGCTCGCTCAGCGCCGCGGCCCTGCGCTGCGCCTTCCGGGACGCCAGTGGGTCACCCACCGCCAGCCGTGCCGCGTCCAGCAACGGCAGGTCGGAGACCGTCCACGCGGACGGGTCGGCTCGCTGCAGCCGGTGCACCTCGGCCGAGGTCAGCCAGGGGGCGCAGCGACGCAGGTAGGCGGGAACCGTCCACAGGTCGCCCACCAGGTCCGCCGCGTCGAGGATCGGCCAGGCTCGCCGGAACCGATCCCGCAGCTCGTCGTCGGCTCCCAGCGCCCGGCGGAGCGCCTCGGCGGGAATGTCGTCGTCGGCCACCTTGTCGACCAGGATGTCCAGCAGCTCCCCCCACACCTCGTCGCGCGCCTCGTTGTGCGGCGTCCCCGGGTCGCGGGAGCCGAACGCTTCGGCCCAATCGGACGCACCGAGCCAGACGTCCACCCAAGGTGTCTCGATCTCCATCCCCTCGGTCGGCGGCTCCTCGTACAGCGCGACGGCCGGTTCGATCGCCGAGGCCATCTGCGCGGACGCCTTCAGCCGGGCCACCTCGGGATCGGACTCCACGCCTGCGGTCGCACCTTCCGGCACCAAGTCCCTCAGGGTGCAGGTCAGCACTCCCTCCTCACCCAGGCTCGGCAGGACGTCGGCGACATAGGCCAGGTAGGGCTCGTGGGGACCGACGAACAGCAGCCCGCCCCGATGTCCGGCCAGCCGCGGGTCGGCGTAGAGCAGGTAGGCGGCGCGGTGCAGCGCGACGACGGTCTTTCCCGTTCCCGGGCCGCCATCGACCACCAGCGCACCCCGGGACTCGGCGCGGATGATCGCGTCCTGGTCGGCCTGGATGGTGGCCAGGACGTCCCGCATCCGTCCCGACCGGCTCGCCCCGAGACTGGCGACGAACGCCGAGTCGTCGTCGAGCGCGATGCCGTCGAGCTCACCCGGGACGAGCGCCTCGTCCCAGTAGTCGACGATCCGCCCTCGGCTCCAGCGGTAGCGGCGGCGGCTGGCCAACCCCAGCGAGTGCGCGGGGGTGGCGGCGAAGAATGGCTCGGCCGCGGGGGTGCGCCAGTCGACCAGGAGCTGGCGTCCGGCTGCGTCGGAGAGCCCGATCCGGCCGATCCAGGTCGGCTCGGGGTCGTCGACGCGGACCATCCGGCCCAGGCAGATGTCCAGCCCGTATCGGCGCAGGACGCGCAGCTGGGCGCTCAGCTGGTGGATCTCGAGGTCGCGGTCGAGCGCTGCGCGTCCGCGTCGGACGGGCTCGGCACGTAGCACGTCGAGCCGCTCGTTGAGCTCGTTCACCCGCTCCTCGAGGCGGTCCGCGATGGCTGCGAACTGCGCGGTGTCGCGTCCGATCAGTTCCGGAGCGGACTTCGCCGCCAGTCGTGGCGGAAGCTCGAACACTGTCGCCGCTGCGAAGACCACCGGGCATCACTCCTCACTCACCTTGATCCCGAAAGGGCGTCCGACTAGGAATAACGCCAGGACCCGGCGGACATTCTGCGCCCGCAGGGGGGCCTTGCGGCAAGCCCCCCTTGGCGCTATAGATTGATAGTGAGGAAAGGTGTGCCGGCTGCCTCGGTGACGCGGAATCGCGTCCACGCTGATGCGGCCCGCTGACCACTGCGGGAGTCGTCCGGACGAGCGGTCGGCTCAGCCCCGCGGCGGGGGCCTCTCGTCGTCGCTTGGACCCGCCTACGGCGCTCAGCGGTGGGCTGACGCCAACTGCACCCCGATGCCGAGGTAGCCGAGGGCGAACGCTCGCTGCACCCTCCGCACCAGCCGGGGACGTTCGACGACGTGCCTTCTCAAGAAGCTGGACGCCAGCCCGTAGCCGGTGAATACCACGAACGTGAGCGCCATGAACGTTCCGCTGAGCGCCACCATGTCGCGCAGACCGTCCACGCCCGGCGTGACGAACTGCGGCAGGAAGGCGAGGAAGAAGATCGTCAGCTTCGGGTTGAGGATGTTGAGCAGGAAGGCCCTGGCGACGAGGCCGGCGGCCGTGCGGCGCGACGGCGCGGCATCGACGGCGAACGCGCCCTGGTCGCGCCAGGTCGCGTAGGCGAGGTAGAGCAGGTAGGCGACGCCGGCGTACTTCAGCACCTCGAACGCGATCCCGCCGAGTTGCAGCAGGGCGGCGGTGCCTGTGATCGCGGCGAGCAGGTGCGGCACGATCCCGAGCGTGCAGCCGAACGCCGTCACGACGGCCAGCCTGCCTCCGCCGCGCAGTCCGGCGGCGATGGTCAAGATCGCGCCGGTGCCCGGGGTGGCGATGATCGCCAGCGAGGTGATCAGGAACGCCCAGCTCATCGGTGGCTCCGTCCGTCGGCTGGTCTACACCTTGCCAGCTGCGGCAGCGCGGCCCAGGTAGTTCCGTCAGCCGGTCCGGCGGGCCGGGACTTCCCGGGCGTCGGAGAGCAGCGTCCGGGAGAGTTCGGCGACCAGCCTGGCGACGTCCTCGGGCGCCAGGCGGACGGTGGCCAGGCAGGTGTCGTCCTGCCAGATCGACAGCACCACTCGGGAGGATTCCCGGTGTTGGGCGACTCGCAGCGTGCGGCCCTGCCGGTCTCGACCGGCGAGCGCCGCCCCACGACGAGGCAACGGCGACACTGTCATTGATCAAGCATCCCACTGCCGCAGCGGACGCGGAAGGGCGGGCCCGAGTGGGCGTCCGATGGTCGCCGCGGACGCGGCTCGGTAGCATGCCAGGCGTGTCGAACCTTGTCCTCACCGTCGTCGGCGACGATCGCGCCGGGCTGGTCGCTGCTCTCGCCGAAGCGGTCACCGCTCACGGCGGCAACTGGGAGCACAGCCAGCTCGCCGAACTCGCCGGAACCTTTGCCGGGATCGTCGTGGTCTCCGTCCCGGACGATCGGGCCGCAGGCCTGGTCGCCGCGCTCGATCAGCTGGACGGCCTGCTGAAGGTCACCGCGCATCCTGGCGGCGAGGACGCGGCGACACCGTCGCGGGAGCTCAGTGTGGACGTCCTCGGCAACGACCATCCCGGCATCATCCGCGACATCTCGGCGGTGCTGAACCGGCACGGCGTCAGCATCGAGAACCTCACCAGCGAGTCCCGGGAGGCGCCGATGTCGGGCGGACGGCTGTTCGAGGCCCAGGTCGTGGCGCGGGTGCCCGACGGCGCCGATCCCGCCGCCATCAAGACCGATCTGGAGCGCCTCGCCGCCGAGCTCCTGGTGGACATCACGCTCGCCGATCTGACCCGCTGACCTCCCTCCGCCGACCCCCTCTGCCGACCCCTCTGCCGAGTTGTCAGAATCTCCTTCGGCTATAGGCGAATGAGATTCTGACAACTCGGCAGAGGGGGTCGGGATGGCATAGTGGTGGTACCGAGGTGAGGTGCCATGACAGCGACGTCGCGGGCGCAGCGGGTCCGGGACTGGGACGCCTCTGTGCTGGGAGTCACCGAGGTCGCCGCGCGCCTCGACTCCGATCCTGACGCCGGCCTGACCACGTCCGAAGCCACCGTCCGCCTCGCCTCACACGGGCCCAACGTCCTGCGCGCCACGGTGAAAACGCCCTTGTGGTTGCGGATCCTGCGCCAGTTCGCCGATCCCTTGGTCTACCTGCTCCTGGTCGCGGTCGCGATCTCCGCTGCGGCCTGGGTGGCCGAAGGCGCGCAGGGGGCTCCGGTGGACGTGCTGGTGATCCTCGCGATCCTGATCGCCAACGCCGTGATCGGACTGGTTCAGGAACAGCGGGCCGCGGACGCCGTCGCCGCCCTGGGCAGGCTCACCGCTGCGTCCGCCACAGTGGTGCGGGACGGCCGCCTGCAGCAGGTTCCGGCCGCCGACCTGGTGCCCGGAGACCTGCTGGCACTCACCGAAGGGGACGCCGTCGGCGCGGACGCCCGGCTCGTCGCCTGCAGCGGGCTGCGCGTCCTGGAGGCCGCCCTCACCGGCGAGAGCGAGGCCGTCGCGAAGGATCCCGCCCCGCTGGACGCCCCAGCCGGGGTGGGCGATCGGTTCGACATGGTGCACCGGGGCACCGCCGTGGTCCAAGGCAGCGGACGCGCGCTCGTCACCGCCACCGGAATGGACACCGAAGTCGGCGGGATCGCGGAGCTGCTCGAGACGACGAAGGAGGAGCCGAGCCCGCTGCAGCGCGATCTCGCCTCGGTGTCGAAGCTGCTCGGCATCACCGTGGTGGCGATCGCCGTGCTGGTGATGGTCGTGACCGCCCTCGCCAACGGCGTCCACACGCTCGGCGAAGCGGTCATCGTGCTGCTGCTCGGGGTCTCCCTGGCCGTCGCCGCAGTGCCCGAAGGGCTGCCGGCCGTGCTGTCGGTGGTGCTGGCGATCGGCGTCCAGCGCATGGCGGCGCGGGGCGCGGTGGTCAAACACCTGCACTCGGTGGAGACCCTGGGGTGCGCCACCGTGATCGCCTCGGACAAGACCGGCACCCTCACCCGCAACGAGATGACCGTGCAGCGGGTGCTCACCGCGTCCGGGGAGGTTCGGCTCACCGGCACCGGCTACCGGGCGGACGGACGGCCGGAGGCCCTGAGCGGAAGCCTGGACGATCCCGAACTCACCGCGGAACTGGAGCTGGTTCTGCTCGGCGGTGCGCTGGCGAACAACGCCTCCGTGATCGTCACCGGCAACGAGGTGGAGGTGCACGGTGACCCCACCGAGGCTGCCTTCGTGGTCGCGGCGCGCAAGCTCGCCGGGCTGGAACGGCAGGTGGCGGCGTTCGACCGCCGTGGCGAGATTCCGTTCACCTCCGAACGCCGGCTGATGTCGTCGGTGGGTTGGCACAACCCGCTGTCCAGGCTCGGCATCGTCACCAAGGGCGGCGCGGACGTGGTGCTGGGACGCTGCACCGCCGTCCAGCACGGCGCGGACGCGGTGCCCTTGGCCGCGAGCGAGCGTGCCACCATCCTGGCCGGGATCGAACGGTTGTCCGGGGAGGCGTACCGGGTGCTCGGCGTGGCCTACGCCTGGTTCGGCCCCGAGCAGCAATCCGACGTGCTGGACCGGCTCGGTACCGATGACGCCCCAGAGCTGGAGCACGACCTGGTCTGGGTCGGGGCCGTGGGCATCATCGACCCGCCGCGCGCGGAGGCACTGCAGGCCATCGCCGAGGCGCAGCGAGCCGGCGTCCGGGTGTTGATGATCACTGGCGACCATCCCGCGACCGCAGCGCGGATCGCCACCGATCTGGGCATCGCCGAGCCGGGCAGCGCGGCGACCACGGGCGCTCAACTGGACGCCGCCGACGCCGATTGGCTTGCCGCGCGGGTGCGGACCAGTCCGGTCTACGCGCGGGTGGCGCCCGCCCACAAGCTGGCGTTGGTCCGTGCGCTGCAGGCGGACGGCCAGGTCGTCGCGATGACCGGGGACGGCGTGAACGACGCGCCTGCGCTGAAGGCCGCCGACATCGGGGTGGCGATGGGACGGGGCGGCACCGAGGTGAGTCGCGAGGCCGCGGACATGGTGCTGGCCGACGACAACTTCGCCACGATCGTGGCCGCCGTCCGCGAGGGTCGCCGGATCTTCGCCAACATCGGCAAGTTCCTGCGCTATCTGCTCTCCTCGAACCTCGGCGAGGTGTGCACCGTGTTCGGGGGAGTGGTGTTCGCCGGAGCGCTCGGGCTGACCGCCGCCGGCGGGGACGACCTGGTGGTGCCGCTGTTGGCGACGCAGATCCTGTGGATCAACCTGGTCACCGACTCCGCTCCCGCGCTCGCGATGGGCGTCGACCCGGAGGTGGACGACGTGATGGCGCGGCCGCCGCGGCGTCCCGGCGCCCCGGTGATCGACGCGCGGACCTGGGCCTGGTTCGGGTGGCTCGGTCTGGTGATGGGCGTGGTCACACTGCTCACCATCGACGCGTTCCTGCCCGGCGGCCTGCTGCCGGGGTCGGGCTCGCTGGACGTGGCCCGGACGGCCGGCTTCACCACGCTGGTGTTCGCGCAGCTGTTCAACGCGTTCAACGCCCGCTCGTTGACGGCGTCCGCGTTCAGTGGGCTGTTCGGCAACCGGTGGTTGTGGGGTGCGGTGCTGCTGGGTGTCGCGCTGCAGGTCGCGGTGGTGCAGGTGCCGTTGCTGCAGGTGGCATTCGGGACGGCGTCGCTTGATCTCGGCCAGTGGCTTGCCTGCGTCGGGATGGCCTCTGCCGTCCTCTGGGTCGAGGAGGCCCGCAAGCTCGTCGTCCGCCGTCGTCGTTGACCGGGCTCGTGCGTACCCCGCCGAACCAAAAGGGGACAGGTACCTTTCGGTTCACCGGAACCGAAAGGTACCTGTCCCCTTTTCGTTCAGGTCAGCCGGGGATGGTGCCCGCTGCGCTCTCCAGGTGTGCCCGGACGAACCACTGGAACTTCTCCAGGGCGCCGGTCTGCCCGATCAGCATGTCCTGCGTCACCAGGTCCAGCTCCTCGACATCCTCGATCGCCTTCCGGTTCTCCGCGATCACCCGGTCGTACTCCTGGTCGAGCGCGGCGAGGTGGTCGGGGACCGTGGCCCGGTCGAGCGGGTAGTCGGCCCAGGTACGGGTCGTGGTGATCGCGCCGACCGTGCCGCGCGGCGACCCACCCAAGGTGGCGATCCGCTCGGCGACCGCGTCCGCGTTCAGCCGTACCTGGTCGACCTCGGGGTCGATCATCTCGTGGACTCCGATGAAGCTCGGGCCGACCACGTTCCAGTGCACATGCTTCAAGGTCAGGTGCAAGTCGTTGTAGGTGTTCAGGCGTGCCTGGAGGATCTCGATCACCTCCGCAGCCTTTTCGGGGGTCAGGCCGGGTGCCGTGAACGAGTACTTCGCCATCTCTTCTCCTTCGATTTGTCCATCGTGGAGCGATTGCACACCGGGTCGGTACCCGCGGAATCGCTCCGGGTTCGACGCTAGCCACAACCTCGCTCGCGCGCTGGTCATTCCCCAACGTCGACGCGACCCCCGGGCTGAGCACGATCACGCCGGACGCCCGCAGTGGCTATGGTGCTGAGCGGCACGCATACGGGTGCCCCGACAGCGAAGGCCAGGTCCGCCAATGCCCGTTCCCGCCCCCGCCCGCACTCCGGTGCAGGCCCCCAGCAACGCCGCCTACGCGGCCGCACGCCAGCTCAGCGACGGCCAGGCCAAGCCGTTGGGCGCCTTGGGAGATCTGGAGACGCTGGCCGCCTGGGTGGCGTCCTGCCAGGGCACTTGCCCGCCGCGGCAACTGGACGACGTCCGGGTGGTTGTCTTCGCCGGTGACCACGGGGTCGCCCAGGACGGCGTGTCGGCCTACCCGGTGGAGATCACTCCGGCGATGGTGTACGGCATCGCGGGCGGCCACGCCGGAGTGTCGGCCCTGGCAGCGGTGAATGACGTGCGGGTGTCGATCTACGACCTGGGCGTCGCGGTCGACTTCCCCGACCTGCCCGCGGAGGTGTCCCGGTTCAAGGTGCGCCGCTCGTCCGGGCCGATCCAGCTGAGCGACGCCCTGACCACCGCGGAGGTCGAGGCGGCGCTGTCGGCCGGAGACACGATCGCGTCCGAGCAGATCGCGGACGGCGCGCAGCTGGTGATCGCCGGCGACCTCGGCATCGGCAACACCACGGTGGCGGCCGCCCTGATCGCCGCTTCGCTCGGGGTTCCGGCTGCGGCGGTGACCGGACGCGGCACCGGTATCGACGACGGCACGCTGGTGCACAAGACCGCCCTGATCGAGGCCGCGCTCGCTCGGGCGGGCGAGCGCGTGTCCGACCCGGTGCAGCGGCTGGCCGCGCTGGGCGCGGCGGACTTCGCCGCTGCGGTGGGATTCATCGCGGGGGCCGCGCGCCGCGGCGTCCCGGTGCTGCTGGACGGGGTGATCGCGGTCGCGGAGGCCCTCGTCGCCGAGGACTACGCGCCCGGAACGAAGGCCTGGCTGCAGGCCGGGCACCGCTCGACCGAACCCGGCCAGGCGCTCGCCCTGGACCGGCTCGGGCTCACGCCGCTGGTCGACTTCTCGATGCGACTGGGTGAGGGCAGCGGTGCGGTGCTGGCCGTGCCGATGCTGCGCTCTGCGATCGCCGCGCTCACCGGCATCGCTCAGCTCTCCGACCTGACATGAGTGTGTTCGCCGGGTTTCGGCTCGCGGTCGGCCTGCTCACGATCGTGCCGGTGCGGCCGCCGGAGGAGATCGGCCGCACGCAGGCCCGCGCGGCCATGCTGGTCGCACCGCTGGCCGTGTTGCCGCTCGCCCTGGTCGTCGCCGGCATCGGGTGGGCGGGAGTGTGGCTGGGCCTGCCGTCGGCCCTGGCCGGGGTGCTCGTGGTCGCCGCCTTGGCGTTCGGCACCCGGGCCATGCACCTGGACGGGCTCGCCGACGTCACCGACGGCCTCGGCTCGGGCAAGGACGCCTCCGCGGCAGCGGCAATCATGAAGCGCGGCGACGTGGGTCCGATGGGAGTGGTGGCCCTGGTCCTGGCGCTGGCGGCGCAGGCCCTGGCTGCGGGTGCGGTGATCGAGCGTCCCTTCGGCTGGCTGCAGGTGGTCGTGCTGCTCTGCGTCTCCCGCGGTGCTTTGGCGCTCGGCTGCCTTCGCGGCGTCCCCGCGGCTCGTCCGGACGGCCTCGGCGCCCTCGTCGCGGACAGCGTCCCGCCGGTGGCGGCGGTGTCCAGCTGGATCGTCCTCGCACTGGCCGCAGTCGGGACGGGCCTGCTCGCCGGCCAGGACTGGTGGCTACCGGTGGCCGGGGTGCTGCTCGCCCTGGCCGCCGCGTGGTGGCTGCTCGCGCGCGCGGTCGCCCGGCTGGGCGGAATCACCGGAGACGTGCTCGGCGCACTGGTGGAGGTCTCGGCATCCGTGCTGCTGGTGGTCGCGGCGATCGGTTGAGCCTCCCCGCGTCCGCGGTGAGGACGATCCTCAGCGGGCGCTGCGAACCGGGCCGGGCTCTGCCGCGTCCCCGACGAAGCGGACGCCGATGCCGGTGAGCACGAGATCGAGGTTCCGTTCGAACATCTCCTCCGGGTCGCCGAAGAGCTGGTGCCCGGCCTCTCGGACCAGCGGGACGTCGGTGCCGACGTGCTCGTCCTGGTCGGCGAGGAGGTAACGGTCGGTGCGGTTGCGTTCCTGCTCCTCGAGCACGAAGCCCACCACGAAGGCCCGGACGGTCTGTGCCGCGGCCACGGCGTTCGGCAAGGTCAATCCGGTGTCGATCCAGGCTCGCAGGTGTGCCTCCTGAGCGTGAAGCACGGCGGGATCGGTGAGTTTCGCGCCGGAGAAGGTGCGGGCGCCGTCGCGGTGCGCGAGGTACTCCTGGCGCAGCGCCCTGGCGTAGCCGGCGAGCCGATCGCGCCAGTCGAGGTTGGCCGGGAGGGCGTCCAGTCGGGCGGCGACCCGGCGGGCGATCTCCGTGCCCATCTCGTTGAGGATCTCCTGCTTGTTCGACATGTGCCAGTAGAGCGCGGGCGCACGCACATCGAGACGGTGGGCGAGGGCCCGGGCGGTGACGCCGTCGATACCCTTCTCATCGAGGAGATCGAGCGCGGCCTGGACAATGCGCTCGCGGCTGATGCCTTTGGCCACAACTCCTACTTTACGCTGTTAAGGCTGGTTGGACAGTGCTGCTGCACGAGCTGAGCGGGCGGGCTACGTAACAGCTCCACCGGGCACGCCGTGCGTCCGGTCAGACCAGGAGCGGGCGTCCGGCGACCATCAGGACGATCTGGTCGCACGCGGCGGCGACGGTCTGGTTCACGCGTCCGAGGTGGTCGGCGAACAGGCGTCCGGCGCGGTACTCCGAGACCAGGCCCCAGCCCACTTCGTTGGTCACGACCATGACGTCGGCGGGATGGGAGCGGACGGCATCGGCGAGCGCAGCCGTCTCCTGGACGAGCCGTGCGGCCCAGGCGGATTCTTCGTCCTCCCAGCCTTGCCAGGCATCCAGAAGCCGGGTCAACCAGGTGCCCAGGCAGTCGACCAGCACCGGCCCGTCCGCGGCGTTGATGGCACCCGCGAGGTCGAGCGTCTCCACCGTCCGCCAGGCCGGCGGGCGACGCAACTGATGGGCGGCCACCCGAGCGGCCCATTCGGCGTCGCGAGTCGGGTCGGCGGGGTAGCCCGGGGTCAGGTAGCTCACCGGGGCGTCGGCTGCGAGCAGCGATTCGGCGTAGCGGGACTTGCCGCTGCGTACTCCGCCGGTGATCAGGACGTGAACCATGGCTCGAACCCTACTAACCTCAGCAGCCGTGCCTGACGTCTTCGTGTCCACCGGTCACCTCGCTCCCACAGCGGACGTGCGCCGGATCCTCGACGACACCTGGACCGAGGTGTCGGCAGATGTCGGCGGTGCCAACTCGGAGGTGTATCCCGCGCTCGCCGTCGCCGATCCCGACCAGTTCGGCCTGTGTGTGGTGGCCACGGACGGACGCGTCTTCGACGCCGGCGACGCCTACGCGGGCTTCGCGTTGATGAGCGTGGCGAAGCCGTTCACCTTCGCGCTGGTCTGCGCGCACCTCGGTGCCGAACGGGCGCGCCGGGAGCTGGGTGTCAATGCCACCGGGCAGGGGTTCGACGCGGTCGAGCCGGTTGTGTCCGCGCCGGGTGGGCGAACCAACCCCATGGTCAACGCCGGGGCGATGGCGACCTGCAGTCGCCTGCCCGGGGACGGGGTCGAGGCGCAGTGGACGCACTTGCGGGCGGGGTTGTCGGCGTTCGCCGGTCGCGAGCTCGTCCTGGATGACGGCTTGTACCGCAACGTCAGTGCCACGAACCTGCGCAATCGGGAGATCGTCTCGGCGCTGGAGCGGCAGGGCGCGCTCGCCACGGGGCCGGACGCCGCGCTGGAGCTGTACACGCGGCAGAGCAGCCTGTGGGTCACCGCCCACGACCTGGCCGTGATGGGGGCGACGTTGGCCGGCAGTGGCGCGAATCCGGTCACGGGCGAGCAGGTGATTCCGTCCGAGCTGTGTCACCACGTGCTCGCGGTGATGGCCACCGCCGGCATGTACGAGCACTCCGGGGACTGGCTCTATGACGTCGGCCTGCCCGGCAAGTCGGGGATCGGCGGCGGCGTGGTCACGGTCTCGCCCGGCAAGGGTGGGCTGGGCTCGTTCTCGCCCCGGCTGGACGCCGCAGGCAACAGCGTCCGCGGTGTGCGGGCCGCCGCGCGGCTGTCCCGGGAGCTGGGCCTGGATCTTTTCGCGTCCCGACCCGCCTGAACCAAAAGGGGACAGGTACCTTTCCGTTCATCCCCCTGAACCAAAAGGGGACAGGTACCTTTCCGTTCATCTGAACCGAAAAGTACCTGTCCCCTTTTGGTTCGGGGAGGCGAGGTGAACGCGCGCGACCGCGGTCCGGCGTCCGATCAGGACCGGACGGTGCGCCACTCCTCGGTAGCCAAGCGGACGCAAGCAGCGGCGACGCGCATCGCGGTGCGCACGTCCTCCACCGGCGGACGGGTCGGCGCGAGCCGAATGTTGCGGTTTGCAGGATCGACGCCGCCGGGATAGGTGGCACCGGCTGGAGTCAGGCTCACCCCGGCCGCGTCCGCCAACTCAACCACCCGCGCGGCCACCGGCGCGGTGGTGAACAACGAACTGAAGTACCCTCCGTGCGGCGTCGTCCAGGTTGCGTAGCCGCCGTCGGTGCCAAGTTCGCTCGAGAGCACCTCGTCCACTGCCGCGAACTTGGGTGCGATCAGCGCGGCGTGCGCGCGCATGAGCCCGGCCAGGCCGCCCGGGTAGCCCTCCAGGAAACGGACGTGCCGAGCCTGCTCCACCTTGTTCGGCCCGATGCTCTGCGCGCCGAGCAGCTTCGTGAGCCACGCCACGTTGTCGACCGACGTGCCCACGAAGCCCAGCCCGCCGCTTGCGAAGGTGATCTTGCTGGTGCTGCCGAACACGAACGCCCGGTCCGGGTGGCCGGCGGACGCGCACAGCTCGACGAAGCTCACCGTCCGGACCGGCTCGCCGAGGTGGTGGGCTCGGTAGGCGTCGTCGGCGAAGATCGTGAAATCGGACGCCGCCGCGTCCAGTCCCGCGAGGAGTGTGGCCTTCCCGGCGCTGATCGTCTCGCCGCCCGGGTTGGAGTATGTCGGGACGAACAGCACGCCCTTCACCGCCGGGTCCGATGCGGCGCGCTCGATCGCGGCCACGTCCGGTCCGTCCGGCTCCATGTCCACGGTGACCAGTTCGAACCCGAGCGTGGTGAGCAGCAGGAAGTGCCGGTCGTAGCCGGGCGTGGTGACCACGATCTTCGGACGGTCGTGCACCCAGCCGCCCTGCGATCCCCGGACGCCGTGCAGCAGCGCGAACCCGAGCACCAGCGCCTGCAGTTCGAGGGAGGAGTTGTTCCAGACCACGGTATTGGCCGCGTCGAGTCCCAAGTAGCGGCCGAACAGCGCCCGCGCGCTGGGTAGTCCGGCGACGCCGCCGGGATAGTTGCGCAGGTCGATCCCGTCCAGCGTGGTGGCACCGGGAGTGACGGCGGTGAGCAGCCCGTCGGAGAGGTCGAAGTCGGCGTCGGAGGGTTGGCCGCGTTGCAGGTTGAGCCTCAGTCCGAGTGCGGCCAGCTCGTCGTAGGCGGCCTGCGCAGCGGACAGCGGCGTGGTCATGGGTTCTCCTTCGCAGCTGAACCGATGTAGGGACGGTTCCTGATTCGGTCCAGGACGGTGTGGGCCGGGTTCGGAACCGT
>DJWE01000097.1:7606-39761 GCA_002441465.1 Propionibacteriaceae bacterium UBA6238 | reverse complement strand
CCGTTGCCGCGCACCGGCCCGTCCAACCGCTGCAGGTTGCAGTTCACCACGAAGGTCAGGTTGTCCAGCCCCTCGTAGGCGGCCAGCTGGAGGGCGCCTCGGCTCTCCACCTCGTCCATCTCGCCGTCGCCGAGGAACGCCCACACCCGCTGGTCGGCGGTGTCCTTCAGCCCGCGGTTGCCGAGGTACTTGTTGAACTGCGCCTGGTAGATGGCCGCGATCGGACCCAGACCCATCGACACCGTCGGGAACTCCCAGAAGTCCGGCATCTGCCGCGGGTGCGGATAGGACGGCAGGGCGCGGATCCGGCCGTCGACGATGTGGCTCTTCTCCTGCCGGAACCCGTTCAGGTCATGCTCGTCCAGGCGCCCCTCCAGGAACGCCCGGGCGTACATCCCGGGGCTGGCGTGGCCCTGGAAGAAGACCTGATCGCCGCCACCGGGGTGGTCCTTGCCGCGGAAGAAATGGTTGAAGCCGACCTCGTACAGCGTCGCCGAGGACGCGTAGGACGAGATGTGGCCGCCGACACCGACGCCGGGACGCTGGGCGCGGTGCACCATGATGGCCGCGTTCCAGCGCAGTAGCCGGCGGAACTTGCGCTCGAGGTCGACGTCGCCGGGGTACCAGGGCTCCTGCTCGGGCGGAATCGTGTTGACGTAGTCGGTCGCGGTCAGCGACGGCAGGCCCAGGTGCTGGTCGCGGGCCCGCTCGAGCAGCCGCAGCATGATGTACCGGGCGCGGTTGCGTCCGTCCCCGTCGATCATCATGTCCAGCGATTCGAGCCATTCCGCGGTCTCTTCGGAGTCGATGTCGGGAAGGTTCGTGGGGAGACCGTTCAGGATCGGGCCGACGGAGTCACGAGCTGCCACTGTTGGTGCCTTTCGGACGATTTACCGCACAAGATCGTTGCGCAAGGCTGACCTTACCCGGCCACCGCGGGAGCGGCGCCAGCCGGTGACCACTTTCAGCGTCGGGCGTACGTCCAGGCCAGCAGTTCTGCGAGGGGCCAGGTGTTCACGATGCGCTCGGCGGGGATGCCGACCGCGCTCGCGCGCGCGGCGCCGTAGGCAGGGAAGTCGAGCTGGCCGGGCGCGTGGGCGTCGGAGTCGATCGCGAACAGGCAGCCCGTCTCCAGCGCCAGTACGAGCAGCTCATCGGGCGGATCGGCTCGCTCGGGCCGGGAGTTGATCTCGACCGCCACGTCGAAGTGACGACAGGCCTCGAACACCACCTCCGCGTCGAAGTCGCTCTGCGGACGCCTCCCCCTGCCACCGGCGATCAGCCGCCCCGTGCAGTGGCCGAGGACGTTGGTGTGGAGGTTGGCGATCGCCGCGACCATGCGCCGGGTCATCGGCTCGGATTCCATCCGCAATTCGGAGTGCACGCTGGCAACCACGACGTCCAGCCGGCCGAGCAGTTCGGGCACCTGGTCCAGCCGTCCGTCGGGGAAGATGTCCACCTCGATCCCGGACAGCAAGCGGCATCCCTCGGACCGATTCAGCGTGTCGAGCTGGTCGAGCTGACGGCTGAGCCGTTCGGCGTTGAGCCCGTTGGCGACGGTGAGCCGGGGCGAATGGTCGGTGATGGCCAGGTACTCATAGCCCAGTGCGTCCGCGGCATCCCGAGAGCGTTCCACCGCGGCGGTCCCATCGGAGGCATCGGTATGCGTGTGCAGGTCGCCCCGCAGCGCCGCGTGCAAGACCTCGCCCCCGCGGGCCAGCGGTTCCGCCTCTCCGCGGAGCTGTGCGAGCCGGTCGGGGACGCGTCCGGCAAGCGCTTGCGCCACCACGGCGGCGGTGGTCTCGCCCAGCCCGGACAGCTCGCGCCACGTCCCGGCCTCGGCTCGGCGCTGGATCTCCGCCGGAGACAGCCCCGCGACCACGTCCGCAGCCACTCGAAAAGCGCGGACGCGGTGGCCATCGGCCTGTACCCGCTCCATCAGGTAGGCGATCTCCCGCAGGGCTGCTACGGGGTCAAGGGGCCGCTCGCTCACCGACCCAGCCTAGGATGCGTCCATGGCCCAGAGCACGGACGCCGACCAGTCCTGGTGGCCGTCGCGGACGGCGCGTACCGAGATCGCCCGGGAGTTGGCCGCGATGGCCGCAGGGCTCACCACCGACGCGCTGGCTCGGATCGCCGACGAGCATCGCTGGTTCGCCGAACTGGACGCCGAGCACCGTTCCTGGATCACCCTCGTCGCCCGCTCCGGCATCGACGGCTTCGTCCGCTGGTTCGCCGCCGGCGGCGAGGACGTCGATCCGGGCTCGGTCTTCGACGCCGCTCCACGCGCGCTCACCCGCAGGATCACGCTCAACCAGACCGTCGACCTGGTTCGCACCACGATCGAGACCGTCGAGCACCGGATCGCCGGGCTGCCCGAGGGCGAGCAACTCCCGCTGCGGATCGCGATCCTGCGGTACTCCCGCGAGATCGCCTTCGCCTCCGCCCAGATCTACGCGCGCGCCGCCGAGGCCAGGGGCGCCTGGGACGCCCGGCTGGAAGCCCTCGTGGTGGACGCGGTGATCCGCGGCGAGGCGGACGAGTCGGTTGTCTCCCGCGCGTCCACGCTCGGCTGGGCTTCGCCACCGGCCATCGCGGTCGTGATCGGCGCCGCTCCGACCGATCCGGGACGCGCCGTCGAGACGATCCGCCAGCTCGCGGCTCGGCATTCGCTGGATCTGCTCGCCGCGCCGCAGGGCGACCGTCTCGTCCTTGTCGTCGGCGGACGCCTGGGCGGACGCGAGGAGCTCGTCCGCCAGGTCGCCAGCTTCGTCGGGGAGTTCGGCGCGGGTCAGGTCGTGGTCGGTCCGATCGTCGCCGACCTCGCCGAAGCCGCCCGGAGCGCTCGGGCCGCTCTGTCCGGCATGCGCGCGGCCCGAGCCTGGCCGGAAGCCCCCCGTCCGGTCGCCGCGGAGGATCTGCTTCCCGAACGGGCGCTGTCCGGAGACGGCCACGCCCGGCGAACCCTGGCCAACGACCTCTACCGCCCGATCGTCGACGCCGGACGCGATCTGGCCGACACGCTTGCGACCTTCTTCGAGTCGGGCAGCTCGATCGAGGCCACCGCCCGCGCCCAGTACGTGCATCCGAACACGGTCCGCTACCGGTTGCGCCGCATCCACGAACTCACCGGCTACTCCCCACTCGACCCCCGCGGCGGGTATGCGCTGCGGCTGGCGCTCACCCTTGGCCGGCTCCTCGACTGACGGGTGCGTCCCGGCCGGCGGCGGATCCGAGACGCTCCGGCTGCACTGGGTACGGTTGCCCCGACGCATCCGGGGTTCCCAGCAGGAGGTTTCGTGACCAGAAAGCTCTACCACGGCTCGATCGTGGAGGTGTCCTTCGACGGCGCCGTGTGCCAGCACGCCGGTGAATGCGTGCGGGGCATGCCCGCGGTGTTCGACACCGAACACAAGCCCTGGATCGATCCGATGCGGGCCGACACGCCCGACCTCGCCGCGCACCTGCGCGAGGTAGTGGGCCGCTGCCCGTCCGGCGCGCTGCGGATCGAGGAGCGAGAGGCGACCAATGAGTGAACTCGTGCTCTCGGACAACCCGGCGGCCCGCCGGTTCGAGGCCCACGTCGGCGGAGTCCTCGCCGGTTTCGCCGAGTACCAGTTGACCGACGAGCTGGTCGTGTTCACTCATACCGAGGTCGAGCCCGCCTTCGAGGGCCAGGGCGTGGGCTCGGCGATCGCCCGGTTCGCGCTCGACCAACTGCGCGGTTCCACGCGCAAGGCGCTCCCCGTCTGCCCGTTCATCAAGGGCTGGATCCAGCGGCACCCCGACTACCTCGACGTCACCTACGGCGCGCGCCCGAGTCACGCCGATTGAGCGTTGTACGAGCGAACCACACAACGCGGGGACGCGAATCGCGGGGACTTTTCGGCATGTCGTTGTAGGTTTCCTACAAAATCGCCCGTCGGAAATTCGTCGCGGATGATGCCAGCGACGCGGCCGGGATTCGACAGAGTTGATCCGTGCTCGCAATCGTCGCGCCCGGGCAGGGTGCCCAGACTCCCGGATTTCTCTCACCCTGGCTCGAAGAGACCGTCTTCGCCGATCGCTTGAACTGGCTGGGCGCCGTGGCCGGTCTCGACCTCGCGCACTACGGCACCAAAGCCGACGCCGAGACGATCAGGGACACCGCGATCGCCCAGCCGCTGCTGGTGGCCGCAGGCCTGGTCACCGCGCTCGAATTGTTCCCCAGCCCCGCGGACGGGTTCCGCCGCACCGCCGTCGCCGCCGGCCACAGCGTCGGCGAGATCACCGCGGCGGCAGCGGTCGGCGTCTTGTCGGCCGAACAGGCCATGGTCTTCGTCCGGGAACGCGGCCAACAGATGGCCGCGGCCAGCGCCGTCCGGCCCACCTCGATGATGGCGGTCGTCGGTGGCGACGCCGCCGAGGTACTCGCCGCGGTCGAGACGGCGGGTCTCACCGCAGCCAACCACAACGGATCAGGGCAGATCGTCGCGGCCGGCACCGTCGAGCAACTCGCCGACCTGCAGGCCAATCCACCCGCCCGGGCTCGGTTGATCCAGCTCAGCGTCGCGGGTGCCTTCCACACCGTGCACATGGAGCCGGCCGTCGAGCACCTGGCCCGGCTGGCCCGCGCCATCTCGACCCATGATCCGCGCACCCGACTGCTGTCCAACGCTGACGGCCAGATCGTGCACTCCGGCGAGGAGTACCTTTCCCGACTGGTGCGGCAGGTGGCCAACCCGGTCCGCTGGGACCTGTGCCTGCAGACGATGGCAGACCTGGGCATCACCGGCCTGCTCGAACTACCGCCGGCCGGTACGCTCACCGGGATTGCGAAGCGGAATCTCAAGGGAGTCGAACTGTTCAGCCTGAACACGCCAGACCAGATTCCGGCCGCGCAGGAGTTCGTGGCCAAGCACGGCGACGCCAGCGAGGACTGAAGCAGGAGATCATGACCGAGATCAAGGCAAGCACCGGACCGAAGTACGCACGCATCTACAGCGTGGGCTCGGCGACCCCGTCCCGGGTCATTCCCAACGAGTTCCTGCTGCAGTACATCGACTCCAGCGACGAGTGGATCACCCAGCGCACCGGGATCAAGGAGCGCCGCTGGGTCGCCGAGGGCGAGACCATCGAGACGCTCTCGATGGAAGCCGCGACCAAGGCCATCGAGCGGGCCGGAATCGACCGTAGCGAGATCGGCGCGCTGATCCTGTCCACGATCTCGCACTATCACCAGACGCCCGCGCTCGCCCCGAAGCTGGCCTACCAGCTGGGCATCCCGGACGCCGCCGCCTACGACATCTCCGCGGCCTGCGCCGGCTTCTGCTACGGCCTCGCCCAGGCGGAATCCATCGTCCGCGCCGGGCAGGCGAAGTACGTCCTGCTGATCGCGGGTGAGGTGATCAGCGAGATCACCGACCTCGAAGATCGCGGCACCGCCTTCCTGTTCGGCGACGGTGCCGGCGCAGTGATCGTCGGACCCAGCGAGACCAACGGCATCGGGCCGGTGGTGTGGGGTTCGGACGGCGGCCAGGAAGGCGTGATCTGGCAGACCGCCGACTGGCACACCGCGGTCGAGAAGGGGACGTTCCCCAAGCTCGGCATGAACGGACGCGCCGTGTTCAAGTGGGCCACCAGCTTCATCGCCCGGGCCACCAAGAAGTGCCTGGACGGCGCGGGGCTCACCCCCGACCAGCTGGACGTGTTCATCCCGCACCAGGCCAACGACCGGATCACCGACACCCTGCTGCGCTACCTGAAGCTGCCCGACAGCGTCGTCGTCGCGCGCACGATCCGGCAGCTCGGCAACAATTCCGCCGCCACCGTCCCGATGGCAATGGACGCCCTGCTGACCAGCGGCGAGGCCAAGAGCGGCCAGACCGCGCTGATCATCGGCTTCGGCGCCGGCCTGGTGTACGCCGGCCAGGTGATCACCCTCCCCTGATTCGCCGGATGCGTCCGGAACAGTAAGCCCCACCTAGTAAGGAGAAACCAATGGCTACCACCGAAGAGATCCGGGCCCAGCTCGCCGAGCTCGTCAACGACGTCGCCGGCGTGCCGGTCGACGATGTGCAGCTGGACAAGTCGTTCGTCGACGACCTCGACGTGGACAGCCTCGCGATGGTCGAGATTCTCGTCGGTTGCGAGGAGAAGTTCGGCGTCACCATCCCCGACGAGGAGTCCAAGAACCTCAAGACCGTCGGCGACGCCGTCGCCTACATCGAGGCGCACAGCTGACCCAGGGCTGATCCAGCCGTCCGTCGGCTGATCGAGCCACGCATCGCTGGTCGAGCCTGCCGAACCCCGATCCGGACTGTGGTCGGGCTCGACCAGCGGTCATCGTTCCGCACCAACCACCGTTGGAGTCCCATGACTGAGATCGTGATCACCGGCATCGGCGCCACCACCCCGCTCGGCGGGGACATGGCGTCCACCTGGGCTGGAATGGTCGCCGGTACCTCCGGCGTACACGCCATCACCGAGGAATGGGCCGCCGACCTCCCCGTGAAGATCGCCGCCCACGTGAAGGTCGACCCGTCGGAGTTGATCGACCGGGTCAAGGCCCGTCGGCTCGATCGCTCGACCCAACTCGCCTTGATCGCCGCCCAGCAGGCCTGGACCGACGCCGGCTTCGACTGGGAGGCCGGCGAGGGCGTCGATCCGCACCGACTGAGCGTCTCCGTGGCCAGCGGCATCGGCGGCCTGCACTCCCTGCTGAACAACTGGGACGCCCAGCGCGACAAGGGCTATCGGCGGGTGAGCCCATTCACGATCCCGATGCTGATGGCCAACGCTCCAGCCGCCAACGTGGGCCTCGCGATCCACGCCAAGGCCGGTGTGCATACTCCGGTCTCGGCCTGCGCGTCCTCGAACGAGGCGATCTCGCTCGGGCTCGACCTGCTGCGATTGGGCCGGGCGGACGTCGCGGTCGTCGGCGGCACCGAGGCCACCATTCATCCGCTGCCGCTGGCCGCGTTCGGCCAGATGCAGGCGCTGAGCCGGCGTAACGACGAGCCCGAGCGCGCCTCGCGTCCGTGGGACGCCGACCGGGACGGCTTCGTCATGGGCGAGGGCTCGGCGATCCTGGTGATCGAATCCCTCGAGCATGCCCGGGCCCGCGGCGCGAAGATCTACGGCACCATCGCCGGCGCCGGCATCACGGCCGACAGCTACGACATGGTGCAGCCCGACCCGTCCGGTGAGGGCCAGTCGCACGCGATGCAGAAGGCACTGCAGGACGCCGGGTTGTCGGCGTCCGATATCCGCCACGTGAACGCCCACGGCACGTCCACCCCGGCCGGCGACATGACCGAGGCGCACTCGATCCGCACGGCGTTGGGCAAGGCGGCGGACAACGTCGTGGTCACGTCCACCAAGTCGATGACCGGGCACCTCCTCGGCGGTGCCGGCGCGTTGGAGACCCTGGCGACGCTGATGGCCCTGCGGGAGCGGATCGTGCCGCCCACGATCAACCTCGAGCATCCCGAGGCCGGTCTGGACGTCGACGTCGCTGCCAACGTGGCGCGTCCATTGCCCGAGGGCGACCTGGCCGCCTTGAACAACTCCTTCGGCTTCGGCGGACACAACGTCGCTATCGCGATCACCAACGCGAACGCGACCTTCTAGGCGGGCCGGGTCAGCCCACCTGGTGCAGCCAACGGACCGGGGCGCCGTCGCCGGCCTGGCGGAACGCCTCGAGTTCGGCGTCCCAGCGGGCACCGAGGAGTTCGGCGACACCCTCGCCCAGCGGCTGACGGCCGAGCGCGTCGGCCAGGATGGCCTGCTTGAGCCGGTCTTCGTGCACCATGATGTCGCCGTGCACGCCGATGGCGGCAGCGAAGATGCCGAGCCGAGGCGTGTACGCCCAGCGCATCCCCTCCTGACCAGCGGACGGCTCCTCAGTCACCTCGAACCGGGCTCGCTCGCATCCGCGCAGCGCGCTGGCCAGGGCCGCGCCGGTGCCGACGCGTCCGTGCCAGGGAAACTCGGCCCGCAGACTGCGCGGCTCGGCGGGCTGGCTGGCCCACTCGAACTCGACCGGAGCCCCGAACACCGCACCGACCGCCCACTCCAGGTGCGGGCGCAGCGCAGCGGGCGCGGAGTGGATCTGGATGATCCCGCGCGTGCTGGACATTTGGTCCCCCTTTGCTGAGATGTGCCTTCCCCAGCCACCTCAGCCCCACGGGGACACGACCATTCTGCCCCACCCGCCCCGCGCGTACCAGTCCGCAAGGAGGTCTCGTGCGAAGCTGGCATCATGCACCCGATCGCCGCGAACCTGGCTGCCGTGCGGACGCGAATCGAGGCGGCCTGTGAGCGCGCCGGACGCCCGTCCGGATCGGTCCGGCTGCTGCCGGTGAGCAAGACCCGTCCGGCCACGGACATCCTCGTCGCACACGCCGCCGGTTGTCTGCGCTTCGGCGAAAACAAGGCGCAGGAGGCGCACGCGAAGGCGCTCGAGCTCGCCGAGGTGCCCGGGCTGGAGTGGGTGATGATCGGTCATCTGCAGTCGAACAAGGCCAAGCTGGTGACGCAGTTCGCCACCGAGTTCCAGGCCCTGGACTCGCTCCCTCTTGCAGCCGAACTCGACCGCCGGCTCCAGGCGGCCGGACGCGGGCTGGACGTCCTGGTTCAGGTGAACTCCTCCGGAGAGGACTCCAAGTTCGGCCTGCCCCCGCAGGAGGTCGTGGGGTTCGCGCGCTCGCTCACGACTTTCGACGCGCTCCGCGTCCGCGGCCTGATGACGCTCGCGCTCCCCTCGTCCGACCGGGGTCAGGTCGCGGCCTGTTTCGAGCGGGTCGTCGAGGTGCAGCGAAGGCTCCGGGACGCAGCGGTACCCGGCCAGACCTGGGACGAACTCTCCATGGGCATGTCCGGCGACTACGAACTGGCGATCGCTCACGGTGCCACCGTGGTCAGGATCGGCACAGCCATCTTCGGAACCCGCTCCTGACTCAGGCCTCGGGGACGGTTCCTCACTCGGTCCACGTCGCCGTGGACCGAGTGAGGAACCGTCCCCAGGGTTCGGGTGGGCCGAGTGAGGAACCGTCCCCGCCGTCTCAACGCAGCGCGTCGACTACGGCCAGCGGGCCGCCAGCGAGATCACCGCGACCCCGGCGAGAATCGCGAACGCAAGCGCGTAGCCGGCATAGGCCTCGGTGACCTCCTGGTCAACCTTCACATACCCCACCTGGCGCGCGATCGAGGAGTACACCTGCTTCAGCTCACTCTCCGAGCCGGCCGAGAATGCCTTGCCACCCGAGATCCGCGAGATCTGCTGCAACTCGGCGGGATTGACCGGCACCGGCTCGCGGCGTCCCTCGTTCTCGACGTAGCCGTTCTCGGTGCCGTAGGCGATCGTGTAGATCGGAATGCCCTCCCGCTTCGACTGCTGTGCAGCCTGGTCGGAGGGACGGCCCACGTTGGTGTAGCCATCGCTCAGCAGCACGATCGCTCCCGGAGCGGTGCTGTCGGGATCGTTCGGATCGCTCGGCGCCTGCGCCATCGCGTCCAGCGAGGAGTAGATGCCCTCGCCGATCGCCGTGGACGGGGCCACCTGCAGGTTCTGAATGGACGCCGCCACGACACCGCGGTCGGTCGTCGGCGGCACCACCACGGCCGCGGTGCCCGCGAAACTGACCAATGCCACGTTGAAGCCGGTCGGCAGCATCTCAAGGAAGTCCTGAGCCGCGGCCTTGGCGGCCGCGAGCCGGTTGGGTGGCACGTCCTCGGCGATCATCGATCGTGACACGTCGATCGCGAGCACGATCGTCGCCCGCTCTCTCGGCACCTCCACCTCACCCTTGGGCTGGGCGAACGCCACCGTCAGCGAGGCCAGCGACAAGACGGCGAGGCCAACACCCAGGTGCCGCTTCCAGGACTGCTGCTTGGGCAGGACCCGTTCGAGGTTGGTGATCGCGTGCGGACGGGCCTTACGGCGCCGCCGCCACAACAGGAACAGGTACAGCCCGACCAGCAGCGGGATCATCACCAGCCACCACAGGCGCTCCGGACGCAGGAAATCTACCGGCATGTCAGGGCCACCTCGCTCCCAGCGACACCGCGGCCAGCGCCGCCACCACCGCAAATGCGAGCCCGTAACCCGCCCACAACGCGGTGGTC
The DNA here is from genome assembly GCA_002441465.1 of Propionibacteriaceae bacterium UBA6238. Taxonomy (GTDB): domain Bacteria; phylum Actinomycetota; class Actinomycetes; order Propionibacteriales; family Propionibacteriaceae; genus Propionicimonas. The sequence goes on along the minus strand of DJWE01000097.1, from coordinate 29,654 downwards.
TCCTTCTTGGTGGGGGTCTGCCCGACCTCGCTGCGAATGTTGCTGTAGACCTTGTTGAGCTGGTCGAGGTTCTCCGCAGAGAAGGTCTGGCCGCCCGAGGCCTGCGCGATCGAGGCCAACAGGGTCTTGTCCGGGGGCACCCGCTCTCGCTGGCCGTCCAGGTCGACGTAACCGTTCTCGGTGCCGTAGGCGATGGTGTAGATCGGCACCTCGTCCCGCTTCGCCGCCGCCGCGGCCTGCGCCGGAGAGCGACCCGCCGTGTTCTGACCGTCCGACAACAGCACGATCGCGCCCGGTGCCGGAGTCGAATCCGAGCCCTTCGGCGCCAACTGCAGGGCGCTCAACGCGGTGTAGATCGACTCCCCGACCGCCGTCGAGTCGGCCAGCTTGAGGCTGTTGATCGCCTGCTGCGCCTGGGCCCGGTCGGTCGTCGGCGGCAAGACCACTGCCGGATTGCCGGACAGGCTCACCACGGCCACGTTGTACTGCGCGGGCAGCGCCTTCACGAACGTGAGCGCCGCCTGCTTGGCCGCGTCCAGCCGGGTCGGTGGGACATCGGTGGACGCCATCGACTGCGACGTGTCGATCACCATGATCACGGTGGCTCGTTCCCTGGGCACCATCTCGATGCCGTTGGGACGGGCCCAGGCCAGGCTGAGCGCGACCAGAGCGGCCAAGGACAGCGCCACGGCCAGGTGCCGGCGCCACTGGGACTGCTTGGGCACCACCCGGGACAGGATCGCGGTGTTGGTGAAGCGCATACCGGTCTTCTTCTTGCGCAGCACCAAGTAGACGTACCCCGCGACCAGCAGCGGCACCACCAGCAGCACCCAGAGCCGCTCGGGGTCGAGGAAAGACGGTGGCCAGGTCATCGGGCCACCTCTGCGGAAGTCCCACCGCGTTCGGCGGACGCGCGCTGCGACGTCACTTGCTCACCCCGGCCGGCGGCTGGTGCAGCATGCTGGCCGTGCGCCGATAGGCCAGCACGAAACGAGCGATGTCATGTACCCAGTCTCTGTCGGTACGCAACTGGATGTGGGCGGCACCGGCTCGGCGCAGCGCGATTCGGATCCGTTCCCGCTGGGCGGCGGTGGCCGCGTCCATGCGCTCGCGGGCGGCGGGATCGGAGGTGTTCACGTACCGCTCGAAGTCCGTCTCCGGGTCACGGATCAGTAGATCTCCCACGTCGGCGAACTCGACCTCGTGGCTGTCCACGACTTCGACCGCGAGCACCTGGTTGCGTACGGCCAGTTGCCGCATCGGACGCTCCCACTCGGGCTCGACGTTCGGATCGAGTTCGAAGTCGCCGGGAGTGAGGAAGTCCGAGACCACCAGGCGCATCCCGCGTCGGCGCTCGGTGCGGGCCATCCGCTGGATGCCGGCCGCCAGCGAGTACGGGCCGGTGGTGTGGTCGGAGACGATCGGCTCGGTGAGCATCCGGCGGAGCAGACCGTACAGCGCGGTGCGTCCCGACAGCGCCGGGTAGCGCTTGATCTCGTCCGGACGCATGATCAGCCCGCCGAACCGGTCGCCCATCTTCTGGCTCAGGAAGCCGATCGTGGCGATCGCGGCGATGCCCAGGTCGCGCTTGGTGACGCCTTCGGTACCCCAGTTCATCGACGGGGTGACGTCGAGCAGTGCCCAGATCTCCAGCTCGCGGTCGGCGATGGTGTCGCGGACGTGCGGTGTCATGGTCCGCGCGGTGACTGCCCAGTCGATCTTTCGGACGTCGTCTTGGCCCGGCACGTAGACGCGAGCGTCGTTGGCCTCAGAACCGGGGCCGGGCAGCAGTCCTTGGTGGTCGCCGTGCAGGAAGCCCTCCAGGCGCCGCACCACAGTCAGCTCGAGCCGCCGCAGGGCCGCCTCGGGAGCGAGCTTGTGCAGCGGGATGGTCGCGGACGTGGGCTCGTGCAGCACCGAAGCCACCGCACCGAGGTCCTCGGGCGGTGGGGCGAAACCGGGCTGGAAGCTCACGCTCAGGAACGGGCTTCGGGAACGTAGCTGTGCTGGGTGTGGGCGACCTGACGCTGCTGGGTGTTCCACACCGGCGTGGGCGGCGGCACCATGGCCAGGATTCGCTCGATCACCTGAGCGGGGGTGATGTTGTCGGCGACCGCGTCGAAGCCGAGCACGAGGCGGTGACTCATCACGTCCCTGGCGACCGCCTGGACGTCGGTAGGCAGCACGTAGTCGCGTCCGTGGATCAGGGCGAGCGCCCGGGACGCGGCGACCAGACCGAGCGTGGCTCGGGGGCTGCAGCCCACCTGGATCACCGACGTGAGGTCGGGCATTCCGAATTCCTCGGGCGTACGGGTGGCCAGCACCAGGCGGACGATGTACTCGGCGACCAGGTTGTGCACGAACACGTTGGACGCCTGCTCCTGCAGCTGCAGCACGACCGCCGGATCGAGCACCGGGTTGGCCGTCGGCGGCCGGACGCTCATCCGGCGCAGGATCTCGAACTCTTCGTTGCCGCGCGGGTAAGGCACGTCCACCTTGAGCAGGAAGCGGTCGCGCTGCGCCTCGGGCAGTGGGTAGACGCCCTCGGACTCGATCGGGTTCTCGGTGGCGATCACGATGAACGGCTGCGGCACCGGGTAGGTGGTGCCACCGATCGACACCTGCTGCTCGGCCATCAGCTCCAGCATCGCCGACTGCACCTTGGCCGGCGCGNNGCGAGCACGAAGTTCACGAACACCGGACCGAGGGCGATGTCGAACTTCTCCTGCCGCGCGGAGTAGATCCGGGTGCCCACGATGTCGGAGGGAACCAGGTCGGGCGTGAACTGGATCCGCGCGAACTGACCACCCACGACCGTGGCGAAACTGCGTACGGCCAGGGTCTTCGCCACGCCGGGGACGCCCTCCAGGAGGCAGTGCCCCTTGGCCAGCAGGGCCACCATGAGCTGCTCGACCATGTGCTCCTGGCCGACGATCACGCGCTGCACCTGTGCGATCGCCTCGCCAAGGACCTTGGCCGCCTTCGCCGCGTCGGAGTCGGCTCCCTGCGGTTGGGCTGCTATGGGCTGGGTCGGATCGGTCACGCGAGTTCTCCTGCTGTCCAGGTTGGTCATTCCGAAGGCGTGACCACGATACCGGCTGGCCCTAGGCGTCCCCTGTGTGCGCGCCGCTGCGTCCCCCATCGCCGAGTTGTCAGAATCTCGTTGAGCTATAGGCGAATGAGATTCTGACAACTCGGGGTGGGGAGGGCGGCTGGAGGGGTACGGCACAATGGGGGCAGCGGGACCGCCCCGCAGGACGATGGGACGAGATGACCGCACCGGAACCGCCGACGGACGGCCCGCAGCCGCCACGGCTCTCTCCGCTGTTGCCGTCGGACCCGCCCAAGGTCGGCGACTACTGGCTGGAGGCACGGCTCGTCGCGACCCCGTCCGGAGTGGCCTACATCGGCCACGACCAGGCCAACACGGCGGCGATGCTGATTCTGCTCTCCGAAGGCGCGACCGCGGACGCCGGCGCCAGGGAGCGGTTCGCGGGCACCGTCAACCAGATGCACATCGACACCGTGCTCGCGCGCGGCGGCCACGGACAGGCCGAGGGACGACTCGGCGGCCGCTACACCGACGACCAGCACGACGACCCGCAGATCGGCGAGGAGACGCCGGCCACGCCCTGGGTGGCTCTGGCCTACGACGCCTCCCCCGCCTCGGCAGCCGAAGCGGCCCGAATCCTCGCCGAGGTCGACCTCTCCGAGCTGCCGTTGCAGGGCACCCCCGCAGGTCCGGGGTACCAGCTGCACTGGCTCGACCGGACGCGTCCGGGAATCGCGAAACTGTGGCCCCTGCCCTGGCCCGGACGCCACGACCGCGCCGGCTGGCTGTCGATCCTCGCGTCCTGGCTGCTGATGCTGCTGCTGGCGGCCCTCGCCGTGCTGATCGCGATCCTGATCTTCCAGCAGGCCCCGCCGGTGACCCCGCCGCCCCCGGTTCCGACCAGCGCGTCCGCGTCGCCGCAGTCGGGGTCGCCCTCGCCGCAGTCGGGTTCCCCGTCACCGTCCTCGGCATCGCCCGCCTCGGGCTCGCCGTCCCCGCAGTCGGCCTCGCCGTCCCCGGCGTCGGGCTCGCCGTCCGGGCCGGGCTCCCCCACCCCGAACTCACGGCTGTGACCGGCTCGCCGGCCGGGCGACCGCGGCTCATCGCCACCGACCTGGACGGCACCCTGCTCGGCTCTGACCACCGGGTCTCTCCGACCAACCTCGCCGCCGCGCGCAGGGCCGCCGAACTCGGCGTCCCGTTCGTGGTCGCCACCGGGCGTCCGCTCCGCTGGCTCGACGTGCTCGACGAGCTCGCCGAGGCTCACTCGAAGGTGATCGTCAGCAACGGAGCGGCCGTGGTGGACCTTCGCACGCGGACGGTCGAGCGCAGCTTCCCACTGGACGGTGCGACGGCCGTCGCGGTCGCCGAAGCGCTGCGTGCGGCGATCCCGGGTACCACCTTCGGCTTCGAGACACCCACCGGCTTCGGCTGCGAACCCGACTGCCCGTCAGTGGAGCGGGCCTCCCCGGGGTCGGTCACGACGGATCTGGCTGCGTTGACCGATCGGATCGCCCCGGTGATCAAGGTGCTCGGCTACCACACCGGCCTGGACAGCGACCAGTTGGCCGCTCAGGCCGCCGCTGTGGTCGGTGACCGGCTCACGTTGACCCATTCGGTGGTGGCCGGCTCCTACGGCCTGCTCGAGCTGAGCGCCCCGGGGGTGACCAAGGCGAGCACCTTGGCCCTGCTCTGCGCCGAACTCGGGATCGAGGCTCGCGACGTGGTCGCCTTCGGCGACATGCCGAACGACCGCGCGATGCTGGCCTGGGCCGGACGCGGGTACGTGGTCGCCAATGGACACCGCAGCCTGCTGTCGGCCGGCTTCGCCGTGGTGCCGGCCAACGACGTCGACGGCGTGGGCCGCACGGTCCTCGATCTGCTCGGCTGACCGAGCGGGCCGCACGGCACCGCGGCTGGTGAGCCGGACGCGTCGGGCGTTCCTGCGAAGACCTGACCCGAGCCCCACCGGCCGAGTATTGTCAGGACATGCGAACATCGAGGTTCGCCGTCAGAGGAGGCACCATGGCCGTCATCACCATCTCGCGCCAGCTCGGCACTCATGGCGCACGGATCGCCCGGACCCTGGCCGGAGAGCTCGGCTACGAGTTCGCCGACAAGTCGTTGATCAACGCGGTGATCCGCCAGTACGGGCTGACCCGGCTCAGCCTGATCTACGATCGCAAGCCCCGGCTCCGAGAGCTGTTCGACCAGGACAGCACGACCACGATCGACATGATGAACCAGACCATCGCGGCGATCGCCGCCCGCGGCGACGTCGTGATCCTCGGTCGGGGCGGCTACCGGGTGCTCGCAGGTATGGCCGACGTGGTGAACGTCTTCATCACCGCGTCCAGCCCGGTTCGAGCGCGACGGATCGGCAAGCGCGACCACATCGACACCGACGAGGCCGCGGAACTGCTCAAGGCCGACGACGCGATCCGTGCCCGGTTCGTCCGGCTCTTCTACGCCGCCGACTGGGCTGACACGTCCGCCTACGACCTGGTCGTGGACACCTCCGACTGCTCCGACGCCGACGCCGTGGCGCAGATCGTCGCCGCCGTACGGACGCTCCCGCGGACCGGTGCGTCCGCTCGGGCGGCGAACCTCAGCATCGATCCGGTGCTGGCCGAGACCGTGGACGCGACGATGGCTCGCCGCGCAGCGAAGGCGTAAGCGTCCTCACTGAGCGCCGGTGTCGCTGAATGCCGTCCGCGGCACAAAGAGCAACGCGATCGCCGCTGCGAGCGCGGTGAGTCCGCACACCGTCCACACGGTGAGGTAGCCGCTGAACGAACCCGCGGTCTGTGCGGTAGAGCCGTCGGCGTGCGTGGCGAGCGCGATCCCGAAGACCGCGGACGCGATCGCGCCACCGACGGTCTTGACCGAGTTGGTCAATCCGGTCGCAACCCCCGTCTGCCCGTGCGGTGCCGCGGACGCCGCCGCCGCCGGCAGTGCGGCGACCAACGCGCCCGAGCCGAGCCCGGCGATCACCATGTTGGTGACGGTCTGGGCGAAGGTGGCGTGGAACGGAAGGAACATCAGGTAACCCACCGCGACCAACCCACTCGCACCGACCAGCGCCCAACGCGGGGTCACGAACCGGGTCACCACCGGCAGCAGGAGCGCCCCCACGGCGAGCATGAGCACGTAGACGCCGATCAGGATCGAGGTCAATCCGCTGCTGGCGCCCAGCCCGTAGCCGTACACCGATGGATCGGTGCGCGCGTACGTCGACAGGGGCGCCTGCGCCCCCAGGACGCTCACCCCGAACAGGCCGGCGGTCAGGAACACCGGCCACAGGGCGGAATCGGCGAACATCCGCACGTCGACCACCGGGTCGGGATGCCGGAGTTCCCAGCGGACGAACGGGTAGAACATGGCTAGGCCCACGACCAGGACCAGCCAGACCAGCGGGCTGCCGGGACCGTTCACCCGGAGCAGGAACAGCCCACCGGTGAAAGCCAGCAGGGCGAGCGCCACCAGGACCAGCCCGACCGCGTCGAATCGCCCGCCGTGCAGTTCCGGCGACTCCTTCACCCCGAACAGGATCACGAAGAAGCAGGCCGCCACCGCCGCGGCGGGGATCCACAAGATGAAGGGCAGCGGGATCACGTCGATCAGCTGGCCCGCCGACAGCGCGGCCACGATCACTCCGATCTCCAGTGCCCCGACCAGCAGCCCGGCTGCCCTTCGGGTCAGCGCGGACGGGTGGCCCGTGGCGCGGGCTCGCGAGAAGATCAGGGCGGTCTCCAGCGGCAGCCACACGACATAGAAGCCCTGCAGTGACCAGGCCACCAGGAACAGCCAGAAGTTGCCGGACAGGGGCATCGCAGCACTGGCCAGCGCGGTGAACGCGGTCGAGACCAGCAGCATCCGGCGGTGACCGATCATGTCGCCGAGCTTCGCGAACGCCGGGATGACGATCGCGGCCACCATCGCCTGACCGCCCTCCAGCCAGTTCACGTCGGCGTCCGGTACGCCGAAATGCCGGGCGATGTCGGTGAGCAGTGGAGTGTAGAAGCCCTGGATCACGCCGCTGGTGAGTTCGACGAAGACCAGGAAGCCGACGACGGCGCCCAGCGCGCCGAAGCGCACCCGGCCGGGGTCGGTGACCGTGCCCTGCGCCTCGCTCATGCCGGCAATCCCTTCAGCAGGGCCCGGTAGCAGCGCTCGCCGCGAACCAGGCTGTCGATCGCGACCCGTTCGTCACGGCCATGGATCCCGTCCCGCTCGTCCTGGGGGATGTAGAGCGGGGCGAACCGGTAGACGGCGGGCGCGAACCGGTGCCAGTGCCGTCCGTCCGTGGCGGCGGTGGTGAGGTAGGGGATGGCGTCGACGCCGGGGTAACCGGCCTCGACGCAGTCCTCGATCAGCGCGAATTGGGCGTTGTCGGAGGCCGACTCCGGGGTGGGCTCGTCGGCCTCGACGACCCGCACCGACACCTTCGGGTCGGCGATCACGCGGCGCAGGCGGGCCACCACTCCTGCCGTGGTCTCACCGACGTTCACCCGGATGTTCAGCATCGCGGACGCGCTGGACGGCAGCACGTTGGCGCTGCTGCCGCCGGAGAGCATGGTGGCCGCGAGGCTGGTCCGAACCAGGGCCGCGCCGTCGGCTCCCCCTGCGGCGGCGAGCAGCCGGGCAGCCGGCCACGGGGCCGCCGCAGCCAGCCGCCACAACCTGGCGTAGGCCGGCTCGGCATGGACGGCGAGAGCGGCGAGAAGGCTCACCACCGTGCGCGGCATCCGGATGTCGAAGGGGTTGCGGTTGAGCCGAGCGACCGCGCGGGCCACCCGGCCGACCGCGGTCAGTCCGGTGGGCGCGGACGCGTGCCCGCCCGTCCCGTCGGCGGACAACTCCACCGACATCACGCCCTTCTCGGCCAGCCCGACCATGGCGTAGGTGCCGCTGACGCCAGGGAAGGGCACCTCCGTGACCGCGCCGCCCTCGTCGAGGACCAGCCATGGCCGCACGCCGCGTGACCTCAGGGTCTCGGCGATCAGCTTGGCGGTGGCACCGTGCAACTCCTCATCGGAGCCCAGGCATAGCCACACCGTCCGCGGCGGGGTCCAGTCCTCGGCGAGCAGGTTCTCCACCGCGTCCAGCAGGGTGCACAGGGCACCCTTGTCGTCGAGAGCGCCACGCCCCCAGACCTGGCCGTCGACGATCCGTCCTTCGAACGGGGGCACACTCCATTCGGCCTCCTGCCCGGCCGCCGGCACGACGTCGTAGTGCGCCATCAGCACCACCGGATCGGCGGCGGACTCCTCGGCGGGAGCCCAGCGGTAGACCAGGCCGAGATCACCGATCCGCTCGCACGGCAGGTGCTGGTGCAGCAGCGGATAGAACTCGGCGAGGAGCGCGATCAGCGCCTCGAACGGCTCATCCCCGCGGACGGATCGTTCGGCGGAGACTGTGGGAATGCGAATCAGGGCGGCCAGCCGCTCCTCGATCCCGGGACGAGCCGGAGTGGAGTCGGCCGACGCGGCGAACGCGGCATGCATGGCGGGAGCCTATTCCCCGTCCGGTGACAATCTCATGACGGCGGACGTGGCCGGCTTCGGCGTAAGGTCGAACCGTGGCCAGCGAACTGCGCCAGATCATCCAGAACAGCCGCCGGATCGTCTTCTTCGGCGGTGCCGGCGTCTCCACCGAGAGCGGCATCCCGGACTTCCGCTCCGGTGATGGGCTGTACAGCCGCAGCACCGGGACTCGATTCGCGCCGGAGGAGGTGCTCAGCCACAGCTTCTTCGTCCAGCGGACCGCCGAGTTCTACGACTACTACCGCAGCCATCTGCTGTACCCGGACGCGCGGCCGAACCCGGCGCACCTGGCGCTCGCGCGGCTCGAGCACGAGGGTCGGCTCACCGCCGTGGTGACCCAGAACATCGACGGCCTGCACCAGGCCGCAGGGTCGCGCACCGTCCTCGAACTCCACGGCAGCGTGCACCGCAACAGCTGTCAGCGGTGCGGCCGCAGCTACGGGCTGGACGCGATCCTCGGCTCGTCGGGGGTACCCACCTGCGACTGTGGCGGAGTGATCAAACCGGACGTCGTGCTCTATGAGGAAGCACTCGATCCAGCGGTGATGGACGCCGCCGTCGAGCACCTGTCCCGCGCCGACACCCTGATCGTCGGCGGCACGTCGCTGGTGGTCTATCCCGCTGCCGGGCTGGTGCGTGCCTTCGCCGGAGACCAACTGGTCTTGATCAACAAAGAAGCCACCGCCTACGACCGCATGGCCAGCCTGGTGATCCACGAAGCGATCGGACGCACCCTTGGCGCCGCCGTTCCCGAATGACGTGCCGGACGGCGCGGAACCGTCCCCACCGGTCAGCCGCGGCCGAGCATGTCCTTGCGGCGACGCAACCACATGTCGCGCTGCCACGGGTTCACCGGTAGCCGGTTGAGCAGCTTCTGCTGCACCAGCAGCGTGAGCCAGCCGGCCACGATCATGGCGGACAGGTTGACCGCGAGTTGCGCCGCGCTGCCGATGATCTCCTCCGGCGCCCAGAACGCGAGGCCGAGGGCAAGATTGCCGGCCGCGGGCACGGTCGTCACCGAGATGAACACTCCGGACAGCCCGCCCATGCGTCCCGACGTGAGCGAGAGGACGCCGGCGATCGCCGCCATCACCGCGACAGCGACCGACCAGCCGTCCGGGTGGTAGATGAACTGGGTGCCGGGCCGGGAGCCGATCAGGAGCGCCGGGTCGACCCAGCCGGCGAACCGCACGTACAGCCCGAGCACGGTGGTCACGCCGATGGCGATCAGGAAGCCGAGCAGCAGCGTGCGCAGCGCGAGGACGAACAACGCCCTCCGGCGCAGCACCAGCGCCAGCCCGAGCGCGGCGATCGGGCCGAACTCCGGGCCGAGCACCATCGCGCCGATCACCAGCACCTGGGAGTCGAGCACGATGGCGATCGCCGCGATCAGCGTGGCCAGCAGCATGAAGATCAGGTAAGTGCCGTTCAACTCGGACTCGGCGTACGCGCGGGCGCCGACCTCCGGCCAGACCACGGCGTCCGCGCCGCTGCCGGGCGCGGCGATCTCGGCGTCCAGGCCGGCCTTCGACAGCCAGGTGGTGACGCCTTCGATGTGCATGCTGCCGTGCTGCGCGACACCGATCGCGCGCAATCGGGTGATCACCGCATTGGCGTGCTCACGGGCGATGTCGGCGAAGACCAGGTCGCCACGCGGTTCGATGGACGCTCCGCGCACGACGGCGAGGCTGCTCACCGTCGGCTCGGTGGACAAGACGATCACGACGTCTTCGGTGAGGTCGGCGGGTACGGCCAGCTTCAACTGGAGCATGCCTCATCGTCGCGGTCGGAGCTGGACCTGTCGATAGGTCGCCGGATCCGGCAGGATGGCCGCCATGGCAGCCGCGGGCCGCGAGCAGGTGAGCGTCGATGGTCGCACGCTGGCCTTGACCAACCTCGACAAGGTGCTCTATCCCGCCACCGGCACCACGAAGGGCGAGGTGATCGCCTACTACGCCGAGATCGGGGCCGTTCTCCTCCCCCACCTTCGGCAGCGTCCGATCACCCGCAAGCGGTGGCCGGACGGGGTCGGCGCGGACGGCGATCACCCCGGGGTGTTCTTCGCCAAGGACCTACCCAAGGGGACTCCGTCGTGGGTGCGGCGCTACCCCATCCAGCACTCCGAGGGCAGCAACGACTACCCCGTCGCCGACGACGTGGCCACCCTGGTCTGGCTGGCCCAGCTGGCCGCGCTGGAACTGCACGTGCCGCAGTGGCGCTTCGACCAGGACGGCACTCCCCTGCCGCCGGATCGGCTGGTGCTCGACCTCGACCCGGGCGAGGGGGTGTCCCTCGCGGCCTGCGCGGAAGTGGCGGACTGGGTACGCGAGGCGCTGGACGGCGCCGGCCTGACCGCTTTCCCCGTGACCAGCGGCAGCAAGGGCGTTCACCTCTACACCCGCCTCGACGGCAGCCTGAGCACCGCGGACGCGTCCGGCCTGGCCCGCGAACTCGCCGAAGCCCTGCAGGCCGCCCATCCCGACCGGGTGACAGCCGTGATGCGTCGCGCCGACCGTGCCGGCAAGGTCTTCATCGACTGGAGCCAGAACAACGGCAACAAGACCACCATCACTCCCTACTCGCTGCGCGGACGCGCTCGGCCGTGGGTGGCCGCGCCGCGCACCTGGGCGGAACTGGCCGACCCCGGGCTGCGCCAGCTCGACCTCGGCGAGGTGCTCGCGCGCGTCGCCGAGGTCGGCGACCTGCTCGCCGGCACCCTCGCCGAGGGATCGGTGGGGAGCGAGCCGGCCTCACCAGGAGCCGTCCGCCCCGACCGGCTCGCCACCTACCGCAGCATGCGCGATCCCGCCCGGACGCCCGAGCCGGTTCCCGCGGACGCCCCCGTCGCCTCCGACGGTCGCTCGTTCGTGATCCAGGAGCACCATGCCCGCCGCCTGCACTACGACGTGCGACTCGAGCACGACGGGGTGCTGGTCAGTTGGGCGGTGCCGAAGGGTCCCCCCACCGATCCCCGGCAGAACCATCTGGCCGTGCCGACCGAGGACCACCCCCTGGCCTACGGCGGCTTCGAGGGCGCGATCCCGGCCGGCGAGTACGGCGGCGGTACCGTCCGGATCTGGGACGCCGGCACCTACGAGCTGGAGAAGTGGCGTGACGACGAGGTGATCGCCACCCTGCATGGACGCCCGGACGGCGGCCTGGGCGGCATGCCCGCACGGTTCGCGCTGATTCGAACCGGCAAGGACTGGTTGATGCACCGGATGAACCCGGAGGCGGCGTCCACCGCCGAGGCCGCCCCGGATCGCGGCCAGCCCGGCGGTGCCCCGATCTCCCCCATGCTCGCCACCTTGGCCACGTCGTCCACGCTCGGCGACGAGGAGGGCTGGGCGTTCGAGATGAAGTGGGACGGTATCCGGATCATCGTCGAGCTCGACCAGGGACGGGTGCGGCTCACCGGCAGGCGAGGCCGCGACGAGACCGTCCGCTACCCCGACCTGATCGCCGATCTCGCCCGGCTGCCTGCCGAGCGCGCGGTGCTCGACGGCGAGGTCGTCGTCTTCGACGCGGCAGGCGCACCCAATTTCGGGTTGCTCCAGCCGCGGATCAACCTCACCCGTCCCCGCGACATCGCGGCCGCGGCGCAGGCCGCCCCGGCGCAGGTGATGCTGTTCGACCTGCTCAGCCTGAACGGGCAATCCCTGGTGCAGCAGCCCTACGAGATCCGCCGCGAGCTGCTGGAGAGCCTGGCCGCCCCGGCGCCCGCCGCAGAAGACCGAACCGCCACGACCGGCTCCCGCGTCCAGGTGCCGGCGGTGTTCGACGGCGATCTGGGGGCGGCGCTGGACGCGAGCCTTGCGTTCGGCCTGGAAGGCGTGGTGGCGAAGCGTCTGGGTTCGGTCTACGAGCCCGGGCGCCGGGCGCGGACCTGGCTGAAGATCAAGCACCGTCGCACGCAGGCCGTTGTGGTTGGCGGCTGGCGTCCTGGCAAGGGGAATCGCGCCGGCGCAGTGGGTTCGCTGCTGCTCGGGATCCCTCAGGACGGACGCCTGGTCTACGTCGGCCGGGTCGGCTCGGGGTTCACCGACGCCGGGCTCGCCGAAGCGGGACAGTTGCTCAAGCCGCTCCACACCACCGACTGTCCCCTCGCCGAGATCCCGCGCGAGGACGCGGCGGACGCGCACTGGGTAGCGCCGCAGCGTGTGGCCGAGGTCTCCTTCGCCGAGCGGACCGCGACCGGCCGGCTGCGTGGACCGGTGTGGCGGGGCTGGCGTCCCGATCTCGATCCCGGCGAGGTCGCGTGGGAGTAGCAGCAAGACCTACGCAGTAGTCCGGGCGCGCGAACGGAGGCCTGGGCGGAATAATGCCCGGCAGGAGGACGAATGTCACAGCTGCACGAGGCGCTCGACGCCGCGCACCGGTTCGCGCTCGATTGGCTCGATTCGCTGCCCACCCGGGACGTGCCGGGACGGGCAGCCGTCGAGGATGTGGCCGCCCTGCTGGGCGACCTCCCGGAAGGACCGCAGCCGGCCGGACGGGTGATCGAACACCTGGCTGCAGCGGTCGAGCCTGGTCTCACCGCGATGCCGTCGGGGCGCTGGTTCGGAATGGTGATCGGGGGCACCCACCCGGCCGGCCTGGCTGCGGACTGGCTCACCTCCGCCTGGGATCAGAACAGCGCCCTCGCAGCCGGCACTCCCGGCACGGTGGCGGTGGAGGCGGTTGCCGACCGGTGGCTGCTCGACCTGCTCGGCCTCCCCTCGACTGCGGGAGTCGGCATGGTCACCGGTGCGACGATGTCGAACTGGACCTGCCTGGTCACGGCCAGGGACGCCGTCCTGCGCCGGGTCGGCTGGGACGTGGCGAGCCGCGGCTTGGCCGGGTCGCCCGGGGTCAGGGTCCTGGTCGGTGACGAGCGCCACGACTCGGTGGACTCGGCGCTCCGGTTCGCCGGGTTGGGCCGACCCGAGCCGGTCGCGTCCGACGATCAGGGACGCATCGATGCCCAGGCCCTGGAGTGGCATCTCAACCACGACCAGGGCCGCCCCACCATCGTGGTTCTCCAGGCCGGCAACGTGCACTCCGGAGCGTTCGACGACTTCGAGGCCACGATCGGCATGGCTCACCGGGCGGGCGCGTGGGTCCACGTGGACGGGGCGTTCGGCCTGTTCGCGGCCGCCTCGCCGAAGCTGCGGCACCTGACCGCGGGCTACGAGGCCGCCGATTCGTGGACCACCGACGCGCACAAGACCCTGAACGTCCCCTACGACTGCGGCATCGCGATCGTCCGGGACGACGCGGCGCTGCGGGCGTCGATGAGCATGCACGGGGAGTACCTGATCCAGGACGGCGGCGGAGGCGACCCGTTCGACCGGGTGCCGGAGATGTCGCGGAGGGCGCGGGCCGTCCCGGTGTGGGCGGTTCTGGCTGCGCTCGGCCGCAGCGGGGTCGCCGAATTGGTCGAGCGGTACTGCCGGCACGCGCAGCTGTTCGCCGAGGGCATCCGGGCCATCCCTGGCGGGGAGGTGCTCAACGACGTGGTGTTCACGCAGGTGTGCGCCCGTTTCGACAGCGACGAACACACCCGAGAGGTGGTTCGCCGCATGCTCGCCGACGGGACGGCGTGGACGTCGGGCTCGAAGTGGCATGATCACGCCGTGCTGCGAGTGGCCTTGTGCAATTGGTCGACGACCGATGACGACGTCGAGGCGACTCTCGCCGCCCTTCGTCGGGCGGCGGCCTAGCCCGTGGAGGTGGTCGCCGCGGTCTTCGCCGACAAGGAGCGGGTACTCGCGTGTCGCCGGCGCACCGATCGGGAGGCCGGTGGACGCTGGGAGTTCCCCGGCGGCAAGGTCGAGCGTTGGGAGCAGCCCGAGGCGGCGCTGGAACGCGAGATCTTCGAGGAGCTCGGCGTCGAGATCGAGGTCGGGCACCTTCTCGATCGCTCCGAGACCGTCGTGGCGGGCAGGCCGATCGCGTTGAGCTGCTATTTCGTCCGCCCGCTCGGCCAGTACCCGATCTCGAGCACCGACCACGATCAGGTGTGCTGGTTCGTCCGTGATCGCCTGCTCTGGCTTCGTTGGGCCGATCCCGACCTGCCGGCCGTGCGCAGGCTCGCGGTCGCCCAGGCCATGCGCTGAGCAGGGACGCACGCAACCGGCGATACGTCGCCAAGAGTGGCCGTGCGTGTCGGAATGCCGGCTTCGACGACAATGGCGTCATGGCACTGTTCGGACGCACCTCGATCGACGACCCGGCACTACGGCAACTGGTCGGCAACCGGCGAGTGCTCGCGTCCGGACGCAGCCCGCTCGGCCAGGTGCTCGGGCTGCCGGACGCACTGGCGTTCAGCGACGGCACTGCCTGCCGCGAGGTGGCCTGGCACGAGGTGGATCACGGCGGCTGGGACCACGATTCGAGGACGCTGCGCTGGACCACCGTGGACGGGGGCTCGGGCAGCGTGTCTCTCAGTGAGACGGGCCGGCTCCCCGACCTGTTCAACGAGCGGGTCACCGCCAGCATCGCCTGCGTCCGCACGATCGCACTGGCCGATCATGCGACCGCAGTGATCACGGCCCGTAGGAATCTGGCCGAACCCGCGTCCGCACTGATCTGGCGAGTGACCTCTGGCAAGGGAATTCAGAACGGACAGGTGGCCGAGGACCCGCTCGTCGCGCGGGAGCTCGTGCGGCTCCGCGCCGAATACGACCTGGGCTGAACTTCTGGTAACGTACCGACTCGCGCCCAGCGCGATCCCCTGTAGCTCAATTGGCAGAGCGTCGGACTGTTAATCCGTAGGTTCCTGGTTCGAGTCCAGGCGGGGGAGCCAGTGTCAAATTCAGGTTTGACTAGGTGTTTCGTGGGGTGCAAACAAGGAACTCCGCTCCCCTCGTGCACCAGTCGTGCACCAAGGGCGTGTAAATTGAACTCGCCCGTCGACCCCGCGCCGAACGCAGTAGGTGGACTCCTCCGTGCAGATGCGCGGCTGCTCGCCTGGCCAGTTGATCAACTCCCCTTGTCGGAGGGTCGACTCCCCCTTCCCAGCACCGGGCCGAATCTCTGTATGGCTTGGGGTAATGGAAGCAGCGCGAGTGCTTCGAACAAGGTTGCAAAACATACGCACAACATCAGCGCCACCCTCCGTGCCTGCCCATCGGTCCGCTGAAGAGGCCCACCCTGATGGATGGCGACCAGATCTACCGTTTGGGGCCTGACGTAGACGAGCCCGGCTTGCCTCCTGCAGGCAGGCGGCGCCGGGCTCGGCTCCCTGAACTGTGAACCAGCTTCGCCGCATCATGAGACGTCCCACGGAGAAGAAGCAGCACGGTTTGCACGGGCGCGGTCGTGCTGGTCAGTGGTAGCGGCCGCTGCCCCGGCCCACGGGACTCGGCAACGCGCGCCGACGCGTTTCCGTTGTTGGCTAGTCGGGTTCGCGGAGTTCCACCCACGGCAAGCCTCGTGTCGCTCGTGCTGGATATACTTCGGCTGCGTCGCACCAGGCGCACAGCCCAGAGAGGCGCTGCAATGGCTGACAAAAAGGTCGTGTTCATCGCGTTTGCAATCGAGGACGTCCATCAGCGGGACCTCCTAAAAGGACAGTCGCTGCACCCGCGGAAGCCGTTCGAGTTTATCGACATGTCCGTGAAGCAGGCCTACGACTCCGAATGGAAGACACGGGTGCGCACCAGAATACGGCGCTCGGACGGCGTCATCGTCCTCGTAAGTAAGAACTCGGCAGCTTCGAGTGGGCAGAAGTGGGAGATTCAGTGCGCTAAGGAGGAGGGCAAGCCGATCCTTGGGATTCGCGCCTACGCCACGGACCTGAGCACGATCCTTGGCATCTCCACAGTCGCTTGGAGCGACGCAAACATCTCCGGGTTCATCGACTCCTTGTGAGATGACGATTACTCCGGGCGAGAACCAGGAAGCGATCCGCATGTACGCGATGTGCGTGGAGCAAGCGGACAGAATCTCAGCACGGCGCGGGCAGGCGAACCAGTTCTATCTGAGCCTGGAGACCCTCATCCTCGGCGTGCCAGCATTCTTCGGGTTCTCCGGCGCCGCCACAGACCCGCTCCGCATCACCGTGTTGGCGGTGGCCGGAGTAACCGTCAGCATCACCTGGTGGCTGCAACTCCGCAGCTACCGGGATCTGAACGCCGCCAAGTTCAAAGTCATCACCGACCTCGAGAAGAACTACTTCGAGGTTCGCCCGTTCAGTGCCGAATGGGAGACCCTCAAGACCGACAAAGTGAAGCGTTGGCGCCCGCGCTACGCCGAGCTTGGGTCAATCGAGCGCATTGTGCCAGCCATCTTTGCTGTCGCTAACCTCATGGTGGGAGTCGCGGCGTGGCTTTGAACTACATCGACGAGATTGCGCGTCTTGTGCGCGCCGAGATTGCGCCGGAGGCTCGACCCGCCGAACGCGCCGATGACCTGTACCGCCTCTACGCGTTGCTTGTGCTCGTCAAGGGTGAGGCAACAACCCCCGCAGACGTTCACAACGCCTGGTCAGTTTGGATGCTGCCCCAGGACCCCACCCACTCATCTCTACGCCCATTTGGGCAACTCGACGAGAACACGAAGCAAGAAGACCTTCCCTTCGTGGACGCCATTCACAAAGTTGCGCGTTCACTGTCAAGCGCCCCGATGGGCGATGGCTCCGATGCCATCGACTGAACGCACGCCAACCTCCCAACCAGAAACCGCAGAACCCAGCAGCCACACGCTACTAGGTCACGTTTCGGTGCGTCTCGGTTTCGGTTATGAGTTTCGGTGCGTTGAACGGCCCGCTCGGCCGCGGCCACTGTCAGTTCTCGAAGTCGCCTGCACGGATGTCCGGAGTCGGCTGCACGAGTCGCGTTTCGGGCAGAGGGCCGGGGCGCATGCTATCGAGCGACTCCGAGCGCCGAGGTCGCCGACGACCCAGCATTTGGCGACAGTCAACTGGCGGCTCCAGGCCGCAGGTGCTTGGCGACAGTGTTCATGGCACCGTTATTGGTCGTGGAGACAAGGGTGTGGGACTTGATCCGCGTCAAGGCGGTGGGGCCGCGATCCTCGTAGTTTGGGGACAACCCAAGCGAAGGAGAACACCATGTTCATCAACCGCATCGTCACCCTGCTGGCCGCACTAAGGCCTGTCATCGTGCAGGCCCACTGCGACACGGCCGAGGGTCCGGCCGTCAAGGACGGTCGGAAGGCATTGGAGACGGGCAACATCAACTACGCGCTGAAGTGGATCCCCGCCGAGGGTGAGGCCGAGCTGCGTGACGTGTTCGAGAGGGCCATGAGGGTCCGGACTCTCGGGGCGGAAGCCGCCGAGCTGGCCGATCGGCTCTTCCTCGAAACGATGGTCCGCATCCACCGGATGGGCGAGGGTGTCGGCTTCACCGGTATCCAGCCGGTCGGCACCGAGATCGACCCGGTCGTCAAGGCCGCCGACGAGGCTATCGCCGTGGGCTCGGACTCAAACCTGCTGCCGATGGTGCCGCAGGAGCGCCGCGCCGAGCTCGACAAGCGCTTCCAGGCCGCGCTAGCCATCAGGGACTTCGACGTGGACGACGTCGCAGCTGCCAGACGTTACATCGCCGCCTACGTCAGCTTCTTCAAGTACGCCGAGGGTGAGGATCACGCGCACGAGCACGCGCACGCGGGCCACTCCCACGAGCACTAGGAGAACCCGCTATGTATCGCCTTGTCCGGGTGGCCGGCGAATCCATGGCCCCCACCTACCGCTCGTCCGACCTGCTGCTCACGCGGCCGGTCGGCCGCGCAGCGGTGCGGCGGGGCGATGTGGTCGTGTTCCGCCGCGGTGAGCTGCCGATGATCAAGCGCGTGGTGGGCCTGCCGGGCGACTTTGTTGAGCTGGAGGCCGGACGCCTGTTCGTCAACGGCGAGTCTGTTGATGGGCGCCCTCGGGTGCCGGGCGCCTACACCCAGACCTGGCGGGTGCCTTCGGCCAGCTACTTCATAGCCGGTGACAACCCGGCCGTCTCGGACGACTCCCGGGTCTGGGACAAGCCGTTCGTCCCGCGTGAGAATGTCGCAGCGGTGGTCACGCGCCGGCTGCTGGGGCCCCTCCGCCCTGATTCAAGCTTCGTCGACGAGCTGCTGCAGCCGGTCGGACTGCGTGATCGATACTGACCGTCCCGCGCCGATCACGATCAGACCCTGCCCGGCAAGGCTCCTCAGAGCCCGGCTGAGGCTCTCAGGGGTGGTGTCGAGCAAGGAGGCCACGTCCTTCTTGGCCAGTGGCAGACTCACCATGCCAACGCCGCCCCGCCATGTGCTGGGAAGACCGAGCAGGTAGTCGGCCAGGCGGCTCTCGACATCGCGCGAGGTCAGTGAGTTGAGCCGGTGCTCGGTGTCGGAGAGCCGCGTGCTCACCCTGGCCAGCAGCTTTAGGCCGATCTCGGGGTGCGTCCTGATCAAGCCCTCCAGATCGTCATGTCGGAACGTGCAGAGCTGGCATTCCTCCAGCGCGGTGGCGTAATCGTCGGGCCGCTGGCCCGTGAACACCGAGGTTTCCCCGGTGAAATCGCCTGGACCCAGCACCCGGATCAGCTGCTCGGACCCGTCGGCTGAAAGCCGAAAGATCTTGAGGCGACCCGTGTGCAGCACCATGAGCTGCGACACGTCGTCGTCGGCACCGTAGGCCGTCTCACCCGCCTTCAGATGGGTCGGACGCGCCAGCCCCTCCACACGTTGTTGATCTTGCGCCGAGAGGCTGGCGAAGACCGGGACACGCGAAACGCAGCTGTCGGCCATGACCCAAGCCTAGGAACCCGGCAGTAATGGTGAGCCAGAGACGACACAACCAGCACTTCGCGCGTCCGAGCTCGACGAGCCGCGGGCCTTACTTAACCACCCCCCGCCTTCGTCCCTGACGATGGGACCGACACCGACATCGCGGCGGGTCACAGGCCCCTCACCGGCGGAGGATCGGGGATTCGAACCACCGAGGCTTTCACCCAACACGCTGTCCCATGGGTGTGACTCTCCCCCTGCGGCCCCAATCTAGTGCCGCAACCCTGCGCGCATGTCGGCAACGCTCGAAAATGAGGCCCCTTCGGCCGTCGTTTCGGCCTCAGATTCGAGCGTCGTCAACAGCGCAACGGGCACTCGACTACCGCCGAATGGCGCGTACGAAGCCGTGATCCCGGTATGGGGCTCGATCAGACGCAAACCGGCACTGCTCCTCGGTGATCAGCGCGTCGTGCTCGAAATAGGTGGGGCTTTCCCGATTGGTCAGCGGTGCCGGTAGTAAGTCACCAGCGAACTTCGCTGGCCATCCTGGGAGTGCGCGTACGCTCTTCCAACGGGTTGGACAATTGCCGGGCGGGCTGCTTCGTGCTGGGCAGGGTGACGCTGCCGGGCAACGTCGGTGAATAGGTCAGGTCCAGTGACGAGCACACCATGTAGTCCTCGCCGGTCGAACCCGACCTGCTCCGCCGTCCCGACCACAACTCGGTCACCCTCGCCCTGCTCAGTAAATCGATGCCCGGGACGAGGTCGGCTGCAGTCATCCGAACCCCCGCAATGGGGGTAGATCGTGAACCGACCGAGACCAGAGCCGGCCCACCCGTACCGGCGGCCGTCATGTTGCCACTCGAGGCCTGCGCAACCTGCGGACCAGTTTGACCAGTTCCTCCGCCCACAGGACACCGGACGCCATCGCGATGGCGATGGCCCAATGCGCTAGGTCGAGAGGGGCGGTGCCGAACGCGGTTTGCAGTAGGGGCATTTCGACGACTGCGATCTGCGCCAGGATCGCGAACAGGATCGAGGCCCAAAGCCACTTGTTGTTGAACATGTGGTCGAACGCGGAGTGCAGGTCGGAGCGCGCGTTGAACGCGTTGAACAGCTGGGCGAACACCAGGGTGGTGAAGCCGGCGGTCCGGGCGACTTCGAGTGAATCCGAGCCGGGGATGAGCCCTCCGGGCAGGAACAGGTCGATGGTGAGCAGCGTGACGGCACCCATGACGACACCGATGAACCCCACCCGCTGCCACATATGCCGATCGATGATCCGGTCGTCTGGGCTGCGCGGCTTGCGTGCCATGACGTCGCCGTCTTCGGGGTCGACGCCCATCGCCAGGGCGGGGCCGGAGTCGGTGACGAGGTTGATCCACAGGATCTGGGTGGCCAGCAGGGGCACCACGACGGCGCCCGTGACGCTCGCGTCGGTGAGCCCGATGACGCTGGCGAGGACGACGCCGAAGAAGACCGTCGTGACCTCGCCCATGTTGGAGGACAGCAGGTAGCGCAGGAACTTGCGGATGTTCGCGAAGATCCCCCGGCCCTCGCGCACCGCCTCGACGATCGTCGCGAAGTTGTCGTCCGCCAGGATCATCGTCGCGGCCTCGCGGGTGACCTCCGTCCCCGTGATGCCCATCGCGACGCCGATGTCCGCGCTCTTGAGGGCCGGCGCGTCGTTGACGCCGTCACCGGTCATGGCGACGACTTCGTCATTGGCTTGCAGGGCGTCAACGATGCGCATCTTGTGTTCGGGCGAGACCCGGGCGAAAACGTCTGTCTGCTCGACTTCGGCCCGCAGCTGCTCGTCGCTCAGTCTGTCCAGGTCGGCCCCGGTGAGGACTTTGTGGCCCGGTTTGATCAGGCCGATCGATTCGCCGATAGCTTTGGCCGTGTTGGGGAAGTCGCCGGTGATCATGATGGTGCGGATGCCGGCCCGGGCGGCGGTAGCCAGGGCAGGGATGACCTCGGGGCGGGGCGGGTCAATCATGCCGATCAGGCTGACGAAGATCAGGTCTTTCTCGATCTCCGCCGGGTCGTTGACATTCGGGATTTCGGCCACCACTTTGTAGGCCACGGCGAGGACGCGCAGGGCGTCCCGGGTCATTTCGTCGTTAGCCGCCAGGATTTCGCGGCGGCGGGCGTCATCGAGCGGGGCGGAGGTATCATCCATGCGCTGGAAGCGGCTACACAGGTTCAGCACCAGGTCCGGTGCGCCTTTGACGGCCACCACGTAACCGGTGTAGCGTTTGCTGTCGTCGTCGAAGGGCGAAATGTCGTCTTTCTTGGGCGCTTCGATGTGGTGGATGGTGATCATGCGCTTGCGGGCCGAGTCGAACGGGACTTCGGCGACGCGCGGGTAGGCGCGGTTGAGCGGGCGGGGCAGGGCGCCGGCTTTGGCCGCCGCCACCAGCAGGGCGCCTTCGGTCGGGTCGCCGATCAGCCGGTAGGTGGGCTGGCCCTCGCCCTCGCCCGAAATTTCCATCTCGGCATCGTTGTTGAGCGCGCCGACCCACAGCCCGGTCATCACTGCCTGGAAATCTTCCAAATCCACCGGGTGGCCGCCTTGCAGGAAGTTCCCTGCGAGCGTGCGCCCGTTGCTGGTGACTTCCAGGGTGCGGCCGTTGGACCAGACGCGGGTGACGGTCATCTCGTTCTGGGTTAGGGTCCCGGTCTTGTCGGAGCAGATGACGGTGGCCGAGCCGAGCGTCTCGACCGAGGACAGGCGGCGGATCAG
>DJWE01000097.1:0-7601 GCA_002441465.1 Propionibacteriaceae bacterium UBA6238 | reverse complement strand
TTGGCGGCATCCAGGTAGGCCAGCAGGCCGCCGTCGGGGGCGAAGAGCAGGCGCAGGTCCGTGTTCTGGGCGACGGCCTCGACGAAGACCAGGCCGCAGATGGCCAGGGCGGCCCAGCCGAGGACCTTGCCCAACTGGTCGAGGCGTTTTTGCAGCGGAGTCTCTTCGTCGTCCACGGCTTGCAGCATTTCGGCGATCAGGCCGATCTGCGTCCGCATCCCGGTGCTGACCACCACGCCGCGTCCGCGGCCGTAGTTGACCAGCGTGCCCATGAAGACGGTGTTCTTGCGGTCGCCGAGCGGGACGTTCCTCTCCAGGCGGATGTTGGCGTCTTTTTGAACGGGGACCGATTCACCGGTCAGGGCCGCTTCTTCGATCCGCAGGTTGACCGCTTCGAGCAGGCGCAAATCCGCCGGGATGTAGTTGCCCGCTTCGATGAAAACGATGTCCCCCGGCACCAGTTCACGCGCCGGGATGGTCTTGCGGCTGCCGTCGCGCAATACCTGGGCTTCGGGGGCGGCCATTTTCTTGAGCGCAGCCAGGGCCTGTTCGGCGCGGCGCTCCTGAATGATCCCCAGGATGGCATTCAACAGGACGATCGCCATGATCGCCGAGGCGTCGATCCACTCGCCCAGGAGGGCCGAGATGACCGAAGCCACGATCAAAAGCATGACGATGAAATTATTGAACTGCTCCCACAGCAGCTGCAGGAAACCGGGGCGCGGCGCTTCGGCCAGTTGGTTCAGCCCGTAGCGCTCGAGCCGGCGTTTGGCTTCTTCATCGGTCAGGCCCTGTTCTTCCACGCTGAGATTTTCGAGGACTTCTTCAGACGAAAGGGTATAGAAATCTTCCCCCTCGGTTTGCGGAATTTCTTGTGCTGCTGGTTCTTTGATACCCATAGATGACTCCTGAAAGGTTTTGTAAGGGGCCAATAAAAAAGACCACCACGCTCTGTGGTGGTCTCGCCAACGCTATCGTACAGCGCATGGGTGCCGAGAGCAAGGCTCTGTCTTGACGACAACCCATCCTGGTCAGGTGGCTACTCCCCGAACCAGCCACCAGTGTAACCCCTGGGATTGTCCTTGTCAAGTCAAGGCGAATTGACAAATCTGTTGGCCGGGATCAAGGCTGGATGCGCGTCCCCGCCGGGATTTCGACATCTTTGGGCACGATCACGATCCCGTCGCGGACGACACATCCCTGGACCTCGAGGTCTGTGCCGCGTGGAAATGGGCGGATGACCACCCCCTCGCCGATCCGGGCATTCTTGTCGAGGATGGCGCCTTCGATGTGGCAATTGCGGGCGATGCCGATCGGCAGGCTGCGGCCGCGCTGGTCCGCCTGGTAGTAGTCTGCGCCCATCAAAACGGAATCCAGGATGAGGCTCCCGGGGGCGATCTGGCTGCGGACGCCGACGACCGAATGCCTGATCCGCGCCCCCTGGATGCGGCAGCCGTCCGCCAGCAAAACGTCCTTGAGGTCGCTGTTTTCCACGATGGAGCAGGGCAGGAAGCGGGCGTGGGTATAGATCGGGTTGTTGGGGCTGTAGAAGTCGAAAGGCGCATCCACGGCAGTCAGTTTCAGGTTGGTCTCGTAGAACGAGCGGATGGTGCCGATGTCTTCCCAGTAACCGTCGAAATCGAAGCCGAAGACCCTGTGGGTTTTTATCGCGTGCGGGATGACGTCGCCGCCGAAATCGTCGTATTGGGGATAATCCTGGAGAAACTCGAACAGAACGTTGGTATTGAACAGGTAGATGCCCATCGAGCCGAGGTAGGGGCGCTCGGCGTCGTCGCGGCTGACAAAGGGGGCCAGTTTTGCGGGGTCTTTGGGTTTTTCGATGAAATCGGTGATCTCGCCATCAGCGTTGCGCTTGAGGATGCCGAAGCGGTCGGCTTCGACGGCCGGCACAGGCTGGACCGCGACGGTGATGTCGGCGCCTTTTTCCCAGTGGAAGGCGGCCATAGCGGCGTAGTCCATACGGTAGAGATGGTCGCCGGCCAGGATCAGCACATAATCGGCCCGGGTCGCTTCGATCTCGAACAATTGCTTGCGGACGGCG
Organism: Propionibacteriaceae bacterium UBA6238; assembly: GCA_002441465.1. Taxonomy (GTDB): domain Bacteria; phylum Actinomycetota; class Actinomycetes; order Propionibacteriales; family Propionibacteriaceae; genus Propionicimonas. Next base: position 5,539 of record DJWE01000097.1, on the reverse strand, counting down.
TCCGCCGTGCCCTGGTACCAGTCGGCGGATTCGAGGGTCTGTTCGGCGGCCAATATCTGCACCCAGCCGGTGTGGAAGGCGTCGAAGTTGTAAGTCTGGGAGATGTGGCGGTGAAGCGAGACCGAGTTGAACTGGGTCAGCACCGCGATTCGGTAAATGCCGGAGTTGATGCAGTTGCTGATGGGAATGTCAATCAGGCGGTATTTCCCGGCGATGGGCACGGCCGGTTTGGAACGCACCAGAGTGAGCGGGTAAAGGCGGCTGCCGCGTCCGCCGCCCATGATGACGCCCAGGACGTCGTTGAGTGTTGGCATAAAAGCGCCTCCTGACGGTAAATGGTCGAATGGTTGGCCTTATTATCTCCTGAAAATCGTGAGCCGGCGTATTTTTTGCCAGAGGAAAATCAGGGGATACGAGAGTAACAGGAGCAGGTCGATCAGCAAGAAAATCCATCGCCCTTTCATATTTTCTCCAAGACTTCTACTTCCATTGATACAAAACGAGACCGCCATGGGCAGTCTCGCCAGGGTTTTAATGTGCTCTGCTCATCTGGCAAGGCACAGTGTATAATGCTGGTGCCGAAGGTGGGAATCGAACCCACACTCCTTACGGAACACGATTTTGAGTCGTGCGCGTCTGCCTGTTCCGCCACTTCGGCGTATTGTGCAAGGCCTTTGGCTCTGTGGGCTGAAGTATAACAACTCCCTATCACAAGGTCAAGATGAAACTAGGAATCATAGGCTTACCCCAAACTGGAAAGACCACCATCTTCAACGCGCTGACGCGCGGGAACGCCCCCACCTCCGCCAGCGCCGGCCGGATCGAGGTCCATACCGCCGTGGTGGATGTCCCCGATCCCCGCCTCGACCGGCTGTCGGCCATGTTCAACCCGAAGAAGACCGTCTACGCCAAGGTGACCTACGCCGACATCGCCGGGCTGGACGGCTCAGCGGGCAAGACGGGCATCTCGGGCCAACTGCTCAACCAACTCTCGCAGATGGACGGGTTCATCCACGTCGTGCGCGCTTTCGAGGACGAGAACGTCATCCACGCGGCCGGATCGGTGGACCCGCAGCGGGACATCGAGACAATGGAGGGCGAGTTCATCCTCAACGACCTGATCTCCATCGAGCGCAAACTGGAACGCCTGACGGACGAACGGCGCAAGGGCGGGACGGACAAAACCCTCAACGAGCGGCAATCGGCCCTGTTCCAGCGCCTGCACGCCCACCTCTCGGAGGAAAAGCCGCTGCGTGAGGCCGGAATTTCGGCTGAAGAGGAAAAACTATTGGCCGGGTTCGGCTTCTTGAGCCGCAAACCGATGCTGGTGCTGCTCAACCTGGGCGAAGGCCAGAATGAACCTGCAATCAAAACCCCCTCGAAAGCCGTCAGTCTGCAAGGTAAACTGGAAATGGAGATCGCCCAACTGCCCGCCGAGGATGCCGCCATTTTCATGGAAGAATACCACATCACCGAACCGAGCCTGAACCGCATGATCCGCTTGTCTTACGACCTGCTCAACCAGCAATCCTTCTTCACCGTCGGCGAAGACGAGTGCCGGGCCTGGACGGTGCAGCGCGGGGCCAGCGCCTTCGAAGCTGCCGGGGAGATCCACACCGATTTGCAGCGCGGCTTCATCCGGGCCGAAGTGGTCGCTTATGAAGACCTGGTCGCCCTGGGGGGGATGACCGAGGCCCGCAACAAAGGCAAACTCAGGCTGGAGGGCAAGGATTACATCGTCCGGGACGGGGACATCATGCACGTGCGTTTCAGCGTGTGACGTAGAGCCACACGCTTTTTTTCAATGGGACACCGCCGAAAGGAGCTTACCATGTTATCGAAGAAAGAAAACCTGCGCAGGTGGGGAATTGCCCTTGCCGCCCTTATCCTGGTCACATTGGCCTGCGGGATTCCCGCCGCAGCGCCGACACAGCCCCAGGCTCCGGCTTTCGATGCCACCAAAGCCGTGCTGGAAATCCAGTCCACGCAAATGGCGCTCCAGTTGACTCAGCAGGCTGTGAACAACGCGCAGCAGGTCCAACCGACGCCGCAGCCGCCCACGGAACAGCCGCCGACCCAGCAACCGCCTACGGCTGAGCCACCCCAGCCTACGCCCGTCCCGCCCACGCCGACGCAGGATATGGCCGAGCGCATCCGCAACGCCAAAATCCTGGTCTATGAAGACGCGGCGAGCGCCAACCTGGCCACCTGGGTCAAGGCAACCCTCAACATGATGGGCTTGTCCTATACCCACGACGGAGACGCCATCGGCAATTTCATGGCCCACCTGAACAGCGGCACAAAATGGGACCTGATCATCGTCGCGGCCGAGAGCCGTTCCGGCGTCCAGGGCGAGTTTTGGGATGTGATCACCCCCAAAGTGGTCAACGATAAAACGGCGCTGATCGCGGAAATGTGGTACCTGTCCGATACGGTCAACGGACGCATCCGCAGCCTGGTCAGTAAGTGCGGGATCGATTTCCAGAAAGTCAGGAAAGATGTGGACTCGATCTATACCCTGGATACCAGTCACCCAGTCTTCACGACCCCCAACAATGGCTTCGGCCTGACCCATTACGTCGGCTATTGGACGGATAAGGGTGGGGATTACATCAAGCTGAGCGGCAGCGGCGATGCCACACTACTGGCGGGCGGCTATCCCAACGAGAAATCCAGTTACGGGTTGGTGGCTTCCTGCATCGAGGGGCGAGTGATCATCCAGACCTTCTCGGACCACGACTACCACCAAGCCGACATCATGGCCCTGTGGGAAAACTACATCACTTACGTGCTGACCAACCACTTCAACGCCGTGCCGTGACTTTTACCCGGCGCCTGCCCGGCATTCCTCGCAAGGACACAGCGCCCGAAGGTATTGCCAGTTGTAAATGCCGTAATCGTGACCGTCTTCCCAGACGATGGTGATGGCATACGAGCCGGTGCCGACCACGTTGCTGATGCGCGTTGCGGGCGATTCGGGCAAGTCCAGGCCGAAGACCATCGGGTCGGGTTCGGGACCCATGTTTTCGTGCCCGCCCCGGCACGAGGCGCAAGGACAGGCGGCGCGCAGCAACCCGAACGGGTAAACGCTGGTGTGGCCGTCGTTCCAGGTAATGGTGAGTTCTCTTTTGGTGCGGTCGGCGGTGATGCCGGTGGGTTTGAGGGGCATGGTTTCTCCAGATTTTTAGTACAGCGGCATTCATGTCGCTATTCGAACCCAAGACTGTTTAGATAAGCGGCCTCGGAGTGCAAAATCTCCCGATTTTGCGCCGAAGTCGGGAGACTTCGGACTCCTTATCTAAACAGCATTGCTCTCGAACCGATGGCGACATTCATGTCGCGTTACGGGGATGGGACGACTTCCAGGAAATCGCCGGCGGCCCAGCCAGCCCGGGTCTCGTCGTAGGGGGCGACCAGGTACCACCAGGTGTAGCCGTCGGCCTCCCGGGGGCCGTCTTTCACGGTGAAGGCCTCGGAATCGTAGCCGAGGAAGACCGGGGTGCTGCCCAGGCCGGGAGCGTCCCGCAGGCGCAGGCCCTCGCCCTCCGTCCCGGCGATCTGGACGTAAGCCCCGACGGCGATCTCTCCCGGCGCGGGCGTGGACGTGGGCTGGAAGGCCGGGTCGAGGGTGGGCGTGGGGGGCAGGAGCGGGGTGGAGGTCGGGGCCGGGATGACGGTCAACGAAACGGGGGCAAGCTGAACGTCCCCGGACGAGGCGGGGCGGACGAAGAAGACCAGGGCGGTCAATCCACATAAGGCCAGGGCGATCAGGATGGCGGCGATCACAGTCCAAAAATTGAGCGGGCGGTCAGTTCGGGACATGGATTTTTTGCGGCGGGTGGCTGAGCAGGTCGTGGGCTTTGGGGGGAATGAGCACCTTGAGGGCGCGCGGCTGGACGGTGACGGTGGCCTGTTCGAGCATGGCGATCGGTTCGCCGTCGGCCTGGACCGCAAAAGGCTGGATGGCGTCGAAGCGCACTTCGCGCACCGGGATGCGCTGGACGGCCCGCGAGTCGACGTGGCGGCCGGCCCACAGGTCGAAGGCGTGGCGCAGGACATCGGCCAGGCTGTCTCCGGCGAAGAGCCACAGGTCGAGCAGGCCGTCGTCGAGACAGGCGTCCGGCGAAAGGTTGGCCAGCCCGCCCATGTAATGGCGGATGTTGTTGACCACCGCCAGCATGTAATGGCCGCGCACCTCGTGACCGTCGGCCCACAGGCGCATGGTGACGCCGCGCCACTGGGCCGCGTTGAGGAGGGTCGCGGCGGCGTATTCGGGCACGGTGAAGAATTTCTCGAGGCGGACGCGCGGCTCGATGCGGTGGATGGTCATGGCGTCCAGACCCATCCCGGCCCACATGATGAACGGCAGGCCGTTGCACAGGCCGACGTCAATCGGGCAGGCCGGGGACTCGGCCAGCAGGCGGACGTTGTCCCGCAATACCCACCAGCGCGCCCAGTTGAAGACCGACAGTCCCAGTTCACGCGCCCAGACATTGGCCGTCCCAGACGGCAGCACGCCCAGAGCCGTATCGGTGCCGATCAATCCCGATGCAACCTGGCTGATGGTGCCGTCGCCGCCGCTGGCAAAGACCACGTCGAGACCGCTTTCGGCGGCCCGGCGCGACATCTCCGTCGCGTGTTTGCCGCTGCGGGTCTCGACCACTTCCACCTGCCAGCCGTACTCGACCAGTGCTCGGTCGGCAGTGTGGATGAAAGGTTGGATGGGGAAGCGTCCGGCAACCGGGTTATAGAGCAGGAGGGCCTTGGGCATGGGTTGATTATACCCTCCACGGAGACACAGAAGGGGGCGTCCTGCGTGTCAGGCCCTGCGTGATATAATCCGCCCAGGAGGCCTCCCAGACGATGCAAGATGGATATCTACTCAACGGCCGCTACCAGTTGCTCGAAAGGGTCGGTTCAGGCGGCATGGCGATGGTCTACCGCGCCCGCGACCTGATGCTGGAGCGCTACGTCGCCATCAAGGTGCTGCGCGAAGACTTTACGCGGGATTCGGCCTTCGAGGAGCGCTTCCGTTCCGAGGCCCGGGCCGCGGCCAACCTGTCGCATCCCAACATCGTCACCATCCACGATTTCGGCATTGACAACGGCCGCCCGTTCATCGTCATGGAATACGTGCCGGGCCGCGACCTGAAGACGCTGATCAAAAAGAAGACCCGGTTCGGCGTCGAAGAAGCCATCCCGCTCATGGTCCAGGCCTGCGCCGGGATCGGATACGCCCACCGGGCCGGGCTGGTGCATTGCGACGTCAAACCGCACAACCTGATCGTCACCTCCGACGGGCGGCTCAAGGTCATGGATTTCGGCATCGCCCGCGCCCTGGCCACCATCCACCCCGAAGAACGCAGCGACGTGGTCTGGGGTTCGCCGCAATATTTCTCCCCCGAACAGGCTGCCGGCGGACCGCCCTCCCCCGCCTCCGACGTCTACGCGCTGGGCGTGGTCATGTACGAGATGCTCACCGGCAGCCCGCCCTTCCACGCCAACACCCCAGCCGAGATGGCCCGCCTGCATCGGGACG
>DJWE01000093.1:12688-13109 GCA_002441465.1 Propionibacteriaceae bacterium UBA6238 | reverse complement strand
TGCGGATCGTTCCCCACTGGGGGGCGGAGCGTGACGTGAAGACCATCACCCACGACGACGTGTGGCAATGGCGCCAGGGCCCGCTGGCCGCTGAGCGCCGCCGCGACCGGTCGTCGTTGGCCTTGTTCAGTGAGTTGCTGGCGAGGGCGGCGCATTGGGGGTGGATCGACAAGAACCCCGCCGCCGGCGTGGGCATCCCGCGACAGACGAAGGCGATGGAGCAGCGTCACGTGTTCGACCTGGACGACGTACGACGCTACCTGCAAGCCGCCGAACCTCAGCACGTGGCGATGTTGGCCACGGTGGCCCTGGGCGGGTTGAGATCCGGTGAAGTCCGAGGCCTGCGTCGGATGGACCTCGACCTTGAGGGGCGGCGGATCCTCGTGCGCCAGGCGATCGAGCATGGCAAGGACGGCGATGC
>DJWE01000093.1:0-12640 GCA_002441465.1 Propionibacteriaceae bacterium UBA6238 | reverse complement strand
CACAACAGGGCGCTGGCCAACATGGGGTTGCGGACCCCGGAGGCGGAGCGGCGCCGATTGTGGCGGAAGGGTCTCCCGGTACCGAAGGAGGACCACATCACGCTGCACGACCTGCGTGCTTCGTACGCCGCGTGGCTCTTCAGCGAGGGGTACACGATCGCGGAAGTCATGCTCTTGCTGGGGTGGAGCGATTCCCGCATGGCGCTGGAGGTCTACAGCCGTGTCTTCCCCCGCCGAGTCGAGAGCGTTGGTCCCAAGCAGGACGAAGCCCTCAAGGGCCTCACAGTGGTTGTGGCCTGAGGCTGGCCCCTGTCCTCGCGTTGGCCGTGCCTGACTGGGGTTCATAGGGGTATGAGCGAGAGGATGCTCGATGAACACGCGTAACAGCTCTGCCCGCACGTCGAAGGGCGGGGCCCGGCGTTGGGCCTCCCTGAAGGAGGCGGCTGAGTACATCAGCGTCCACCCCAAGACCCTGACCCGGCGCTTCAGCGACGGTTCCCTGATCCGGTACCGAGTTGGACGCCGGGTGATGGTCGATTTGGACGAGCTGGACGAACTCGTGGTCGCGAGCGCCGGCGGTCTCAAGACGATGGCCGGGTGACCGCATTGCGGGTGTCGGCTTCGTGGGCACAGACCGTAAGCTCGAAGTGCGAGTCGCATCTTGCCACTAGTCTTTTGGTACGTCTAGGCTTGTGGCATGGTGGGACTGTCGGTGGCTGAAGCAGCGGAACGGCTCGGCGTGAGTCGTCAACGTGTTGTGCAGTTGATCGGCGACGGGCGTCTCCATGCGGTTCGACTGGGTCGAAGTTGGGCCATTGCCGAAGGGGAGTTGGCGAGCTTTGAGGTGGCGCGTCGGCCGAGCGTGAGGCCGATGTCGGCACGGATGGCTCGGGCAATGGTGGATCTGATCGGCCAGGGTTTCGGTGAGCCGGCTGGTGTGTCGTGGCAAGGGCTGCCGGATCGGGAGCGTTCGCGCCTGCGACGTCGGTGGGAGCAGTTGCGGGCCAGCGAGGAGCCGGCGTCGTTATTGCGGGCATGGCTGCCGCGTCGCTGTGATGTGGGTCGGTTCTCATTTCAGGGGGACGCTGCGGAGTTATTCGCGGATTCTCGGCTCAGCCCTGGTGGCGCCGCGCATCCTGCGCTTGGTTTGGCGGGTGGGGCACTGCTGGAGCCGCACGTCGCGGAGTCCGATCGGGAGGGCGTGATCTGGGATCTATTGCTAGTGGCGGTCCCGGACGGAAACGTGCTGTTGCGTTCCGAGCCGGTGGTCAGGGTGGATCTGGCGGCGTGTCTGGTCGATGTTGCCGATGCGGGTGGGGGCAGGAATGACCGGGCCGTTGCTGAATGCCTGTCCGAAGTGAGGCGACGGTGACTCCTCTGCGGCCACCGGTGAGGATGCCGGAGTGGGTGCCGTCGGCTCAGCGTGAGGCCTGGCTGCTGGCCGGACGGCTCTACCAGCGCGTTCCGGGCGGATGGACGATTGTCGGTGGCCAGATGGTGCAGTTCCATGGGTGGCGCGCAGGGGCTGTTCCGACCCGAGCGACAACCGATCTTGACGCCGGGATTGCCGCCCGGGCCAACCCGTCGGCGTTTCCGTCCATCTCGGGCGCGGTCCAGGAGCTGGGGCTTCGGCCGGTTCTCCACCCCAGCGGTGTCGAGCATCGTTGGTACAAGAAACTCGACGGTGGAGGCGAGGTTCGGGTTGACCTGCTGTTGCCGGCGGGCCTCGGGGCGCGTGGCCAGCCATCGGCCAACGGGCGTCCCGGTGTTCAGTCGCACGGAGTCCAGTGGGCTACGGACCTGAGCCGACTGTGGATATTGGCGGTGGCTGATCATCATTTCACCGTGCCTGTCCCGTCGCTGCTCGGTGCGGTTGTGGCGAAGGCCTCGGCGTTGCTGAACGTCTCTGATCGGGATCCTGCGCGCCACCTCTCAGACATCGCCTTCCTTGCCGGCATCGCGACGGCGGAGGACCTCTCGGAGAACCTGACGAGTGCGCAGGCCGCTCGCGTCATCGATGCGGTGGCGCGGGTGACGAGTCCCGGAGTAGCTCTCCTTCGGCTGCGGATGGCGATGGAGCGCGTTATGCGAAGTGAGCGCATGAAGCCGTAGCGCGCGCCGTGGCTTGCTCCCCTCAAATCGGCGGGACGTGGTCATCGGCGGGGACCTCCGGTGTGTCGTGATGGACGTCGTAGGTGTTCGGGCCGTGGCCGGGATGATGGCTGATCGACGTGCGGCTCGACGGCGTAGGCCACCGACGGCGCCGCGTCCGTCTGGCGCTGCAGGATCCGCCAGTAGAGGGCCGCGGCGGGTCGCTCTGCGGGGAGTGGCCCTTCTGTCAGCGCTTTGGCGACGAGGGCCCCGGCTGGGATCCCGCGTCCGCCGAGCAGAGCGAGGTGCCTGGCCAGCCCGGTGACGCCGGGGTCGTGGTCCAGGCCCTGGCCCAGGGCGCGCAGTTGCGCGACGTCCAGGCTCGGCATCGCGGTCAGGAGTTCCCTGTCGAGCTGGTCCTGGTAGTGCCGCGCGGCTCCGGCCTGCGCGCGTCCTCCGGTGGGGTGGCGGTCCTCCGGGTCGACGTCCGCGGCGGCTCGCCACACGGCCACATCGCCGAGCAGGTGCTCTGGGAGTTCCGTGTAGCTGGGTGCCCAGCTCGGGGTCGGGGCCTGCAGCGCGTCGAGGCGGACCTGTGCGGCGATGGTGGTCACGTGCTGGGCGCGTGCGGTGAGGTAGGGACCCCAGCGTTCGTCGTCGGCAACGGAGGCAGGGATGCGGGGGAGCCAGGGGAGGGGCCCTCCCGTGCGTTCGGGGATGAGCGTGGCCAGGAAAGCTGCAGGGTCTGCAATGTCCTCGAAGCGGTGGCCGGCTGCGATCCGGCGCAGCTCATCGAGCGGCGCTTTACCGTCGGTGGCCGCGAGGAGCCGGTGCCGCAGAGTTGGCCAGGCGTTGGCGTCGGTGAGCCCTGGTACGACATCGTCGGCTCCATGCTCGAGGATCTCCAGCTCGGGGGCGTGGCGGTGCTCGAGGGCGACGGTCAGCGCGTCGCGGTACCGGTTGACTGCGTCCGCGAGCCGCACGGCCGGGTCGTGGGCGTGCGCGATTTCGCTGGTGGCGGAGCGGGCGGCGCCGTCGCGGGCTAGGACGGTTTCGAGGATCTCGACGGCGGTGGGCGGCCGCAGCGTCTCGGGCGTGAAGGCGGAGTGTGGGTCACCCTGCCCGACGGTGGTGACGTAGCTGTGGTTCGCCTGCCGCCCTCGGGTCATGGCGACGTAGAGAAGTTGGCGGGTCTCCGTGCCGCTGAGGACGGTGTGGGCGGTGTCGACGGTTGAGCCTTGGGCGGTGTGGATGGTGGTGGCGTAGCCGAGTTCCGTGTGGTCGGCGACGTAGGCAGCGGGTAGCCACGCGCGGTGACCGGTGGTGCGGTGCCGAACCATGAGCCCGCCATCGCGGTTCACGGCCTGGACGATCCAGCGGTCGCCGTTCATGACGAAGCCGGTGGCGGAGGTCCGGAGGCGTCGATCGTTGCGCCTGGTGAGGATGACATCGCCCACGGCTGCCAGGTTCCCGTCGGACAACGCAACGGCCAAGGCGTCCTCGGGAAGGAGCACCTGGCGGGCACGGCGGTTGAGTTCGGCGACGTCCTGACGGGTGCTGGCCAGCATCAGCGAGTCGAGGCCACGGTCGGTGTCGGCCTTCCAGGCTTGGAGCGCGCCGTCCAGCGCCGTGTCGGAACTGCCCGCATGGATGCGGTCATGGTCGAGGTACCAGCCCAGCGCGGTGGGGTCCCCCTGCCGGAGGGCGAGGGAGGCGGCCTTCTCGCCGTTGTCGACGAAGCGCAGCACCTCGTCGAGCTCGACGGCGCCGTGCACGCGGCGCAGGTCACGCAGCACGCCGCCGGCGCCGATGGCGGACAGCTGCCGGTCGTCGCCGATCAGGCGAACGCAGGCGCCTCGGGGGAGGGCGAAGTCGAGGAGCTCGGCCAGGGAGAGGGTGTCGGCCATTCCTGCCTCGTCCACGATGATCAGCGTGGCCGCATCCACCTCGTCGGTATCGCCGTGGTGGAGGTCCCAGAGCAGTTTGGCGATGGTGGTGGCGTCACCCGTCGCCTCTGCGAGGACCGGGGCCGCGGCAGCCGACGGCGCCAGGCCCAGGACTCTGCCGCCGGACTCCTCCCAGGCCCGGGTGAGGACCCGCATCGCGTTCGTCTTCCCCGTGCCCGCGGCGGCCAGCCCGAGCTGCAGTTGGGCCCCGCTGGTGGCCATGGCCCGCACCAAGCGTGCCTGCCCATCGTTCAGCGAGACGCCGTTGGCGGTCGACTCCAGCAACGCGATCTCCACCGCGAAATCGGGAGCCCGACGGCCCGCGGCGAGCGAGCCGGCTGCCACGATTCGCCGCTCCGCGTCGAGCACGGCCTGCGAGGTGTAGAGGCGAGATCCGGCGACCTCGTACATTGAGGAGCCGTCGACGCGGCGCAGCTCTGGGGGCTCTTCGATCCCGTCCCCGACGACGGTCAAGGGAACCGAGATGGCGAGTGCTCGGTCGAGGAGTTCCGTGGTGAGGAGTTCAGCCTGAGCCGAGGTGGTGGCGAGTTCGCGGGAACGCCGGGACGCCTCACCGCGCAGGTGCCAGACCTGCCACGAAGCCCGCGACCGGGCGACCCGGTCCACCACTTCACCCGCCACGCGGTCCAACAGGACCTCCGTGATGTCGACGCGCGACGTAGTGGCGCGACCAAGCGAGTGGGCGAGGGCGCGCCCGATCCCTTCCGCGCCGATCGCTGCTTCTGCCTGTGCCCGCCAGGTTCTGCGTTGCTCCTCATGAGAGCGGGGTGGGTGCTTCGCTTCCCTGGTTTCGAGGGTGGCCTGCTGGGCCAGCCGGATCGCTTCCGCCGGTGTGGGAGGACGATCATGGCGCGTTTGAAACTCCGCCGCGAGCTCCGCCTGACGAGACTCGATCAGCGCTCTGCGTGAGGACCACAGTTCCACCAGCTCGGAGGGAATCCCGGCAACCTCCCGGACCGCTCGTCGCTCCAGCGTGCCGGGCTCTCGCTCGACGAACTCGAGCCCGAGCGCCTCGCGCAGGTGCGCCTCCAGCTGCGTGTTGTAGGCCTCGCTCACCGCCACCCGCGCCTGGTAGATGAGGCGGCCGTCGATGGAGCGCCACTTCCCGTCCAAGCCCTGCACCTTGTTCGCAATCGCGACGTGGGTGTGAAGGTTCGGATCGCCGGCGCGGGAATCGCGATGTGTGAATGAGGCTGCGATGAGGCCGCGGACATCGATCTGCCGGACACCCGCGTGACCGGCGCGCGAGTACAACGCCTCGTCCTCCAGGAAGCGCAGCGCGTCGTCGACCGCTGCGTCGTGGGCCCGTTCGATCGCCTCGGCAACGTCACGCGGGGCGATCGCCCAGAGTGCCGAGACCGACTTCACCGGAGTGAACGTCATGTCGAAACCTGCGCACGCAGTCGACGGTTGCCGGCTCAACCGGGACACCTCCGCGGCCAGTTCTGGGGCCGTTGGCAGGCGGCCGATGCGCGCCTCGAACGTCTCCCTCGCGACCTGGTTCACGATGTCGGCTCGGACGTCGGTGGGCACCGTCTCCGTGGTCGGCACCCCCTCCGAGACGCGCCATGCTGCGGTGCGCTTCTCCACCTCCAGACGGAACTCGTTGACCGCCCCGTGCACAGGAAAAGACTGGCCGAGGCGGGCAGCCTCGGTGACCATCGCCTTTGTCGCGTTGCTCGGCAATGCGCCCAGGCGGGCCTGCATGTTCGGGTGGAAGCCGGCGCCGAACAGGGCGCTCATCTGCTCCGCTGTGACGACGTCACCGACGGAAAGGTCGCCGAGACCCGCGAGGCCACGGCCCCGCCACGACCCGGGTGCCTCGCCGCGTTCCGAGTAGTAGGAGGCCAGCGTCGCGTGGCCCTTCTCCGTCGTGTCGTGCGCAGCAACTTGCCGGGTCAGGTAGTCATACCCCGACCCAGCGGTGAGCTTGTGCAACGACACAACCATGCCCACTAGAACCCCGGACTCGGCCGCCTGACGCGCACAGACTCTCCGATGGTGCAGTGGGTGTGTGCGACTTCACAGCGGGGTACGTGGCTGAGCGGGCGGGAGACCGGACTCCGCACGAGTCTCGAGGGGTGAGGTGGGGCCGGCTCAGCGTGGATGGGTGGAACTGGCTCCGGGAAGGGACCCGGACTCTAGGGGCCGTCCGCGAGCCTGCATCATGACGATGAGGACCCAGAGAGTGGAGCCGCCCTGCGTCACGGCTGCTCGAAGTCGTGGCCCCTCGCATCATGACCTTCAATGCCCCGGTGTCTGGATCGCACGTGGTGTCGATAGGCTCAACTCCAACAGTAAAGGGGGCTCACTTGTTCAAGAATTTCGCCGCGCCAATCGCGACACTACTCACGCTCGGCCTCACGGCCTGCAGCGCCAACGGTTCACCCGAACCAGCCCCGACGGTGACGGTAACTGCAACAGCCACAGTCACGCAGACTGTCGCTCCATCGGTGCAGCCAGCGTCTACCTTGGAAGAGACTCCCCCGAGCTCCACCGCCCAGATTGGGATGGTGTGGGCGTCTCGGGTGGACCCGGGGCGCATCAACCAACCCATCGATAGCCAGCCGACCTTCGACGGCGGTGATGGGATAGCGGTTCGCATCGAGAACCTTCTCTACGTTGACACAGCGGTCTCCGGCGACTTGGCGGATGAGTGTGCCGACGAGATCAGACTCTTTGGTACGGCCAGTGACACACACTGCCTCTACGTTCAATGGTCGTTCGATGTGCCGGCAGACTATGAGGGTGATGCAGCAGGGTTGACGCCTGGACCACTTCTCACGCCCGCTGGGCGCCAGATTGACCAAGCCAGCATCACAGAAGGCGTGCCAGGTGCGAAGAACGTAGTTATGAGCGCTTACTACCCCGGAGGCGAGCCCGGGTCCACCCTCCGGTGGGAGATTGGCAGCAACGAGGGAGAGTGGGAACCCCTCCAGTATGAGGTTCCGGACTCGGACGGCTTCCTCCCCCTCAACTTCGACTGAGTCACAGAGGGCTTCCGCAGTACGAATGGCCAGGGCGGAAGATCCTGCTGGGGTTTCCCGCTACTGGATCATCTCTCGACGATCGGTTTCGGCGAGTTTCGAGCCCCTGAGGGCAGCCTCGAAGACTATGTGTCCGGAGCAGGCATAGCAGCCCGCTACGAAGCGCTCACCGGACAAGCCACAACCGCCCGAGAAGTGGCCGCCCGAGCCCAGGGCGGGGCACAAGTAGCGCTCAACCTGCTGCAGACAGCCGGCGAGGCACTCGGCGACGCATTGGCAGACCTTGCGGCCGTCCTCGACCCCGAACGAATCATCATCGGCGGAGGATGGGGCGCCGCCGACACACCCTTAGCGAGCACCGCACACGCGGTCTATGCACGCCGCACCGGGCGCAGAGCCGACGCGGCCCGCCTTGTCCCCGCGTTGCTCGGACAGCGATCAGGCCTCCTCGGCGGCGGCGCGGCAGGAATTCGCGCTCTCACCCAGACTGGATCTGGGTGCGTGGACTCCGCCCGGATCCACTGGAGCTGAGTCGCTGAGGCCTGTTGGCCCTGCGCCGCAAAGATCCCGTAGGCGCCAGCCTCCGTGCCGCGGATAGCGGCATCACCGGATGTTGGTGGGCGCCGCTTTCGGCGCGTCGCTGGAATGAATGGCCCGGCGGATCCCGCATCCCAGCGCCAGGCACTTCGGAGGCGAGGCTGATGCGGCCGCCGCCGACCTGACCCACCTCCGTGGGAGAGTCGATCACTATCAGGTCGAAGGCATCGGCTGAACAGACCCCATCGAGAGGACCGGGCGCGAGCAGAACCATGACTGAGTATGCAGAGACATCACCCGGCCTTGCGATAGTCGCTCTGTTGCTGCTCCCCACGCTGGTCATCGCTTGCACAGTGGCTGGCATGGTGTCCCTGCGGCGCGTTGGCCTAGGCCTACGGCGGTGGCGACTCGCCCTGGCAGGAGGCCTCCTCGGGCTCACGGTCTTCGTGATCATGCTCTGGGCTCCTGTAGTGCCGCAGGAAACGGGCGTCGACCTGTACTGCGATCAAGCCTTCCTGGCCATCACCCTGCACGGTTCATCAGGCAATGCCTTCCCGAAGTGGGCCGTCATGTGCCGATCGGCCGCCGTTGGGCACCTGGTTGTCAGCTCCGGACTTACCGTCGCGTGGTTGGCATGGTGCCTACTTCAGACGGTCAGTGGTCGGAGGCGCTGAGCGGATTCCTGGTGTCCCGCGTGAGTGCCCGCACCAGCTAGAAGGCTTGTGCTGTGCCGCCTCGACCGCCAAGTCCGCGGCATGAGCGGGCATCCGTGTGGCGGACTCGGCCAGGGGGATGAGCGACCCAGTCAGGACCCCGCGAACCCTCCCGCCCTTCCAGAGAGCCTGGCCCCAGGCCAGCTTCCTGCACGTACGCCCATTCGCCTGGCGCGACGGACACTCCAGTTCCGAAGGAAACCCACCCGCGACCCAGAATTCTCGTCGGATGTTCGACTCCCCCTCAGCCTCACAGGGCGAACATTGCCCGGTGATCCAGGACATGCCAGTCGGCATACACGTCTCCGTCACTCTCAGCTCACCAGGGAAGCCGGTTGAACTCCGCGTCCTCGTCCTCAGCGAACAGCTCATCGAACGTGGAGGCGCGTGACACCGGGAGCGCAACTACCTGCTGTCCAGCCTGCTCATTCAGGTTGTCAACCGCGAACTTAGTCTTGTACAGAGCGTGGTCACTCAAGTTCCGCGCCCCGCGGAGTAGCCAATCCCAGGAGTGCACTGCAATTCTGGCCTGCTCCTCAGTGCGCGCCCTCGAGGCCTGTCGCTCGGCTGAGGGGTCATCACGGCCGATGATGACCAGGCCTGGAGCGCGCGTAGTGAGGCCGTGGTACCCCTTCTCAATCTGCGTGTAGCTCACATTGCGGGTGAGCCATTCCCGCCAATCCTCGACCTGCTCTATCGCGTGTCGCGTCTGTTGTGCGAGTTTGCCTTTCTTGGTCAGGATTTTGTGCCGCGCACCCTCAATTTCAACCGTCAGCCACTGAGGACCAACGCTGTTGATACCTAGGATGAGAAAGTCGGGGACATGTTCCGCACCAAGGCGTGGCTTCGGAATGACGAAAGTCTTCCATCCTCCGACAACGGTCGAAGCTAGCAACTCGGGATACTGGGTCAGCACCACTTGCAGCGGCTCCTCCCGCCGCTCCCCCGATTCGAGCAACTCTTCGAGCGCGCGAATGGCCTCCGGCGTCGGTATGTGGCTCTTCAGTTCGTACTGCGACAGGAGAACGAAGTTGTCTAGGTTCGTTGAGGTTGACACGGTCGAGTTGAGTACGGAATCACCGGCGCTCTTGACCGCCGCCTCATATTGGGGAGACCCGACGCGCGCCACCATTTCGAGGTGGTTAGGCCATGCGCTCCGAACTGGCTTCAGCTTCATAAAGATCCGGCCACTGTCCTGGATGGTCGATATGACCCTCCGTTCGCCCTCCCGCCAACCGGCACAAGAAACAACATCGCCGACCTCGGGCTTCAGATTCCGCAGGCCGCGAACTGTCTTGAGGATGTACCGCGACTCAAACCAAGCGCTTACCTCTTCACTTGTATCTGTGAGAAGTGATTCGGTGCGTGAAACACCCAGCTCGTCCTCAATGGCCCGGAGCACCGCGGGGATTCCGTCAGCGGATCGAAACGCGAGTCTCAACTCGGTGCATAGTCGGTGGCGCAGCACCACTGCTGCCACGGGTGCTGGCAGCGAGACAGGGAGGTCCACTCCGAGGCTCTTCGCGGCGCTCAACTGTTCGGTCGAAGGCCCTGATGCTTGACGTTCGAGGCTGTCAGCAATCAACTGCCAGCGGGGTACCGTCGTCATAGAACCGCTTCGTTCATCATTCGCACACCCTATCGGGCTGTCGACGGCGCTCGAAAAGTAGACATGGAGGCGGGCTAACCTCTTCGCGTCGGAGCCATGCCTTCAGTTCACCAGCCCAGCTAGAGCGTCCCAACCACCAGGCGGCACCTGCCAACTGCCGACACCAACCAACTCGGCCTTCGTGCACGGTTTGCTCGCATCGAGAGCGTGTGTACCACGACGGGCAATCGAGGGCGGTCGTGTTGGGAACCTGCAGCCCTACGGCCACCCCGGCACACCGCGGCAGATCCGTATGTCGAGGAACTCCTGCCCTCGGCCCTTACCACTTACGCCTTGCGAGCAGACCGTTCGTCTGTTTGAGTGCCCAGTGCGACGGCTCCTAAGACGGGAATTGGCCCGCTTGCTCTTCAGCCAGACGAGCGAGCGTTGCCTGCTCCGTCACCAGCATCTACGTTCAGGGAAGGCTCACCGAGGATGGGGCTCTCCTCCTGGAGTTGCTGTCGTATCGTCGACCTATGGTCGACACATCCGCACCAGCGTCCGTGCACAGGCCCATGCCAAGCGGGCTAGACCGCGCTTCCCTGGTAGAACTCCTCACCTGGCGCAACCAGATTGACGCTGAGTTGAAGGCAAGAGGTCACGTCCGAACAGCGAGCTCCGTGGCGGGAGAGCTCATGGAGCGCGCAGTGGCGGACGCCTACGCGGGCGAACTCCTCAAGCAGGGAGCCAAATCCTCGGATGTCAAGCTGCCTGACGGGCGCCGAATTCAAGTCAAGACGCGGTCTCTGCCACCCGGAGACCAGCGCCACTGGGCGTTCAAGGACCTCGACTTTGACATGGCGGTCGTGATCCGGCTCGATCGCGAGACCTTTGGGGTCGACTGGGCACGCGAGCTCACTCGGGAGGAGGTAGCGGCTCTAGCTCGTCCCCACGAAACGGACCGTCTAAGGCTGAGAATGGCAAGCGCCCGCTCGGCTGGAAAAGATGTAACTGACATGGTGAGGGCCGCCTACGCAGCGCTCCAATAGACGACCCTCCGTCGATCAGTCGGAGATACGGACAGGAATTGCACACCAAGAATCTGCTACACGCGCCTTCGCTCGGGGTCGTCGCTGTCGATCTCTCATCGGACAATGGAGCTGCTCACACAACCCCCGGTCGTGCGTGTTCACGATCAGGATCGGCTGCAGTAGTGTGACGCCATGGAATCGGAACTGCCCACCACGTCAATCACGCAGCCGGCATCATCGTGGCTCCGCCCCACCCATACGGATGGTGCTGAGCATGCATTTGCGTGGCAGCCGCGGCCACTAACCGAGGTTGTGGAGGCAGCCGTCGTCGCGCTGGATACCAACGCACTTCTGGTGCCTTACACAGTAAGCAAGAGCAGCGTGGAATCCATCGAAGCGGCATACTCTGCGCTGGCGGCAGATGGGCGGCTAATAGTGCCTGGGCAAGTCGCGCGCGAGTTCGCGAGAAGTCGAATTGTGAAGATTGGCGAGATCGTTCAACAGGTCGACGCTAGCATGAGCAATTCGAAGATCGCCGAGCTTAGAGCCTATCCCCTGCTTCAGAACCTAGACTCATATGCAACTGCGCGCACCGAACTTGTGACCGCACTGTCCGCCCTCAAATCCTACAGATCCGCGCTCACGCAACTGCAACGCGACATAAGAGAGCTTGCGTCGTCCGACCCGGTCGGACGCATGTATGGACGCGTCTTTCGAAACGGTGTCGTCGTGGATGCGGCATTCGATGAGAAGGAGTTTCGGGAAGAGCTGAGGCGACGATACGACGAACGGTTGCCCCCTGGGTACAAGGATGCATCGAAGGCGGACGAAGGTGTCGGTGATCTCCTTATTTGGAAGACGCTCCTACATGCCATGGCCGGCCAAGGGCGCGACCTCGTGTTTGTGACAGCTGAAGAGAAGGCTGATTGGTGGCACCGCGTCGGTGGATCACCTATCCAGCCGCGCTATGAGTTGGTCGACGAGTACCGCAGAGAGTCCGGTGGAGGGACCCTGCACCTAGTGAACTTATCAAACTTCCTCAGAGTATTCACGCATGCCTCTGCCGCCGTGGTCGATGAGGTTGAGGAGGCTGAAGCCATCCTGGGCTTCCGGGTAGATCCGAATGCGGTTCAGGTGCACGACGGAGGGTTCCTCCTCGTCAAGGGCTCGCTGGGATATGGCGTCATCCGTCCGCTGCAGCAGTTCGGAGCGGCGCAAGGTGCCAGCGTGCGGTATGAGGCTTGGTACATTCCCGACGAATTTGACGATCAGGACGTCGGCGCACCACTCGCACACCCTTCGATCGGAGAAACGGGCGAGGGGCGTGGGACTGAGCCAATCGTGCAAGTGGGACCCTACGGGATCCGCTGGTCCGCATGCGGTGAGGGCTCTGGCTGGTTCTACTTCTACGATCCCCAACAGGATGCTTCAAGAAGCGCGCCCTTCCAGTTCGCGTTCAGCGACGTCAATAGCATCGAGGACGTGGCTTTCAAGGAGGCGCGGTATCGAGGGGGTCAATCGCCGGAGTGACGGTGATCCTACGGCTTGGGAGGTGTATTGCCGCCACTCTGACTGCATCTCGCACCTGTGCAGACGGGAGTGGGTCAGGCGCACTCCGGCACCAATGGCTAGCGCTCCGGTGCCGCCCAGGACCTTGCGTCGCCACACATCCGCAGATCGGCAGGATCGAACGCGCTGGCTGCGGCAGATCCGGACGTTCGGGAGT
>DJWE01000086.1 GCA_002441465.1 Propionibacteriaceae bacterium UBA6238 | reverse complement strand
CACTCGAGCCCCACGTCCAGACCCTGACAGCTCGCGCAAAGAGATCTTCGTAGGTCAGCCTGCCTACTCGCTTGCCCTCGAGCCTGTTGCGCGAACCTCCGGGGTAGCTCATGGGTGTGTCGGTCGGTGAGTCCGTCGGGGTGAGGCGGCAGGATTCTTTCTCGTGAGGTACAACTTCGTAGCCGAGGACCATGACCAGTTGTTCTTGATGCCTCCCTCGATCACCGACTGGCTGCCTGAGGATGACCTGGCCTACTTCGTGCTGGACGCAGTCGAGGAGATGGACCTGACCACGTTCTACGCCGGCTACCGCGCTGATGGCTGGGGTGGCGCGGCACGTCACCCGAAGACGATGGTGGCGCTGTTGTTGTACGCCTACTGCACCGGGCTGGTCTCCTCCCGCAAGATCGAGCGTGCCTGCTATGTCGATGTCGCTTTCCGGGTGGTGTGCGGCAACGCGGCACCTGACCACACCACCATCGCCCGGTTCCGGTCGCGTCACGAGACCGCGTTGAAGTCGCTGTTCACTGCCTCGCTGCGGCTGTGCGCGAAGGCGGGGATGACCAGCGTGGGGCTGGTCGCGGTGGACGGCACGAAGATGGCCGCGCCGGCATCGATGGCCCGCAACCGCACCCAGGACTCCATCGACAAGGCGGTCGATGAGATGTTCGCCGACGCGGAGGCTGCCGATGCGGCCGAGGACGCCGAACACGGCCCAGATCGTGGCGGTGAGCCGCCGGCGGTGCTGCGGGGCCGGGCCGATCGCCGGCGCCGGTTCAAGGCCGCCAAGCAGCGGCTGGACGCCGAACTTGAGGCCGAGACGGCAGCCCATGCCGAGCATCTGGCTCGGCGTGCGGCCGAGGAGGCCCGGCGCGGTTCGAAGCTTCGCGGCCGCAAGCCGAAGGCACCTGCGGACAAGGCGGGGCACCAGCAGAAGAAGGTCAACACCACCGATCCGGAGTCGGAATCCGGGGGTTCTCCCGGCGGGGCAAGTCCGCGGCGGACTCCACCTCGGCCACCTTCGGCGACTTCCGCGCCCACGCCGGCAGGATCGCGGAGGAGAACCGCTGACGCTCCCCGGTCACCGGGTCGACGCGCTTGTCGTTGACCCGCGGCGCACGCACCGGGACCGCTCCGGCCGCGGTCGTCACCTCGCGCTCAACGTGGTGGCCGTTGCGGACCACCAACCGGTGACCGGCCTCGTCGAGCTCGCCAGCGAACGCCTCTATGTAGGCGGCGACCTCGGCCTGCAGCGCCGCCGCCAACATCTGCCGGGCCCCGTCACGCACGATCTCGTCGAGCAGCGACCCACCGGCGGGCTCGTTGGACACCTCGGCGTCGTGAACTACCTTGAGCATGGACGTACCTTCCCGAGCCGGCGCGCCAACGCCGACCCTGATCAGAACCTTGTGATTGCTTCGATCCTGCTCGGGAGGTACGTCCGCTTCACGTCACCTCGCCGAGCGCCATCCACAGGTTCTGATCATTGCTCCAGCAAGGGCGGAATGATCGCCATGAGCCGCTCATTGGCTGCCGAGCCGGTCGCGGCGGGGTCACCCACCTGCTGCTCGACCTCGATCGGGTAGACGTTCTCGCCGCCGGTGATGATCATGTCCTTCTTGCGGTCGACGAGCGTGATGAAGCCCTCGGCGTCCATGCGGCCCAGGTCGCCGGTGTGGAACCACCCGCCGCGGAACGCCTCGGCGGTGGCGTCGGGCAGGCCCCAATAGCCGGTGAACACGTTCGGTCTGCGAAGGACCAGCTCCCCCACCTCGTCGGTGCGCGCGTCCTTGTCGGCGTCATGGGCGATGCGCGCCTCGACGTGAAACACAGCCCGGCCGATGGATCTCGCCTTCTCCTTGACGCGATCGGTCGAGGACCACGGAACGGTGCAGGAGGCAGTCGCGCATGGCCGCGGCGTCGGTGGTGTCGCCGAGGACATCGCCCCAAGGAACCTGGGGCGGGCACATGTTCGTTTCGGCGACCCTGCCTGCTACCTGCCTGAATGCATAAGTGCGGCTCCGGCGCGCTTCACGGGTGAGGACGACGGCATCGCGTGCCCGGTTTGAGGGCTCTTCACAGTTGAGGGTGTAGCCGGCGTCGAGGTCTTCCGAAGATGGAAGTTCTCACGCTCACCATCCGGAAGACCGCGACGTGCCTGACGCTACCCCGCAGGCGGGCTTCGCCTGTCCCGACCTGACCACGTTCTGCCGACTCGACGAGCTCGGCCTCGTAGCCACGGGCCAGCGTCTTGAGCCCGACCGCGCGGTGCTCGCGTGCCGGGTCGTCGAACCGGACCAGTGGTGCCGTCGCTGTGGCTGCGAAGGCACGCCACGCGACACCGTGGTCCGGCGGCTGGCGCATGAGCCTCTGGCTGGCGGCCGACCACGCTGGAGGTGGTCGTGCGCCGCTACCGCTGCTCCGGTTGCGGGCACGTGTGGCGCCAGGACACCAGCCTGGCGGCCGAGCCGCGGGCGAAGCTGTCGCGCCGCGGGCTGCGCTGGGCGCTGGAGGCGATCGTGGTCCAGCACCTGACCGTCGCCCGCATCGCTGAAGGCCTCGGGATCGCCTGGAACACCGCCAACGACGCGGGCCTGGCCGAGGGCAAGCGGGTCCTGATCGAGGACACCAACAGGTTCGACGGCGTCACCGCGATCGGCGTCGACGAGCACGTCTGGAGACACGCCCGGCGCGGCGACAAGTACGTCACTGTGATCATCGACCTCACCGGGATCCGCGACGGCGCCGGACCAGCGCGACTGCTGGACATGGTCGAAGGCCGCTCCCAGCAGGCTTTCAAGACCTGGCTCAACCAACGTCCCGACGCGTGGCGCGCCGCCGTCGAGGTGGTGGCGATGGACGGCTTCACCGGCTTCAAGACCGCCGCCGCCGAGGAACTCCCCGAGGCCGTCGCTGTCGTGGATCCCTTCCATGTCGTCCGCTTGGCCGGGCAGGCACTCGACGAGTGCCGCCGCCGTGTCCAGCTGGCGATCCACGGCCACCGTGGCCACAAGGGCGACCCGCTCTACTCCGCACGCCGCACCCTGCACACCGGTGCAGACCTCCTCACCGACAAGCAGGCCGCCCGCCTGAGGGCGCTGTTCGCCGACGGGACCCACGTCGAGGTCGAAGCCACCTGGGGCATCTACCAACGGATGATCACCGCCTACCGCCACGAAGACCGACGCCAAGGTCGCGAGCTGATGGTCAAGCTTATCGACTCCCTCAGCGCCGGTGTCCCGAAGGCACTGACCGAGCTCGTCACGCTGGGCCGAACGCTAAAGAAGCGAGCCGGCGACGTGCTCGCCTACTTTGACCGGCCCGGCACATCCAACGGCCCCACCGAGGCGATCAACGGACGGCTCGAGCATCTGCGTGGCTCAGCGCTCGGGTTCCGCAACCTGACCAACTACATCGCCAGATCACTGCTCGAAACCGGCGGCTTCAGATCCCAGCTCGTTCACCCTCAGCAGTGAAGAGCCCTCACCCCGTAGTCAGGGCGGCCAGAGCGTCGTTGGTCTCATCCACCGAGAAACGGTCCGGATGCCAGTCCTGGGGCAGCCAGTCCCGCATCTCCTCGGCACCGAGCCCCATGGGCGTCGCCGCCGGGTCGTATCCGCCACGAACCCAATCGGCGAGCTCCTCGTAGCCGCCCAGGCCGCCGCAGTCCTCCGGCGGGCAGGCCATCTTGCCCTTCAGGCAGACCGGATCCGCTGGCGGATCGTCGAGAACTTCTTCGACCACCAGCACGTGCTCCCATCCGTCGCCGAAGTCGTAGTCATAGAAGAGCCGGTCGCCCTGGGCAGACACCACCTGGTCAAGCCGTACGTCGTCTTCGGCGACGCCTTCGTCGCCTTCGCTCAGATCGGATCCAGTGACGAAATAGGCACGAGTATGCTGGTCCACACCGACACCAAACTTGTGCAGATGGCCGTCCTCCCAGCCCATCGCGACCTGCAACACGTCATGCAACTCATCGAGCATGAGGTCGGTGGGCAGGTCGAGACGACGCCAGATCGGCGGCTTGGCGTACATCAGGTCGACCCGCACCCGGAAGCCCCGCGCCCGCTCCGGCACCTCCCGCACCTCCGGCGTCGGTTCATCGAACATCCCAGCGAACATGTCGCGGCCGGCATTCGCCGTCAACGTCTGGAGCAACGCCAGATCCGCACCGACCCTGGACACGCCGCTCTTACTCTTCCGCTTCTTCTTCGGCACACCCCCAGCCAACCAGACCGCTCGACCGCTGCTCGAGACCGGCGGCTTCAGGCAGCAACTACACCCCCGATTGCGATGAGCCGGTTTGAGCGGCCGGTCGCCACGGCTGAGGCGGTGCCCCGACGGTGTTGCCTGACCGGGCTGGGAGAAGTTCCGCTGCGCACCCCTTGACTTAGATCGACGAACCGGGAACAGTGACTGACCAGTCAGTCAAGGCTCCGATTTGTATGGAAGTGTCAATGTCTCGTCCAACCAGCAGGGACCTTCGGTCCGACCTACTCACGTCGGCCACGAAGTTGTTTGCGGCGCGCGGCTACGCCAAGGTTCGGGTCGACGACATCACAACGCAGGCCGGTGTCAGCAAAGGAACGTTCTATAACTACTTCGATTCCAAACCGGAACTTCTGTGCTCCATCGTGGCAGAACTCATGGCGAAGCTGCGGGCCAACATCGACGCCACTATGACCGCCCTGCCGGAGGCACCGACGGAGCTTCTCAGAAGCGTCCTTATAACACATGTGACGACAGTCCTTGAGAACCAATCCGTCCTCCGTATCTACTTCCGTGAACAAGCGCACCTCGGCCGTGAATGCCGAATGAACGTGAATCGCCAAGCGCGGCAGTACCGCGCGGTGATCGCCGAGGTAGTTAGTCGCGGTATCGAGGCAGGAGAGTTCAAGAGCATTCCGCCAACGGTAGCTGCGTCGAATCTTCTCGACATTTGCAACGGGCCCTATATATGGTTTTCGGCCGAAGGCGAGATGACCTCGGGACAAGTGGCCGCTCTGTGTGCAGATATCGGGGTCGACGGTCTATGCCTACGAGATCGCCCGAGCCGGCCCAACCGAGACGGCTCACCGAAAGGATATGAGGAGAGAAGCGATGCGTCGTCAACCAAGTAATAGATCGATGGGTACAATTGTCCGTGTTTCGACACTTGCTGCCGCTATGGCATTAGCCACAGCCGCCTGCGGAAGTGACACAGACTCAGACTCCCCCGGGGAAAGCGACGTGATCAAGGTCGCCGTCTTGATGCCCACCTCGGGACCCGCCGGTTCGCTCGGCAAGGCACAGATCGAGGGCATGCAACTGCGCATCGACCAGGCGAACCGAGAAGGTGGCGTCCTGGGAAAGAAGCTCGAAGTGACGGTCTATGACGACGCAGCTGATCCCGCGACGGGCGTCAGTGCGTTCACCCGGGCCGCCAACCAGGACAACCAGCGGATCTTCATGGGTCCTGTTATTACTACGGTCGGAACAGCTGTTGCGGACTACGCGAACGAAGCCGGCGCCTTACTAGTCTCTCCCACGATTCGCGCTGAAGCTTTTACCGAGGATTGCAAGTACTGCTACAGTCTATCGCCTTCTGAGGCCCAGTGGGCTGCGGGTGAAGCGGCATTCTATCTCGACCTCGGCGCGGAATCTATTTACGCAGTCGGCGACATGAGCGAGACCGCCCGCAACGACGTGACGGCGATGAAGGACTACCTCGACGGACAGAATGCGACAATTGTCGGCGAGGACTACATCGATACAGTGAAAACGCAACAGTACGCACCCTTTGTCGAACGGGTCTCGTCCGCGAGCCCTGACCTCGTCCACACCATCATTGCAAGTGTTCCGCCGCAAGTGGCGTTTCTACGCGAAGCCCTCTCCTCCGGCCTTGCTGAGCGTTCGATGCTAACCATGTCACCGGGGCTCGCGGAGGACACAGTAGCGGCCCTGAACGAAGCCGACGTGCCAGCCGATGGCCTCTTGGGCGTCGACTTCTGGATTTCGGCAACCGCCGGGAACGCGAAGAACGATGCCCTGCGCAAGATGTTCGTCGACGAGATCGGAAATGATCCAACCAAGTACGGTGTCTTGGGCTACGCCACAGCGGACGTGCTTCTTCAAGCGATTTCTGAAGCAGACAGCACCAATCCGGAAGAGGTGGCAGGCGCGCTCGATGAGATCGCTTATGATAGCCCATTCAGCAATGACCCCATGCAGTTCGTGAACCACCGTTTCCAGTGGGACCCGGAACGCTTCCTGAGACTTCGGATCGAGGACGGCAAGTTGCGGATCGTCGACTAGCCAACTCAATGAAGAGGAGACGGGCCAAGGCTGGCGCTAGCAGCCACCATTTGAGCCTGCTGGTAGGAGGTTTGTCCCATGACCGAAATGCTACAGCATCTAGTAAACGGCCTGTCGATCACCGGTGTATATGTACTTGGAGCTGTCGGCTTCAACCTGCTTTTTGGAGTTCTGAAGATCGCCAACTTTGCTCACGGCGCCTTCGTCGCACTGGGGGCGTACACGGTTCTCCTTCTTGTGGTGGACGCAGGGACTTCATACATGGTGGCGATAGTCACCGCGATAGTGGTGGCCGGGATGGGAGGCGTCATCCTCGAGCGCGGGTTGCTGCGATTCACCGGCTCGATGGAACTAGTGCTTGTTGGAACGCTTGGCGTGGCAAGCTTCATGGAAGAGGGTCTTCTCTTGTGGGTCGGAGGTGATACACGGACCATCCCAACACAGGTGAACGGATCAATCGACTTTGCCGACCTGCACGTTCAGAACCAGTCCGTGGCTACGATTCTTGTCAGCGTCGTCACGATCGCTGTGTTGAGCCTCGTTCTCTACCGAACACTGCCGGGGCGAATGGTCCGCGCGGTAGCCGAAGAGCCGGAGGGTGCCGAGTCCATCGGAATCAACGTTGGTCTCATCAGGGCCGTCGTCGCAGCCGTCGCTGTGGCTCTGGCCGCGCTGGCAGGTGCACTGCTGGCTCCGGCGGCGGCGCTCCAACCGTTCATGGGCCAGCCGCTCCTGATCACGGCATTCCTCATCGGCATCCTGGGGGGCCTTGGAAGTTTCCCTGGAGCCGTAGTCGCTGCAGTAGTTCTCGGAGTATCGGAGTCTTTGGTATCGGGGTATCTCGGCGCGATGTGGTCGGAACTCTTCAGTTTTGGTTTGGTGATAACGCTTCTCGTTGTCCGGCCCACGGGCTTGTTCCGGACGACCCAAAGCGAGTCGGCCCATGCATAGTCACCGTGCTCGGCAGTGGTTGACGCCGGCGCTTCCCTTGTTCGCCATCCTGGCGTCCTTCTTGACCGGTTCTGTGTACCACCACCAAGTGCTCGCGCTCGCGGCCGTATACGCGCTCGCCGCCGCTGGATTAAGCCTGCTTCAGGGCTACCTAGGAGAACTTTCACTCGCGACCCCGGCCTTCTTCGGGATCGGGGCGTACGCAGTCGCGATCCTGGTGACACGATACGAGGCAGGACCCCTGGTCGTGTTTGTGGCCGCCGTCGGTCTTTCGACCGTGCTAGCAGGTGTAGTGGGTGTCCTTACCATCCGTATCGGCGGGCTACCGTTTGCAATCATGACCTTCGCACTGTCGGGGATAGTAGCAGTCGTTGCCGAGAGTGCGGTCAGCCTAACTGGAGGGCCCTTCGGGATCTCTGGAATAGACCCCCTTCGGATCGGGACCGAGACATTCATCTCCAACCGCGAAATCCTCGTCGTAACCTGCCTGTTAAGCTCAGCAATTCTCCTCTTATGCACGAACCTGCTGGAATCGCCCTGGGGAGCAGCGGCCAATGCTTTGAAAAGCAACCCGGTGCGAGCACAGGCCTCAGGCATCTACCCGCTCAGAGTCAGAATCGTATTCATCCTACTTAGCAGTGCAGTAATTGCAGTGGGCGGCGTCATGTATGGCTACACCATCCGGCTGGTTTCCCCCCAGCTGTTTGGGTTTCACATGGTTGTGTTGACCCTCGTCATGGTGATCCTTGGCGGCCGCGGACTGGCAGGTACCTACATCGCGGCGTATGCGCTGATCGTAATTCCTGAGATGTTGAGAGCAGTGGGCGACTACCGACAGCTGGCCTACGCCGGGCTCCTGGTGGCGTATGCCTTGCTCGCCGGCACCGGTGTACTGACGTCCCTGCGCAACCGTGCTGAGCGAGCTTTCTCCGCTCAACACGCATCGCCCTGGCGTGACTTTCGTGGACTTATCCGTTCGCTCGGAAGGAGGATGCCGTGATATCACAAACGACACTCGCAATAGACTCGGTCACAAAGTCGTTCGGAGGACTAACTGCCAACGACAACATTTCGTTCGAATTCGGCAGCGGCGAGTTCGTGGGAGTTGTAGGGCCTAACGGTGCTGGAAAGTCGACCTTGGTGGAGACCATTTGTGGTCGACTGCGCCCGGACAAAGGTGTGGTTCGACTGAATGGGGAAGACATTACGAGGCTTCCCAGTCACGTTCGAGCCATCCATGGATTAGGGCGTACCTTTCAGGGCGGCTCATTGTTCCCGGACCTCGACGTCATGACCAATCTACGCGTGGGCGGGCACGCCCGCGCCGGACACCTAGGGGCGTGGCGATTCATGCTGCGCACGCGCGGTTCTAGGCAGGCGACCAGATCGGTCAAGGAAAAGGCACTAGAGGTTGCAGATCGAGTTGGTATTTCCTCTCTATTGAACGTTAGAGCGGGTGATTTGTCGCGTGGCGAGCAACAGCTCGTGGCCCTCGCGATTGCGATGGCCGGCGAACCGAAACTGCTTGTTCTCGATGAACCCCTAGCCGGCCTTGAACGCGCCGAAATCGACCGGCTCCTTGGAGTCCTCGCAAAGCTGCGCATCGATGACCGCGTGGGCGTGCTCATGGTGGAACACAACCTAGAAGTAGTTCGGATGAACTGTGAAAGGCTGATCGTGCTCGATCTGGGAAGAGTCATCGCATCGGGCGCGCCGGCTACGGTCCTCGCAGAGACCTATGTCCAACAGGCCTACCTGGGTGTCCATGTCGGTGACGTCCCGTGACCCCCCTATTGTCCGTGCGACGCCTCGAAGCAGGCTACGACAAAACCAAGGTGCTTTCCGGGGTCGATCTGGATGTCCAACCTGGGGAATTCTTGTCGATTCTGGGCGCCAACGGCATGGGAAAGTCCACGTTCCTTCGCTCCATCGTCGGACTGTGCCGGGTGTTCGGCGGAGAGATCCTCCTCGAAGGAGAGTCTCTGCGGGGGATGCCGGCGTTCTCACGCGCCCGCCTTGGCATTTCGATACTGCACGACGATCGGAAGATCTTCGCAAGCCAGAGCGTCGACGACAACCTGAAACTTGCGGCCCGGTCGCTGTCGCGCTCTCAGCAGCGCTCTGAACGAGCGTTTATTTACTCGATGTTTCCGGTCTTGAAAGATCGAATCAACCAGCAAGTCCGGACAATGAGTGGCGGGGAGCAGCAAATGGTGGCGCTCTCGATGTGCCTGATCCGTCAACCCACGCTGCTGTTGCTTGACGAGCCGAGCTTTGGGCTATCGCCACGTCTAGTCGATCTCCTATCGCGCGCCTTTCAAGGCATCACGGACCGCGGAATAGCCATCGTGCTCGTTGAGCAAAATGCCGGGCTCGCCTTCTCGTCGGCGCACCGGTGCTTCGTCATGCAGTCTGGCCGATTCACTCTTTCAGGAACGCCCGAGCAGCTAACGAAGGACCCTGGGTTCAGCGACGCATACTTCGGGATTGAAGAAATGGGCGCGGCAGGACCCGCCAGAGTTGACCTACACCAAGAGATGGGAAATTCAGAATGACCAACACCGTTATTCACACTTACGAGCTTGGCGAGTTCACGAGCGAGCTTTACGAAGGGGAGATCTCGTACGTTCGCGATGAGGATAACCACTGTGCTCGCATCGTGTTCAACCGACCAGAACAGTTGAATGCTCTGCCTCTGGCAGGCTTCGACTACATCAAGTCCTTGATCAAGCGGGCGGAACGCGATGAGGCGGTCAAGGTCATCGTACTCGAAGGAAAGGGCGACAATTTCGGCACTGGCGCCAACGCAAATGAACTGGGATACTATATTGGATACGGTTCTGGTGCGGACGCCAAGAGTCGGAAGGCGCCCACACAGCGCCGACGGATGATCCCGGATAAGGACATTGTCTTTGGCTACGAAAGCACGATCGAGACGGTGGCGCGTTGCATGAAGGTGGTCATCTGCAAAGTCCGAGGTTACTGCTACGGCGCCCACCTTCAGTTGGCCGTTGCTGCCGATATTGTCGTCGCCACCGACAACTCGATGTATACGCATCCGGCCTGGCGCTACCTGGGCCCCCTCTTCAACTACGCAGAGTTGGTCGAGACGGTCGGTCTCAAGAAGGCAAAGGAGATGATGCTGACCTGCCGGCCGCTGAACGCGGACGAGGCGCTGAGATTCGGTTTGATCACCCGAGTCGTCGCCGATGCCGAGTTGGACGAGGCTGTGGACGGCTATGTCGCTGCATGCTCCATGCAATCGCTAGATGGGATCGCGATGGGCAAGGGGATGATGGAGATTGTCATGGATTCCCGAGGGTTCGGAATTGGAGCAAGCGCTGGTTGGATCGGCCACGGCTGGCTCACTAACCTCCAACTCGGCGATGGGGACTGGAACTTCATGAAGAGCCGTCGCGATAAGGGTCTCGGCGCGGCCCTGCGAGAGCGCGACCGCATGGTTCCGGCGTTCTTCCGACAGGGAGAAGCGCGGAAGGTGGCAGATTCTTCAGCAGCCGAAGGCTGACGCTCGCAATGAAGAGTACTGGCGATCCGTCAGATCGAGGAGGCTCAACCTCTCTGGTGCCGCTGTTTCAACCGGCCTCTATAGCTGTCTTCGGGGTAGGCCCCTCGGAGACGACATTCGCTGGCAGAGCCTATCAGGCTTTGAGTCGCTTCCACTTTACTGGCGACCTTTACGCGATCAATCCGAATCATCAAGAGGTCTATGGCCGTCGTTGTTACGGGAGTATTGGCGAGATCCCGCGGAGTGTAGATCTTGCCATCGTGGCGACCCAAGCGCAGCATGTTCTTGCGATCGTGGAGGAATGCGCCGCGGCCGGCGTCAAGTCAATCTTAGTCCATTCCGCGGGCTTCAATGAAGTTGGCGATTCGGGTGCCCAGATGCAGATGGATCTAAGTCGGCTTTCAGACGAAACGGGTATCCGGATCCTTGGCCCCAACTGCCTCGGCTTCTACAATCTCGACGTGGCGACGAACCCGGTTGTCGCGACGCCGTCCTCACTAGTCGAGCGACTTAACACGGATACAGTCGGCGACGTCTCCTTCATTACCCAGAGTGGCGGTATGGGGAGTGGAGCCGTCGGCGAAGCGGCCCGAGTGGGGATTACCTTCCGGCACTTCATTCACACCGGCAATGAGGCGGACATTACGGTTGCTGACTGCTTGGGATATCTGTCAGGTGTATCCGCTGTCAACGTTGTATGTCTGTTTCTCGAGCAAGTCCGACAACCAGCTATTTTCGCCGAGTCGATTCATCAACT
The DNA here is from genome assembly GCA_002441465.1 of Propionibacteriaceae bacterium UBA6238. Taxonomy (GTDB): domain Bacteria; phylum Actinomycetota; class Actinomycetes; order Propionibacteriales; family Propionibacteriaceae; genus Propionicimonas. Next base: position 17,073 of record DJWE01000086.1, on the reverse strand, counting down.
CAGGCGGAGTGGAAAGGATGTAATCGCGGTCGTTGCGGGCTCGAGTCAAGCGGGAGCCAGGGCGACCAAGTCCCATACCGGTGCCATCGCAGGCGACGGCGCGGTTGTAACGTCCTACTTGCGTCAGCTCGGGGTTGTGGTCGTCGAAGATCTGGACGAGATGCTCGACGCCGCCGTTCTGGCTCAGGCTAGATTGCGCGCGAGTGGGCCTCGGGTCGGCATCCTGACCGCTTCAGGGGGGGCAGGGGCTGTCCTGGCTGACCTCCTCGTTGAACGGAGGCTTGACGTGCCGTCGCTCGGCGAAACAACGAAAGAGCGCCTCGCGAGAGTCTTGCCAGACTTCGGTGAATCCCAGAACCCAGTTGATCTGACGGGGCAGATTCTGGCTCAGCCAGGGACCCTGGCAGGTGCCGCTGAGGCAATGCTGGAATCGACAGACGTTGATTCAGTGGTCGTCGTTCTTGGCGTGTTGGACATGCACGCCAGTCGATGGGCCGAGGACATCAGGTGGCTAGCGTCCCAGCACTCGAAGCCCATCACCGTCTGCTGGCTAGGTGCGCTTCCCTCGACGCTTGAAGTGCTCCGGGAGCATGGTGTACCGGTCTTCACCTCCCTAGCTCGAGTCGCGCGTTCGATGGATATCTTGGGAGCGCTGGCGTCGGCTCGTGAAGCACCCCTCGTGCGGCCAGCCCAGCCGGGCGGGCTATCCGTTGACCCGGCCCTCCTGGTGTGGCGAGGTGAATATGCGGCGAAGGAGCTTCTAAAGGACGCCGGGATCGCGGTACCTCGGGGCCACCTGGTTCATGACGCGGCCGACGCGAAGTCAATCGCACTAGACATCGGATATCCAGTAGTAGCAAAGATTCACGATCCGACCCAGCTGCACAAGTCAGATATCGGAGGGGTGCGCGTCGATATCAGAGACGCTGACGAGCTCGAGAGTCACGTGAACGAGTTGCTTGCCCTTCAAAGCGACGCCTCAGAGGGGCCAGTCGAGATCCTCATCGAGCAGTATTCACGTCTCTCCACCGAGTTGATCGTGGGTGCTTGGAACGACGCCGCATTTGGGCCCGTTCTGATGGTCGGTTCGGGTGGAGTCTTTACCGAGGCTGCGACGGACCATCAGGTAGCGGTCCTCCCAGTCACTTCAGGAGAAATCCGCGCGATGCTTCGTAGGCTGCACATCTATCCGGTCCTAAAGGGTATCCGCGGGATCCCCCCCGTCGACATGGACGAGTTGGTGGACGTGATCTCCCGGTTCTCGGTCTTGGCGACGACCGCGCTGGAAAACGGCATATCTGAAATGGAAATCAACCCGCTTGGCGTCTCCAAGGATGGAGGGGTTGTTGCGCTCGACGTACTACTTGTCCAGGGCGCGGGACGCGTACCCGGAAGCATGATCGGAGAGTAGCGCTATGGACTTTACCTTTCCCGAGGATGTGCGCCATTTTAGAAGCGAACTCCGCAACTTCTTGGATAAGGCGTGGCCTCCCGATATGCGGCGATTCGCTATGAATGACAGTGTTGTTCGAGACCTTGATAGCGATCCGGCTACTTCCTTCAAGCGGGCGCTAGGCCGGGCCGGCTATCTCGGTATCGGACTGCCTCAAGAATATGGTGGTCGGCCAGGAGGTACCCTTCATCGCTTTGTCTTGCAGTCGGAGCTCGCCGCAGCAGGAGCCCCACTGAATGCCACGGCCATCGGGATCGTGGCGCCGATGCTGGTTCGTTACGGACAAGAGTCCCTAACCCGGCAACTCGTACCGGGAATTACCCGGGGCGAACTGGACTTCGCTCTTGGCTACACGGAATCGAATGCGGGATCCGACCTCGCCTCATTGCAGACCCAAGCACGGCTGGACGGTGATCGCTACGTGATTAGCGGCGAAAAGGTGTTTTCGACCGCGGCGCACATTGCTGATTACTATTGGGTCGCCGCCCGCACGGAGAAAACCGACAAGAAGCACCAAGGCATTTCACTCTTTGTGGTGCCTCTAGATGCACCGGGCATCTCCATCTCCCCGCTGTACACCATGTCCGGGATACGGACCAACGTAGTGCACATCGACAATGTTGAAGTGCCTGTCGACCACCGGGTCGGCGATGAAGGCGAGGGATGGCGGATCATCGGCGAGGCGTTGGACGGTGAACGATTCGCGGTAATGATGGTTGCACCCGTTATCCGCGCGTATCAAGCCGTTCTTGAATACTGTCGATGCGCCACACGGGCAGGGAAACGACTCCTCGACGACCACGCGGTAGCAAGTGAGCTCGTGGTCCTTCACTCGGCCATTGTGGCGGCCTACCTCAACTCCGTCGGCATCGCGTGGGGGACTGACCGCGGAGAGTCCGGAAGTCACGATGCTTCAGCGCTAAAGGTGGAAGTCACGGAGCTTCGACTCGCATTGTCCACATTCGCTCTCGACGTGTTGGGAACACACGGGCAACTCACCCCCGAGGATAAAGCGGCACCCGCTTTTGGTGAACTGGAGCGGATGTACCGGCATGCTGTCATTACACTTTTCACGGGTGGCGCAAACGCTGTTCAGCGAGATCTCATCGCCCGTCATGGCCTTGGCCTGGGACGACAAATGTGAGCGGGGAGCGACATGTATCTGCGGTATAACGAAGAAGAAGATCAGCTGCGGTCCTCTACCCGCTCGGCCATCAAACGTTCAATCGATGCCACAGTTGACGAAGGACGCGCCGCGGTTGGTTGGAGGGAATTGATCAACGGAGGGTTGATCGTGGCGGCGTTGCCCAACAATCGAGGTGGAGGGGGATGGCAAGCCGCATGTCTCATCGCAGAGGAACTGGGCCGAGCAGCAGCGGTCACGCCCTTTGCCGGGAGCGTTGGTATCGTATTCCAATCCCTCAACCATTCCAGACCGCGGCTCTTGGACTCCATCGTCGAGGGCGCGGCCAGGATTTCTCCTGCCGTCTACGGGGCGCACGGGGAACCCGGTGAGGACCTCCCGATCGCGCAGGAGATGCCTGGCCAATTTATCCTAAACGGACGAACCACGTTCGTTCAGGATGCTGATCAATGCGATTCCTTTCTCGTCCACAGCAGGGTCTCGCGAGCGGACGAGGACCTTCTTCTGCTCGTGCCAAGTGACGCGCCGGGCGTTTCTATTGACCGCCGAGCAACGAGTGGTGGTGACACGCAGTGGGATGTGGGGCTCGACCGCGTGCTCGTGGATGACTCGAGCGTACTTTCGCGCGGCTCCGATGCGCGTAGTGCTCTGCTTTACGGGTTCGCAGGTGCGCGGCTGTTGCAGGCGGCCTACATGGTCGGTCAAGCAGATAAGGTTTCAGAGTTGGCCGCAGATCACGTACGAACCAGACGGCAGTTCGGTCGTCCGTTGAGTTCCTTCCAAGCAGTCCAGCATAGTCTGGCCGACCTTCTCATTGCTCGCCAAGGCTCGAGACGTCTAGTGCAGTACATTTCCTGGCTGGCCGACGCCAGCGGTATCCAGCCGGCGTTATGTGCGGAGGCAAAGCTGCATGCGACTCGAACGGTCCGCATGGCCACTCGCCAGGCGCACGAATTGCACGGTGGTTTGGGAGCTGTGGACGACCACGAAGTGTCGATCCACCACCGGCGCGCTGTGGAGGTTTCTCTTCTCTTTGGCTCTGCGTATGAATTGCGTGACACTGCGTTGGTGAGCCTGGATCACTGGCCAGAGCTTTGATTATCGTGCCGTCATTAGCTTGGAGGAAGCCGAATGAGTGAACTGAGCATCACACGCGACGGCCCCGTTGCGACGCTTACGATGAACCGTCCCAATCGACTTAACGCGTTTACCGCAGAGATGGGTGAGCGGATGTGCGCCTTCGTCGACGAATGCCTTGATGGTGAGGCTGGGGACGTACGTGCTGTCGTTCTGACGGGAGAGGGCCGAGCCTTTTGCGGCGGCGGGGATATTTCCGTGCTGGAGGCGATCGAGGGAGCTCCGGCCACCGAAGTGCACCGGCAGTTGCTGAGAATTTATGCAACCTTTGAAAAATTGGTGAGCCTTCCGGTACCCTTGGTTATATCGGTAAACGGGCCGACGGCCGGGATCGGACTTGGGCTTTCGCTTGCTGGCGACTATATCGTCGCTTCCGCGAGCGCGACCTTTCACCTCGCATTCTTCGACCGTGGGTTGATGCCCGAGCCGTTCACGCTCCATGCCATGGCCCGGCGATGTGGCGTCGCCCGAACACGAAGCATTCTGTTCGGTGACCGGACGCCAATTTCGGCCGAGGAGGCCCTAGCCCTTGGGCTGGTGGACGAAGTGGTCACCGCGGGAGAGCTATCCGGTAGGGTCTCCGAACTCGCGTCTCGTCTAGCGAATGGACCGAGCACGGCATACGCAATGGCTAAGTCAATGTTGCGGGAAGCCCCGGATACGGCGCTCGGCCCTTTCCTTGCTAACGGCGCCCTGGCGCAGACAATGTGCGTAGGGTCGGACGACTTTCGAGAGGGAATCAATTCGTTTAGGGAGAAGCGGGCAGCGTCTTTTGTTCATCACTGAGCCGCAATGGAAAGGCTATTGCTAATGGGAAATCTTGCAGCTGATCTCGACGCCCGAATTGCCGAGGTCCCTGACCGCGTCGCGGTGTATTTTGAGAACCGGGAGGTTTCCTTCCGGGAGTTCGACGAACTTGCCAGCTCCATTGCGACGTCGCTGCGGAGGCGTGGGGTGACGCCTCAAGACACTGTTGCTGCCTATATGCACAACAGTATTGAGTTGCTGGCGACGATGTATGGATGTTGGAAGGCGCGAATTGCTCTTTGTCCCGTGAGCATTCTCTACAAGGGCCAAGATCTTGCTCATGCGATGGAGGCGTCTGGTGCAGAGATCGTCCTGAGTGCGGAGCCCTACATTGAGCGCCTCGAGAGTCTCCAGCGCCTTCGAGTCTTGAGCACCACGCCGCTGACTCGAGCTTCTGGTCGCATCGAAGACGTGAGCGTGGAACTCTTGCAGAAGCTCCACTTCGATGCCGAGCCGACCAATGATGAAGACATAGCACTCCTCTTGTTCACCAGCGGGTCCACGGGTCGCCCGAAGGTGGCCGCGCGGTCGCACGATCGCTTCGACCGCATGGCCGAGGACTGGGTTGTCAACCTCAAGGGTCGAAAGGGGCCGTTCCCTGCGACGCGGGAAGGAACTCCTCCCAATCTCATCGCACTGCCGCTGTTCCACGGGGGGACCTTTCCCCTACTATTTGCCATGCGCGCTGGTCGGTCGATTGCTCTAATGCGGAAGTTCAATACCGAGGAATTTGCTAATCTCCAACGGCGATTCTCCTTCGATAACCTCACGATGGTTCCGACAATGCTGCATATGTTGGCCAATACGGATGTGGTGATCGATCTATCGAGCGTCCGCTTTGTTTCGTGCTCTGGTGGCGTTCTGACGCCGAGGGTGAAGAGGAAGTTTGAAGAACGATACGGCGTGCCCGTTCACCAGAACTATGGGTCTACAGAGTCAGGCCTGATTGCCGGCTTCGGCGCCGCGGACCTCCGTGAGGCTCGAACGAAGGAGGGTTCGATCGGGCGGCCGTTCCCCGGAGTTGCGGTGACAATTGTAGGCGATGGCGGCGAGCTGAAGCCTGACGGAGAAGTGGGCGAAATCGTGGCTCGAGGCACTCAACACATGGAGAGCTATGCTGACGACCCGGGAGAAACCGATCTTGTTCTCCGCGACGGCGCTGTGTACACAGGGGACCTCGGCTATCTGGATCGCGACGGATTCTTGTATTTAGCGGGCCGAAAACGCGACATGATTAAGCGAGGGGGACTCCAGGTTTTCCCGGGTGAACTTGAGGATGTTCTCTTGACCTATCCCGGCGTATTACAGGCTGCCGTCATTGGCACGTCTGACGACCGACTCGGCGAGGTACCCGTCGCCTTCGTTGTGCCGCTGCCTGGCGTCGAACTTGACCCCGAAGCGATAAAATCCTGGTGCCGTAGCGAATTGGCACACTATAAGTGTCCCGAGCAGATTCTCTTTATCGAGGAGATGCCCACAACGGGCTCGGAGAAGGTCGACTACGTTACCCTGCGTCGGGCCCTTCACTTGCGTGAGCCCTGAGGTCCAAGATGCGGAGCAGCCACTACTCCCCTATTGATCTAGGCTCCTTCGGAAGGATTGCGGCGTGGGCTATCCGCGTGCCATATATTGGAGGTACGAGCAACGCTTACGTGTTGAAGTCTGACAGTGTCGTAATTGTTGTCGATCCCGGACACCCAATCGGCTTAGGTCGGTTCGAATCGCAGTTGGCAGCGCTTGCTTTGCGGCCGCGAGATATCGATGCTTTTGTGTACACACATGCTCACGTGGATCACTTTGGCAACGGAGCCCTTCTTGATTCTCCTCGGGCAGTCCATTTCGCTGGTCATGCGACCGCCCGGCTGCTGTATGAATATGGGCAGTGGCGAGGGGAGAAGATTGCGGGTGTTGCCTTCCTTGCGGACATGTTTCCCGCACAGGCAGGCGAGTTTACGAGCCTGTCGATGCGAAGGTTCTTGGAAGGATTCTTTCCGGTATTGCCTGACATGCCACAGCTCCACGGAACGGATCGGCTACAGATGGGCGACATTGCACTGGATCTGCTAGCCGCCCCCGGCCATTCGCCAGATCACGTCGTGGTCAACGCCGCCAAAGAGCAAGTGCTGATGTCCGGAGACTATGTATTCCGTGATGGTCATATATCAATCGGCTACCATGCCGGAGGGTCGATCGAACACTACCGGGATTCGCTTCACACGCTGTCAGACCTCCAACCGTGCATTGTTCTTCCCGGCCACGGGCCAGCGCTTTCCGACTGGAGCCGGTTGTTGCATCAGGCGGAAGGACGTATTGATGCGGAACTGAGGTCGGCTCTAAGAGTTGCGAAAGTGAGTGACCCACTGGGCTCCTTCTTCGGTCACCGTTTAAGGGAGGTCGGGGTCTACGCTGCTGCCAACCGGCTCGCAGCCTATTTGGCGCACTTGGAGGTAGAAGGTGACCGTGAGGAATAGGCGCCGCGGTCGCTGTGATGGACGGTGACGTCCTGGTCGACTTGTCTGGGAGCCCGCAGCCCCGTGTCGAGCACTTGCCTGGCGAGGTCGGTGAGCAGCGTGGTGGACCCCTGCGAGACGACGATCATCCTGTTGAAGACGGTCACTCGCGCAGTCGTCAGCTACTGTCTGAGGCGATGAAGGAGCGGGGCCTCGTTCCTCGTGTGTCCCCGGCGGATGCTGGGGGTGTACTCACGTCGACGACGAAGGAGGCCCCTCATGTCAGAGTACGCAGGGAATCAGTTCGTCGGTATTGATGGCTCTTCGGATCTCAGGTGGGGCTGAGCGTGTCGAGTCCGCCGCCGATGAGGAGCATGCGTAGGTGGTAGTTGTCGCGGTTGCGGAAGCCGCGGGCGATGCGGCGGTGGAGCTCGATGAGTCCGTTGATCGCTTCGGTGCCGCCGTTGTTGGCGCGGCCGGTCTCGAAGTAGGCCGGGAAGGCCTGCCGCCACTGTTTCAGGGTCTTGCCGAGTCGCTTGATCTCGGGGATCGGGCAGGTCGGCAATGAGGCGAGAACTTGCTCGGCGATCCGTCGACCTTCGGCCAGGCTCTCGGTCCGGTAGGCGTCGCGGAGCTGCTGGGCGCACTGCCAGGCCACGTAGACCTCGTCGTGTCGCTCGTCGGCCAGGATCGCCCGTTCGGTCGGGCTCGTTGCTTGTCGGTGAGCCGCTCTTGGCCGCAGCGCAGGATCATTCTGATCCCGTACAGCGGGTCGTGCTTGCGGCCGCGGTGGCCGTGGATCTCCTGCTGCACGCGGCGGCGGACCTCGTCGACGGCGTGGGTGCCGAGCTTGACCACGTGGAAGGCGTCGAGCACCGCCACGGCGTCGTCGAGCTGGTCGTCGATGGCGTTCTTGTAGCCGTGGAACGGGTCGAGGGTGGCGACCTCGACCCCGTCGCGGAACGCCTCGTTGCGGGCCCTGAGCCACTGGCTGTAGGCGGCCCCGGACCGGCCGGGGACCAGGTCCAGCAGCCGGGCTCGGACCATGCCGTCGGCGTCGCGGGTCAGGTCGACCATTCTCACGGTCAGCTCCTTGGGCCCGCGGCCCCCGTCCTCGACCGGCTTGGTGGACACGTGGTGCCACACGTGCTCGTCGACCCCCAAGGTGGTGACGCCGGCGAACCTGGTCTCGTCGCCAGCGCGCGCCTCCAGCAGCGGCTTGATCGACTCCCACACCGTCCGCCAGGCGGTGCCCAGCTGTCGGGCCAGGCCCTGGACCGAGGCGTGCTCGCGCCGCAGTTGCGCCACGGCCCACCGGCACGCACGAGCAGTCAGCAGCGCCCGCGGTCGGGCAAGGTCCTCGTGCTGCTCGGTGAACGACCCGGTCGGGCAGGCCGCCTCGGCGCACCGCCAGGTCCGCTTGCGCCACACCAGTTCCACCGGCCGCCCAAAGCAGGGCGTGTCGACCAGCCGAACCGTGCGGCGTCCATGGCTGTGCGCCACCACCCCGCACTCCCGGCAGGCCTCGATCCGAGGCGGCGACTCGACTACCACCCGCAAGAACAGGCCGCGCCGGCCGTCGAGCTCGGCGACCTCGACGACGTGGAAGCCGTCCAGGCCGACGAGCAGATCACAACGCGAGCAGTAGCAAGAATCAGAGCGCGCACGAGAACACGCCGTAGGCTCGGACACCGTCGAGGCCTTCCGGTCTGGTTGCTTGGTCGCTCCAGATCCTTGGGAGGCCTCGTCCCGTTTGTCGGCAACGCTCGAAAATGAGGCCGATCCGACGCTCGAAAACGAGGCCACCGGTTCGTGTCTTCTAGTCTGCCGTGTCTTGGGTTCTGATGCTGGGCAGGGTGTCGATCCCGCGGTTGCGTAGCCGGTAGCTGGCGCCCTTCAGGGTGAGGACGTCGGCGTGGTGCACGACCCGGTCGATCATCGCTGCGGCGACGGCTTGGTCGCCGAAGACGCCGCCCCAGCCGCTGAACGGCAGGTTCGAGGTCAGGATCAACGACGCGTGCTCGTAGCGGCTGGACACGAGCTGGAAGAACAGGTTCGCGGCGTCTTGCTCGAAGGGCAGGTAGCCGACCTCGTCGACGATGATCAGCCCGTAGCGCCGCAGCCGCGCCAACTCGTTGGGCAGCTTGCCGGCGCGGTGGGCATCGGTGAGCCGGGTGACCCACTCGGTCGCAGTCGCGAACAAGGCCCGGTGTCCGTGGTTCGCGGCCGCGATCCCCAGGCCGGTGGCCAGATGGGTCTTCCCGGTGCCGGGCGGGCCGAGCAGCACGACGTTGCGGGCTTCGGTGAGGAACCCACCCGATGCCGACGACGCGACTTGTTGGCGCACCGCGGGTTGGGCGTCCCAGTCGAACTCCTCGATCGTCTTGCGGGCAGCGAACCCGGCAGCGCGGATCCGCAGCTGGGCGCCGGAGGCGTTCCTGGCGGCGACCTCACGGTCCAGAACCGCGGCGAGGTACTCCTCATGGGTCCAGCCGGCGTCCCTGGCGTGGTCGGCCAACCGGCCGGCGGCTTCGGTGATCCGTGGCGCCTTCAACGCCGCCGCCAGATAGGTCAACTGCTTGAGTGCCTCGGTTCCGTCACTCTTCGCCTTGCGGGTGTTGGCCGCCATCACGCCACCTCGCCGTCGATCAGTCCGAACGCGCGGTCGTAGTCGGCCAGATCGCGGGCCAGGCCCTCGTGGGGATCCGGTGTCGGTCGGGGTCGTTGGAACTGCTCGCGCAGCACCTTCGCCGCGGCGACGTGAGCGGGGTCGGTGATGGTCATGCCACGCGCCCAGACCCGGTCGTGGGCCGCGACGAGGCGTCCCTCGTGCCGAACCTCGACCCTGGTCAGGTCGGCGGTCACGTCGACGAACCGGCCGATCAGCGCCGGGTCGACCGAGTAGTCCGAGGAGTCGACGCGGACGTAGTAGTCGCGGCCCAGCCGAACCCGGTTGACCCAGCCCACCGTCGGTGCGACGGGCGGCAGGGGCAGCATGGCCGCCCGGTCGGCGTCGAGTCGGTCCACCGGCCTGGTCTTGATGGTGCGCACGATCCGCGCGTTCGCCTTGGCCAGCCACTCGGCGAACTGGATGTTGAAGTCGACCGGCGACTCGAAGCCACGCCCGGGCATGAAGGAGGTCTCGAAGAACCCGTTGCGTCGTTCGACCACGCCCTTGGACTCCGGGTCGTAGGGCTTCAGCCGGACCAACGTGGTGGCCAGGGTGCCGGTGAACGCTCCGACCCCCTCGGCATGGCGCTTGCCGCGACCGATGCCGGACTCGTTGTCCCAGATCAACCGGCGCGGGACCCGCCCCAGTTGCTGCAGCAGTTCCCACATGCCCAACAACAGGTCTTCAGTGTGTCGGTCGGGATCATCTGCCCGACCATGAACCGCGAGTGCGCCGCGGTGATCACCATGACCGGCAACAACGTCCTCGAGCCGTCCTCGAGCGGGATCTTCCTGGGCGGGAACCACAGGTCGCACTGCGCCGCATCGCCCGGCAGCCAGGTCAACCGGTCCGAGGGGTCGACCGGCGTGTGCTCAGGCCGCAATCTGCGGACGTTGTCACGGAACCACGTGATCGAACCCGTCCAGCCGACCCGCTCGGCGATCACCGTCGCCGGCATATCCGGCGTGTCCTTGAGTAGCTGGCGCACCAGCGGCTCGAACGGTGTGAACGACGTCGGCACCGCCGGCCGCTCGTACTTCGGCGGCCGATCCGAAGCCACCGCCCGCGCCACCGTCGACCGACCCGAGATCCTTCGCCACCTGACGCTGCGGAACACCGTCCGCGACCAGGCGCCGGATCAATGCCCAATCCTCCACTGAGATCACCCATCCAATCTGTCTGGGTGGCCTCGTTTTCGACCGTCGCTATGGCCTCGTTTTCAAGCGTCGTCGACACCGTTCTTGCTCAGCCGCTCATGGCGAGTCGGTCACACCCACCTCAGGTACGAACAGCCCCTTAAGGGACGTACATACGCTGGTTCCTCGCGTACTCCTCTTCGTCACGCTCGCCGAACCCACACCATCTGGCAGTGCTGGCGCGTCCCGGCTTTGTCGGGGCTGCTCCCGCCCGCTCCGGCATCTCCCAGAGCAGGCTGCCCTCAGCTACACCGCCCTGCTACGACAGGGACGGCGGCGAAGGTCTCTCACCTCCACTCAAATCGTCAGCACCTCACGGCGCACGTGGAATCTCAATGAAGTTGTCAAGCTGTTTGGGGCATCGATTTCCGTGTTGGTGGGGTGAGTTCGAGACGCGGTTGTCGCGCAGTAGTGCCCAGAGCACGTCGACCCGACGACGGGCCAGACAGATGAGTGCCTGGACGTGTTTGTCGCCCTCGCTGCGCTTCTTCAGGTAGTAGTCGCGGTTGGGTCCTTCTCGCATCATCGCCGCGTTGGCGGACAGGTAGAACACGCGCCGAAGTTTGCGGGAGTACCGCACGGGACGGTGCATGTTCCCGGTTCGTCGACCAGAGTCCCGCGGCACCGGGACCAGGCCTGCAGCTGAAGCGAGGCGGCCGGCGTTGGCATAGCCGTTGAAGTCGCCGGCCGCGGCGATGAGTTCGGCACCGAGGATCGGGCCCATGCCGGGCAACGACTCGATGATCTCGGCCTGAGGGTGAGCTCGGAACGTAGCCGTGACTCTGGCATCGATATCTTTGAGTCACTCGTCGAGCGCCAACAGCTGGGTGGCCAGATCGGCCACGATCGTCGCCGCTACGTCTTGGCCCGGGACCACCGTGTGCTGGGCAGCAGCTGCACCCACGGCCTCCGCAGCGACCTGCTCGGCGCTGCGGACCTTCCGCTTGACCAGCCAGGCCTGCAGGCGTGATTGGCCGATACGGCGGATCGTCGCAGGAGTCTGGTACCGGGTCAGCAGGGTCAGCGCGCCGCGGCTGTGGGCGTAGTCGAAAGCCCGCTCCAGCGCGGGGAAGTAGCCGCTGAGCACGTCACGGAGCCGGTTGACCATGCGGACCCGGTCAGCCACCAGATCGGTGCGGTGGGTGACCATCAGCCGCAGTTCGGCCACCAGCGTCGCTGACACCTCGACCTCGGTCAGGTCACCACGCTGGCGGACAGACTCGGCGATGACGTAGGCGTCGTGGGCATCGGTCTTGGCTTCACCACGGTAGGCCTCAGACATCCTGTTCACGATCCGACCGGGCACGTACTTCACGCTCTGGTCGTGCGCTGCCAGCAGGGCCAGCAGTAGCCCTGACATGGTGCCGGTGACGTCCACGGCCCAGGTCACCTGTTCAGCCCGGCCGCGGATCTCGCTGATCGCTACGAGGATCGCGGTCTCGTCGTTGACGACCTTGCTTGACCACAACGTCTTACCGGCCTCGTCGATCAGACACACCCAGTGGTGTCCCTTGCCGACATCGACTCCGGCCCAGCCCTGAGAAACTGGCTCTTCCATCCAATGGCTCCTTCGGTGACTCGACTCCATCGTCGGCCCGAAGAGCTCCTCGCTGGCGGATCCGTAAACAGCGACCAGAACGCGCATCTCAATCAGCAGCCAAGGCGCACCGGAGGAGCCGGGCGGCCATTCCACCGGAGCCACCTCAAGGGCGATCAAGGCTCAGCCACACCCGACCCTCCCGGGCCACTGAACAACTTACGGATCGAGGCTAAGTGAGACGGGGTATGCGCGGGCGATCAATCCGTGGCGAGTTTCTTGCGAGAGTCTGCGACCGCCGAGGCCCGTGTCACCACGTCGGGAATGGCATTGGTCCAGCGGCGGTTCCAGCGGTCGATCGCGAGGAAGACGTGCTCGAGATCGCGCCCCATGTCGGTCAGCTCATAGCGCGGACAAGCGTCCTGGGGCCGGTGGGCGACCACGCCGGCTCGACACAGCTCCTCGAGGCGCTGGCTAAGCAGACGCGACGACATGTGCGGAACCGCGTCGAGGAGGTCGCTGAAACGGACCGGCCCGTCGAACATGGGTCGCAGGATCGAGGCCGTCCACCGGCGCCCGAGGAACTCGATCGACTCTTGAAACCTCGGGCAATGCCGGGGATCCAACTGTTCCCTCACCACGATCACAGGATTGCATCCGCTCAGGTCCGCCGGTACGTTACAGATGGTTACTACCAATAGTAACCATCTGTCTGAAGGGGATGGCCTGAATGGAATGGCTGGTGCTGGTGGGGCGGGTGTTGTTCGCGGTGCTGTTCCTGGCTAGTGGGGTGGGGCACCTCACCCAGGCTCAGGTGATGGCCGGGTACGCCCAGAGCAAGGGCGTGCCGTTGGCCCGGGCGTCGGTTCTCGGCACCGGTGTGCTGATCCTGGGCGGTGCCCTGATGATGCTGCTGGGCGTCTGGGCCGACCTCGGTGCGCTCCTGCTGGTGGTCTTCCTGATTCCGACGGCGGTGCTGATGCACGGCTTCTGGAACGTCACCGACCCGCAGAGCAGGCAGATGGAGCAGACGCAGTTCCTCAAGGACCTCGCCCTGGCCGGTGCTGCTCTGATGCTGTTCGCCTTCTTCGCCACCACTCCCGAGCTGGGGCTGACGTTCACCGGTCCGCTGTTGGACGGCCTGTTCGAATGACACTGTTCGAATGACACCTACCGTGTCCCTGCCGACTCGGTCGGGACCACGCCCCCGCACCACCCCGTCCAACCCTCACACCCAGCTGGACCAGCAGCCCACCGACCCGCGGATCCGCGAGCAGCTAGCGGCCAGACTGTTTGCTCTTCGTGGCGTGGTGGAACGCCCGAGCGCGATCTCCGTGGCGGGAGCCCGAGCGCTGACCCTTCGGCAGCCGACTTCGCGCTCGCAGCTGTTCATGGTCGGCACCGAGTTCGCGCACCTCCATCCCGCCCCTGACCTCAGCCTGCACACCGTCCTGCCGCCAGAGCTGGCGGCAGAGGCGATCGAAGCAGGCTGGGCCGAGCCGCATCCGATCGCCCGTCTCGGTCTGATCCCGGCCACCGTCGTCATGCTCTACGCGCCGCGCGAGGAGACCGAACTGGAGGTCGTGGCCGGTCTGGTCACCGCCGCTCACGCTTTCCTCACATCCTGACCTGCAGCCCGACGCGGGGCAGCGCGGACCGGGCACCTGCAGCGGCCGGTCGAGAGACGTCCACGCCTCGGAGGACTCTCCGCTCGCGACGGCACGATCAGCGCCCTCCCCCTTGGCCAGGGCGGTGGCCCCCCACTCGTCTCCGACTCTGGGAGTCGGGCGGTCGTCTACTACTTCTCCACCACGGGTCCCGTCACGGCGCCTCGTGGCCGTCCTGAACTCGGGTGAGCAGGTGGCAGGAGACGGTCGTCCTCGACGTCGAGACCGGCAGCGCGAGGGCCACCGGGAGTCCGGTCCAGCCGGGCGCGGAGGTGCTGTCCGCCGTCGTCTCGGATCCGGTCCTCCGGGCAAGGCCGACGCCGAGGGGGTGGGGGCCGGCGACGCGGGCGTGAGGCCCGCTGGTAGATTGCAGCCCGATACATAGGCTCCCTATGTAGTGAGGAGAAGGCATGGCCGACGCGCTGGCGCTGAGCACAGACCTGGTCGTCTACGCCGCCCGGGCGGTGCGGATGATCCGGCACATGCACGACAACCCGGCCGACACCCGCGTGCTGTCCTTGCTCGATCAGCACGGTGCGGTGAGCGTCACCGGCTTGGCCGGGCTCGACAACTGCGCACAGCCCACCATGTCCGCCGCCGTGTCCAACCTGGTCAAGACCGGCCTCGCAGCGAAGCAGGCCAACCCGGACGACGCCCGCGGCACGGTCGTCACGCTCACCGACGCCGGCCGCCAGGAGCTTCTCGACCGCCGCACCGCCTTTGGCGCCACGGTGCTGGAACGCCTGGTCGCCGCGGGTCACACCGAAGCCGACCTCGCGACTGCCGTGGCAGTGCTGCGCGGTCTGCTCGGCACCGACACCTCTGGAGGGAACAAATGAGCACCGTCGTGTCCGTGCAGCCGAAGGGCTCCTTCCTCGACCAGCCGCGAGCCGTCTGGGCGGTGGCGTTCGCCTGCGTCGTCTCGTTCATGGGCCTCGGCTTGGTCGACCCCATCCTGACCGCGATCGCGAAGGACCTGAACGCGACGTCGGGCGATGTCTCGCTGCTCTTCACTTCGTACCTGGTGGTCACCGCGGTCGCCATGTTGGTGACCGGCTGGGTGAGCTCGCGCATCGGCGTCAAGTGGACGCTGATCCTGGGCCTGGCGACCATCGTGGTCTTCTCGGCCCTCGGCGGCCTCGCCGACCTCGCGTTCAACGCCGGTCTGGGCGACTACTGGGGTGGCGTGGGGTGGATCGTCGCGGCCCGGGCGTTCTGGGGCCTGGGCAACGCGCTGTTCATCGCGACATCGCTGGCGACCATCGTGAGCCTCGCCACCGGTTCGCTCAAGCAGGCGATCTTGCTCTACGAGTCGGCGCTCGGCATCGGAATCGGGCTGGGCCCGATCGTGGGCGGCCAACTCGGCGAGCACATCGGCTGGCGCGGGCCGTTCTTCGGCGTCGCCGTGCTGATGGCGATCGGCCTGGCGGCCACGCTGATCTTCCTGCCGCCCACCCCTAAGCCCGAGACGAAGACCCGGATCTCCGACCCCCTCAAGGCGCTCCGGTACCCCGGTCTGCTGGTCGTGGCGGTCGTCGCGCTGTTCTACAACTTCGGCATGTTCACCCTGATGGCGGTGGCTCCCTACCCACTCGCGCTGGGCTCGACCCACTTCGGCGCCTCCGACATCGGCTGGGTCTTCTTCGGCTGGGGTCTCGCCCTGGCCTTCACCTCGATCTGGGGTGCCACCTGGCTGGAGCGCCGCGTCGGCACCTTCGTCTCGATCGTGATCGCCCTGTCCGGCTTCACCGCGTGCCTGGCACTGATGGCCATCTTCTCCAACGGCAGCACCACCGACGGCATGACCGGCGGGCAGCCCTGGGGCGTCGTGGTCTGCGTGATCCTGACCGGCCTCTTCCTCGGCATCACGAACACAGTGATCACCACCCTCGTGATGGGCGCGGCCCCGGTGCCGCGGCCGGTCGCGTCGGCGGCGTACTCCTTCGTCCGCTTCTTCGGCGGCGCCATAGGCGCCTATGTCGCCGGCAAGGCCGCCGAGCACACCTTCCAAGGCGCGTTCTGGATGGGCGCTGCCGTCGTGGCCGTCGCGATGGGCATCCTCACCGCCTTCCGCCGACTCATACCGTCCGCGCCGGTCCCCGCACACGGCTCGGTCGAGGAGGCCGAGATACTCGAGGTAGCCGACGCCGACTGAACGCTGGCCTCGACCGACATGTAGGAGAGTCCCCCGCACCGTGAAGCCATGCGCATTCGCGGGGGAAGCGCGGCCGTCCCAGTCACCAGAGCTCGGCGGATCCGTGGACCCATTTCCGTGGACCCATTTCTATGCGCATTTTCGTGGACCCTTCTTGCTTGAGGCACCGACTGGCCGAACGGCTGGTCCTGCTCTGGCATCGACAAGGTCTCGATGCCAGCCCCCCGTGTCGGTTACGACCCGTCCGGCGGTGCGAGGCCTGGAGGTGCGAGGCCGTCGAGGATCAGGTCGGTGATCGCCGCGGTCAGTCGGGCTGCCGCTGTGGCCGGCTCCTTCGATGGCGCGTCGACGGCGGCGCTGAGTCCGGCGACGGTGATGGCACCGAAGATGCTCGTCGCAACGGCGCTCGGGTTCTCGACGGGGCGCAGCGACCCGTCGGCGGCTCCGTCGTTCAAGAGCTGCTCGATGGGTTCGAAGAAGGCGGCGCGCAGCGCGACCGCAAGGTCGGGCAGCCGGGTGGCGCGCCCGAGGTCGCCCACCAGCGCCCGGCAGAGGAAGGGGTGCTCCAGCATCACGCCCAGTTGTGCGTTGACGGCGGCTTCGAGGCGGGTCCGCGCGTCCTCGGCGCTCGACGTGGCCAGGCCGACGGCGCTGGCGATCATCTCCAGCAGGTCGGTGAGGAGGAACTCCAGGACCGCGTTCTTGCCTTCGAGGTGGTAGTAGAGCGTGGCCTTGGGGATGCCTGTGGCCTCGGCGATGTCTTCGATCTTGGTGGCGTCGAGCCCGCGATCGGCGATCAGCTCGGCCGCACCGTAGAGCTTGCTGGCCAGTTTCGACGGAAGCTTCCTCATCAGCG
>DJWE01000090.1 GCA_002441465.1 Propionibacteriaceae bacterium UBA6238 | reverse complement strand
GTCGTGAATCCGCTGGCGAAGTGGTTCGGCTGACCCGTGCCATACTGGGCGAATGCCCAGGGAGACCGGACGCAGGCTGATCGCGCAGAACAAGAAGGCCAGGCACGACTACCACATCGGTGACGTGTACGAGGCCGGGCTGGTGCTTACCGGCACCGAGGTCAAGACGCTGCGCGCCGGGCGGGCCACGCTGCTAGACGCCTACGCCACCGTCGACGACAACGGCGAGGCCTGGCTGATCAACGCGCACATCCCGGAGTACGAGTTCGGCACCTGGCGCAACCACTCGGCCCGACGGACCCGCAAGCTGCTGCTGCACCGCAAGGAGATCGCGAAGATCACCCGCGAGATGGGCAGCGCCGGGACGACGCTGGTTCCGCTCTCGATCTACTTCAACGACGGCTACGCGAAGGTCGAGATCGCGGTTGCGACGGGCAAGAAGGATTGGGACAAGCGCAGGACGATCGCCGAACGCGACGCCAAGCGCGAGGCCGAGCGGGCGCTGGCGAGCCGAAACCGCTACAACCGGGGATAGAACCGGGGTCCGGTCAGGGGACCGCCGGGTGGGTCCGGGGTGCGGCGCGGAGGACAATGGAGACCATGACGTCGCATCCCATGAGCCCCCTCACCCAGGTCACCGACCAGCAGCGAGACCGTGCGGTGGCTCACCTCCAGGCTTGCTACGCGCAGGGCCTGCTCGACGAGGCCCAGCTGGACCGCCGCCTGGACCAGGCGCTGGCCGCCCGGGACCGCCTCGAACTCAATCGCTCGCTCGCCGGCCTGGCGCGCATCGCGCCCGCGCCGTTCCGCGCCCCGCGGCCGGGGGAGCCCGCGCCCGCGGCCAACGTCGCGGCCGGACTCACGCACCTGTCGGCGCTGTTCACCTCCTTCGTGGGTCCCGCGGTGGTCAAGGCCGTCTCCGCTCCCGGGTCGAGAGTCTGGTGGGAGGCGGCCCGCGCGCTCAGCCTCCAGATCACCATGCTGGTCGTCGGCGCGGTGGCCACCATGCTGGGGATCGTGCTCGGCGTGGGGGAGCTCGTCGGCCTGGCCTGGCTGGCGTGGTTCGGCTTCACGATCGCCGCAGGCGTGCGTGCCTTCAACGGCCGCTCCGGCACCGGCAGCGCTCAGCGGTTCCTGCTGGCCCGCCCACAGGCGCCGCGCGGGGAACTGGGCGGTCCGCGCTACACTGGGTAGGTACAACTCAACAGGGGGGTGACTGGTTTCGACTTGGGACGGTAGTTCCAGGGGAAGCGGGTCGAGGATCCATGCTTATCTCGTTAACGACGCATGGAAACCAATAAGTGCCGAAAACAACCGCGCACAGTTCGCTCTCGCTGCCTGATCAGCGACCGAACGGTCAGCCCGGACGTGCCTTCCGTCCGGTGACTGGCCTCATTTAGAAGGCTTGCTGAGCCGCCTGGGTTTCAGGAGCGGTTCGGGACTTTACTGAAGCTGGGCTCGTTTGCGACATGCTGACGTGAGTGCAAGAGCCGAGTAGAACGATCAGTCAGCTGCACCCGGAGAAGCCCTGGTTCATCTCTCGAGGACGCGGGTTCAATTCCCGCCACCTCCACCCCCGAGGGGCCGTCAGTTCGCTGACGGCCCCTTTCTCCTTGTCAGAGCCATGTTGCGCTGTGAGGAGGCGGCCACGGAGGAACTCCTCACTCATCGGTCGACCCATGGAGGCACCCTCAGGACGCTAGTGAGAATGGACGCTGGTATTCTCTCAACAGAACTTCTAATGAGAATATTCAGCTGTGATTCTCTCATTAGGAGGACGTGGAGCTATGGATAACGGGGACGCCTGGCCGGGTGTCGGATACATCGAGGCGACGTGGCACGCCGACGATCCTGCTGCCAGCAGGCGCCAGCGTGCGTTGAACCGGGGCACCTTCCGGTTTGCGGTTCCCGCGGTCATCGGAAACCTCGAACCGCGGGTGGACCCGGCGCTGGCGGGCGACGCAGACGAGGTCTGTGCAGACATCCGGGCGTTCGACGCCGAATCGGCGTCGTGGGGCGTCCCGTTCGCGTCGGTCCTGCTTCGCACCGAGTCCGCCTCGAGTTCGCAGATCGAGAACCTGACCGCCGGGGCGCGGGCGATCGCACTGGCGTCGCTGGGCGGCAGGACCGGAGCCAACGCGGTGATGATCGCGGCCAACACCGACGCGATGCGGGCAGCGATCGAGCTGGCCGACAGGATCAGCCCGAACACGATCAGGGCAATGCATGAGCGTCTCAATGGCGGGGACGACCCGGCCAATGCCGCCAGGTTCCGCGACCAGAGCGTGTGGGTCGGGGGCCGGTCCCCGGTGACCGCCACGTTCGTGGCGCCCCCGCATGACCAGGTGGAGTCCGCGATCGATGATCTGTGTGTGTTCGCGCGCCGTACCGATCTGCAGCCCATGGTGCAGGCCGCGATCGCGCACGCTCAGTTCGAGACCATTCATCCGTTCACCGATGGCAACGGGCGAACCGGTCGGGCTCTCGTGTCGTCGATTCTTCGGCATCGTGGGGTGTCTCCGCGGATGACGGTGCCGATCTCCTCGGGCCTGCTGGCGGACACGGGGGAGTACTTCGCGGCCCTGACCGCTTACCGGCGCGGAGACCTCGTGCCCATCGTGGAAGCCTTCGTCGAGGCCAGTCGTCGGGCCATCGAGAATGCGAACATCCTGCGTTCTGACATCAACGACCTCCGCGACCGCATTCTGGCCACGGCTGACCGGCGGACTGCGAATCTGAGGAAGGTCGCGGATCTGTGTTCGGCCGAGCCGGCGCTCACCGCCGAGATGGTGGCCGATCTTGGAGTACCGGTGCCCAGCGTTTACCGAATCCTTGATCGTCTAGCGGCGACCGGGGTGTTACGTGTCGAGAAGCCGATCGGTGGCGTCAGGGTCTGGACCGTCCCAGGCCTGCTCTCGGCGCTTGACCGGTTCGCCGAGCGGGCAGGACGACGAACGTTCAGCAGTGGTTGACCTGTTCAAATCCCGTCAGCCGACCAGGTCTTTGACCTCGTCAGAACCACATTGGTCGGCCCACCGAGGAGTCGCGTGCCAGATTCGTGCCAGATACATTGCAGCGAAGGCCCCGTCACGGTGACGAGGCCGGGGTCGGTTCTGATGCTCCTATGGATGTCAAGCGGCGTTGAGGTAGTCGCGGTAGGCGTTCGCAAGTTGGATGTTCAGGCGGGTGCCGTGGAGTTCGCTGATGCGTGCGGGGACGGTTCCGAGGTGCTCGGCGGCCTGGGTCAGGGTGAGCCCTCGCAGGTGTCGGAGGGGACGGAGGTCGTCGATGCGTGGTGTGGGTGCGGGGTGGACGAGGAGGTGCCAGGCCTCGCGGGCGATGGCGCGTTTGAGGCAGCGCAGGACGTCCTTCCTGCTCTTGCCCGCGGCGGTGAGCTTGGCGGCGTAGGCCTTGGTGCGCTGGTCGGCGGACAGCCGTACGAGCGCGATCTGGTGTAGGGCCCAGTTGGCTTGCCGGTCGCCGCCGCGGTTGAGGCGGTGCCGGGTCGTTTTCCCGGAGCTGGCGGGGATCGGGGCGGCTCCGCAGAGCGCGGCGAAGGAAGCTTCGGTGCGGAGCCGGGCGGGGTTGTCACCCGCGGTGATCAGCAGGGTTGCGGTGGTGATCACGCCGAACCCTTTGGTGGCGAGCATTGCGGGCGCGGACCTGGGTGGTCAGGATGCGTAGCTCTGCGTCGATGTCGGCGATCTCCGCGGTGAGGTCCTGGTGGCGCCCTGCCAGCCGGCGTAGCGCTTGCCCGGTCGCGGCGGTGACACTGTTGACAGCGGGGCCTGGCCGGGTGGCGGCGAGCGTGTCGATCAAGGGGTCGCTGGCGAGGTGAGCGAAGCGGGTCCGGACGGCGTCCGGGGCGGTGATCAGCAGGGATGTGATCTGTCGATGCGCGGCGATGCGGGCCTTCATCGCGCTGCGGCGCACGGCCATCAGCACCCGAATCTGCTCGACTGGCCCGTCGCTGGTCTTCGCGATCGGCAGGATTTCCGGCTCGGCGAGGGCCTGCTGAGCGGCAGCGTAGGCGTCGATCGGGTCGGACTTCCCGCGGCGCCGTTGCGTCCTCTTGGGGCGGATCACCTCACGGATCGTGACGTCCGCGGCGGCGAGGTAGCGGGCCAGGCCCGCGCCGTAGGAGTTCGTGCCCTCGACGCCGACCAGCGCGATTGCACCAAACGATGCGACGAACCCGAGCAGTCGTTCATAGCCCGCGGGTGTCGCGGGCACTTGCAGGTCCCCGAGCCGGGCACCGCTACCGGCCGCGAGCACCGCGACGTGATGGGTGTCTTGGTGTGTGTCGACACCAGCAACGACGGCGTTGCTCGTGTCGCGGTCGATTGTTGTTGTTGTCATGATGGTGGCGCGCCTTCCTGATGGTGGGCACGCCGGTCGGGGGCCGGGCAGACAAGACGTTGATGGGGCTCTCCAGGCTCATATGAAGTCATGCAAGGCCTTCGACCGGCGCTCCTCGTCGGTCACCCACCGGCGAAGGGGTCGTGGACGGTTCAGATCAAAGACAGACCCCTGCGGGCCGCCAGTCAAGTTTCGGGTCACACGCCCCCTTGCCGGGGGACGGTTACATCCTCTACGTCAAGTTTTCGGTGTATCTCATGGTTGTTTGACTTTCAGTATCGGCGGCCGGCGGAGAGCCGTCCGTCGAAGGTGATCTCGAACGCGTTGAGGGCGCCCTTCCAACGCTGTGTCCAACGGGCTCGTCTCTTGCCGGTGGGGTCCAGTGCCATCACGGCCAGGTAGACGCACCCGCAACGCTCGAACAATGAGCGCGGCCTGCTCATTGGGGAAGTGCCCGCGGGCCTTGACGGCCTTCCGGATCCTGACGTTGACCGACTCGATCGCGTTGGTGGATTCTCGCGTGCCTCTGGAGTGTGTGAGCTGAGGGATTGATTCCGGAC
>DJWE01000052.1 GCA_002441465.1 Propionibacteriaceae bacterium UBA6238 | reverse complement strand
GCCGCCCGGGTCTCCGGCGCCGCCCAGGTCTCCGGACTAAACCACACCCTCACCGCCGGTCCGCTCTCATCCCAGGGCCATCACGGCACCCTCACCCGCCAGCCGAACGGCGGCCATCAGATCGCGATCGGCTGCTGGTCCGGCACCGTAACCGACCTTCGCGAGCTCGCTGGGTCGAAGGCATGGCCGTCCGGCTGCAATAAGGCCACCCGTGAGCGCTACGCGCCGCGGCTGCTCGCGTTCGCCGTTCTTTGCGAGGCGCAGATTGGGCTGTGGGAGCCTGCCGAGGCGGTGACGCCCGATGAGTGAGTGGGCCTGGCAAGACCAAGCGGTGTGCCGGGGGGATCTCCGGTTCACCGATCGGCCTGCGGGCGAGCAGGCCGCGGCGTGCCGGCGGTGCCCGGTGCGGTTCGAGTGCCTGGAGCTCGGCGTCGAGCAGGCACGAGGCAACTCGGCCTGCGGGGTCGGGTTCGGCGGCAGGACCTCGGGCGAGGTCCTGGAGATCGCGAGGACTCGCGGCGGCCGCCGTACGCTGCCCGCTCGACTGCTGAGGTGTGTCCAGTGCGGCGCGCGGTTCGAGACGCGGTCCGCAACGGCCCGGTACTGCTCGAAGCTGTGCCGCCAGCGGACGTACGCTCGGAACCGCCTGGCGGTCGTCCGGTGAGGCCGGTAGTTGGGATCGATCCGTCGCTCACCAGCACGGGCATCGCTCACGGCCGGATGGCCACGACCACGCTCCACACCAAGCCGTGCGCCGAGGAGATCGGACCGCGGCTCGCGCGGATCCGGTTCATCGTGGGTGCCGTCCTCCGACTCGCCCAGGCCGGCGCGCTGGTGGTGATCGAGGGACCGTCGTTCGCGTCCCGCGAGCAGGCCGGGCAGGCACACCTCCGCGCCGGCCTGTGGTGGTCCCTGGTCAATGACCTGACCGCGTCCGGCTGCGACCTCGTGGAGGTTCCGCCGAAGACCCTGAAGAAGTTCGCGACCGGCTCGGGGAACGCGTCCAAGAGCGACATGCGGATGGCGCTGTTCAAGCGGGGCGGTCTCGACCTGGCCGACGACAACCAGGTGGACGCGTGGTGGCTCCGCGAGGCCGGCCTGCACCTCCTGGGTGACCCGGACGCGATCGCCCTGCCCAAGTCCCAGCTGGACGCGCTCGAGGGGTTGCGCGGCCAGCTTCCTGCCGGCGGATAGGGGCCGCTGGGTCTGGTCTCCAGCGCTCACCGGGGGGCATGCGCTGGAGGCCGGGCCGAACGACTCGTTACGCGATTCCCGTACCTCGAAGGAGACCCCGATGCCTGATCCTCTCGGCCCGCTGCTGGGCCTGAACGGCGCCGTCCTGGCGCTCCCCGTGCTGTTCCTGATCGTCGTGTTCGTGCCTGGGCTGGTGCGTGACGCGATCTCCCACTTCTCGGAAAGGAAGCCCGAATGAACACCGTCCAGATGGTCCCGATCGATCTGATCGACCCGCACCCGAAGAACCGCCGGCACGAGCTCGCGGATCTGCCCTCGCTCGCGAAGTCGATCAAGGCGCAGGGGGTCCGGCAGAACCTGCTCCTCGTCCCCCAGTTGATCAACGAGATTCAGGAGCAGGACGGCCACCGCCACGGACCGACGCACCGGTTCGAGTCGGTCGACAACGAGCGCTACACGGTGGTGATCGGTCACCGCCGGCTGGCCGCGGCCGAGCTCGCCGGGCTCACCGAGGTGCCGGCCGTGGTCGACCCGACACTGACGGAGGCGGACCAGCTGGAGCTCATGCTGGTCGAGAACCTCCAGCGCGAGGGGCTCACCCCGATCGAGGAGGCCGAGGGCTACCAGGAACTGCTGGACCTGGGCCTGTCGGTGGCCACGATCGCGAAGAAGGTCGGCCGGTCGGCGAAGGTGGTCAAGGACCGCGCGAAGCTCCTCACCCTGCCGGAGGCGGCACGGGAGCGGATCCAGTCGGGCCAGGGCAGCCTGCTGGACGCCGCCAAGCTGGACGAGTTCGCCGACGACCCCGAGACGCTCGACAAGCTGGCCGGCCTGATCGGGAGCGCGAACTTCAGCGTGGAGTGGGTGCGGGCGAAGGAGACGCGGAAGCGGCACGCTGAGCAGCAGCCGATCGTGGACGCCCTGGTCGCAAAGGGGCTCACCGAGATCACCGATCGGGCTGTGTCCCGCGGACGGTCATGGATCATGGACATCCGACAGGCGGACAAGGTCGAAGAGCTGATGCTCCCCGAGGGCTCGGTGTTCTGGCGTGGCACCTACTACTCCGATGTCGAGGTGTGGGGTCCGGAGAGCGCGGTGGATGACGAGGGTGCTGAGGCTGCTGCGGTGGCGAAGGCTGAGCGGGAAGCCGCCTGGGCGGCCGAGCGTGCCCAGCGCGAGGCCGAAGCGGCCGAAGCCGAGGAGTGCTGGAAGACCCGGGACGCCTGGATCCGGGAACGCATCACCGGCCGGTTCACACACCAGCAGCGCGCCATGCTCGCCGAGCACGTCGCGCCGGTCCTGCTGACCCAGGGCAGCCTCTCGTCCTACTCGATCGGGACCTGGCTGGGCATCGACTTCTCGAAGACGGAGAAGGCGCGCCAGAAGGCGATCGCGGGGTTCATGGAGGGGCTGGACTGGGCGGCGTTCCTGTTGGTGTTCCTGCACCTGCTCGCGGGGCATTCATGGACGGGCCGGACGCTCCCGGTGCTGTACGACGTGCTGGAGCGGCTGGGCTATCAGGTGTCTGATCTGGAGCGGGGCCACCTGGCCGTGGACGAGGACGGCGAGTGATGGATCAGGTGCAGAAGTGCTCGATCTGCGGCCGTGAACGCACCCTGGAGGACGCCTACGACTACCACCCGCTCCAGGCGCTCACCGGAAAGCCGCTCGGGTGGTACTCCGGCGATGACGGCGAGGTGTGCCCGGAGGACATGACCAAGATGCTCCGGGGCCAGCAGTGACCGCGGTCCAGCTGTTCGCGCTCGCCCTCCTGGTGGGCCCATTCGTCGGCTGCGGCTGGGCGTGGATCCAGTGGCAGCGGGAGGAGGCCCGCCGGCTCGCCGCGGCGTCCGATGATCTGCGTGATCGGGCCGCGGCTGCGCTCGAGCGGCTCGGCGTCGAGCCTGACGTCGACCGCGAGGAACCGATCCCAGGGCAGTGGGTGAGGCCGCCCTGGCCCACCCAGCCGTCCCCGATGCGGGCCCCCGAGCTCCGCCGCGAGCCGCCGGATCGGTCCTGGGTCACCACGGAGCTCATCCGGGAAGCGAGACACTGATGACCTGGGAAGCGGGCACCTACTACGCGGCGATCTGCGACCGCTGCGGCCACGAGCTCGAAGACCCCGACACCGGCGGAACAGCCCTTTTCGAGGGCGGCCAGCAGTCCCATCTGAACGAGTACTGGGGCTGGCACGAGGTACGCCACGACGACGGCACCGTGGAGTTGGTCTGCGTGTCCTGCTGGGACGAGCTCGGCGCTGACAATCCGGCGATCGCGGGGGCTGCCGTCGAGCGTGCCCGGTTCGACCAGACCGGCCCGGACCTGCTGGAGAGCGAATCGTGAAGGCGATCACCGTCCGGCAGCCCTGGGCCTGGGCCATCATCCACGCCGGCAAAGACGTCGAGAACCGCTCCCGGAACGTCGCCGGCGACTACCGGGGCCCGCTCGCGATCCACTCCAGTGGCCGCAAGAGCGACGACCCCCAGTATGTCCGGGACGCCGTTGATCGGATGGCCGATCGGGGGCTGCCCCGCAAGGACGACATCACCGACCTGAGCACCTTCATCGGCGATGGGTCTCCGCTCCTTGTGGGGTGCGTCCTCGGTGTTGCGGACCTCATCGCCGTGCACACCTTCCACGAGTGCCAGACCTACCGCGGCGGAGGCGTCACCCAGTGCTGCTCGCCCTGGGGTGACGCCCTGGACATGGACGGCCGGTACATGTGGCACCTGGTGCTCGCGAACCCGCGCCCGCTCCGTCTGCCGCTCCAGATCCCGGGCCACCTCGGCCTCTGGGAACTCCCCGACCACCTCCTGAACGGACGCTGGTGATGGACGAGCTCCGCTACCTCGCCGCCGCGGCCGCCGGCGCCACCATCGCAGCACTCCTCACCTGGGCCTACCGGAGCGGCCCCGGCGACACCACGTGGAACTGCGCGATCTGCGGGCAGGTGTTCAAGACCCGCGACGCCGGCCACCGACACCTCGCCCAGGTCCACCGGATCCACGATGACCAGTGAGGTCCGCCGGCAGCCACCCGGCTGCTGTACCTGGTGCGGCCACGAACCCCACGCTGGCCCGTGTCCGCGCCGGGTGAGGATCGCGGCGGGGCCCTCGGGCGGGCCTGGCCGGGCGATCCCGGAGAAGACGATCGACTGCCCCTGCAAACACCAGAAGGACCACCGAAGTGAGCCTCGTCGGGATGCGAGCCAGGAACCACCCAGCACAGGTCGCCCGCCGCGGTCCGCTAGACGAGGTGGACGATCGTTGGACACCGCATGACCTCTTCGAGGACGCTGACAGGCGCTTCGGGCCGTTCGACCTGGACGCGGCCGCATCCCACCAGAACGCGCTCTGTGCCCGCTACTTCACCCGCGAGGACGACGGCCTGACCCAGCCCTGGCACGGCACCGTCTGGTGCAACCCGCCGTACTCGGCGTGCGCTAATTGGGTGGAGAAGGCATGGACGGAATGGGCCTCAGGGCGGGCCCGCCGGATAGTGATGCTGCTGCCGGCGAACCGGACAGATCTCAGCTGGTGGCACCGCTGGATCGAACCGCACCGCGACGCGGCCGAGGCGCCGCTGCGCGTCGTGTTCCTACCCGGTCGCATTCGGTTCGGACGGCCCGGTCAGCCGACGCCGGCGAAGGGCGATCGTCCGCCGTTCGGGTTGTGCTTGATCGTGTGGGGTGTGTGATGGGCGCCCGCCTCGTGAGCCTCGCCCTACAACCAGACTGGGCGACCCTCTCACCCCGAGCACGCCTGGTCCTCATCTCGATGTGTCAACGCTCACTCGACAAGCGCTCAGACAATGGATATCCACCCCGCACCTACTGGGCCGGACACGATGGCATCGCGGCCCAGGTATACGGCCGCGCCGACGACTCAACCCTGCGACAGGTGAGAAAAGCGATCAAGGAACTCGAAGACGCCGGCGCCATTGCGCCGCTCGCGACAGCGGTTGGACGCGCCGGGAAAGCCTCATACCTCATGACTCCCGACAACTGGCCCCGACCGAGCGATAACGGCGGCAAGATGGACACATGCGCATCCCCGGAATCATCGTCCTCCTAGCACTCCTGACCGCCTGCTCCAGCACACCCACACCCGCCGTCACGGTCACCGCAACCACGACAACGACAGCTACGGCGATCGCTGATCCGGCCGAACCCAGCCCTACAGCCACGCCCACGCCCACCACGGATCCCGAGGGTCGGGTGATCAAGAAGGTTGGTGACCAGGCGTCCGTGGTCGGAGACGATGGCGTCACCTACGTCAGATTCCGAGTCAACCGAATCGTGAAGAACTACAAGTGCCGGGGTGAGTTCGCGGAGAAGTCCAAGAACGGCCGCTATGTCGGAATCTGGATGGAGTTCTGGACCGACAAGGCAGTCGGTGGTGACGAGGTCTACTCCGTTGATCCCTGGGCATGGTCGGTCGTCGGCCCAGATGGCGTCACCGAGAACGATTCCGAAGGGAACGCGTCGGACTGTCCACGCGACGCCGACGCTCTTCCGTCGTTCATCGACGGGGCGAAGCACGTCAAGGGCGTGGTCGTGGTTGACACGAAGTACTCCACGGGAAGCCTGGTCTACGTCTACGGGGACCTGGCCGGCTGGAAGTACGCGTTCTGAACTAGGCCACCCTGTGGATAACTCCACTGCGACATGGCGCAGATCCGGCCCGCTCGGTCCTACATAACCGGCCCGCTCGGTCCTACATACTGGCCTTTGCAGGACCGAGCGAGTCCTATTTGCAGGACCGAGCGAGTCCTACATTAGATAGGAGGAAGTGAGGAAGGAGTAAAGAGAGGAGGGAGTAGCAGGAACCAACTCAACCAACTGCCTAACCTCGCGCGCGAACACGTGCCCTGTGGATAACCCACCACCTCAAGACGCCGCCCTCCACAACTGACGCCCCCATCTGGCCTACCCTGACCCCGTGACGATCAAGCGAGGCTCCCGGCAATGGATGAAGATCCGCGCCGACTTCGCCCACCTCATCGCCCTCCGAGCCGAACAAGGCAACCCCATCCTCTGCCGCCGCACCGGCAACCCCATCTACCCCGGCATGAAATGGGACCTCGGCCACGCCGAAGGCACAGCCGTCGCCCAGATCGGCGACAACACCCACAACCTCGCCCCCGAACTCACCACACCCAACCGATCCGCCGGCGGCAAACTCGGCCACCAACTCCACACACCACTCCAACCGTCCAGGACCTGGTAGACCCGCCATGCTCATCCCCCAAGGAAGCTTCTGCTGCACCGGCTGTACCGCACAGCGGGATGATGTAGCGCAGGAGGGTACATCAGGCGCGAGCCTTGCCGGGCAGGAGAGCCCCGCAGCACCTTCCGAGGGTGATTGCCCACGGAGGGGGGTCGAGGCCCGCAGATCGCGTTTTTTCGGGGAGGCGACAGTCGGCGGAGACCGTCGCCCGCTCCGATATCTCTCTCCCGACGCTCGAGGAGGCGCACATGGCCAGAGTCGGCCGGATCGGGCAGGCTACGCGCAGATTCGTCCGGGAGCGGGCGGATCTGTCCGGGGTTGCGCGGATCACGGCGGAGATGGCCGTGTCGGTGGCGGACCTTGCGGACGCGGCGCGGCTGGATGGGAAGCCGCGGGAGGCGCTCGCTGCGCTGAAGGAGCTTCGCGAGCTCTTGGGCGAGCTCGACCCGAAGGCGGCCGGCGGTGAGCCTGGCGCTGGTGACGGACCAGCTGGAGGAGAGCCCGGGCCGGCCGAGCAGCTGGAGGGACTCCTGGGGTCCGGCCCCTCTGTGGGCGACTGAGCGGACGCCGGAGCGGCCGACGTACGGGCCGATCGTGGCGAAGGCGGCGGAGCTCATGGGGCGGCCGCTGTTCCCGCATCAGCGGTACGTCGCGGACGTGCTCGGCGAGGTGCAGTCGGAGGAGGCCGGGGATCCGAACCCGGGGCGGCTGGCGTACGACCAGGGCCAGGCGTTCATGCAGCGGCGGTCTGGCAAGACGGTGCTGGTGCAGCCGATGGTCGCGCGGACGTGCGGCGGGCCAGTGAAGCGGACCGCGTGGACGACGGCGCAGAAGCGGGACTCGGCGGTGCGGCGGTGGCGGGACGCGACGGACCAGATCCTGGCGTCTCCGATGGCTTCGCTGGTGCGACGGAAGGTGTCGATCGCGCACGAGGAGCTCGCCTGGCGGAAGACTGGGAGCCTGTACGTGCCGGTCGCGCCGGACGACGAGAGCATGCACGGTGAGGATCCGGACTTGGCGATCGTGGACGAGGTGTGGGCGTTGTCGCTGGCTGAGCTTCATGCGATCCAGGACGGTTACCGGCCGGCGTGGTCGGTGAAGGAAGGCCAGGAGCTCCTGCTGTCCGCGGCCGGAGTACTCCGGTCGACCGCGCTGAAGCATCAGCGCATTCTCGGCCGGGAAGCTGTCGCGCGCGGCCGCCGGCTCGGCCTTGCGCACTTCGAGTGGGCTGTACCGGACGTGGTCGACGGGGTCCCGGTCGCCGACCTCGAGGACCACCAGCTGATTGACGTCGTGTGGGCGGCGCATCCGCGCCGGTTCCTCGGTCTGGGCAGGGAGTTCCTGATCGGTGAGCTCGCGAAGGGGCGGGCCCGGTTCCTGCGGCATTACGGCGGGATCGATGACGACACGGGGAGCGCGACCGCGGCGATCGACCTGGCGAAGATCGCGGCCGCGGCCGCCGTCGAACCGATCCGTGCTGATGCGCGGGTGGCGATCGCGTTCGAGGTGGATCCGGACGGGCTGGAGGCGTCGATCGCGGCCTCGTTCACCTGGCCGGACGGTGTCCCGCAGATCGAGGCGGTGGAGCGGCGGGAGGGCACCAGGTGGGCCGGGCCGCGGGTGCTGGAGATCGTGGAGTCCCAGCCTGTGGGGCTAGTCGCGATGGTCAACGCCGGTCCCGGTCGGGATCTGGCAGACGAGATCGAGCCGCGGCTCCCGGAGGGCGTGACCCTGTTGCGGCTGCCGGCGGGTGACTACGCCGCGGCATGCTCGCGGCTGAAGACGTCGATCGAGCAGCAGCAGCCGCCGGACCTGGTCCGCGTCCGGTTGCACGATCCGCGGGGAGAACTCCTCGAAGCGGTCCAGCGCGCCGGCGTGGCGCGCTGGCGTTCGGGCCCTGTGTGGGCGAAGCGTGGCGCGGAGCCGATCTCGATGCTTCCGACGTTCAGCGTGGCCCTGTGGGCCGCAGACAAGATTCCGGCGCCCCCGCGGCCGCGGCCGGCGTTCCGCATTGGGTGACTGAGGAGGATCGGTGACGGTGACGGTTCTGCCGTACAGCGAGATCGTGTGGCCAGATGCCTGGTCGACGGCTCGCCTCACGGCGACGAGGGTGAAGGGGATCCCGGCGATCGGGCGCGGGCTGAACCTGATCTGCGGCATGGGCAAGCAGATGCCGCTGGATGACGTGAAGGGCGACGTAGTGTTGCCGCGACCGCGGTTGCTGGAGCAGCCGGATCCGGACGAGGCGCGGGCGTGGTTCGTGGATGTGCAGCTGGAGGACTACGTCGTCCATGGGAACGCGCTGCACCTGGTGACGGCGCGGGACAGCTTCGGATGGCCACTCGCTGCGGCGTGGGTGCCTGCGGCGTGGACCACGGTGACGAAGATGCCGGACGGGAGGCTGGACTACTGGTGCGCAGGCGTACACCTGAACACGAGCGACGTCGTGCACGTGAAGCGGGGCGCGGATCCGCTGTACCCGTGGCGCGGGATAGGGCTCGTCGAGCAGTACGTGTCCAGCCTGGGTCTGCTGCTGGACCAGCAGACGTACCAGGGCAACGTGCTCAAGGGCTCCGCGGTGCCCTCGGTGGTGATCATCACGCCGAACGAGGATCCGTCCCAGCCTGAGATCGACAAGGCGAAGCTGGCGTGGAAGGAGAAGTACGGGCCGGGGCCAGTGCGTGAGCCGGCCATTCTGCCGGCCGGGACCACGGTAACGCCGCTCGCCTGGTCGCCGGCGGACTCCCAGCTGAACGAGCTCACGAAGCTCGGGCTGACGGGCGCAGCGAACATGATGAACCTGGACGGCTACTGGCTGGGGGCGTCTACCGGCGGCTACAGCTACAAGACGCCGGCGCCGATGTACCTGAACCTGCTCCGGCAGACGGTATCGCCGATTCTGGAGGACTTCGAGGGCGTCTGGTCGAGCCGGTGGTTGCCCAGGGGACATCGGCTGCGGTTCTCCCGTACGGCCGTGTTGAGCGACGACATGCAGACGATGGTGGCCTGGGTGAGCATGGCGGTCGAGAAGAAGCTGATCACTCAGTCCGAGGGGCGGGTGCTGCTGGGGCTCGGGTCCGAGGTGCCCGACGAACTGAAGCCGAAGCCGGTCCCGGTCCAGCTGGGCGGGGCGAACGATGGTGCTGCGGGTGGGGCCGCGGCCGCGAATCAGGAAGGGACAGCAGCATGACCGAGGCAGTGGCGCTCCGTGCGCCTGAGGTGAGGACGACGAGCGCTCTGGGGCTCCAGCTGCGCGACGCGAGCGTGACCGGTTCGGGCCGGTACCTCGAGGGCCGAGCGGTGCCGTACGGCGAGTGGGCGAACATCGGTTGGTTCATGGAGCAGATGGCCCAGGGAGTGTTCGAGCGGTCGATCAGCGAGGCGGCGAAGGGCCTGCCGCTGCTGCTGTGGCACAACAACCGGACGTGGCCGGTGGGGGTCTCGGAGCGATGGACCGAGGCGGACGGCGGCCTGGATGGCGTCTGGAAGCTGGACACGAGCCAGGAGGCGGCGCGGGCCGCCGAGCTCGCCGAGAAGGACATGCTCACCGGCATGTCGGTGGGGTTCGTCCCGATTCGGTCCGAGTGGGAGTTCGTGGACTGGGAGGACTGGGACCCCGATCTGGGTCCGGAGCACATGGACAAGGTGACCCGGCTCGAAGGGCGGCTGCTCGAGGTCAGCCTGACTCCGACGCCGGCGTTCGCTGGTGCCCAGGTGTCGCTGGTCCGGACGAGGGAGGCGAAGAAGGTTCGGGAGGGCCGAGTCGGCGCCGAGCTTCAGGCGTGGCGGAACTACCTCGAGAGCGTGAAGCGATGACCTTCCGCCAGGAGCTCGCAGCCATGGCCAGCGGGTACCGGACCGCCGTCGCGGAACCGGCCCCCGTGGAGCCCGCGGTCGAGGAACGACACGCCCAGCGCGCCGCACCAGCACAGCGCCGGGGGAAGACGCGAGCTAACATGCCCGCGAAGCAACTCTCGCCGGAGACGAAGGATCCCAGCCCGGAGTAGACGGGCCACCAGCTGGGATACCGGGCAGGGCCACCACGAGAGGCGATCACTCATCGTCTCGAAAGGTGGCCCTTAGCCATGAATCCCGTCCTGAAGCGGCTGCTGGAGCAGCGCGAAGCCCAGACCCAGTTCATCGACCAGCTGCTCGCCCGCGTCGCGGAGGAAAACCGCGACTTGGTCGACGCCGAGCGCTCCAACCTGGAGGCCGCCCGCCAGCGCATCAGCGAGCTGGACGCCCAGATCACTCCGCTGGAGGAGTTCGAGGCCGTCCGCACCGCTCACCAGACCTCGGCCGCTGCCGCGACCGCCGGCATCCGCGCCACCCACGCACAGGGCCAGGCCGCGGCTGGTCAGGACGCCGGGGGGCAACGCCTCGGTGTCCAGCCTCGCCGCCAGGAGTATCGCTCCGCCGGCCACTTCATCGTGGACCACCTCCGCGCGATTGGCGACCCGAGCCAGAACCGGGCTCCGGACGCCGACGCGGCCCAGCGCGTCGCCTCCGCTCTCGGTCGCGCAGTCGGCGATCTGCCGTCCACCACGGTGCAGACCACCGCAGACACGCCCGGGCTGCTCCCCGAGCCGATCGTCGGCCAGATTCTGACCGAGCTCGACGGCTCCCGGCCGTTCATCTCGAGCGTGGGCGTGAAGGAACTCGCGTCCATCCCGGGCAAGACCTTCGAGCGTCCGCACGTGACGCAGTCCACCACGGTGGCCGAGCAGACCGTCGAGGCCGGCGAGCTCGTCATGGGCGACTTCAAGGTGGAGGGCATCCCCTTCACCAAGCGCGTGTTCGGCGGCGCGCTCAACGTGTCTCGCCAGGACATCGACTGGACCAGCCCGACCGCCTGGAACTCCTTGATCGAGGATCTCCAGTTCGAGTACGCCGAGGAGACCGAGGACATTGTCGCCGCGGCCTTCGGGGTGGCCATCACTCAGTCGGTCGACCTCGCCGAGGCCGATTCCGAGGACCTGAAGAAGTGGATCAAGGCGCTGTACGCCGCGGCGGTGATGGCCGCGACCGCGAACGGCACCAAGCGGGCCCGCGCCCGCCGGCTGCCCGACACGATCTGGGCGTCGATCGACATGTGGGGTTCGCTCGGTGCGGTGATCGATGCCGTCCGCGCGACCAACGGCACCCAGGTGAACCCCGGAGACGCCAGCCCGTCCGGATTTGCCGGGAGCCTGCTGGACATTCCGCGGATCATGGCGCCCGGCCTGCCCGAAGGCACGCTGATCGTCGGCCGCAAGTCGCTGTTCGAGTTCTACGAGGAGCGGATCGGCCTGCTGTCCGCGGTGACCCCGAAGCACCTGGGTGTCGAGGTCGCCTACGGCGGCTACGCGGCTTGGGGCAACCTGGACGCCACGGCGTTCTCCAAGGTCGCGGTTACCGGCGCCTGATTCGACGCGGAGCGGATCGTGGCATTGACCACCGCCGAAGAGGTGGCGGCCGTCCTGAAGAAGGACGTCGCCACCGCTCCGGCGTTCCTGAAGGCGTACAAGGCCGCGGAGCGGTGGGTCGCGAAGCGGTGCACCTGGGAGACGGTCGAGGTTGAGGAGGACGACGGCGAGGGCGGCACCACCACGGTGACTCAGCCCGTCGACGTCGAGGACCTGGTCCAGGCGATCATCCTGCTCACGGGCCGCTACATGGCCCGGAAGAACTCCCCGGACGGCCTGGTCGGCATGGGCGAGCTCGGCGTGATGCGGATCTCCGCGATCGACCGTGACGTCCGGGACCTGGTCGCGAAGAACCGAAAGATCGTGCTCTGATGCTCAACTTCACCGCGATCCGGACCTACCTCGGCGACCAGCTGGACACGATCAGCGCCGACCTGATCGAGAAGGTCTACCGACGCGCGATCGACGGCACCGCCCAGCTGCCGGCGATCGTGCTCGGCCAGCCGTCCCTCGAGGAGTACCTGGTGCAGCCGTGCATCAGCCGGTGGGAGCTCCCGATCCACCTGGTGGTCGACCGGCCCGGCGACGACGAGGAGGAGACCCAGAAGAAGCTTGAGGACCTCTGGCTGCAGCTGCTGGAGGCGCTCGGCGCGATCGTCCAGGACTCGTTCCCCACGCTCGGCGATCCGGGCGTGGTGGAAGCCACCCTGACGCGGTCGGACTTCGGGTCGTTACTCATTCAGGGCCAGGCGTTCCCTGCCTACGAAATCACGCTCGAAATCCACGGATAAGCGAAAGAGAGGAATCCCCGAAATGTTCAAGCCCTACATGATGAAGAACGTCGACATGATCATCGGCGATGAGGCGACCGGGCCCAACTTCAAGTGCCAGGTCCGCGGCGTGAAGCTGAACCCCGAGGTCAGCGTCCAGCGCACCAAGACCGCCTGCCCGACCGGGCAGTACGCGGCCGTCGATGATCCCGAGTGGACCGCCGAGCTCACCTACCTGTACGGAATGGACGACGGCGAGGGCACCGTCGCGAACGTCCTGGCCGACTACCTGCTCGCGCACGCCGGCGAGGAGCTTCCGATCCTCTTCCGCCCTGTCTCCGGCGGCGCCGGCTACTCCGGCACGGTTCTGACCATCCCCGGCACCATCGGCGGCGACTACGGCAGCTTCTCCGAGCAGTCCGTGTCGCTGCCGATGATCGGCCAGCCCACGCCTGTGGCGGCCGTCTGATGCCGCGCTGGAGGCCGTCCGGCACGGTCCACACCTTCCGGATCTCACTCACCGACCAGGACGAGCCGATCATCGTTCGCAACAGTGTCGGTGACGTGATCGCGTGGGAGCGGGCCAACAAGGCGTCCTGGCATGAGGGAATCAGCGCTCAGTCGATGACGTGGGTCGCGTGGCGGGCCGCCAGGCGGGAAGGCCTGACCGACGAACCCAACTTCGATTCATTCGTCCCACGGGTCGCCAACCTCGAGATGGCCGAGGAAGACGAGGACCCTACCCAGACGGATCCCTCGGACGAGTGATCTGCGAGTTGGCGATCGCCACGAACCGGCTCCCCAGCGAATGGGAGCGCGAGGAGCCCGCGGCGATCGCCACCGCGATCGAGTTGCTCGAGGAGATCCACAGGAAGAGAGAACAGACACAAGGGGGGTGAGCGGATGTCGCTATCGATTGGGATTGAGATCGAGGGCCTGCCTGAGATGTTCAAGCGGATCCGCGCTCTCCCAAAGACTGCCCAAGAGGAGCTCCGCGCGGCGGCGATGGATATCGCCGAGGACGAGGCCCGTCGAATCCGTGCCGCTGCCGGGGCCGACAGTAAGCAGGCCGCGGCGATTGCGCCATTCATCAAGGCTCGGCGTGATCGGGTGCCGGCAATCAGCGCCGGTGGGAAGCGGAAGGCCGGCGTGTCGGGCGGAGCCCAGGCCGGCCAGATCTTCTTCGGCGCGGAGTTCGGTGGCCACGCGCGCCGCGCACAGGTCGTGAAGACAGGTGCAACCAGGTCCGGGTTCGTGATTAAGCAGACCACCCAGCAGTTCCGGCCGCACACCGGCAACGAGGGCTACTTCTTCTTCCCGACTCTCCGCCGGGACCAGGACCGGATGCTCGACCGCTACGAGATGGCGCTGCGAGCGATCGAGAGGGAGTGGGGACGTGGCTAACGAGCGGACGATGGTCACCCGCTGGAAGAGCGTGGTGGACCCCTCGGTGAAGAAGGCCGCCGACGAGGTTGGCGACACGTCAGACAAAGCGGGGAAGAAGTCGGGTGCTGCCTGGACTGCAGTAGGAACCGCGATCGGGAGCCTGGCCGCAGACGGCCTCACCCGGGCGGCCGAGATGGCGAAAGACTTCGCGGTCGATAGCTTCCGGGCAGCGTCCGACCTGAAGGAGTCGGTGAACGTTACCCAGCTGACGTTCGGTAAGTACGCCCCGAAGATGGAGGCCTTCTACAAGAGCGCGGCCGGCAACCTCGGGGTCAGCGAGACTGCAGCACGCGAGGCGACGGCAACCATCGGCGGACTCCTCCAGAACATGGGGCTCGGCCAGAAGGCGACTGTGGGTTGGTCGGAGAAGCTGCTCGGGCTCGCGTCCGACATGGGTTCGGCGTTCAACACCGATCCGGTGGAGGCGATCGACGCGATTTCGGCCGGCCTGCGGGGCGAGTCGGAGCCGCTGCGGAAGTACAACGTGATGCTCTCCGACGCTGCCCTGAAGCAGGAGGCCATGTCGATGGGCCTCTACAAGGGCAAGGGCCAGCTGGACAACAGTGCGAAGGCTCAGGCGGCGCTCTCGCTGATCACGAAGCAGACCGCCCGCGTCCAGGGCGACTTCGCCAACACGTCGACGGGCGCGGCCAACGCGGCCCGGATTCAGGCCGCGAAGGTGGAGGACCTGAAGGCGAAGTTCGCGAACAGCCTGCTACCGGCTCAGGAGGCGTGGCTTGGCTTCATGAACGACAAGGCGCTGCCGGGTCTGGCCGCGTTCGCCG
This sequence comes from Propionibacteriaceae bacterium UBA6238, assembly GCA_002441465.1. Classification (GTDB taxonomy): domain Bacteria; phylum Actinomycetota; class Actinomycetes; order Propionibacteriales; family Propionibacteriaceae; genus Propionicimonas. The sequence goes on along the minus strand of DJWE01000052.1, from coordinate 56,809 downwards.
ACCAGTTGCAGGGCGGCGTGAAGTGGGTCCAGGAGAACGGAGGCGCGATCACCGGCCTCGCGATCACCGTGGGGATCCTCACCGGTGCGTACGTCGCGTTGGCGGCCGCGCAAGCCGCACAGAGCGCGGGCGGGTTCGTGAAATACATCCAGATGGTGGTGACCAGCACGCGGGCCTGGTCGGTCGTGCAGGGCATCCTGAACGTGGTCATGAGCGCGAACCCGATCGCTCTGGTTGTGATCGCGATCGCTGCCCTGGTCGCCGGGATCGTCTACGCCTACAACAACTGCGAGACGTTCCGGAAGGTGGTCGATACCGCGTTCAAGGCGATCGCGACCGCCGGCACCTGGCTGTGGAATAACGCGCTGAAGCCGGTTGTGCAGGCCATCGTCCGCGGATTCGCCTGGGTAGTTGACGGTATCGCCGGCATGCTCGACGCGCTGGGAGATATCCCCGGATTCGGCTGGGCGAAGGACGCGGCCAACGGGCTGCGAGGGCTAGCCAAGAGCGCCCGGGATGCCGCGGACTCGATGGACGGGATACCGAGCCCCAAAGTCGACACGGGCCGCAGTCGGACCGAGGTCGACAAGCTCGACGCACGGATCAAATCGCTCCGGGGAAAGGTCGTAGAGGCCAAGGCCAAGGGCGACGCGAGCGAGGTCGCGCGGATCCAGGCGAAGATCAACAGTCTGAAGGGCAAGAAGGCCACGATCACCGCCGAAGTCGAGATGAACAAGAAGAAAGACGAGGTGATCTACAAGGCCTACGGGTCGGGCCACCTGAAGTTCACCGCGGCCGCGAACGGCGCCATCTTGGACGCGCTCGGCCGGCGCCTGAAGACGTTCGCGTCGGGCGGCTTCGAGAACCACACGGCGCAGTTCGCGCAGGCCGGAGCCATGCGACTGTGGGCTGAACCCGAGACCGGCGGGGAGGCGTACATCCCTCTGGGCGACTCCAAGAGGTCCAAGAGCATCCCGCTGTGGTGGGAAACCGGCCGCCGCCTCGGCGTCGTAGAGAGGGCCAATGGTGCAGTCACGGGAGGGCACCGAGCAAGCCCAGATGACCAGCTGGCCGAAGCGATCGCCAAGCTCGCCGACCGGATCATGACCAAGGACGATCTTCAGGCGCTCTTGACCGCGCTCCGGCAGGCGTCTCCGGCACCACGACCCGCAGTGAGGCTGCCATGACGACCGCCACGATCACCCCGGTTCTCGTCCCGTCAGCGCGGTCGGTGCGCCTGTCGATCGCAGTCGATGCTGCGGGCGTCGGCGAGACGATGTCGGTTACTCGACGGGTCGGAACGGCGGTGCCTGCCGCGGTGATGGGAGCGACCGGACTGGCCGCCGGGAGCAAAGTGATCACCGACCCGGAGGCGCCGCTGAATCGTGCCGCAACGTGGATCGTGACGTTCTCAGGCGGGTTGGTTGTCGAATCGGATCCACTGACCGTGACCGCGGCATTGGCGTCGATCTCGGATCCCGTGCTCGGCGCGACCGCGGAGTGCGCGGTAGTCGACCGCGACAGCCTGACTCGCACTCAGCGGGCCGAGGTCCTGATGGTTGAGCAGGATCCGGAGCCGTGGGTCGTATGGGACGTGCCAGTCGGCAAGAGCATGCCGGTAACAATGCTCACCCTCACTCCGGCTGCCGAAAGCGCGCTCGATCGGATGCTCGCGACCGGTGACCCGATCCTGCTGCGATGTGTCTGCGGCAACCACACTGACCGGTGGATACAGCCGGTTGACGATGAGACGTCGGTCACGCGCCTGGTGAAGCGCCCCTCCGATACGTCCCGGCTGTGGGATCTCGGCCTCTGCGTGGTCTACTCCACGAATCCGCGGCTGGACGAGGCAGCCAGGGGAAACACGCTCGGTGACCTCTACAACGCGGTCACACCGAAGACGCTGGGCGCGATCGCAGACCGGTGGCCCACCCTGGGCGCGATCGCGGAGGACGACCTCTGATGGCCAGCATCCAGCTGTCCAGCTATCTAGGCGGGAAGAAGCTGGCCGCCATCCCCGTCGTGTCGGGGTCGTGGAAGGTGACCGTCGAGTCCGATGTGACGGTGCCCGGCGCCATTGAGTTCAGCGTGCCGGCAGTCGATGACTGGGTGCCGGTCGGCGCCGACCATCCGCTGCAGGGCATGGGACAGCGCGTCTGGGCTCGGGTCGACCAAGGCTCGGGCTGGCGCACCTGGGGCTGGTACCGGCTCGCTAAGCCGTCCCGGGACGGGTCGGTGATCAACTGCACCGGCCAGGGACTGCTCCGCGAGGTTGAGCGGTATCGCCTGACGACCAGCTGGCAGACCGTTGACACAGATACCCGCGCGGGGGTGGTGAAAGCGCTCCTGGCCGGGATCCTGCCCGTGGTGGTGTCCGGGATCGCCGACGAGGTGTTGCCGGTCACGACGTGGGAAGAGGACAGGCTTGCCGCGTTCTGGGAGGTTGTGGAGTCTTGGCCAGCGCGAGCCGAGATCCGCGAGCAGTCGGTGTGGATTCTGCCGGCATGGAGCGACACCGCGCCCGGCGCACCCACCGGCGCTCTGGTCGACGGCGAGGACGGGAACCTGATCGACCTGGTCCCAGGCGAGGACGACACTGACCCGTTCAACGGCTATGTGGTGAGCACCGTCCCGGAGGGCGATGAGGCCGCCGTCGTGAGGCTGTGGACGATGCCCGATGGACCGATGAAGTGGGGTGGCCCCTACGGCCATAACCCCGGCTTCTATTCCTCCCCGCTGAACCCGACCGACCCGGTCAAGCTCCTCGCGATCGCCGAGCGGCTCACTCGGAGAGCGGTGAGCACCGGGCAGACGCTGAAGTTCACGGCGCGGCCGGACACCCAGCTGTCGCTCGGCCAGGTCGTCACCTTGCGGTCGAGCCGCCGCGGCGTCTCAGGCACGGGCCGCGTCCTCAGTCTCGAGCTCACCCGGTCGGCGCTCACCGGACGCGTGGCGGTGCTCTCGTGAACGTTTGGAAGGCGCAAGTGCGCACCGCCTACTCCGCCGGCTCGTGCACTGTCCGCCGGCAGGGTGAGAGTACGAACCGGACCGTGTCCGCGGGCCGCCATCTGTCAGCTGCAGTCGCCGGCGATTGGGTGCTCGTGGTCGAAGACCTAGGCCAGTGCTGGGCCGTGATGATGATCGGTACCGGTCCAGCTGCGTACCCTGACAACCCGCCGATCGACGGGGGCACGGCCGAGTCTGTGCTCAACATCCCGCCGGCTTGGACGGGCCGGATCACGGTCGACAACAATGCTGACACCACCACCTTCGCCGGCGCCGATGGCTGGACGTTCGGCCGCTACCAGTTGACGATCCCGCCCTATACCGACGTCGACCTCACCTATAGCGGGCTATCGGAGTACCCGGGGCTGCTCGGCCTGGCGATCAGCGAAGCGTCCCTGCTGATCGTCGCGCCGGATCGGTGGCCATCTGCGACGGCCCAGCTGGCGCTCTTCTCGGCCCCTGCCGATGCTCCGGCAGAGGGAGCCCTAGCCGCCGGGGTGATCACCCAGGTTGACGCGATCGACGGGCCTGACTTCCCGACTCCGGACGCCGGCTCGGTCATCACGCTGCCAGGTTCCTGGCGGGATCACCTCGCCGCGGGAACCGCGAACGCGGTCGGTCTCATCGATTCCGGATCGACTCCGCTGGGCGTCGGATCCGCGGTTCCATCCGCTCCAGTTCTCAACATCACCTATCAGTGAAAGGGCCGTGATGAGCACTCGATTCGACGAGGACAGCAGCGCGGAGGTGTGGGTTCACCTCAACGCCTTGGACGACGACATCACCGCGGGATGGCAGAGCTACGTCCCGGGCGTGACTGGCATCACGATCGGCAACGGCACCGTAGCGGGCCGGTATTGGCAGCGCGGAAAGGCGGTCATCGCAGAGGTGCTGATCACACTCGGATCGACCTCGGCGGTCACCGGGGCAGTCACGATCACCCTGCCGGTCCCCGCAGCGCGCAGCCAGAACGTCGGATCAGGGGTGTGCAGGCCGTCTGGGACCGGCACGATCTACCAGCTGGTCCCCTACGCAGCCGCGAGCAGCAGCCTGGTCGCAGTCGGTGTGGTCGGGGCGAGTGGAGCTCTGTCGAGCGTCAGCGCCGCGTCGCCCGCCGCGTGGGCAGCCACTGGGTGGCTGAAGGCTCAGTTCACGTACGAGGCCGCCTGATGAACCTGGGTGAATGGAACGACTTGGGTTTGGCTCTGGCCGCCATCCTCACCGCGATAGGTGCGCTCGTGAGCGCCGTCTTCGCCTGGGTGAAGTGGCGCCGCGAGCTCCGGCTGCTGCGTGCCGAACTCCGCCCGTCCGAGGACGAATCCGAGCAGCCAGAGACGCCACCGGCCCGCGCCGTGGCCGCTCCCGAACCCCGGCCGGCAGGCACGATCCGCGACGTCACCGACAGTAGCCACCAGCTGCTGCTGCACCTGGTCAATCAGGTCGACGCCCTCACCCAGACCGACAGCCGCATCGAGGCATGGGGCAAGGGAGAGCACCAGCGACTGGACGACCGCCTAGACCGTCACCGCACCGAGATCAACAGCCACGAGCAGCGGATCGCCGCGCTCGAAAGAGGGGAGAACTGAGATGGAGACCGAGGTCGAATTCGAGCTCGATGACAACGAGCCCACACCGGCCCCGCCCGCACCAGTCCCGGATGACGTCCCGGACGCCGAGCTCACCGAGTTCGAGGCTGCGAATCCCGCCGATCCGGCAATCGAGGGAACGGAGGGGCTGGCATGACCGTGACGACCGTGCTCAAGGTTGCCCGGCGTCTCGCGTCCGGTCCATACGGCTACGGCCAGGATGACCGGTGGGGCGCCTTGGCGGACAACGGAAAGCTCGGGACCGCGGGCCTGGCAGCGGTTGGCGATGCCGACTGTGGCACCGCGGTGGGCATCGCGTGGTACCTCGGCGGGCTCATTCCGCGGAGCCTGCTGAAGGGCTCCTGGTACACCGGCAACATCGCCGCCAAGACCAAGAGCTCGGGCATGTTCTATCTGGTGAAGGTCTCGGACTGGCCGCTGACCAAGATCGACGCCACGGCCCGGAAGGGTGCCGGCCTCATCGGTCCGGGCCACATCATGATGAACGTCGCTCGTGGGAAGTGGCTCAGCTTCGAGTACACCGAGAAGGGCACCAGCACCGGCGGCAAAGCCGGCGACCAGACCGGACGTGAAGGCCGCATTCGCGAGCTCTACTCGCGGTCGAAGGGCTGGGCCTACCTGATCCAGCCCTACACCGGGGCCGAGCTCCTCGCCCAGGCGATCGCCGCCTACCGGACCGGGAGCGATCCGGCGCCGTACCTCGAGCGGTTCGCGCGCCGGGCACCCTGGGACGGCGCCCGCTGGGCGTGGATGATGAGCCACTGGCAGCGGTGGGACAAGGGCATGACCCTGGTCTACGACGCGACCAAGCTGCCAGTGCCGAAGAGCGGCCACTGCTATGTGGTGCTCGGCGCCACCATCCCGAAGATGACCAGGCGCCTCGCCGTGGCGCTCCCCGGCCTCCAGGCCAACCCGAACTCGCGGGTCCTCGTCACCGGTGGCGTCGTGCGGTCGGGCAAGACCGAGGCGGCCTACATGCTTGACTGGCTGCTCGCACGGGGGATCGGCCGGAACCGGATCATCCTCGAGGAGCAGTCCACGTCCACGGTCGGGAACGCTGAGCTATCGATCCCGCTCCTGGTCAGGGGCGGGATCTCCAGCTACACCCTGGTCTCCGACGCCTCCCACCTACGCCGCGCCTCGACGCTGTTCCTCGCCGCTCGCGTCCAGCGGGAGACGCCGAGCAACCGCAGGCTGCCACTCAAGTCCACGGCCGTCCTCGCCTACGACGACTACACCCCCAAGCCGATCAAGACCGCACTGCCGGTCACCGCCGAGACCCGAGATGCCATCGCGGGCAACGTACTGACCCTGCTCAACTGAAGGAGAACACTCACCATGAACCTGACCGCACCAAGCACGTTCGCTGACGCGTTCGTGATCATCGTTGCCGCCGCGGTGGCACTACTGACAGCGTTCGCCAACCAGCCCAGCTGGTCAGCATCCCGCAAGCGGCTGACCGCCGGCATCCTGGCAGCCATCCTCGGGACCCTCTACGCGATCGGCACCGGGAAGGTCCCGCTCATTCCCGACCAGGCAGTGCAGGCCGCTGTCGCCGTCGTGATCGTGATCGCCACGGTGTACGCCTTCAGCCAGGCCATCTACATGGGCTTCAAGGGTTCGCTCACCTGGCTCGAGAACAAGACCGCGATCGGCGTTGGCGATGACACGCCGACCGGCTAACTCCTGACAACAAAGGGGGGGCCCCAGCACCGAAGTGCTGGGGCCCCTTCGCGTCCGGGCTAGGCAGCGTGCTGGATCGCGCTCCTGAGCGCGGTCTGATCGGTGCCCACGTACAGCTGGGTGGTCGCGAGCGACGCATGCCCGAGCAGCTTCTGAACAGCGCGGAGATCGTGGCTCTCCGCGTACACCTTGGTGGCGAATCGCCTGCGCAGGCTGTGGGCCGTCCAGCCGTCGAGCTCACGCGAGATTAGGACTCCGGCGTAGTTGGCCGATAGGTGGCCAGAGGTCGACCTGGGCGAGGTCGACGGGAACAGCCACCCTGGACCACGTTCGATGATCCGCTCGGCCAGGTCGTCATGCAGTGGCACCGTTCGCTCCTTCGACCCCTTTCCGTGGACGATCAATGACCAGCCAGTCAGGTCCCGGACGAGGTCTCGGGAGTGGATGGACACGATCTCGCGCCGGCGAAGCCCCTGACGGGCGCCGAGCTCCACCATCAGCTGCACGCGTGGATCCCGGCACGGGGACGAGACGATGTCCTCAGGGGCAGGCCGCGGTTCGATCCTGGGGCGGCTGATCGGGGGGAGCGCGGCTGCGGGATTGCGGCGGATCCTCCCAGCCGCCGCGAGGTATCCATAGAAGCCGCGGAACGTCGCGCGGACGCTGTACATGGTCGCGGGTGCCCAACCGTGTCCGGCGAGGTATCGGGCTAGGTCGGCTGTGGTGGCCGTCCTGATGCTGCCCGGGTGCTCTTCTGCGAAGCGGCGGAGTTGCCAGGTCCTCAGGTAGATGGTGGTCCCTGGCTTCCCAGCTGCGGCTTGGGCGGTTGAGTAGTCGGCGATATCGGCCGCCGACTGCCGGTTGGGGGTTCTCATGAGCCTGAGCTTGGCGCCTTCGCCGGGGGCTCGGTGGCCGCTGTACATCACGCGGCCGCACTCAGGTAGCGAGGTTTGAGCCAAACACCTGTTCGAGCGTGTCGCGATCGGGGTCTGCAGCGGCAGGGACGGTTCCGCAGTGGCCTACCTGCCCAGGAGCTCCACGGTGCCGCGGGCTCCGTCCACCCGCACTCGCGCACCGGTCGACAGGCGGCTGGTGGCATCCCCGCAGCCGACCACGGCCGGGATGCCGAGTTCACGGGCGACGATCGCCGCGTGGCTCAGCGGAGCGCCGATGTCGGTGACGACCGCCGCGGCGCGGGGGAACAGGGGCGTCCAGCCGATGTTGGTCAAGGGGGTGACCAGCACCTCGCCGGGACGCAGTTGGTCGGCGTCCTCGATTCGGTCCAGGCGCCGGACGACGCCCTCGGCCACTCCGGACGAGGCTGGCGCGCCGTGCAGGACATCGGTGGAGTTGGCGAGCGCTGGAGCAGTGTGGCGGCCGGCGACGAAGTAATCGGTACGCCGGTCCTCCTGCGCGGCCCAGTCGAAGGGATCGAAACGTCCGACGATGAAACCGGGCAGGGGCGGCAGTGCGCGGTACCGTGCCATGGCCTGACGGCGCACCTCGACATGCCGATACGACGAGGTGTCGCCGACCAGAGCGGCGAGCAGTTCGGGCAGGGTGAGCAAGAACACGTCCTCGCCGATGCCGAGGACCTCGCCGGCCCGGAGTGCGAATCGCCGGGTCAATCCGGTCCAGCGGACGGACTCCGAGCGCACCAGCTCGCGCCGCGCGGCCCGCACGGCGCGCCGCCGCAGCCGGCGCTCGATGGCCGGCGCCTGTCGGGGATGGCCGGCGCGCAGCCGATCGAGGGCGGCCCCGAATGCTGCTTGCTGCCGCGACTGGAGACCCGCGACATCGGAGGACGCGGCGCCGGCGAGGGCGCGATCGAGCCAGCCGGGATCCTCGGCGGGGCGCGGCCAGGAGAGTTCGACCTCGTTGTGGCCGCGGTGGCCGAAGCGCCGGAGATACTCCTCGCGGGTAAGGGTGCCCGCGAGCACCCGCTGCAGGCCCGCAGCGGGACCGAGGCTCTCCAGCCCTCCGGCCACGCCGGAGACGTTGGCCAGCAGAACGGCCGCGTCCTCGGTGCCGACCAACTCGCCGAGTTCGGCCTCGACGGGATCGCTCCGGTTGCCGGTGGCGGCGATCACCGCCCAGAACGCCCGCAGGGACGCCGGGAACAGCTCGGCGGTCCACAGTCGCAGGAGGTCGTCGGTGGTGCGGCAGTCGGCAACCCCGTCCGCGATTCGCCGGCAGGCGGCGGGGCTGGTGTCGAGGAAGCGGTTGAGGCCGAGTCGGTGTCGGGCCAGCCGCACCAACTCACCGAGCAGCCGGGCGCCGTCGTCCTTCCCGTCGCGACGGCTGATCGGCAGCAGGGGCACGGGCACGGCCTCGGGCAGCGCGCCCCACAGCGCCGCCATCCTCTCGTACGCCGCCCTGGGGTCGGCGAGGGCCTTCGGGCCCTGGGCGCTGAGCTGGACGGTGAGATTCGCATACGGGCGCCCGCCGATGGTCCCGGCCATCTCCCGTCCGCGCACCTTCATCGACGGTCCGCCGTGGTCTTGCTGGTAGGCGACCACTGAGATCGTGAGCGGGGTCTGAGGCTCGGGGTTGGCCTCGGACAGGTTGGTCGCCGACCACAGGCAAGTCCCGGTAAGGGAGTCGTTGCGCTCGGCTGTGACCGGGTTCCAGCCGCTCATGGTACTGATCGGGCGGGCCTGCAGGATCCATAGTCGGCGCTCGGCCACGGCCCACTCGATGTCCTGGGCGACGCCGTCGAAGAGGGCCTCGATGCGGTGGGCCGAGTCGTGCAGCCGCGCGGCGTGCGGCCTCAGCTCGAGGGGGCCCTTGTACGCCCCGTCGGGCCGGCTGAAGGTGAAGCTCGCCGCATCGGCCGCGCCGGAGACCAGAGCCTCGCCGGTGCCGGCGACCAGGTTGCCCCGCATCCGATCGAGGTCGCCGGTGAGCGGATCGGCGGTGAACAGGACCCCGGCGAGCTGCGCGGGCACCATTCGCTGGACGATCACGGCCACCTCGCCGGTGTCCGCTACGCCGCGGGCGTCGGCGTACCCCCGGACCCGGTCGGCGCGCCGGGAGGCCCGCACCGTGACGATCGCTGCCGATACGTCGTCAGCGGCGACGTCCAGCACGGTCTCGAATGCGCCGGCGAACGAGGCTGTCGCCGAGTCCTCCGCCAGAGCGGAGGAGCGGACGGCGAACGGGCCGGGGCCGAGCCTGCGAAGCGCACTGGCCAGGGCTGCGCGCCCATTGGTGGTGAGGTCGTCGTCGACGAACGCGCGGGGGAGCAGCACGAGTCCCGGCGGTACCGGGTAGCCCGCCTGCGTGAGCCGGGCCAGGGCGCGCGCCTTGCCGCCCGCGGCGTCCGCCTCCTCCGGGGGCAGCGCGACCAGCCGGTAGGCCGGCCGGCCGGGGGGAGCCAGCCGAACCCGATCCAGGAGGTGCAGGGCTGCCCGGCCGGTGAGCATGCCGAGGAAATAGCCGGCGGTGCCGGCAAGGACGCACAGCGGTACCAGTGCAGCCACAGGCAGCCCCGACACGAGGACCAGCGTGAGCGAGATCAGTGCGGCGCCGAGATTCGCCGTCGTGCCGACAAGACCGCGCCGGGCACGTTCACTCATCGACGGGAGGTTCGAGACCGCCCAGGACGCGTGCCAGGCCGGGGATGTTGGCGAGGAGGTCGTCGGCCCTGCCGAGCGCGAGACCGAACGTGAGATCGCCGAAGACCAGCAGTTTGTCGCCGACCTCGATCCCGAGGTCGCGGCGCGCCTCGGCCGGGATGGCCACCTGGCCCCGGTCGCTCACGGTGACCGTTCCGTAGAAGCGGCGGTTGGGATCCTTGGGATGGGTGTGCGCCACGGGTCGGCCTCTCGTCTTGGATACAAGAAATATCTTACCTCGTTGACGGACGGGCGGTGGGTCCGGGGAAAGTGTCAGAGGCGGGTGCGAGGCTTGTCACTGCCCGACACGCGGGCGAACAGTTGTTCGAATGTGCTTGATCTGGCGAGCGAGTTGAGCTAGAACAGATATCGAACACCTGTGCGACACGAAGGAGAAGCCATGAGCGCGCTGCCAGTCGACGACCTGGTCGTCCGGGTTCCCACCGGTCCGCAGTCGACGCGCTGGCGCCACGTCGAGAGCGGGCCTCAATCGAGGCCGCAGCTGGTCGGGCTCCCGGGTGGCCGGCCACAGGGCGTGGCTGCCCCGCGACTCCGTCCGGCATCGGTGAGCCGACCGCTGCCGCGTCCAACTGCGACAAGAGATTCGTGGCAGCTGACCGATCGCGGTATCGCGGTCGTCGTGGTGCTGTTCTTGACGGTGGTTGCCGTGGCCGCGGTGGTGCTGGTGGGGGCGTTCCTGTCGGTGAGCGACGCGCCCGTTCCGGCTGCGCCCGAGGTTCCGGTGGCGGTCGCTGCGCAAGGCTGACTCTGGCTGAATCCCCGCCGACCGGTCCGTCCGAACCGGTCGGCGTGCGCAATTCGGGCCATTCGGGCGACACGCGCAGGATCGGTCTTGCCAGGGCTCAGATCGCGGCATAACCTCTACATCTAGTAGTTACAGCGTTGTGGTTCCTCCACAGATAGTGGTCCACCACCCACAAGTTATCCACACGCCATCCACCGCTGGATCCCCAGGAAGGAAGCTAGGACCGTGCACTGCCCGTTCTGCCGCAACACCGACACCAGGGTTCTGGACAGCCGCGTTGCCGAGGACGGCACCAGCATTCGCCGGCGCCGCCAGTGCCCGGCCTGCGAGCGGCGGTTCACGACTCTGGAACAGATGCAGTTGGTGGTTGTGAAGCGATCCGGCGTGGTGGAGCCGTTTTCCCGCGAGAAGGTCGTGAACGGGGTCGCGAAGGCATGCAAAGGCCGCCCGGTCTCCGAGGCCGACCTGGCCCGTCTCGGGCAACGCGTGGAGGAAACACTGCGGGCCAGCGGGCAGGCCGAGATCCCCGCCGATGAGGTGGGGCTGGCCATCCTGGGCCCACTGAGCGAACTCGACTCCGTGGCGTACCTGCGGTTCGCCTCGGTCTACAAGCACTACGACTCGGTCGAGGACTTCGAGACCGAGATCGAAACCCTGCGCCGCTCGGCGCTGGTCACGAACTGACTACTCCCTCCCCCCTCTGATAATCGAAAGGCAGCCCCACCATGACCGAGACCGCGAAGGCACCCGCCAAGGGTGGCCGGAAGTCGCCGGGTCTGAAGATCAATCGGGTCTTCACCACCGCCGGCGTGCACCCCTACGACGAGGTCACCTGGGAATTGCGTGACGTGGTGCAGACCAACTGGAAGACCGGCGAGCATGTGTTCGAGCAGCGCGGGGTGGAGTTTCCCGACTTCTGGAGCCTGAACGCGTCCACGATCGTGACCACGAAGTACTTCCGCGGGGCGTTGGGCACCCCGCAGCGGGAGAAGAGCCTGAAGGCGCTGATCGACCGGGTGGTGAAGGCCTACCGCAAGGCGGGAGAGGAGAACGGCTACTTCGCCGCCGGCGAGGACGCCGAGATCTTCGAGCACGAGCTCACCTGGATGCTGCTGAACCAGTACTTCAGCTTCAACTCCCCAGTCTGGTTCAACGTCGGCACCAGTAGTCCGCAGCAGGTGAGCGCCTGCTTCATTCTGTCCGTCGACGACTCGATGGATTCGATCCTGAACTGGTACAAGGAAGAGGGGTTCATCTTCAAGGGCGGCTCGGGAGCCGGCCTGAACCTGTCCCGGATCCGCTCGAGCAAGGAGTTGTTGTCTTCGGGCGGAACCGCGTCCGGTCCGGTCTCGTTCATGCGCGGCGCAGACGCCTCTGCCGGCACGATCAAGTCCGGCGGCGCCACCCGTCGGGCAGCCAAGATGGTCGTACTCGACGTCAACCATCCCGACATCTACGAGTTCGTGGAGACCAAGGCGCGCGAGGAGGACAAGATCCGGGCCCTGCGCGACGCCGGGTTCGACATGGACCTGGGCGGCAAGGACATCGTCAGCGTCCAGTACCAGAACGCGAACAACTCGGTGCGAGTGAGCGACGAGTTCATGCGTGCGGTGGAGGAGGGCTCCGAGTTCGGGCTGCGCGCGCGGATGACCGGCGAGGTGATCGAGACCGTCGATGCCCGTGACCTGTTCGGCAAGATCTCGCAGGCCGCGTGGGAGTGCGCCGATCCTGGCTTGCAGTACGACGACACGATCAACGACTGGCACACCAATCCGGAGTCGGGTCGGATCACCGCGTCGAACCCGTGCAGTGAGTACATGAGTCTGGACAACAGCTCCTGCAACCTGGCCAGCCTGAACCTGTTGAAGTTCCTGCGGGAGGACGACACATTCGATGTCGAGCTGTTCACCAAGGCGGTCGAGCTGATCATCACTGCGATGGACATCTCGATCTGCTTCGCGGACTTCCCGACTGAGTCGATCGGAGAGACCACCCGGAACTTCCGTCAGCTGGGCATCGGGTACGCCAACCTTGGCGCGCTGCTGATGGCCGTGGGTCGTGGCTATGACTCCGAGGGCGGCCGGGCGCTGGCCGCGGCGATCACCTCGTTGATGACCGCGGTGTCGTACCGCCGTTCGGCGGAGCTCGCCTCGGTGGTCGGCCCTTACAACGGCTACGCCCGCAACGCCTCGGCGCACCAGCGGGTGATGCGCAAGCACCAGGCTGCGAACGACGATGTGCGTACGTTCAACGGACTCGACACGCCAGTGCATGCCGCCGCCGGCGCGGAGTGGGCCCAGGTTGTGGCGTTGGGAGCCAAGAACGGCTTCCGCAACGCGCAGGCGTCCGTGCTCGCGCCCACCGGCACGATCGGGTTCATGATGGACTGCGACACCACCGGCATCGAACCGGACTTCTCGCTGGTGAAGTTCAAGAAGCTGGTCGGGGGCGGGTCGATGCAGATCGTCAACCAGACGATCCCGCGGGCGCTGCACAAGCTCGGCTACCCGGCCGAGACCGTTGAGGCGATCGTCGACTACATCTCCAGCAACGGCCACGTGGTGAACGCCCCCGGTCTGAAGCCGGAGCACTACGAGGTGTTCGACACCGCGATGGGTCAGCGCTCGATCAAGCCGATGGGCCACGTCCGGATGATGGCTGCGGTGCAGCCGTTCCTGTCCGGCGCGATCTCCAAGACGGTGAACCTGCCCGAGACCGCCACGGTGGAGGAGATCGCCGATGTCTACCTGCAGGGCTGGAAGCTCGGCCTGAAGGCGCTCGCGGTGTACCGCGACAACTGCAAGGTGGGCCAGCCGCTCAGCGACGGCAGGAAGCCCGGTGAGGCGGCCGAGGTGAAGGCGGAGCAGGAGGTGCGGGTGGAGTACCGACCGCGTCGCAAGCGTCTGCCGAAGTCTCGAATCAGCCGCACCACGTCCTTCTCCGTGGCCGGTGCCGAGGGTTACATGACCTCGGGCCAGTACGACGACGGCGCCCTGGGCGAGGTGTTCCTCAAGCTCGGCAAGCAGGGCTCCACCCTGGCCGGCGTGATGGACGCGTTCTCGATCGCTGTCTCGATCGGTCTGCAGTACGGAGTGCCGCTGGAGCAGTTCGCGCAGAAGTTCACCAACCTGAAGTTCGAGCCGGCCGGCATGACCGACGACCCGGACGTCCGGATGGCGCAGTCGATCATGGACTACATCTTCCGCAGGCTGGCCCTGGACTACCTGTCCTTCGACGAGCGCGCCGAGTTGGGCATCTACACCGCGGCCGAACGGGCTCGGTACGTCGAGACCGGCAAGTACCTCTCGGAGGAGGACGAGGCCGAGATGATCGAGTCGGAAGCGCTGAAGAACGATGCGGCCGACGACGTACACGTACACGCCGACGGCGCCAACCAGCCGGCCCTGGTCGAGATGGACGCTCACTCCACCGCCGAGGTGCTGGAGAAGCTGTCCGGACTGAGCGTGGACGCCCCGCTGTGCCTCACCTGTGGCACGAAGATGCGGCGCTCCGGCTCCTGCTACATCTGTGAGGGTTGCGGCGCCACCAGCGGCTGCAGCTGATTCGGACACGCACGCCCCTGACGCGGACGGGCCCTATCCCAGCAGTGGGGTGGGGCCCGTCCGCCATCGCCGGACCGGCCGCTCAGTACCGCGGCGTCCGTTCGTTGCGCAGGCCGTGGGGAACCAACCCCGTCAGGAGTCGGGTTGGCTCGTGCCCAGATCTCAGCGTTCGATCAACCGGACGCTGACCTGGACGGGCTCGCCGTCGTCCAACCCCTCCGCGCGCCGCACGGCGGCTTTCACAGGCAGCACGTAGGCACCGCGTCCGGCGGAGGGGAACAGCGACGTCCGCCAGGTGGTGCCGCCGACGGTCACTTCGACCGGGACAGCGCCGAAGCCGGACGGTGGGCCGGACTCGAACCGGATCACGTCGGAGAGATCGTCGGGCACGGTGACGAAGCGCCAGGTGCCGCCCGACTCGCACCACAGCGGGGCGCTGAACGCCAGGTCGTCCACGAGGTCAGTCCTCCTCGGGCGCTTCGACTTCCTGCCTGGTCACCTGCAGCGACACCCACGAGGTGTTCGCCGACGGTTCGGGCTGTTGTGCGGGTGAGGTGGATCGTGCGCCGGGCTGGTTGGGCCGGACCGGTTCCCCCATCGCAGCCTTCAGCGCCTGTGCGATCGCATTGCCCGCGGCGGGGTCGAACTTGCGGATCTCGGCCATGGCGGCACTCTAGGCGACCCGGCTGTCCGGCGCCTGTGTTTCGACCGTGGCCCGAGCCCGCTGCCGGGCCTGCCAGATCAGGTAGCCGGCGAGCAGGGCAACGGCGGTGAGCAAGACGCCGACCGCCAGCGCAGGGGAGAGATTCCAGAGGCGTCCGAAGAGATCGACGCCGACAGTGCCGAGGGTGGCGTACAGCGTGGCCCAGGCCACTGCGCCGATCGTCACTGCGGGAAGGTAATGCCGCAGCTTCATGCCGGTCGCGCCGGCGGCGAGATTGACCAGGGTCTGGAAGCCGATGGTCAGGAAGGACGCGGCGACCACGGGTGGTCCGTAGCGGTCGATCCGCTCGGCCGCGCGCACGTAGCCGGGAGCGCTGAGCAGGCGCACCAGCCGGGTCCGGCGGGCGCCGACCGACCCGAGCCGACCGAGCCAGTACGTCCCGTTGGCGCGCAGCATCACGATCACGAACAGGGCGGCGACGACAAGCGGGAACGGAAGGTTCCACTGAGTCGGGTCCATGCGCCCTCCAGCGTTCGGATGAGGGGCAAGCATAGCCAGCCCACCGTCCGCGGACGCTCAGGCGCTGGTTGCCCGACGTAGGGTCGCCACGCCGAGGGCGAACACCGCGACCGCCGCGATGGCGGCGGGATCGGCGGGGTGGAGCACGGCCCCGTACTGCCACACCGCCCAGGTGCCGGCCGTGAAGAGCGCGTAGCCGGCTTCGGCGAGTCCTCTGGGCGTCGGACCCGGCCCGGGCCGGGGGATGCAGCGAGCGTCGAGCCGGGCGATGCCGGGGACCGCGAGGGCCAGCACCAGCAGCACGACCACGATCAGCGTGAGTTGGTTCATCAGCAGCGGCGTCAGCACCGGGAACAGCAACGACAACCCGACGGTGAGGCCGCCGGCGGTCACGATGGCGGGAACCTGCCACAGATAGACGGTCAGCAGCAAGGCGTTGGTGAGCCGGACCTGCGCCGCGCCCCGTTCGCTGAGCCGCGCAGCCACTCCGGCTCGTTCCATCAGTCCTAGGACGCAGGTCTGTGCGAGCCCCAGCACGAGGACTGCGACGGTGGGCGGCAGCAGGTTGGCCACCAGGACGTCGGCCCAGGCCGGAGCCGCAGGCGGATAGCCGAGCCCGAACACGAGGACGGCGATCAGCGTGACGCTAGCCAGCAGGACCGCGACCAGTCGTCGCGTCGGCCAGCTGCGAAACCAACCCCGGTGGTAGGCGATGCCCCATTGGTGGGCGAGCGGCCAGACGAAGGCGAGGTTGAGCCACTGCAGGCGAAGGTCTCCGGTCGTCCGGACCGCCACGTCGACCGCGATCGCGCCGGCCAGCAGCGGCAGCATCACCCAGCCCCCGAAGCGGTCGTGCAACCACACCGCCAACGGCGCTCCGGCCAGGAGTAGCTGATAGACCACGGCGAACCACAGCAGCTGCGCGAACTGCGCGCTGAGGGGGACGGCCTCGGCGAGCCGACCGGCCCACCCGGCCACTGTGCCCACCAGGGTGAACATCACCATGAACACGGTCATCGGTCCGAGGAGGCGGCTGCCCCGACGGGTGAGGAATGCCGCATACGGCTCTGCGGTGAGCCGCCACCGGTCCACCACCACGGCGTTGGCGTAGCCGGCGGCCACGAAGAACACCGGCACGATGGTCGCGACCCAGCTGATCGCCCAGAACACCGGGCCGGGCGCCCACGGCAGCACGAGCACCTGTCCGTCCACCAGAAGCACTTGCCAGAGCAGGGTGTGGAACACCACCACGATCAACATGGACCCGATCCGGGCGATGTCGATCAGGTGATTTCGTTCGGGCACCGGGACATCCTAGGCACTGGGCCGGGCCGTCCCTCCGAGTTGTCAGAATCTCATTCGGCTAGGGGTCAATGAGATTCTGACAACTCGGGAGAGGGGCGAGCCTAGGCTCATGCCGTGCAGGCGGCCCTGAGCGGATACCTCACCATCTGGTCGGTGATCGGGGTCGGCTGGGTGGTGGCGCACTTCCGTGTGCTGAACGAGAGCCATCGCCGGATGCTGTCCCGGCTCGCGTTCACGATCGCCTCGCCCGCCCTGTTGTTCACCCTGGTCGCGCGCGCCAACTTGGGTCATCTGTTCAGCTCGACCCTCGCCGTCTCCGCATTGGCGATCGCGGGCAGCGCGGCGGTCTACCTGGTGGTGGCGCGGGTCTTCCTGGGTCGCGGCGACCTCCCCGGACGGGTGGTCGGTACGCTCTGCTCGGTCTACACCAACGCCGGCAACCTCGGACTCCCCATCGCGGCCTACGTGCTCGGCGACATGACCTGGATGGCCCCGATCCTGCTGCTCCAGACGGCGATCATGCAGCCGGCCGCCTTGGCCCTGCTCGATCTCGCCGCGGTACGCAAGGACGGCCGCAGGCTCAGTTGGGCCCGCTACGTCAGCCTGCCCCTGCGCAATCCCATCACGGTCGGCACGCTCGCCGGGCTGGCGCTCAACCTCCTGCACGTCGATCTCCCCGACATCATCTGGCAACCGATCGAGATGGTGGGGCAGGTGACGGTGCCGGCGATGCTGATCGCGTTCGGCATCTCGCTGCGGCTCGACCCGTTGCCCGGACGCGGACCCCATGTGGCCGAACTTGCCATGATCGCGCCGATCAAGGTGCTGTTGCACCCGGCGCTGGCCTTTGCGCTGGGAAGTTGGGTGTTTCACCTGCGATTGAGCGATCTGCTGGCCGTGACCGTGATCGCCGCGCTCCCGACCGCCCAGAACATCTACCTGATCTCAAGCCGCTACCACGTGCGGACGCTGCTCGCGCGGGACGCGATCTTCGTCTCGACGATCGCCTCCATTCCAGTGATCGTCGCGGCGTCCACTTGGTTGCGCTGAATCTGTTCGGCGGTTCCTCACTCAATGGACGCGCGAAGCCGCTAGCATGCGCCCGATGGAAAGCGGCCATTTCACCCGACTCTCCGGGGACGAATGCCGCCACCTGGTTCGCAGCCACAGCGTCGGCCGGGTGTGCTGGCTGTCCGGAGAGGGACTTCAGGCACTCCCGGTCACCTATATCGTCTCCGGCGAACAGATCTACTTCCGAGTCGACCCGTCCTCTGCACTCGGCGAGCTGGCCCGAGGAGTTCGGGTGGTTTTCGAGGTGGACGACATCGATGTGCCGACCGCAACCGGGTGGAGCGTCCTGGTACGGGGAGAGGCCGCCGAGGTGAGGGACGCACGCGGTCCGGTGGTGCCCGCCCCCTGGGCTCCGGGCCCCCGGACGCTCACCGTGGTCCTCACCCCGATCGCCTACACCGGCCGCGCCGTCTCGGCCGACCACCCGAGGAGTTGAGATGCTCAAGCCGTACGCCGGGCCGGCCCGGGTCGTGGTCGGATTCGACGGTTCCGACGACTCTGCCAGGGCCTTGGTTCGCGGAATCCAGGAGGCGGGGCGCCGGGACGCGGAGCTGGTGCTCGTCCACGCGGTGGATGACACCGTCCTGAACAGCGCTTGGGGAGTGGTCTTCG
Source organism: Propionibacteriaceae bacterium UBA6238 (assembly GCA_002441465.1). GTDB lineage: Bacteria > Actinomycetota > Actinomycetes > Propionibacteriales > Propionibacteriaceae > Propionicimonas. The sequence goes on along the minus strand of DJWE01000052.1, from coordinate 38,396 downwards.
ACCCCGAAGAGATCAAGGACGGCGCGGCGGAGATGCTCGGCAAGGCCGTCGACGATGCCGTGGACGCGGGCCTGTCCCGGCATCGGGTGCGCACCGAGGTCGTCCTCGGCAACCCGGCGGCGGCGCTGGCCAGGCTGAGCGAACAGGCGTCCCTGGTGATCGTCGGACGGCGCTCCGCCGAGCCGGGGGAGAAGCTGTTCGCCGGCTCCACGGCGGTGGGGGTGGCGGGTACCTCCCGCTGCCCGGTGATCGTGGTCTCGGCCAACGACGTCGTCCACGAACAGCCCACCGGCGTGATCGGGGTCGGCGTCGACACCGCCGCGCGGGGTGCGGTGGCTCTGGAGTGGGCTCTGAGCGAATGCGACGCCCATGGCGGCCGGGTGATCGTGGTCAGCGTGTGTCGCGCGCCGCAGGGACGCTGGTTCAGCGGCGGCCGGCCGACGCCCGAGCAGGAGCAGGCCGCCGTACAGGTCACGCAGGCGCGGATGAGCGACATGGTTTCCGAGATCACCGAGGACTTCCCCGAGGTCGAGGTGGCCTTGGAGGTCTCCTACGGCAACCCACTGGACGTGCTGACCGAACGCAGTGAGGAGTTGGACCTGCTCGTGGTCGAGGTGCACGCATCCTTCCCGACCTACTCGATCGGTGGCCTGGTCCGTGGGTTGCTCAGCCATGCCCGGTGCCCGATCGGGGTGATCCGACCCAAGGACAGCCACGGGTCCTGAGGGCTGTCTCGTCCTGATTCTGGCCAATCGAGCGCGTGATGGACGCCGGCACTCGCTGCGGACGGGGCGAGTCGGGCTCCGTCGGCGAGCCGCCGGTTCGGCGTAGGCTTGGCCGGCTATGACCGCTGACCAGCCCGTGATCGCCTTCGACGAGGCACTGCCGATCAGTGCCCACGTCGAAGAGATCGCGGAGGCGCTGCGCACACACCAGGTGCTGGTGGTCGCGGGCGAGACGGGGTCGGGTAAGACCACCCAGTTGCCGAAGATCTGCCTGCAGGCGGGACGGCAGCGGATCGGCCATACTCAGCCGCGCCGGATCGCGGCGCGTAGCGTGGCCGCTCGGATGGCTGAGGAACTCGGTGAGGAGCTCGGCCACACGGTGGGCTTTCAGGTCCGCTTCTCTCGCCAGCGCAGTCGGGACACCCAGGTGTTGGTGATGACCGACGGCATCCTGCTCNNACGAGCGCAGCCTGAACATCGACTTCCTCCTGGGTTACCTCAAGCAGCTGCTGCCGCGCCGCCCGGACCTGAAGGTGATCATCACCTCGGCCACCATCGACACCGAGCGGTTCTCGGCGCACTTCGACGAAGCCCCCGTGATTGAGGTATCCGGACGCGGTTATCCGGTCGAGGTGCGCTATCGGCCGGTCGCGGCCACGGCAGAGGACCGTGACCGCGACCAGGTGGATGCGATCTGTGATGCGGTCACCGAGCTGTCCTCGCAGCTCGACGGCGACATCCTGGTGTTCCTCTCCGGCGAACGGGAGATCCGGGACGCCGCGGAGGCGATCACCGGACTGCAGCTGCGTTTCACCGAGGTGGTGCCGCTCTACGCGCGGCTGTCCGCCGCCGAACAGCATCGCGTCTTCACCCCGCACACCGGACGCCGCATCGTGCTCGCCACGAATGTCGCCGAGACCTCACTGACCGTGCCCGGCATCCGGTTCGTGGTCGACCCCGGTTTCGCGCGCATCTCGCGGTATTCGGCTCGCACCAAGGTGCAGCGCCTGCCGGTCGAGCCGATCTCGCAGGCTTCGGCGAACCAGCGGGCGGGCCGCTGCGGTCGGCTCGGACCCGGCGTGTGCATCCGGCTGTACAGCGAGGACGACTTCGCGTCCCGACCCGAGTTCACCCAGCCCGAGATCCTGCGCACCAACCTTGCCTCCGTGATCTTGCAGATGGCCGACGCCGGGCTCGGCGACATCTCCCGGTTCCCGTTCGTCGAGCCACCGGACGCGTCGCAGGTGCGCGATGGGCTGCGGCTGCTCACCGAGCTCGGGGCGATCGACCTGGGCAAGGGACGCACGGCGCGGGGCACCGTCCGACTGACCAAGATCGGACGGACGCTGGCCCGGCTGCCGGTCGACCCGCGCCTGGGCCGAATGCTGGTTGAAGCCGACCGGTTGGGCTGCCTGCGGGAGGTGCTGCCGATCGTGGCGGGCATTGCGATTCCCGATGTGCGCGAACGGCCCGCGGAGAACACCGATGCCGCCGACGCCGCTCACCGGCGGTTCTGGGTTCCGCTTCGCGAAACCGGGGCTTCCGAGTCCTCGAGAGACGGCTCGCACGCTCGGTCCTCCGCTCGGACCGCGTCGCCAGGGGTACCCCTGGACGCGGCGGCGGAGCCGACTCCGGACGGTTCCGACATCGCCGCGATCCACCGGCTGTGGACCTATCTGCGCCACCAGCGCCACGAGCTGTCGGGGAATGCGTTCCGCAGGATGTGCCGTGCCGAGTACCTGCACTTCCTGCGGGTGCGCGAATGGCAGGACCTGCACAGCCAGCTGCGGGAGGCCTGCCGCGAGGCCGGTCTGCACCGCAACGACGCCGCAGCGGACCTGGACCGGGTGCACACCGCGGTGCTGGCCGGGCTGCTCTCCCATGTCGGCCTGCTGGACGAGGCCAGCCTGGCCAAGCCGGCCCGGGGTCGACGCCGGGGCCCCGCGGAGTACCTGGGGGCACGCGGCGCCCGGTTCGCGATCAACCCTGGCTCGAGCGCCGCCCGAACCAACGCCCCGCTGGTGATGGCGGTCGAGCTGGTGGAGACGAGCCGGTTGTGGGCGCGCACGGTTGCCCCGATCTCCGCCGAACAGGTCGAGGCGGTCGCCGGGCACCTGCTCAAGCACACCTATTCCGAGCCGCACTGGTCGGCCAAGGGTGGCCAGTGCGTCGCCTATGAGCGGGTCACGCTGCTCGGCGTCCCGATCATCGCGCAGCGGCTGGTCAGCTACGCCCGGATCGATCCGGTGGTGGCCCGGGAGGTCTTCATCCAGTCCGCGCTGGTCGAGGGCCAATGGCGCACCCGGCACCACTTCTGGGCGCGCAACCAGGCCGTCCGTGCCGAGGCCGAGGAGCTGGCCGACCGCAATCGGCGCCGCGACCTGCTGCTCGACGATGCGGCGATCGCCGCGTTCTACGCCGACCGGATTCCCGCGGACGTGGTCACGGTCGCCCATTTCGATCGCTGGTGGCGCGATGCCCGCGGTCGTGACGAGCATGCGCTCGATCTGAGTCTGGATGACCTGACCGTTCCGGACGCCGATTTCGACCTGGCCGCCTACCCCGACCACTGGGTGGCCGCGGGGGAGCGTCTCGAGGTCGACTACGCCTTCGATCCCGGTTCCGGGCACGACGGGGTGACCGTGAGCGTCCCGCTGGCGCTGCTGACCCGGCTCGAGGCGGCTCCGTTCACCTGGCAGGTGCCGGGGCTGCGGGGGGACGTCGCGACAGAGCTGATTCGTGGCCTGCCGAAATCCCTGCGCACTCAGCTCGTCCCGGCTCCGGATACCGCGCGCCGTGCGTTGGAGTGGCTCACCGACCACCCTGGCAGTGATGCCGAGACGCTCTGGGCGGGCCTGGGCCGAGCGATCCTGGCGATCACCGGCGTCCAGATTCCGCCGGACGCCTGGCAGCCCAACGCGGTGCCGGACCACCTGCGAGTGCGTTTCCGAGTGCTGGCCGACGGTGCGCAGCCGGTGGTCGGGCGAGATCTGGCCGAACTGGCCGCGCGGCTGGCGCCCAAGGTGAGCCGGACGTTGAATGCAGCCGCGAGCCACCTCACGCATCCCGGAGCGAGCAGTTGGGAGTTCGGCGAACTGCCGCGGCGAATCAGCGATCCGATGCCGGGCTTTCCTGCTCTGGTCGATCGTGGGGACCGTGTCGGCGTCCAGGTCTTCGCCGACGAGGACGCCGCGACCCGCGCGCACCGGAACGGCCTGCGCCGCCTGATCACCCTGACTACGGTCGACCCGACCCGTTCGGTGGTCTCCCGGATGAGCAATGCCACCAAGCTGGCGCTGGCCACTTCGCCATACCCGGATGTGCCCGCACTCCTGGCCGATGCCCGGCTGCGGGCCACGGGCGACCTCAGCGACGCGATCGGAGGGCTGGACGCCGTCCGTGACCAGGGTGCGTTCGGACGACTGGCCGATGCGGTTCGCGCGGACGCCGCGACGGCGATGCAGCGCGTGGTGGTCTCGGCCGGGGAGATCCTGCAGCAGGCGGGTGAGGTGCGCCGCGCGCTCCCTTCGGCTCCTGCCGCGACGCGAGAGGACGCGTCCGAGCAGTTGGACGGGTTGGTCTATCCGGGCTTCATCGCCGCGACACCCCCGAAGGCGTGGCTTCGCCTGCTCACCTATCTGAAGGCGATCACTCGACGCCTTCAGGCGGCGCAGAGCAATCCGCGCCACGAGGCGGAGGGACTGGAGGTGATCGGCGCTCTGGAGGACGAGTACGCCGAACTCTGCGCGAGGTTTCCCTCCGGACCGTTGCCGCAGCCGGTGGCGGAGATCGGCTGGCTCCTGGAGGAGTTGCGAGTCGGTCTGTTCGCTCAGGGGCTGGGTACCGCGGTCCCGGTCTCGGCGAAGCGGCTGCGCACGGCGCTTGCTGCCGCGGCTGCACTCAGATGATCGGACGCGACCCGGCCGGTTCCGATCGGTTGGGGCCTCGGGGTAGGGATTGACTCTGGTGAACCGGGCCGTGAGCCCGGTGCCGACGACGATGTCGGGGGAGTCGTTGTTTCGCGGGGCCCTGGGTCAGCAGGGCCCCGCGCTGTGCGACGACCGACGCAAGGAGGGGACCCTGGGTCGTCGCAACCGTGCCGTGCGAGCCTGAAGTCACGACGGGGTCCGGGTCAGCGGACCCCGGGCATCAGTAGCTCGCGAGGTGGGTGCGGATGGTCTCGCCCTCGGTCATGGCACGGCGGAACCAGTGGCGCCGATCGACCTTGCGGCGGTAGATCGGGGTCGGTTCAATCTGGCGAGCGATGTCGAGGTCCTCGACAAGCCTCTCGCGGTCTCTGTCGACAACTGCGTAGCTCAACATGGATCAATTCTCTCGCCGAAGTTCATTCGGGACAAGCTGAGTATCCCGAATGATCGTGCGGTGCTGCCGTATGATGTTGCCATGCTCGATCTCAATCGTCTGCGCATCCTTCGCGCCGTGGTTGCGAGCGGTTCGGTCAACGACACCGCCCGCCGGCTGGGCCTGACTCCGTCGACCGTGAGCCAGCACGTGCACACTCTGGAGCGAGAGGTGGGGTTCGCACTCGTGGAGCGGGTCGGCCGAGGCATTCAGCCGACTCCGGCCGCGGTGGCTCTGTCCCGGGCGAGCGCGGAGGCGCTGCGTGCGATGACCGATCTGGACCTTCTGGTCCGTGAACTGAAGGAAGGGGTGACCGAGCGGCTGACCATGCGGACGTTCGCCTCGGCGGCCTACACCTGGGTGCCGGCGGTGGCCCGCACTCTGCGGCAGGAGTTCCCCGGTCTCACCCTGGAGATGTCGATCAACGACACCGACACCGCAGAGAACGCCGGACATGCCGACGTGGAGATCCATACCGAACTGCCCTACGAGGAGCCGCGGGTGCCGCCGGCCTATCGGCGGATCGAGCTGGGCCTGGACGACTTCCTGGTCGCGTTGCCGCCGGATCACCCGCTGGCCGAGGTCGAGGCGATCGACCTGAGCGAGTTCAGCGAGGACGACTGGATCCAATACGACTTCGGCGACGACATCGCGACCCGGCTGGTCGCCCATGCTTTCGCCGGGGCCGGCTTCACGCCGCGATACGTCGCCCGGGCCCAAGACCATGTCACCGGGCTGGCGTTCGTCGCTGCCGGTGTGGGACTCGCCCTGGTGCCACAGCTCGCGGTCGGCGGATCGGGATTCGACGTGGGCTACGTGCGTCCGACCAATCCCACGCCGTACCGCCGGATCGTGGCATTGATCCGCGACGGGGCCCGAACCAACCCTGCGGCCGGTCGAACCATCGAGCTGCTCGCCGAACTGGGCTCCCGGCTGGGCGAGTTCAACCCGACCATCCGTGGCCGCGCACCCGGCCCGAGCTGGTTCGGCTGGACGCGTCCGTAGCGCTCGGGTCGCGTCAGCCCACAGCGCAATGCCGCGGTCGTGCGGAGGCTGCACGGTACAGTGGCCGGGTGCTGGATCCTCGGCTGCTGTACACGTTCAACCCGGACCTGTGGGAAGCGGTGCGGGGCACGTCGCCTGCACTGCTGCACCTGCTGGACGGCTATATCGACGCGGGCTCGGTGACCCATTCCGCAAGTCATTACCTGCTTGAGGTCTGTGAGCACGAGGTGCTGGTCGAGTTCGATCACGACCAGCTGCACGACTACCGCTCACGCCGTCCGCAGATGGTGTTCGACACCAACCACTGGGTATCGATGAGCGACTACGCCTTGAACATCCATCGTCTCCTGGACGCGAACGGCACGCCGTTCCTGATGCTGACCGGACCCGAGCCGGACACGCAGTGGAACCGCGCCTCGACCGCCGTGCTCGGAATCGCGGAGCGACTCGGCGTGTCCAAGCTGGTCACGGTGTCGGGAGTGCCGATGGCGGTGCCGCACACCCGTCCGACCCTGGTCACCGCCCACTCCACCGATCCGGAGACCGTGAGCGGGAACCCAGTGTGGATCGACCGGGTGCAGTTGCCCGGCAGCTTCTCCCACGTCCTGGAGTTCCGTGCCGGTGAGGCGGGGATTCTCGGCCAGGGTTTCGTCGCGCACGTTCCGCACTACCTCGCCCAGGCGGTGTTCCCGCAGGCCACCGAGGCCGTGTTGCGACGGATCGCCGACACGACCGGCCTGGAGTTCCCGATGGAGCTGCTGGCCGAGCGGGTGGCGGGGAACTTGGCGGGGATCGAGTCCGAGACCGCCGACGACGCGGACTTCCCTGCGGTTGTGCAGGCGCTGGAGGAGCAGTACGACCGGCTGAGCAGCAGCGGCGCGGCGTCCGTACCCAGCGCGGAGGAGATCGGCGCGGCGGTCGAGCAGTTCCTCGCCGAGCAGGACCCGCCGACCGACTTCCGGCGGTAGCAGTGCCGGGCTCTGTGGATGAACTGATCGGAATCCTCGACCTCGAACGGACCGGCGAAGACACCTTCGTGGGTCGTGACGCCGGTTCCTCACGACAGCGCGTCTTCGGTGGGCAGGTGCTCGCGCAGGCCCTCATTGCGGGCTACCGGACGGTGCCCCAGGGACGGGTCGCCCACTCTCTGGGTGCCTACTTCCTGCGTGCTGGACAGTCGGGTACGCCGATCCGGTACACAGTGGAGCCGACGAGGGACGGCGCGAGCTTCTCTGCACGCCGAATCGTGGCCGACCAGGGCGGTCGGGTGATCTTCTCGATGGTGTGCTCCTACCACGAGCTCGAGCCGGGTCTGGATCATGCGGACGCCGCACCGAACCAGGTGCCACCGCCGGAGGCGTGCCCGCCGTTGTCGGAGGTGCTCGGCGCGCGCTCGCGCAGGGCTGCGGAGGCCTGGCGCCAGGAGTGGGGTGTGCTGGAGACCAAATTCGCCTCGGACACGTCGACCCTCAGCGCGGCCGGACATTCCGATGCGGAGATGAAGGTGTGGGTGCGGGCGGAGAGTGCGCTGCCCGACGACCCGCAGTTGCACCAGGCGTTCCTCGCCTACGCCAGCGACCTGACCCTGCTCGCGGTGAGCACGGTGCCGCATCCAGTGGAGTTCGCCGGGCCGAACATGCAGGTGGCCTCGATCGATCACTCGATGTGGTTCCATCGTCCGGCGCGGGCCGATCAGTGGCTGCTCTACGACCAGGTCTCGCCGTCGGCGTCCTCCGGACTGGGCTTCAGTTTCGGACGCCTGTTCTCTCAGGGCCGGCTGGCCGCGTCCTGTGCGCAGGAAGGACTGATCCGGCTGGTCGACGTGGAGTGAGTTGCGTCCCGGAACACCAGGAGGGCCCCAGGTCGATGACCTGGGGCCGTCCGGCTTCGTGGGGTGATGTTGGATCCGCGGCTCAGGCGGCCTCGGAGTCCCCGCGCAGCTTGGTGATGGCGTGCCGTTCGATCTGCCGGACGCGCTCAGCGGTGATGCCCCACACGGCGGCGATATCGGCCAGCTTTGCCTGGCGGCCGTCGAGCAGGCCGTAGCGACGGCGGACGACGTCGGCCGAGCGCTCGTCGAGGCTGGAAAGCATGGCCTCCAGGCGAGCACGATCCTCCGCGTCCAGCACGACCTCGTCGGGGCCCGGTGACATCTCGCGGGCGAGCAGGTCGCCGAGGGCGGTATCGCCGTCCTCCTCGACCGGTGCGTCCAGGCTGACGTGGTCGCGGGAGAGCCGCAGCAAGTCGATGATCTGCTCCTCGGGCACCCCGAGCTCGTCGGCAATTTCGAACAGCTCGGGCTCGCGACCGAATCGACGCTCGAGCGTGCGCCGCACGGCGGAAACCTGGTTGACCTGCTCAGCGACGTGCACCGGAAGGCGGACGATCCGGCCCTGCTGGGCGATACCGCGAGAGATCGACTGACGTACCCACCAGGTGGCGTAGGTGGAGAACTTGAAGCCCTTGGTGTAGTCGAACTTCTCCACCGCACGGATCAGGCCGGTGTTGCCTTCCTGGACGAGATCGAGCAGCGGCATCTGGGCCCGGCCGTACTTGCGGGCGACCGAGACGACCAGGCGGAGGTTCGCGGTGATGAAGCGCTGCATGGCGACTTCCCCCTCACGAGCGATCTCCCGCAACTCTGCGTCGGTAGCCTTGACGTGACGCAACGGCGACTCCTCGTCGTCGAGCGTGCCGTCCAGGATGGCTTGGGCGTATCGGCCGGCCTCGATCAGCTTGGCCAGTTGCACCTCTTCCTCTGCGGTAAGCAGGGCGGTCTTGGCGATCCCGTCGAGATAGAGACCAACCGCGTCCTTGCCGTCGATGCCGTCGGTGGTGCGGACCCGATGTGCGGTAGCGATCATGTGCGTGGTTCCCTTTCGCTCGTCACTAGTACAACGTGCGAGGGGCTCGTTTACTGCCGGCGAAACCCCTGACCAGCCCCGGAGCGCAGGTCCAGGGGCGAGATCAAGACCACAGTCGTACTCAGGCTGTGACCGTGGGCTGTAGCGGATCCGGTGCTCTCAGGGAGCGGTCGGGAAGCTCTCAGGATGCGGGCGTAGTCGCGTCGATCAGCCAGGCGAGTTCGAACGCCGTGTCACGCCAAGCGGAATAGCGGCCGGAGGCGCCGCCGTGCCCTGCCACGAGTTCGGTGCGGAGCAGAATCGGACGATCCGAGCCGGAGTCGTGACGCAGCCGGGCCACCCACTTCGCGGGTTCGGTGACTTCTACTCGGGTGTCGTTCAGGCTGGTCGTGACCAGGATCGCCGGATAGCGAGCCGGACGGACGTTCTCATACGGCGAGTAGGCGCGCATGCGGGCGTATGCCTGCGGGTCGTGCAGTGGATCGCCCCACTCCTCCCACTCGCTCACGGTGAGCGGAAGATCGGGTTGGAGGATCGTGGTCAAGGCGTCCACGAAGGGCACCGCCGCGTGGACGGCGGCAAAGGCCTGTGGGGCGAGGTTGAGGGCGGCTCCGAGCAGCAGCCCGCCGGCGCTTCCTCCCTCGGCCGCCAGGCGGTCCGGGGACGCGTAGCCGTGGGTGAGGAGGTGGTTCGCGCACGCGAGGAAGTCGGTGAAGGTGTTCTCCTTGGCCTCGAGCTTGCCGTCGAGATACCAGGCGCGACCCAGTTCGCCGCCGCCTCGGACGTGCGCGATCGCGTAGACGTAACCGCGGTCGAGCAGGCTCAGCCGGGCGACGGAGAACGTCGGCGGTGTGCTGATCTCGTAGGCCCCGTAGCCGTAGAGCAGGCAGCCGGCGGTGCCGTCCACCGGGGTGTCCGCGCGGTACACCACCGAGATCGGCACGCGCGCCCCATCGGGAGCGGTGGCCCACTCGCGGCGCTGGACGTAGTCGTTGGGACGGTATGGGCCGAATCGGGGGTGGTCGAGGACGGGGCGTTGTTTGAGCAGCGTCCGAGTGCCGTCGATCAGCGAGTACTCGATCACCTGATCGGGAGTGACCATGGACTGGTAGTGCAGCCGGATCCGGTCGGTATCGGCCTCGTCCCCGTCGTCGGCGTCCACGTGGTGCAGCGGCTCGTCGAACTCGATCGGCTGTTCCGGGCCGAGCTCGCCGGCGGCGTCGCGATACCGCAGGGTCACCTCCTGCAGTCCGTCGCGTCTCTCACTGAGCACGAGCACCCGGTCGTAGGCGGTTACGCCGAGCAACCGGACGCCTGCTCGACCGGGCCGCAGCGTCCGCCACTGTGTCCAGGAGGTGGCCTCCAGTGGCGCTTCGGCGAGCGCGAAGTCGGGGGCCCCGTCGTTGTGCACGATGAAGAGCCGATCGTTCGCGATCTCGACGTCGTACTCCACGTCGTCGCGGCGTGGCGCGATCGATCGCAGCCGGGACGTCGCGTCGGCGGCGTCGAGCAGCCAGACCTCGGTGCTGGTCTTGCTCGCGGCGACGAGCTCCACCCAGCGGTGATCGCGGGAGGTGTCCACGCCGAGCCAGAACCGTTCGTCAGTCTCGGTGTGGAGCAGTTCGTCGGGGGCGGTGTCGCCCAGCCGATGCCGCCACAACCGGTCCGGCCGCCACACATCGTCCAGGCTCAGGTAGCAGAACGCCGTGTCGCCGGCCCAACAGCCTCCGGCAGCGACCTCGGCCACGGAGTCGGCGAGCAGTTCGCCGGTGGCGAGATCCATAAACTGCAGCCGGTAGCGCTCGTCGCCGGCGACGTCGACGGAGTAGGCGACGAACCGGCCGTTCGGGGACACCTCGAAACAACCCAGGGCGAAGTACTCCTGACCCTCGGCGAGCGCCTGGACGTCGAGCAACAGCTCCTCGCCCGGAGGCGTTCCGCGGCTGGGGTCGGGCAGCGAGTCTCGTCCGTCGGCCGGACAACGGTGCAGGCTCGGATAGTCGAGACCCTCCGTGGTGCGCGCGTAATACCAGAACTCGCCCAGCCCGGGATGGCGGGCGAACTCAGGGACGCTCAGGTCGGTCTGCTTGGTGCGGGCCGAGATGTCCGCGAAGATCCCCTCGCGCAGCTCGGCGAGGGGAGCGGTCACCGCCTCCGTCCAGGCGTTCTCGGCGGCCAGATATGCCAAGAACTCGGGATCCTCCTTGTCTCGCATCCAGGCGTAGGGGTCGTCGAAGACGTCGCCGTGGTGGACGCGGAGCTCGGACCGGCGCGGTGCGACCGGCGGCTGGAGGGGTTCGGGCATGGAAGAACGATAGGCCGCGCGGGCGACGAGCTTGGGACTGCGGCTGCTTCGTGGCACAATGGGTTCGCGATGTATTGACAACCCCCGGTTGTTGTGCGCCCTTGAACGCTCTGTTGAGAGGTTTGCCCTGTGACCCCACGTGCCCACGCTGCTGCCGTTTCCGCTACTGAAGAGGCTGTTGCGGAGGCCCCGAAGCGAAAAGGCCGCAAGTCCGTGGATTCGCCGGTGAAGGCCGTGCCGAATCCGGCTCCTGCCTCTCCGGTAACCCCGGACGAGGACGAGGAGCCCACCGAGCTGCTTGATGAGGACGTCGAAGACGTCAGTGACGACGAAGACGAGGAAGAGAGCGTCACCGTCGAAGAAGTGCTCGACCCCAAGAACGTCGAGAACGTCAAATTCCAGCGTGACGGAGACGACGTGGTGCTGACCGTGGGTGGCAAGAAGCGGAGCCTCGACGACGTCGACGAGTCCGAGTTCGAGCCCGCCGAAGAGGTCAAGACCGAGAAGGAACTCACCGAGGACGAGGGCTTCAGCCTCTCCGACGCCGACGATGCCGATGAGCCGGAGCAGCAGGTGCTCGCGGCGGGCGCGACCGCCGACCCGGTGAAGGACTACCTGAAGCAGATCGGCAAGGTCGCACTGCTGAACGCCGAGCAGGAGGTCTCGCTCGCCAAGCGGATCGAGGCCGGGCTGTTCGCGGAGGAGACCGTCAACGAGGGCGGCGTGGTCGCCGGCGACCTGGACGATCTGGAGTGGATCGCCGAGGACGGCCGCCGGGCCAAGAACCACCTGCTGGAAGCGAACCTGCGCCTGGTGGTCTCGTTGGCCAAGCGCTACACCGGCCGCGGCATGCTCTTCCTGGATCTGATCCAGGAGGGCAACCTGGGCCTGATCCGTGCGGTGGAGAAGTTCGACTACACCAAGGGGTACAAGTTCTCCACCTACGCGACCTGGTGGATCAAGCAGGCGATCACCCGCGCCATGGCCGACCAGGCCCGCACGATCCGTATTCCGGTGCACATGGTCGAGGTGATCAACAAACTCGCTCGCGTGCAGCGCCAGATGCTGCAGGACCTCGGCCGCGAACCCACGCCGGAGGAGCTGGCCAAGGAACTCGACATGACCCCGGAGAAGGTCGTCGAGGTGCAGAAGTACGGTCGCGAGCCGATTTCGCTGCACACCCCGCTGGGCGAGGATGGCGACTCCGAGTTCGGTGACCTGATCGAGGACTCCGAAGCCGTGGTTCCCGCGGAGGCGGTGAACTTCACCTTGCTGCAGGAGCAGCTGCACGACGTCCTCGACACGCTCAGCGAGCGCGAGGCCGGTGTGGTGAGCATGCGGTTCGGCCTCACCGACGGCCAGCCCAAGACNNACGAGATCGGCAAGGTCTACGGCGTGACCCGAGAGCGGATTCGCCAGATCGAGTCCAAGACGATGAGCAAGCTGCGTCATCCGTCCCGCTCGCAGGTGCTTCGCGACTACCTCGACTGATCTTCATCGGCGACAGCCCTCGTCCCACTCGGACGGGGGCTGTCGTGGTCTGTGCGGCGTGGTTGCGCTAGCTGACGAGGCGGAGCACGTCGCGCAAGTCGTCGACCACGGGGGCGCCGAGCGACTCCAGATGCGACCGCGATTGGTGTCCACCGGTGTAGAGGACGCACCGGGCGCCCAGGCTGGCGGCGATCTCGTAGTCGTGCTCAGAGTCGCCGACGAAGAGCACCTGCGATGGTGCGGCGTCGACCCGTGCCAGCCAGTTCTCGGCGATCGACTGCTTCGAGGCGGCGTAGATGTCGCCGAGCCCCAACGCGGCTTCCAGCCATGGGTCGAGGCCGAAGGGAGCCAGTTGCGTGGTGAGGTTGCCCTGCTCCGACGCTGAGATCACGACCTGCTTGACGCCGGCCTCGTGAAGGGCGGCCATCGTCTGGGCGGCGCCGGAGTGCAGTCCGCAGTCGCGGGCCGCTTCCAGATAGAGCTCCAGGAATCGGCGCGATGCGGACTCGAAGTTGCCGCCCGGGGCGATGTCGAAGCCCAGGTCGGCGTAGTACCGGCTCACCGGGAATCGAAAGACCTGGTGGTAGGCGTCGACGCCGGTCAGCCTCGGCAACGCGAACTCGTCCAGAAGCTGGTTGGTGACCTCGATCGCACAGCTCAGGTCGTCCAGAAGCGTGCCGTTCCAGTCCCACACCACATAACGCATCCGCGCAGCCTAGCGACCGGCAGGGGTGAAGCCGTGCACGCGTCCGAGGAAGGCCAGCGAGCGCTCCGCAGTGGCGATGATGCTCTCCGCCCGGCGGAAGCCGTGGCCTTCTCCCTCGAAGACGACCAGCTCCACCGGCAGCCCCTTAGCGCGGACCGCGTCCGCCATCGCCTCCGCCTGGTTCGGGGGCACGACCTTGTCCTCGGCGCCCTGGAGGATGAGCATCGGACAGCTCAGCCGATCGAGGTGGTGGATCGGTGAGCGCTCGCGGTAGAGCTCGCGTCCGGCGGGGTAAGGCGCGACCATTCCGTCGAGATAACGGCTCTCGAACTTGTGCGTGTCGGTGGCCAGCAACTCCAGGTCGCCGATGCCGTACAGGCTGATCCCAGCGGCGAACACCTCACTGCTGGTGAGCGCGGCGAGGGTCGTGTAGCCACCCGCGGAGCCGCCGCGAATGCTGAGCCGAGCCGGGTCGGCCAGTCCCGCCGCAGCGAGCGCCCGGGCCGCGTCGACACAGTCGCGGACGTCGACCACCCCCCAGTTGCCCTTCAGGCGCTCACGGTAGGCGCGTCCGTAGCCGGTCGAACCGCCGTAGTTCACGTCGAGGATCCCGATGCCACGCGTGGTCCAGAACTGCACGGTCACGGCGAAATCGGGTCCGGAATACGCCGTCGGACCACCGTGGCTCCAGATCTGGACCGGCGGCAGCTCGCCGGGGAGCCCGGTCAGGTCGCCGTTGGTGGGCGGGTAGAACCAGGCGTGTACCGGACCGTCCGGGCCGTCCCAGCTGAATCGCCGCGCTCGCGAGACCATGTCGGCCGACAGATCCAGGGCGGAGGCTCGCCGGAGGGCCGGCTGGTTCCCGTCCGTCCAGTCGAGGTCAACGAGTTCCGCGGGACGGTCGGGGTGGCCCAGGAGCGCGAGAGTGTGGTCCCCACTCCCAGAGACCTCGGCGGTGACCGCCGAGGTCGGAATCTCGCGCAACTCGCCCGCACCGGAACCGGCGGGATCGTAGTGGAGCACGCCGAGCCGGCTGACCCCCTCGTCGAACCAGGTGCAGCCGATCCGGCTGGCGTCGATGACCGTGTAGGGCACTGGCGTGAGCACCCACAGCGGGCCGCAGAAGTCGTACGGCGCCGGGCAGAGCTCCCGAATCCCCTTCTCGTCCCAGCGCTGGAAGTTCCAGTACCCGGACGCGTCGCTGAGCAGGATCAGCCCTCCGTCGGGTGACCAGGCGGGATACAGCGCAGAGACACCCACTCCGCTGGCGACGACGGTGCGGTTCAGCGGCTCGGACAGGGGTGCGACGACGACCCGGGCGCTGTCCCAGGGCATGTCGGGGTGGTTCCACTCGCACCAGGCGAGCCGGCCGTCCGCGCCGAGTCGTGGATGGGCGTAGAAGTCGGCCCCGCTGACCAGGACGGTGCCGCCATCGGGATTGTCGGTGTCGAGGTCGATGGAAACGATTGTGGTCGCAGGCTCGGTGTCCGGTTCGCTGTGGTCCTCACGAACCGCGACGAGCAGGCGGCGGCGCGGGTCGAGTTCGAGAGCCGCGTAGCGGTAGGGCTCACCGGCGGCGAGCCGGCGGGTGCTCCCGTCCTCGATCAGGTGCAACGCGCCATCGGGCCAAGAACTGTAGGCGACCAGCCCGGCTGCGGCCGTCCAGTCTCCGCCGCCATACTCGTTCACGCTCGTGCGCACGTACGCCTCGGGAGTGAGCTCGATCGCAGGCTCATCAGCGGTCTTCCGCCACAGACCCACGCGTCCGGCCTGGTCGGGATGGCCTTCGCTCCAGTACCGGACGCCGTCGACGACGAGACCGGGGGAGAGCTTGAGCGCGGAACGAGTCAGGTCGGCGGGGGCAACCGGGGACGGCCAGGCGCCGTAGGGGAGCGCGGTCATGCCTGCAGCGCGTTCAGCTCGGCAGTGAAGGCGGCGAGCAGCCTGGGTGAGAACAACACGAAGCGCACCCGTTCGATCCCGCGGCGGGGGTGTGCCGCGACGGCGGCGACCGCCACCCGGGCCGCTGTCTGAGCGTCCCAGCCGTAGACGCCGGCACCGACCGCGGGGAACGCGACCGTACGTGCGCCGAGCTGTTGGGCGACGTCCAGCGAGCGGGTGTAGCAGGACGCCAACAGGCTCTCGTCGCTCTGCCCTGCATTCCGGTTCGGCCCGACGGTGTGGATCACCCAGGTCGCCGGCAGGTTGCCCGCCGTCGTCGCTACCGCGTCGCCGACGGGGAGTCCATCGGGCCACTGCTCGGCGCGGACTCGTCGGCAGGCTTCGAGCAGCGCGGGGCCGGCGGCGGCGTGCAGCGCTCCGTCCACGCCACCCCCGCCGAGCAGGCTGGAGTTCGCCGCGTTGACCAGTGCGTCCGCCGGCTCGGTGGTCAGGTCGCCCAGGACGGCGTCAATGCTCATGGCAGCGAGTATTGCAGGCAGGAACGCCGACAGGGCCCCGGGAAACCCCGGGGCCCTGTCGGTCGAAGTGTGGCTCAGCTGAGCTTGCTGGTCTCGTCGTGGATCTTCAGCGCCACCTGGTTCAGCTTGTCGGAGTGGGCCTTGCTGTGGTGTCCGCAGAAGAGCAGTTCGCCGCCGGAGGTGAGGGTGACTCGTACGTAGGCCTGTGCCCCGCAACGGTCGCAACGATCAGCTGCGGTCAGCGGTTCGGTAACGGTAGCGCTCATCAGGTCCTCACTCTCTTCCCATACGAGTCAACGGATCGACTCGCTGTCGGCACAACGTGGCGGATGCCGTGTTTGTTCCCGAGTGCCCTCAGTCTAGGCAGTGGGCCTGTCAAACCAAGACAGTGCCCGACACCGTCACGCGAATGCAAAGAACTGTTACTCCTCCGAGATAATCTCGGCCGGTGACGACGACGAAGGCCGGCGAGGGCAGAGAGTACGAGGCGAGGCACCTGTTGGTGCTGGAAGGACTCGAGGCCGTGCGCAAGCGTCCGGCCATGTACATCGGCTCAACCGACACCCGTGGCCTGATGCACTGCCTGTGGGAGATCATCGACAACGCCGTGGACGAGGCGCTGGCCGGTTACGGCGACCGCATCGAAGTCCGACTCGACCAGGACGGCAGCATCCTGGTCACGGACCGCGCCCGCGGCATCCCGGTCGACATCGAGCCACGGACCGGGCTGACCGGCGTTGAGGTGGTGTACACCAAGCTTCACGCAGGCGGGAAGTTCGGCGCGGGCAGCTACAACGCCACCGGTGGCCTGCACGGCGTGGGCGCATCCGTGGTGAACGCGCTCAGCGCCCGGCTGGACGTCGAGGTGGACCGCAACGGCGCCACCCACTCGATGAGCTTCCGACGCGGCGTGCCGGGCCGGTTCGCGGGTCCCGGCCCGGACGCGCCGTTCACCCCCGACAACACCCTGGTGAAGTCCGGACGTGTCGGGAAGGGCGTCACCGGCACCCGCGTGCGGTACTGGCCCGACCGGCAGATCTTCCTCAAGGACGCCCAGCTCGCCTTGCCGCAGCTGCTTGCCCGGGCCAGGCAGACCAGCTTCCTGGTGCCCGGCCTGGAACTGGAGGTCGTGGACGCACGCGGCGCCGAGCACTACACCGAGGTGTTCAAGCACGACGGCGGCATCTCCGAGTTCTGCGACTTCCTCGCCGCGGACGCACCGGTCACCGACGTGCTGCGGCTGCAGGGCAGCGACCAGTTCACCGAAACGGTCCCGATGCTCGATGACAACGGCGCGATGACGCCGACCGACGTCGAACGCACCCTGGACGTCGACATCGCCCTGCGTTGGGGCACCGGCTACGACAGCCAGGTGCAGTCGTTCGTGAACATCATCGCCACGCCCAAGGGCGGCACACATGTGGCCGGCTTCGAACGGGGGCTCACTCGGGCGTTCGCCAAGGGCTTGGACGGGACCCGCCTGCTCAAGGCCGGCGAGGAGATCAGCAAGGACGACGCCTTGGAGGGGCTCACCGGCGTGGTCACCGTCCGGCTCGCCGAACCGCAATTCGAGGGCCAGACCAAAGAGGTGCTGGGCACCCCCGCGGTGACGCGGCTGGTGGCCCGGATCGTGGAGAACGAGCTCGGCGCCTTCCTGAACTCGACCCGGGCCGCTCAGCGCAGTCAGGCCAGGGCGGTGATGGAGAAGGTCGTCGCCGCGTCCAGGACCCGGGTCCAGGCACGGGCGCACAAGGATGCTCAGCGGCGCAAGAACGCGTTGGAGTCCTCGACGCTTCCAGCCAAGCTGGCCGACTGCCGCAGCACCGATATCGAACGGACCGAGCTGTTCATCGTGGAGGGTGACTCGGCGCTCGGTACGGCGAAACTGGCTCGCAACTCCGAGTACCAGGCGCTGTTGCCGATTCGCGGCAAGATCCTGAACGTCCAGAAGGCCTCGGTGGGCGACATGCTGAAGAACGCCGAGTGCGCCTCGATCATCCAGGTGGTGGGAGCCGGGTCGGGACGCACGTTCGACCTGGAGGCCGCCCGCTACTCCAAGATCATCTTCATGGCCGACGCCGATTCCGATGGCGCCCACATCCGTACCCTGCTGGCCACGCTGTTCTTCCGCTACATGCGTCCGATGGTGGAGGCCAAGCGCGTGTTCACGGCCGTCCCGCCGCTGCATCGGTTCGAACTGGTGAATCCGCGCAAGGGCCAGGAGAAGTACATCTACACCTACAACGAGGCCGAGTACCGTCGCAAGCTCGCCGAGCTGACCAAGAAGGGTCAGGCGTTCAAGGAGCCGCAGCGATACAAGGGCCTGGGCGAGATGGACGCCCACGAGTTGAGCGAGACCACGATGAACCCGCGACATCGGACCCTGCGCCGGATCACGGTGGACGACCTGCCCGCGGCCGAACGCACCTTCGAGAAGCTGATGGGCAATGACGTCGCACCGCGGAAGGAGTTCATCGTCGAGGGCGCCTACGCCCTGGACGCCGAGCGCATCGACGTGTAGCCGGACCACCTCGGGGACGGTTCCGAACCCGGCCCAGCTTCAGGGGTGGACCGAGTTCGGAACCGTCCCCGATGTGTGGGCGGGCTCAGCAGACCCGGCTGAGCAGGCCGGTGTCGACGTCGTAATGGAAGCCTCCGACAGTGGCCCGTCCGGCGATCAGCGGATGCGTGGCGAGCAGGTCTACGTCCGCGCGGAGGCGTCCCTCCTGATCGGGATCCGCACCGAACGCGCAGCCCGAGGCGTCGAGTCCACTGGCGTCGGCGATTCGGCCACGCAGCTCCTGGTCGTTCCCTGAGGCCATCGCGCACTTGCTGTGGCTGATCACCAGAATGCGTTGGACGCGGAGCAGGTTCACCCCGAGGACGCAGCCGTTCAGCGCATCCTCGGTGACGTGACCGCCCGGCGTGCGCAGGATCTTGGCCTCGCCCAGGAACAGTCCGATCATCTCCAGGGGTTGCAGGCGGGAATCCATACAGGTCACCACAGCGATGCCGGCGTGAGCGTAGCCGTCGAAGTTGCGCGGTGCGGACGTGGCATAGCGCCGATTGGCCGCGAGCAGGTCGTCGAAGGTGTCATCCACGGCGTCACCATAGCCAGCCGGGCAGGTCGGGCGTCAGCCCGCGTCCACGCCCACCAGGTGTAGCCGTGCGAGTCAGCGGCATGGTCGTCGTAGGGTGCCACAGTGAAGTTCGGTGCGGAGATAGATCCCTTCGGTTCGCGGCGCAGGATGGCCGTGTTCACCGTGGCGTCGCTGACGGCCGCGATCGGGATCGGTCTGATCGGCGGGGCCTTCCGGTGGTGCCTGGAACAGGCGGAACTGCTGCGGACGACGATCTTGGGCTGGGCGCACGGCCTCGCCTGGGGGTGGGCCGTTCCGATCGCCCTCGTAGCCGGCTGCGCCGCGCTGGGTCACGTGTTCACCCGGCTCACCCCGCGCGCATCGGGCAGCGGCATCCAGGACGTCGAGGCCGTCTGGCACGAGCAGGAGGACCTGCCCGGTGCCGGCGTGCTGCCGTCCCGCTTTCTCGGTGGCGTGATCGCGATCGGCTCGGGAATGGTGATGGGACGCGAGGGTCCCAGCGTCCACCTGGGCGCGACCATCGGCGCGGAGGTCGGACGCTGGTTCCGGCTCAGCGACTACGAGCGAAAGCTGCTCTACACGACCGTCGGCGGCGCCGGCCTTGCGGTCGCGTTCAATGCCCCCGTGGGCGGTGCGCTGTTCACGATCGAGGAGGTGACCAGATCGTTCCGGGTGCGAGTGATCCTGGTCACGTTGATGTCCACGTCGGTCGCGGTGTGGGTATCGCGGTTCATCATTCCCGAGCACGCCGACTTCCAGGTGGCGCCGGTGGCCTCGCCAGGGGTCGGCGTCGTGGCGGCCTACGTGCTGCTCGGTCTGCTCGCCGGCGCGCTCGGCGTGGCCTACAACGCGACAGTGATGGGCCTGCTGCGGCGCACGGACCGGATGCGGATGCACCCCACCACCCGGGCCGCGCTGATCGGGGCGTTGGTGGGAGTGTTGCTGTGGGTTGACCCGCTGGCTGCGGGAGGGGGTGGCGATGTGACCCAGCTGATCCTGAGCGAGCAGCCGTTCGCGCTCTGGGCGTTGCTGGCGCTGCTGGCCGTCCGCTTCGTTGCCGGGCCGCTGTCCTATGCGTCGGGAACCCCCGGCGGCCTGTTCGCACCCTTGCTCGCGCTCGGTGCGTTGTGGGGAGCCCTCTTCCATACCACCGCCCTCGCGGTCGGCGGGGACGCTGCCGTAGAGCTCCTCGGACGCAGCCCGGTGCCGTTCGCCCTGGTCGGGATGGTGGCCTTGTTCACCGCGTCGATCCGAGCGCCGCTGACCGGCATCGTATTGATCACGGAGATGACGTCCACCGCCTCGCTCACACTGGCGATGTTCGCTGCCGCGGCGGCCGCGCTGCTGGCGACCACGGCGCTGAAGGGACGTCCGATCTACGACTCGCTGCGGGATCGCATGCTGGAGCTGAGGGACGCGCGCGCCGGTACCGCGACGACGCAGGAGCCGTGACCGCCCTCGCACCGTAGTTCGTGGTGGCGGAGCTGCGCAGCGACCGGTGGGGCCGGGTAGACCCGAGCGACGACCTTTTCACGTTCGTGTACTGTTTTGGTACACAAAGGAGGTCAAGAACCCATGCCTCGAACCGCGCAGCCGCTCGACGTCCAGCGTCGGCAACGTCTCCACACCGTGGCCGCGGAGGAGTTCCTCACCTATGGCTACGAGCGCGCGTCGCTGAACCGCATCATTGAGCGGGCCGGGATCGCGAAGAGCTCGTTCTACCACTACTTCGATGACAAGCAGGCGCTGTACGCCGACCTGGTCGCCCAGCTGGAGCGGACGCTCCGGGGAGGTCTTCGCCTGCCCGAGGTCGACCGCCTGAGCGCGGAGGACTTCTGGGTTGCGGCCGCAGGAATCGTTGCCGACTTGGCGCGAGTGCTCGACGAGGCGCCTGAGCTCGCGACAGTCGCCCGCGTCCTCTACCGATCGGGTTCGGAGGACGCGATTCAGGAACTCTCTCGCCTGCTGGAGGACGCGCGTGCGTGGGTGGCGCGAGCGATCGCGCACGGCCAGGAGCTGGGAGTGGTGCGCAGCGACCTGCCGCCCGAACTCCTCGCGCGGTTGGTGATGGCGGCCTTCGTCGAACTCGACCGTTGGGCCCTCGAGCGCTTCGACGATCCCCTGACCCAGCCAACTGCGGATACCGCGATCCAGATGCTGTTCGCAACGATCCGCGGAGGCACCCGATGACCACCGTGCTGTTCGCTCCGGTCACGTTCAACCTCGCCGAAACCACCCGCATGATCCAGGTGGCCCGCGCGCTACCGACGGGCCTTCGCCCGGTCTTCATGGGGTACGAGCGCGACTACGTGCGGCTGGTCATCGAGGCGGGCTTCGACTACCGCCCGCTGGAGCCGGCCTGGAACGCTGCGCAGCGCCAGCAGGCGATGGACTTCGACCAGGGACGTACGACGAAGAGTCCCTTCACCGACGAACTCGTCGCAGCCAGGGTCGCGACCGAGCGGGCACTGATCTCGGAGTTGGGCGCGAAGGCCGTGGTCACCGGGTCGAACATGACCTCGTTCGTGGCTGCGCGCGCCGAACGCATACCGCTGTTCTACCCGGTGCCGTTCGCGCTCACCCAGCCCCAGGTCGCCCAGGCCCGACGGATGTATGTCGTCCAGGGCGGTGGTGCGCTTGCGCGCATCGCCGACCGGATGGCCACCGCCGTCCTGCGGCTGGCCTACAACCGGCTCCCGCTGGCCCCCGGTGCGTTCGCAAAGGTCGCCAGGGTCAACGGAGTGACTCCGACCCGGACGGTCGGGTCGATGATCCGGGCGGACTTCAACTTGCTGACTGAGATGTCCTGGGAGCTCGACGGCTTCGACCTTCCGTCCGATTTCGAGCGCGTGGGGCCCATCTTCGCTCACATTGACACCCCTGTGCCCGCGATCGTCACCGAGCTGGCCGCCGCACCCGAACCCCTTGTCTATCTGGGCCTCGGATCCTCCGCGAGCAGGGAGCTGGCGCTTACCGCGGCCAACCAGCTGGGCACGATGCCGGTGAACGTGGTGGCACCGATCTGGCACTACCTCCAGTCCGCAGACCGTGTCCCCGACAACGTCCACGTGGTGGATCTGCTGCCGGCGCACAAGCTTGGTGGCCTGGTGGACGCCGCGGTGCTGCACGGAGGACAGGGAACCGTCCAGACCGCGTGCGCGACGGGCGTCCCGTTCGTGGGCATGGGCCTGCAACCCGAGCAGACCTGGCACGTCGTGCTCTGCGAGCGTCGCGGCAACGCGGTGAGCCTGCCGCCGAAGAAGGCGGGCAGTCCGGACTTCGTCACGGCCGTGAACCGCGTCTTGGCAGACCCCGGAATCCGGGCCGCCGCCAAGGAGGTCCAGCGAGCGTACGCAACCGAGGACGGCGCCCGCGCAGTGGCGCGGATCATCGCCGGAAACCTGGCGAGCTGAGCGCCGCCCGCGAGGCAGCCGAAGGCGGAAGGTCGGACTGGCTCACGTGGGGTCTGCCATGCGCGAGGCAGTCGGAGCAGGTGAACCGGATCCGGGGTCAGACGTGGTAGCGCGAGCCCACCGCCGCGATGGGCTGGGCAACCGACACGCCGGAGGCGTCCCTGCGCGGATCGGGGCCGGGCAGGTCGATCGGAGTGCCGGACGCCGCCGCCGCGATCGCCGGATCCGGTCCGGCCCAGGCGAGGAGCAGCTCGTCCTCGCCCTTCAGGAAGCGCTGGCAGCGGACGCCACCGGTGGCCCTGCCCTTCCCCGGATACTCGGCGAGCGGGGTGACCTTGACGCTGCCCGCATCCGTGCCCGGGAGGGCGTCCGACGAGCCGGCGACGGTGACCACCGAGGAGTCCGCGACCGGGGTGGCGCCGAAGAACAGGACGCGGGCGCCCGGCGCCAGCTTGATCCCGGACATTCCGCCGCCCGAACGACCCTGCGGTCGCACCGCGGACGCCGGGAAGTGCAGTAGCTGGGCATCGCTGGTGATGAACACGAACTCGACCAGGTCGTGGCTCAGCTCGACCGCGCCGACCACCTCGTCACCGTCGTCGAGCCGGATGATCTCCCAGGCGTCCTTGCCGATCACCTCGGGGTTGACCCGCTTCACCACGCCGTTGCGCGTGCCGAGCGCCCAGCCGAAGGTCTGCTCGCCGATCGTGCCCAGGCCGAGGATTCGTTCGCCCGCTTCGAGAGGCAGCAACTCGGCGGAGGGGGAGCCGCCCTGCAGGTTGGGCGCGGCAGCCGTCGTGGGTACCGACGGCACGTCGATCGCCTGTGCGCGAACCAGCCGCCCCCGATTGGTCAGGGCGCAGAACTCGCCGCGGGCCGTGGTCCGGACGGCAGAGCTGATCACGTCGTGCGTGGCGCGCGGTCCTGCACTCGGCAGCGGCTCGTCGTTGTCGGTGCGCGCCAGCAGTCCGGTCGAGGACAGCATCACCCAGCAGGGGTCGTCGGCGACCTCGAGGCTCGCCGCTGCGGCCTTGGCCGCGGTGACTTGGTTACCGGCCGAGGCCAGCAGGATGGTGCGCCGGGGGGTGCCGTGCGTCCGGGCGACTTCATCGAGTTCGTGCGCGGTCACCTCGCGCAGCCGCTGGTCGGAGTCGAGGATGCCCTGCAGGTCGTTGATGGTCAGCCACAGCTTCTCCCGCTCCGACTCCAGCTCGATGGTGGAGAACTTGGTCAGACGGCGAAGCTGCATGTCGAGGATGTAAGTGGCCTGCACCTCGGTCAGTTCGAACGCGTCCATCAGGCGCGTGCGGGCCTGGGCGGTGTCGTCGGAGGAGCGGATGATGGCGATCACGTCGTCGATGTCGACGATCGCGATCAGCAGGCCTTCGACCAGATGCAGTCGATCCCTGGCCTTGCCGAGCAGGAACGCTGAGCGCCGCCGGATCACCTGGAGGCGGTGTTCCAGGAACACCCGCAGCATCTGGACCAGGCCGAGCGTCTGCGGCTGGCCGTCGACCAGCGCGACGCTGTTGATCGAGAACGAATCCTCCAGCTTGGTCAGCCGGTAGAGCTCCTCCAGCAGGGCATCGGGGTTGATCCCGTTCTTCACCTCGATCACCAGACGGGTGCCGTTGGCGAGATCGGTGAGGTCCTTGATGTCGGCGATGCCGGCCAGCTTCTTGGCCGTGACCAGGTTCTTCACCTGCTCGATGATCCGTTCGGGGCCGACCAGATAGGGCAACTCGGTGACCACGATGCCCTTGCGCCGGGCGTGCACCTGCTCGATCCGGGCGGACGCGCGAACGCGGAAGCTGCCCCGTCCGCTCTGGTAGGCCTCGCGGATGCCGTCCAGGCCGATGATCTTGCCGCCTTCGGGGAAGTCAGGGCCGGGCACGTAACGCATCAGCTCGTCGACGTCGGCGTCGGGATGCCACAGCAGGTGTTTCAGCGCCTGCACGACCTCGATCAGGTTGTGCGGCGGGATGTTGGTGGCCATGCCGACAGCGATGCCGGTGCTGCCGTTGACGAGCAGGTTGGGGAAGGCGGACGGCAGTACCGTCGGCTCGGTCTCCTTGCCGTCGTAGTTGGGCCGGAAGTCGACGGTGTCGGACTCGATGTCGGCGGTCATCGCGACTGCTGCGGGGGACATCCGGCATTCGGTGTACCGCATCGCCGCAGGCCCGGAGTCGAGCGAGCCGAAGTTGCCGTGGCCGTCCACGGTGGGTAGCCGCATCGCCCAGGGCTGGCCGAGCCTGACCAGCGCGTCGTAGATCGCGGAGTCGCCGTGCGGGTGGTAGAGACCCATCACCTGCCCGACCACGCGGGAGCACTTGACGTGCGAGGAGTCGGGACGGATCCGCATCTGGTCCATCGTGTAGAGGATTCGGCGCTGGACCGGCTTCAGGCCGTCGCGCGCGTCCGGGAGCGCGCGGGAGTAGATCACCGAGTACGCGTACTCCAGGAAGCTGGTCTCCATCTCGTCGGACACGTCGATGTCGACGATCCGCTCGGTGAGTTCCTCTTCAAGTGGTGGTTTGGCGACCATCTAGTGCTGGCTTCTCTCTCTTGGTTCCTCGCCTGGTTCGAGCAGCGCGCGCAGGCCGGCCAACAGGCCGCGTCCGTCGGGTGCCACCACCCAGGGTGTGTCGGCCACGGCGTCCTGCTCCTCGGGCAGCACGGACGTGGTGCCGTGCGCGAGCACCTGCTCGGCCGGCGAAAGCTGGCGGATCGCGATCGCGCGCACCCGATCGGGGGCCACGTGGGCGAAGTTCGCATAGATCATCGGGTCGTGCTGCCCGTCGTCGCCGACCAGCACCCAGGAGATCCGTGGGAAGTCCCGGGTCAACTGGAGCAGTGTGTCGGCCTTGTGGGCCATGCCTGAACGGAACCAGCCGGTGTTGGTCGGCCCCCAGTCGGTGAGCAGCATGGCACCGTGCGGGTAGCCGTGCCGTTTGAGGAACCGGGACAGGAAGCCGTGGGTGTTCCACGCGCCGGTGGAGATGTAGACGACCGGCGCGCCGGGGTGTTCGGAGAGGAGTTCGGCGTACATCCTGGCCATGCCGGGGACGGACTGGCGAGCCGATTCGTCCCGGATGAACGAGTTCCAGGCGGCGATCATCGGGCGCGGGAGCCAGGTGGAGATGATCGTGTCGTCGATGTCGGAGACCACGCCGAACCGGACGTCGTCGCCGACCACGTGCACATCGGCCAGCGCCGTCTTCGATGTCCGACTGCGCAGGCGCACCTGGCGCCAGCCCGGGGCCAGGTCGTGGTTGCGGATCCGCTCGTCGATGTAGCCGCCGCGGTCGGTGGTGGCGGTGACTACCTGGGTGCCCACCGTGATCGTGACCGGGACGCGCACACAGGCCGCGCTGAAGAAGTTCCGGAAACCGCGCCGCTTGATCAGGTCTTCGGTCGCCTTGCCGATCCCGCCTCGCGCCCGCCGCGGCACGAGCACCACCCGGCCGAGCACCCGGATGCTCTCGCTGCTGCCGTACCCGGTGTAGCAGATCACGCGTTCGCGCCAGCCCAGCACGCGCAGCAGCCCTTCGATCCGCCGGTCGATGAACTCCTCGACGCGCGCAGCGACGAACGGGCGGTTGCTCACGGCACCCCACCCTAGACGAGGCGCGGCTGCGGACGCGGGAGCGGCGGCACCGCGTCGAGTCTTGACGAGTGGTGAGGGACGAACGACGAGGAGCATCCGCGTCTCGTCTCGGTCGATGGGGCGAGGAGCGCGAGCACGGGCGGGGGAGGTTCGGGGTCCGCCACCTGGGCGCGGAGTGAGAGGATGGCGCAATGACGCCACGTCCTGCGCTGCACCTGCCTGCCGGCCTGAGCGGTGAGATCCATGCCTGCGGCTACTTTCCGGAATTGGTCTCCGACGCGGTCTCGCTGGCCCTGGGTCCGGAAGAACCGGTGGCGCACCTGGTCCATCTGGAGGCGACCTTCAACCGGGACGAGATTCAGCGGCACCTGTCGGTGCTTGTGCTCACCCGGACGCGACTGATCGTCGCGCACACCGATGAGAACGAAAGCCCCGGCGAGCCTCCGCAGGCGCTCACGACCACGGAGTCGGTGCCGCTGCGCGAGGTCAACTCGGTCGCCTTGAGCCAGGTGGTGTCGCGTCCCGAGCAGCACGGCTCGCGTCGCTCGGAGGTGGCCGAGGCGTGGCTGACCATCACCTGGGGCACCATGCGCCGGATCGACCTGGAGCCGGCGCACTGCGGCGATCCCGACTGCGAAGCCGATCACGGCCTGACCGGAATGCTGGCCGGAGACGACCTGACCGTGCGGATCAGTGCGACCGGAGACGGCGAGGCGAAGGTCGCACAGTTGATCACCTTCACTTCAGCCCTGCAGCTGGCGACCGGCTCGGTCGGGTGAAGCCGCAGCTACCCCGCTACGGCGAGTCCACCCTCGCCGACCTGTTGCCGAGCCTTGGTGCGCACCTCGGGCTGCCCGGCGTCCAGGACGTCCTGGGCCTTCCGGACGCCCCGCGGTACCTGGTGGTTCTCGTCGACGGTTTGGGCCGGGCGGTGCTCGACGAGTACGCCGACCACGCGCCCTTCCTGTCCGGGCTGGACGGACGGACCATCACGTCCGGGGTGCCGAGCACGACGGCCACCTCGATCACGAGCCTCGGCACTGGCCTGGCGCCCGGCGCGCACGGAATCGCCGGCTACTCGTTCTGGTATCCACCGGCGCGGCAGGTGCTGCAGACCCTGCGGTGGCCCGCCGATATCGATGGCCTGGACGTGCAGCCGCAGTTGACCTGTTTCGAGCGACTGGAGCGCCTCGGCGTCCGTACCTCGACGATCGCGCCGGCGCACTTCTCGGGTAGCGGCCTTACCGTCGCCGCACTACGCGGCCCGGCGTTCCTGCCCGTCACCGACGAGTCCGACCAGGCGCGCCGGGTGGATCTGGCCGTGCACGCGGTGACGGCGGGGGAGCGGACGCTCGGCTACTTCTACGAGCGCCAGCTCGACCACGCGGGCCATGAGCGCGGCGTGGGTTCTCGGGAGTGGCTGAGGGAGTTGGCCCGCATCGACGTCCTGGTAGCCCGGCTGCGTGAGGCCGTGCCTGCGGAGGTTCGCCTGGTCGTGACCGGTGACCACGGCATGGTGAACGTGCCGCGGAGCCTGCGGATCGTGGCGGAGGACGAGCCCGGCTTGTTGGCAGACGTCACCGCCTTCGCCGGCGAGGGACGGTTGCGCCAACTGATGACCGGGAGGGCCGCTGACGTCGCCCAGCGCTGGCGGGACCGACTGGCCGATCGTGCCTGGGTGCGGACCAGGGAGGAGGCGATCGCGGAGGGCTGGTTCGGCGATGTGTCGCCACGTCTGGCGAGCCGGTTCGGGGACGTCCTGGTAGCCATGGCCAACCACGGAGCGGTGATGAGCCGCACGCTGCCCAGGGAGTTCCAGCTCGTCGGCATGCACGGCTCCCTCACCCGGGCCGAACTCGAGGTTCCGCTCCTGTTCGCCTGAACCCGCCGGGGACGGTTCCGATCTCGGTCCACTTCCGACCGAGGACGGGTGGAGGTGGACCGAGATCAGAACCGTCCCCGGGCTGGGCTCGGCTCTCTGATCGTCCGGACGGTTCGTGGTCGGGCATCGCGGTGGGCGACAATGACGCCCGTGGCGGAACTGATCTACTTCACCGGTCCGATGGATTGCGGCAAGTCGACGCTGGCGCTTCAGGTCGCATACACCGAGTCCAGCGCGGGTCGACAGGGTCGTCTGTTCACCATGCTGGACCGCGCCGGGGCGTCCACGATCACCTCGCGGATCGGCCTGAGCTCTCCGGCGCAGGAAGTGAGCGAGGACCTCGACTTCTGGCGCTACGTGGTCTCCGAGCTCACCGCCGGCCGACGGGTGGATTTTCTGGTCTGCGACGAGGCCCAGTTCTACTCCCGCGAGCACATCGACCAACTGGCCCGGATCGTCGACGAGTTGCAGATCGACGTGTTCTGCTTCGGGATCCTGACCGATTTCCGCACCCAGCTGTTCGCGGCCTCGCAGCGCCTGGTCGAGCTGTGCGACCGGATGGAGCTGCTCCAGGTGCGTCCCCGCTGCTGGTGCGGCGAGCCGGCGACCCACAATGCGCGCACGGTGAACGGCGTGATGGTCACCGAAGGCAACCAGGTGGTGATCGGTGACACGGCCTCGGCCGAGGTGGCCTACCAGGTGCTGTGCCGGCGCCATCACCGCCGCCGCGTGACCGCTCAGATCGCAGCCGTGACGCTCAGCCCGGAGCCGTTGCCGTTCGAATCTGCCTGATCAGCGCTTGCCGGGGTTCTTCGGCGAGCCGAACATGATCTCGTCCCAACTGGGGACCGAGGCCCGCTTGCGTCGGGATCGCGCCGGTGCGGGCTCCGGTGCGGGTTCGTCCTCCACCAGCGCCGGCTGCTCGGGTTCGGTCGGCTGCTCGGGTTCCGGCGCCGGTGCCGGGTCGGTTTTCGAGTCGGAGCGGACCGCGCGGAGCCGGGCACCGGACGCGGGAGGTTCCTCGGTCGGCTCGGCGGCGTCCGCCTGCTGCTCGTCGGTGGACGGTTCGTCCAGCACGGGGCGGGGCTCGGGGGAGTTGGACGGCCGGATCAGCCCGGCGTAGATCTGCACCGAGTCCTCATCGAAGCTGGACAGCATGTCGTAGAGCACGTCCAGCCCCGATTCGGGGGACGGCACGATGTCGTACACGCCGTCGACTTCGGCCAGTTCGCCCTCGGCGTAGGCATCGTCGAGTTCGTCGAGTTCTTCCAGCGGCAACGTGTCGTCAGGATCCTCCGGCTCGTCCGCGCGGGGCTGGACGACCCGGACCAGGGCGAGGTCGTCGTTGAGACCGACCGTCGGTTCGGCCTCCTCCTCGCGGCGTCGGCGACCCGGCTGAGGCCCGTGGGACGCGGAGTGCAGGCCCAGCAGCCAACGCGCGTCCTCGTTCTCGGCCACCGAGAACCGACTGCCGGCGTCGTAGGTGAACAACGCCTCGCGGTGGGCCTTGCCGGAGTCGTAGTCGATGCTGACGACCCACCGGCGTCCCTCGAGCTTCCAGGCGTCCCAGACGATCGTGTCGAGATCGACACGGCGGGACGCGAGCCGGTCGTTGACCACCTCGCCGAGCGTTCGGTGGGCGATCGTCTCCGAGCCTCGCCGCACCGGATGTGCCTGTGCCTGCCCCGCGATGAACTCCCGCTCGGCGATCACCGGCGCGGCAAAGGGCTCCACCCAGTCGACGTCCATTCCGGCCGTGCGGGCGACTTCCTCCAGACTCTGGCCGGCACGGACGCGTGCCTGGATCTCCCGGGGGGTCAGCGCGCTGTCCATGTCGATCTCCAGGTGGGTGGCTTGCGGCGACTGGCGCACCGGGCTCCTGGCGTCGCGGGCCCGGTCTCGGTAAGTCATCGCCCCTGCTTTGTTGGTGTCTGCAGGTAACCTACCAAGCCGACCCCTCAACCGGACGTCGGCACCGCCGCAGCCGCGCGGCGCCGATCTGGTGGAAGTCGGGAATGTCTCGCGCGATGTGATATGTATTCCTCGCACGAGACGCCCCCAACAGCCGGCAACGCGGGCACCGCGGAATGGAGATGGACCGAAAGACATGGCGACCGACTACGACGCACCTCGCAAGACCGATGAAGACAACGAAGACTCGATCGAGGAACTGAAGACTCGACGGAACGACAAGAACTCCGGCAAGGTCGACGAGGACGAGGTCGAGGCAGCCGAGACCTTTGAGCTGCCCGGTGCGGATCTGTCCCATGAGGAACTGACCGTCCGGGTGCTACCGCGTCAGGCGGACGAGTTCACCTGCGCGTCATGCTTCCTGGTCAAGCACCGAAGCCAGATCGCTGAGATTCGCAACGGGCTGGCCTACTGCGTGGACTGCGCCGGCTGAACCGGGCTCGCACGGGACGAAGGACTAGATCCGCAAGGTGGTCTTGTTGAAGCCGGGCGCGGGCGTGCCCATCACCTTCGTCCACTGGCCCGCTGCGAAGCGGTTCACGAGCAACTGGGACAGTCCGATGCCGACCCCGCTGGCGACTGCCCAGGTGAGCGCTCGGCGCAGCGGAACCTCGGGATCGTTCGGCTCCGGCGGAGCGTCCCCGGTGGCCAGTTCCCAGGCCTTGTTCACCGCCTTCACGGCCAGCACCGTGGTAACTGCACCCACGGCTCCGGCATACAGGTTCCAGAGCAACTTCTGCGACGTGTTCACGTGTCCTCCTGCCGCCATCCTGCCAAGCCTGGCTAGCGTGGAGCAATGACGTACCGTGAGCGCTTGATCGCGCCGCCCGGCTGGTGGGTGGTCGGCCTGTTCTTCGCGCTGAGCTTCGTCACCGCGGTCGGCTTCTACGCCGGGCCGTGGGTCGCGGTCGGAGCGGGGGCATTGACGGCGGCGGCGGTCGTGGCCGCGCTGGTGTGGTACGGACGCCTTCTGGTTGTGGTCGATGAGGTCGGCCTGCATGCCGGCCGAGCCGTGCTGGAGTGGCCTTACCTGGGCGAAGTGCTCGTGCTGGACCGCGCGGCGACCCGGCGTCGCCTCGGTCCGGACGCGGACCCGGCCGCCTGGTTGCTGGTGCGCGGCTTCGTCCCCGGGTCTGTAGAGGTGACGGTGGCCGACCGGGACGACCCGCATCCGTACTGGCTGGTCTCGAGCCGGAGACCCGCACAGCTTGCCGCAGCGATCGAGGAGCTGCGTCCCATCTCGCCGACCGCGGACGGGGCATCGGCCCCGGCTAGACTGCCGTAATGACTTCGGCCAACCCGGAACGGGTGCGGGTCGGCCTGACCAGGCTCGACCCGGGGATGCCCGTACCTCGGTACGCGCATCCCGGGGACGCCGGCGCCGACCTGGCTATCGCCGAGGACTGTGAGCTCGCGCCGGGAGAGCGGCGACTGGTCGGCACCGGAATCGCGATCGCCCTACCCGCGGGTTGGGCCGGCTTCGTCCACCCCCGCTCGGGGCTGGCGGCGCGCTCGGGCCTGACCATCGTGAACGCTCCGGGCACCGTGGATTCCGGGTACCGGGGCGAGATCCGGATCTGCCTGCTGAACACCGACCGCAGCCAGGCGTTGCGATTGACCCGAGGGGATCTGGTCGCACAGCTCGTGCTACAGCGGGTGGCCGAAGCCGAATTCGAACTTCTCGACCAACTCCCCGAGAGCCAGCGCGGTGACCGCGGCCACGGCTCGACCGGAGGGGTCACGGAATGGGCGGCCACGCGGGTCGCCGGCACGACGACAGAGGTGGACAAGTGATCTTTGGGCGCAAGCGCAGGTCGGAGGGTTCCGACCCGGTGGACACCGACGAGGAGGCCCTGGAGATCGTCGGCGACGATGCCGGCGAGCAGGAATTCGACATCGACGAGACGGCCGAGGAAACGCCAGCCCTCTCCGAAACCGATGCCGAGATCGAGGCGGCCGAGGACGAAGCGGACGACCAGGATGCCGATCTGGACGCGGAGGAGGTCGATTGGCGAGCCGACGGTCCGTTCGACTCAGAGGAAGTCGACCTGAGCGGCGATCACGTGGCCCGGATCGATCTGGGTTCGTTGGTGATCACGCCCTGGGACGGACTGGGGTTGCAGCTCCAGGTCAACGAGGCCAGCCGGGCGGTTCAGGCGGTGACGGCGGTCTGGAAGGACTCTGGCCTGGAGGTGGCGTTGTTCGCCGCGCCGGCCAGCGGGGGATTGGCCGACGAGCTGCGCGAGGATGCCGTCGACGAGGCTGAACAAGGCGGCGGCTCGGCGACCCTTGCCGACGGACCGTTCGGCGCGGAGGTGCGGCGGGTGCTGCCGCAGGAGGGGCCCGGGGGCGAACAACTGTTCCACGTGTCCCGGATCTGGTTCGCCGAGGGCCCCCGGTGGCTGCTTCGCGGCACGCTGCTGGGCGAGGCGGCAATCGGAGAGGCGGACGCGCCGCTGGTGGCGCCGTTCGCGGAGTTCTTCCGTAATCTGGTGGTGCGCCGAGGCGCCAAACCGATGGTGCCGGGCGAGTTGATCCCGATGACGTTGCCCGAGGGGGCCGGGGAGGGCTGATGGCGACCACGAATCCGTTCCTGCGGGCGCTGAGGCGCCTGGGCGCGTCCAACGCCGAGCTGGAATCCGAGGAGCGGCAGCGGATCGCCGAATCGGCTGGAGCGGTGCGGATCAGCGAAGTGAACGACCGCCAATGGGCGAGCCTGCGCGGCACGATCGCGGTGCTCACCATGAAACCGCGCAGTGGCACCCCATGGCTGGAGGCCGAGTTCAACGACGGCTCGGGCACGGTGACGCTGATCTGGATGGGTCGACGCGCGATCCCGGGGATCAGTGCGGGCCGGGAGTTGATGGTCAGCGGACGCGTGTCCTACGTGGACGGGCAGCGGCGTCTCTACAACCCCTACTACGAGTTGATCGCCGACTGAACCGGCGGGCACACCGGGTGCGACGTCGGTCGGCGCGCCCCGAGGGCTACCCGACGTCGACCGCGCGCAGGTTGCGCGGCACGAGGTACTGAGCCAGATCGGGCTCGTAGACCGGATCGGAGACGAACAGCAGTTCGTCGTTGGCCTCGAGCGCCGCGTCCCGCTCAGGCGCACGGGCTGCGCCGTCCCTGATGATCGTGACCAGCACAGCGTCGCCGGGCAGGTTCAGGTCCGCGATTCGGGTGCCTACCCGCGGCGAGGCCTCGGGCAAGGTCATCTCGACCAGGTTGGCGTGCCCACCGCGGAAGCTGAACAGTCGCACCAGGTCGCCCACGGTGACGGCTTCCTCGACCAGCGCACACATCAGGCGTGGGGTGGACACGGCCACGTCCACGCCCCAGAGATCGTCGAACATCCACTCGTTGCTGGGATGGTTCACCCGGCCGACGGTGCGCGGCACGCCGAACTCGGTCTTGGCCAGCAACGAATGGACCAGGTTCGCCTTGTCGTCGCCGGTCGCCGCGATGGCGACGTCGCAGGTGTCGAGGCTGGCCTCCTCGAGGCTGGCCAGCTCACACGCGTCCGCCAGCAGCCACTCGGCCTCCGGCACGCTTTCGGGCTTGATCGCGTTGGGGTCGCGATCGATCAGCAGAATCTCGTGGCCGTTGGCGATCAGCTCCCGGGCGATCGAGCGGCCCACGTTGCCGGCTCCGGCGATGACGACACGCACAGTTGATCCCTGCCCTTCAGTGCTCGACCGGCGGTCGGCTCAAGATGTCCTCGACATCGGGAACCTGCTCGTTGGTGACGGCTGCGTAGATCAGATCGCCGTCCTGGAACACGGTTGCCTCACCTGGCACGATGCCGGCGCCGAATCGCATCAGGAAGGGGATCCGAGACCGGGACGCAGCCTCCATCGCACTCACCTTCGTGCCGACCCAGCCGGTGTTCACATGCACCTCGATCAGGCGGACGCTGCCGGAGGGGTCGCGCCACTGGGGCTCCGAACCCGAAGGCAGCAAGCGGCGCAGCACCTGGTCGGCGGCCCATCGGACGGTGGCCACGCTGGGAATGCCCAGTCGCTCGTACACCTCCGCGCGATTCTGGTCATAGATACGCGCGACCACGTTGTGCACCTCGAACGTCTCCCGCACCACGCGCGCGGCCAAGATATTGGAGTTGTCGCCACTGGAGACGGCGGCGAAGCCGTCCGCCCGCTCGATGCCGGCCCGCTGCAGCACCTGTCGGTCGAAACCGACGCCCTTGACGGTCTTGCCCTGAAACTCGGGGCCGAGGCGACGGAAGGCGTCCTGCACGATGTCGATGACCGCGACCGAATGGCCGCGTCGTTCGAGTGCCCGGGCCAGGGACGCGCCCACGCGTCCGCAACCCATGATGACGATGTGCACCGGCCCTGCCTCCACTCTGCGTCGGTACTGCCGCGGAAGACCCTATCGGGGCCATGCTCCGCGATGAAACTGACGCTACACCGGCGAATGCTCCTGCACGGGACGCAAAAGGCATAGGGTTCCGTCTCGTGAACGCTCGCGACTTCGTCAAGCGCATGCTGGTGGGCCGTAAGCTCGCCAGCGCGCAGCTCGGGGAAACCCTGCTACCGAAGCGGATCGCACTGCCGGTATTCGCCTCCGACGCGCTCAGTTCAGTCGCCTACGCTCCCGACGAAATCCTGCTCACCCTCTCTTTGGCGGGCATGGCCGGATTCGTCTTTTCCTGGCAGATCGCACTCGCGGTGGCGGTCGTGATGTTGATCGTGGTGATGTCCTACCGCCAGACCGTGCACGCCTACCCCTCCGGCGGTGGCGACTACGAGGTGGCGACGGTGAACCTGGGTCCCACGGCGGGCCTGGTCGTGGCCAGCGCGCTCCTGGTCGACTACGTCCTCACCGTTGCGGTCTCGGTGTCCTCGGGCGTCCAGAACGCGAAGGCGATGTTCCCGTTCCTGCAGGGCAACGAGGGTTGGGTCGCAGCCGCGATCGTGGTCGTGTTGATGAGCCTGAACCTGCGCGGCGTGCGTGAGTCGGGTTCGTTCTTCGCCATTCCGACCTACGGGTTCATGATCGGCGTCCTGGGCATGACCGTGTGGGGGTTGTTCCGGATTCTCGGTCTGGGCGATCACCTGCAGGCTCCGACCGCGGGGTACACGGTGGTCGGCTCACCCAGCTACGAGCCTCTGGTCGGGCTTGCCGCAGCGGTCTTGATGGCACGCGCCTTTTCATCCGGATGCGCGGCCCTGACCGGGGTCGAGGCGATCTCGAACGGCGTCCCGGCGTTCCGGGAGCCGAAGAGCCACAATGCGGCGACCACCCTGGCGATGCTCGGCGCCGTGGCGATCTCGATGTTCGGCGGCATCATCCTGCTGGCCAACCTGACCGGGCTGAAGCTGATCGATCCCGATGGCGGGTCTCATTTCGAGCAAGCCGGCGTCCCGGTGGAGGTGGCTCACGAGACCGCGATGGGCCAGCTCGCGCGGACGATCTTCGACACCTTCCCGTTCGGCTTCTACTTCGTGATCACCATGACCATGGTGATCTTGTTCCTCGCCGCCAACACGGCCTTCAACGGATTCCCGGTGCTCGGCTCGATCCTGGCCAGGGACGGCTTCCTGCCGAAGGCGCTGCACACCCGGGGCGACCGTCTGGCCTACTCCAACGGCATCCTGATGTTGGCCACAGCGGCGATCGCGCTTGTCCTGCTGTACAACGCGAGCGTGACCGCCCTGATCCAGCTGTACGTGGTGGGCGTGTTCGTGTCGTTCACGGTGAGCCAGTTCGGTATGACCAGGCACTGGACCCGGCATCTGAAGACGGAGAAGGACCCCAAGCGGCGCGCTCACATGCAGCGCTCCCGAGTGATCAACACCATCGGCCTTACCGGCACCGGAGTCGTGCTGGTGATCGTGCTGGCGTCCAAGTTCATCTACGGGGCGTACTTGGCGGTGCTGGCGATGGCCGCGGTCTTCATGCTCATGCGCGGCATCAACCGGCACTACCGGAAGGTCGCTCAGGAGGTCGCCGTCGGGCCGACGGACGCGCGAATGCTGCCGAGCCGGGTGCGTGCGGTGATCATGGTGCAGGAGGTCAACAAGCCCACCATGCGCGCGGTGAACTTCGCGCGCGCCACCCGCGCCAGCAGCATCGAGGCCGTGCTGGTTTCGGTGGACGAGGCCGAGACCCGGGCGATCGTCGCCGAGTGGGACGCCCAGCAGCTGGAGATCCCGCTGAAGGTGATCGCGTCCCCGTACCGGGAGGTCACCGGTCCGTTCCTCAACTATGTGAAGGGCATCCGTTCCGACAGCCCCAGGGACGTGGTCTGTGTCTACATCCCGGAGTACATCGTCGGACACTGGTGGGAGCAGATCCTGCACAATCAGACCGGCTTGATCCTGAAGGCCCGGCTGAACTTCATGCAGGGCGTGATGGTCACCTCGGTGCCGTATCAGCTGGCGTCCTCGAAGTACGCCCTCGACCGGGCGCGCCGCAACACCGCGGCCGCGTGGCGCCGTCCCGGATCCGGGCAGGTGCGGATGGGCGATTCGGGTCGCGAACCGGTGCGGCGGGAGTGAGCGAGCTTCAGCCCGGCCAGGTGCTTACCCACCTCGAGATCGGGCCGGTCGCCCACGGAGGGCATTTCGTCGCTCGGCACGAGGGCCGGGTGGTCTTCGTCCGGCACGCGCTGCCGGACGAGGTGGTGGACGTCCGCCTCACCCAGGTGACCCGCCGGTTCGCACGCGCGGACGCGATCGCCGTTCATCAAGCCAGCCCACACCGGGTCGTCCCGCCGTGTCCGATCGCCACCAGATGCGGCGGCTGCGATTTCCAGCATGTCGAGCCCGGCTACGCCCGGGAGTTGAAGCGCCGGGTCGTGGCCGAACTGCTCGGCCACCTGGCCGGCTACGACTTCACCGGAGAGGTCGAGGAGGTCGAGCCGAGCCCGCTCGGCTGGCGGCGACGAATGCGATACCACGTGGATCAGGAGGGCCGTCCGGGCCTGCGGGCACACCGGTCCGGCGAGGTGGTGGCGCTGCCGGAGGGAGGCTGCCGGATCGCCGACCCGGCGATCGCCTCGCCACCGCGGCTGCCGGGCCGCGCCGGTGGCGAGTTGCTGGGAGTCGTCGCAACGAGCGGAACCGGATTCATGAGGTCCGACGAGCCCGAGACACTCACCGAGGTAGTGGGCGAGCTGAGCTACCTGGTCGACGCGGACGGTTTCTGGCAGGCGCACGCCTCGGCACCGCGCGTCCTGCTCGAGCGGGTGCTGTCCGGACTGGAGCCGAAGGCGGGCGAGCGGGCGCTGGACCTGTATTGCGGGGTCGGCCTGTTCGCCGGTGCGCTGGCGAAGCGCGACCTGCGGGTCTGGGGAGTCGAGGGCGACAAGCGGGCGGTCGTGTTGGCGCAGCGAAACGTTCCGTCCGCCCGATTCGTGGCCGGGGACGTGGCCCGCCGGTTCGCGCAGCTACCCGAGCAGGCAGACCTGGTCGTGCTCGACCCGCCACGCACCGGTGCAGGGGCCGGCGTCCTTGCCGCGGTCGCGGCGCGCGGCCCGCGGGCGATCGCCTACGTGGCCTGCGACCCGGCCGCACTCGGACGCGACCTGCGTACGCTCGCCGACCTGGGCTACCAACCGACTTCGCTCAGCGCTCACGACCTGTTCCCGATGACGCACCACGTCGAGTGCGTCGCTATTCTCGAACCGAGGCGATGACGGCCCCGGACGCAGCAGCGGCCGGGAGGGTCGGGTCGTGACGAGCCAACGAGGTACGAACCGCGAGGAGTGGATGATCGGCACCCAGAGCGGGACGCAACGCACCCGGCCCGAGGCCAAGTGCCCGCTGCGTCCGCACGAGGTCTGCAACCTCTGCCAGATGAACGTCACCGGACCGCACGACTGCGGCCTGGTCTACCTGGTCATGTCCGATCCGGACCTGCGCGCCGAGTGGGGCGAACGCCGCCACGTCTCCCGCTGACCCCACTGACCCGACCCCACCCCGCCGACTTGTCAGAATCTCGTTCGCCTATAGCCCAATGAGATTCTGACAAGTCGGGGAGGAGAGGTCGGGCTGGGCTAGCCTCGGCATGGACGAGTGAGATAATATCTCGACGTCAAGATATCTCCGGCAACCTCGGGAGGACCGATGGGCATCAACAGCTACTCCGCAGCGGACGAAATCACCGTCGCCGGAACGACCTATCAGATCTTCCGAGTGGACGCGGTGGAGGGCTCGGCGAGCCTGCCGTTCAGCCTGAAAGTGCTGCTGGAGAACCTGTTGCGCACCGAGGACGGGGCGAATATCACCGCTGACGACATCGCGGCGCTCGGGGCTTGGGACCCGCAGGCCGAACCGAACCGCGAGATCCAGTTCACTCCGGCGCGGGTGATCATGCAGGACTTCACCGGCGTCCCGTGCGTGGTCGATCTCGCCACGATGCGCGAGGCGATCGCCGAACTCGGCGGTGACGCCACCAGGGTGAACCCCCTCTCGCCGGCGGAGATGGTGATCGACCATTCGGTGGTCGCTGACCTGTTCGGCACCGCGGACGCGTTCACGAAGAACGTTGAACTGGAGTACCAGCGCAACCGCGAGC
>DJWE01000061.1 GCA_002441465.1 Propionibacteriaceae bacterium UBA6238 | reverse complement strand
TCGGCATGAAGGTGGCGGTCTTGCCCGCGGCCCACGCCGTGTTCTTGATGATGTACTTGTACTTCATCAGGTTGTCGCCCGCGGCGAGCATCGAGTCGAACTTGGTCGCGATCTCGCCCTGGCCGGCGGTGCCGACCTCGTGGTGTGCCCGCTCGATGGTCAGGCCGGCGTTGATCAGGTTGCGCACCATGTCGTCGCGCAGGTCGCCGAAGTGGTCGACCGGCGCCACCGGGAAGTAGCCGCCCTTGTACTTCACCTTGTAGCCACGGTTGCCGCGGCCGCTGCCGTCGTCCTCCGCGCCGGTGTTCCAGGCGCCGGCCTCGGAGTCGATGTAGTAGAAGCTGGCGTTCTGCTTGGTCTCGAAACGGGCCGAGTCGAACACGTAGAACTCGGCCTCGGGACCCATGAAGGCGGTGTCGCCGATGCCGGTCGAGGCCAGGTAGTTCTCGGCCTTGCGCGCGATGTTGCGCGGGTCGCGGCTGTACGGCTCCTTGGTCAGCGGGTCGTGCACGAAGAAGTTGACCGCGAGGGTCTTCGACTTCCGGAACGGATCGAGGAACGCCGTCGAGGCATCCGGCATCAGGGTCATGTCGGACTCGTGGATCTTCTGGAAGCCGCGGATCGAGGAACCATCGAACGACAGGCCGTTCTCAAACACGTCAGCGTCGAAGAACTGGGCCGGCACGGTGAAGTGCTGCATCACGCCAGGGAGATCGCAGAAGCGGACGTCGACGGTCTCGACACCCTCGTCCTTGATGTAGGCCAACAGGTCGTCGGCGCCTTGGAACATCTTTCCTCCACAAGTAAAGGGATTGAACTCTGCACACGCTAGGCACCAGCGGTAACCACCGGATTGCGTCGGTGTTTCAGCGACGTAACGCGCTGTACCGCACGCCGCCGCGCCGCTGATGTCGTTGTCAGAAGGATGCCAGCGTCGGCGACGCCGACCGCGGGCGTCCACGGACTGTCCCCTAAGCTCGGGGGCGTGGACAGCGACGGTGGGGACGCCTATCCGGGCGCCAGCATCGGACTGCCGGAGCAGGGACGGGGCTCGCTGGCTACCTGGTGGGCCCGGATCGCGGCACTGGTGCTCGACTGGGCGGCGTCCATGGTGGTGGCGGTGTTCTGCTTCGGTGTCGGGGTGCTCACCCAGAGCGACTGGCGGGCCTGGATGGTGCTCGCGGTCTACTTCGTGCAGAGCTCGGTCCTGACTGCGCTCACCGGGAGCAGCTTCGGTCAGTTGATCGCGCGGATCGGCATCGTCCGGCTCGACGGCGAGCGGCTCGGCTGGCCGCGCGCGATCGCGCGCGCGGGGATGATCTGCCTGGTGCTGCCCACGGTCGTGATCGGTGCCGAGCGCCGGGCGATGAACGATCTGGTGCTGGGCACGGTGGTGGTCAACCGAGCGGCGACGGCGCGCTGATCCGTTTGGGGATG
Source organism: Propionibacteriaceae bacterium UBA6238 (assembly GCA_002441465.1). GTDB lineage: Bacteria > Actinomycetota > Actinomycetes > Propionibacteriales > Propionibacteriaceae > Propionicimonas. The sequence goes on along the minus strand of DJWE01000061.1, from coordinate 19,595 downwards.
CCGCCGGGCTGCGCTACCTTCCATCCATGCTTCGCTACATCGGCAAGCGCCTGCTGAACTACGTCATCCTGCTGTACGTCGCGGTCTCGTTGACCTACCTGCTCGCCGCGACTCAGCTCAATCCGCGTGCGCTGTGGGCCGTCCGCCAGCCCCCGGTCGACCCGGCGATCGTCGAGGACCAGCTTCGTCAGTACAACCTCAGCGACCAGGTGCCGCTGCTCGAGCGGTACTGGACCTGGTTCACCGGCGTGCTGCACGGCGACTGGGGCTATTCCCCGACCGGGGTGAACGTCGCCGAGCAGATCAGTACCCGGATGTGGGTCAGCCTCAGGCTGCTGCTGATCGGCACCCTGGCCGGCCTCGTGATCGGCGTCGCCGCCGGTGCGTGGACGGCCACCCGCCAGTACAAGGTGAGCGATCGGGTGGTCACTGCGCTGTCGCTGCTGATCATCTCCACCCCGGCGTTCGTGATCGGCCACCTCACCCAGATCGGCGCCACCTTGTTCAACAACGTGACCGGCACGCGCACGTTCGAGTTCATCGGCGAGACCGGGGACGTGGGGGACTACCCGCTCGCCTGGCTGGTCGACCGATTACAGCACCTGTTCTTGCCGACGTTGGTCCTGATCGTGATCGGCGCGGCCTCGATGAGCCGGATCCAGCGCAACCTGATGCTCGACTCCCTGGGCGCCGACTACGTCCGGACGGCGCGAGCCAAGGGCCTGCCTCAACGAAGGGCGGTGATGAAGCACGCGCTGCGCACCGCACTGATCCCGACCGGCACCTATGTCGCGTTCAGCGTGGCCACAATGTTCGTGGGCGCGACCTTCACAGAGCGAATCTTCAGCTTCCCCGGCATCGGCCAGTACGGCGTCGACACGATCACCAATCGGGACGTGAATGGGGTGGTCGCGGTCACCGCGTTCGCCGGAGTCTGCGTCCTGGCGGGCGCGGTGCTCTCCGACATCATGGTGGCGATTCTTGATCCGAGAGTGAGGCTGGCATGAGCGCCTCTGATGCGACTGAGATCGAGACCCTGGCTGCGGCGGCGGTCAAGCCGCAGCGTCGGCTGTCTCGCGGACGGTTGATCCTGCGCCGCTTCGTGCGCAACAAGACGGCGGTCGTGGGCGCGATCGGGATCGTGCTGCTGGCCTTCCTCGCCATCTTCGGGTCCTACTTCCTGTACTGGAAGTTCGACGACATCGACACCAACGCGTTCCTCAACCCTCCCGACTCCGCGCACATCCTGGGCACCACTCAGGCCGGACGCGACGTGCTCGCGCTCACCGTCCGGGGTCTGGGCAAGTCGCTGCTGATCGGCCTGCTGGTCGCGGTGCTGTCCACCTCGATCGCCGCGCTGGTCGGCGCGTCGGCGGCCTACCTGGGAGGCTGGTACGAGCGGGCCGCACTGTGGGTGATCGACCTGCTCCTGGTCGTGCCGAGCTTCTTCCTGATCGCGATCGCGTCCCGGGGCGCACCCGAGGGCGATGCCAGCTGGCTGATCCTGGTCGTCCTGCTGGCCATTTTCGCCTGGCCGCTGTCGGCGCGGGTGGTGCGCTCGCTGACCTTGTCGATCCGGGAGCGGGAGTACGTGCAGGCGGCCAAGTTCATGGGGCTGCCGTCGTTCCGGATCATCCTGCGTCACATCCTGCCCAACGCGTCGTCGCTGCTGATCATCGATGCCACGCTCAACGTGGGCTACGCGATCCTGTCCGAGACCGGCCTGTCCTACTTCGGCTTCGGCGTCCACGCGCCGGACACCTCGCTGGGCACGCTGATCGGGGAGGGTGCCCGGATGGCCACCACCTATCCGTGGATCTTCCTCGGCCCTGCGGCCGTCCTGGTGTTCCTGGTCATGTGCGTGAACGCGGTCGGCGACGGCCTGCGCGACGCACTCGATCCCAGTTCGTCCTCCGGAGGCCAGGCATGAGGCATCCCAGAGAGTTCCTCTTCTCCGCCGTGCTCCTCCGAACGGCTCCGCGGGGACCCCGAACCACCTCCGAGGGGGCTTTGCAGTGAGCATCCAGACCCAGGTCAAGGACCGGCGTACCAAGGCCGGCGACACCGTGTTGAGCGTGCGCGACCTGCACGTGACCTTCCCCAGCGAAGCGGGCCCGGTGCGGGCCGTGCGAGGGCTGAGCTTCGACCTTGCAGCCGGCGAGACCATGGCGATCGTGGGGGAGTCCGGCTCGGGCAAGTCGGTCACGTCACTGGCCGTGATGGGGCTGCATCCTCCGACCGCCCGGATCGACGGCTCGATCCGGCTGCACGGAGAAGAGCTGCTGGGTGCCACGGACGAGCACATGTCGAAGATCCGTGGCCGGGACGTCGCCATGGTCTTCCAGGATCCGTTGTCGGCGCTGACGCCGGTGTACACGATCGGCGACCAGATCGTCGAAGCCATTCAGGCCCACTACGACCTCAGCAAGTCCAAGGCCTGGGACCGGGCGATCGAGTTACTCGATCTGGTCGGCATCCCGAACCCCAAGGCGCGGGTGAAGTCGTTCCCGTTCGAGTTCTCCGGCGGTATGCGGCAGCGGGTGATGATCGCGATGGCGATCGCGAACGACCCGGACGTGATCATCGCCGACGAGCCCACCACGGCGCTGGANNGACGTGACCATCCAGGCGCAGGTGCTGGAGGTGCTCAAGGCGGCCCAGAAGGAGACCGGCGCGGCGATCATCATGATCACCCACGACCTGGGCATCGTCGCGGGGATGGCCGAGCGGGTGGTCGTGATGTACGCCGGACGCCCGGTCGAGCAGGGCTCCGTGGACGACATCTTCTACTCGCCCCGGATGCCCTACACGATCGGTCTGCTCGGTACCGTGCCGCGGCTCGACCAGGCCAGCGAGGGCGCGCTGCCGGTGCTCGAGGGCAACCCGCCGTCCGTGGTCGACCTCCCGCCGGGGTGCCCGTTCGTGCCCCGCTGCCCGAAGGCGATCGAGCAGTGCTCGCAGATCGAGCCCGAACTCGAGCCGACCGACTCGATGGATCACCTGGCCGCCTGTCATCGGCTGAACGACCTGGTCGGGATGGGCCACTCCGAGCTGTTCCCTGCGCCGGAGCTGGCCTCCTCCGAGCTGGCGGAGGTGCCGCGCGAGCAGCGTCCGGTGGTGCTCGAACTGGATGGCCTGAAGCGCCACTACCCGTTGATGAAGGGCGCGATCTACCGGCGTCGGATCGGCACGGTGTTCGCGGTGGACGGCATCGACCTCGACCTGCGCGAAGGGGAGACTCTGGGCCTGGTCGGAGAGTCGGGCTGCGGCAAGACCACGACGCTGTTGGAGATCTTGAACCTCACCAAGCCGACCGGCGGGACGGTGAGCGTGCTCGGCCGGGACACGTCCACGTTGAGCCGACGCGAGCGCAAGCAGCTGCGGCGCAACCTGCAGGTGGTGTTCCAGGATCCGATGGCCTCGCTGGACCCGCGGCTGCCGATCTTCGACATCATCGCCGAGCCGATGGGCGTGTTCGGCTACAAGAAGGACGAGATCGACGTCAGGGTGCACGACCTGCTCCGGCTGGTCGGGCTCGAGCCCAGCCACGCCGACCGGTATCCGCAGCACTTCTCCGGCGGCCAGCGCCAGCGGATCGGCATCGCGCGGGCGCTTTCGCTGGAGCCGAAGGTGATGGTGCTCGACGAGCCGGTCTCCGCGCTCGACGTCTCGATCCAGGCCGGCGTGATCAACCTGCTGGACGACCTGCAGGGCAAGCTCGGCTTGTCCTACCTGTTCGTCGCGCACGACTTGGCCGTGATCCGGCACATCGCCGACCGCGTGGCCGTGATGTACCTCGGCTCGATCGTCGAGATCGGCGACGTGGACGAGGTATACACGAATCCGGTACACCCCTACACGCAGGCGCTGTTGTCGGCGATCCCGATTCCCGACCCCGAGACCGAGCGCTCCCGGCACCGGATCGTCCTGTCCGGCGACCTGCCGAGCCCGGCCGATCCGCCGTCGGGGTGCAAGTTCCGCACCCGCTGCTTCCGCTACGCCGCCCTCGGCGAGGCCGACCAGGCTCGCTGCCGCGAGGTGGTTCCCGAGCTCACCGTCCAGGGCAGCGACCACAGCTCCGCCTGCCACTTCCCGGTGGCAGTGCCCGGGGAGACTGAGGCGGCCGCGTTGGGGTGAGGACGGCGTGCTTTCGGCTCTGGATCCTCAACGGACAAGATCGTTAACAGGTCGTTACGCATGGTGGTCACGCCCGAGGCCGGTAACGGGTAGGGTCGGCAGGTATCTGTCTGGCAGCGCTGAACGTCGCCCCCGGGGCTGCGCTGCCGTCAATCACATGGAGGTAATGTGAAGGCTTCACGAATCCTGATGCCGCTGATCGCCACGGGTTTGGCCGTGACGATGGCGGCCTGTGGTGGTCCGTCGTCGGCCCCCTCTGCCACGAGCGGAGGCACGGTCGCGGGTTCCCCCGCTGCGAACAGCGGCTGGGACATCAACGAGACTCCCCACGACCAGCTCACCGGCGGTGAGTTCATCGGATCGATCACCTACCCGATCGCGACGTGGAACACGTTCTCGGTGGATGGCAACGACCAGGAACTGGTGTTCCTCGAGTCACCGATCAACCCGGCGTACTACGACTACAAGGGTGACGGCGAGCCGGTGATGAACACCGACTACCTGACCTCGGCGAAGGAAGACGTCACCGACGGGCACTTGGTCATCACCTTGGAGCTGAACCCGAAGGCTGTCTGGAACGACGGCACCGTGATCGGCGCCAAGGACTGGATCGCCACCTGGAAGGCGATGAACGGGTCGAACAAGAAGTTCCACCCCGCGTCCAGCGACGGCTGGGACCAGATCACCGACATCAAGGCCGGCGCCAGCGAGCAGGAAGTCATCATCACCTTCACGTCCACCTACCCGGACTGGACGAGCATCGTCGGGACCGGCCCGCTGCGGGCTGAGGGCGCGGCCACGCCGGACGCGTTCAACAACGGTTGGAAGGATTACGTCGACTCCTACTTCACCGGCCCGTTCAAGGTGACCAACTGGGACAAGACCAGCGGCACCGTGACCATGGAGCCGAACGACAAGTGGTGGGGCGCGAAGCCGCCGCTGACCAAGCTCACCTGGAAGCAGATCAAGAGCGACGGACTGGCCGCAGCGTTCGCCAACCAGGAGGTCGACTACTACGACATCGGCGCTGACGCGGACGGTTACGCCCAGGCGAAGGGTGCCCAGAACTCGGTCGTGCGGGTCGCCGCAGGTCCGAACTACCGGCAGTTCACCTTCAACTCGAAGTCGCCGATCCTCACTGACCAGAGCGTGCGTCAGGCGATCGTGATGGGCATCGACCGCTCGGTCATCGCCCAGTCCGACCTGGCCGGTCTGCCCGGCGACAAGGTGCCGCTGAACAACAACCTGTACGTGGCGAACCAGCCCGGTTACGTCGACCAGGCCAAGGTCACCGGCATCGACTACAACCCGGAGAAGGCAGGCCAGATGCTGGATGCCGCGGGCTGGACGATGAACACCGGCACCGGCTACCGGGAGAAGGACGGCAAGGAGCTCGACCTCACCTACGCCCAGCTGACCGGCGTCTCCGCCTCGGAGAACGAGGGTCTGCAGGCGCAGAAGAGCCTGAAGGCGATCGGGGTCAACCTCAAGATCAAGAGCGTCGACATCTCCAAGGACTGGCCGGGCGTGCTGGTCAACCACGACTTCGACATCATCGCGTTCTCGTGGATCGGCACTCCGTACCCGCTGGCCAACATCGGCCAGATCTACGGCGGCAGCGGTACCGGCAAGGACTTCAAGCCGAGCGAATCGAACTTCGCCCAGCTCGAGATCCCGAAGGTGCAGGAGCTGAAGCCGCAGATCGACACCGAGATGGACCCGGCCAAGCGCACCGAGATGGGCAACCAGGCCGCGCAGGCGATCTGGGAGGCCGTGCACACCCTGCCGCTGTACCAGCGTCCGATGCTGATCGGCGTCCGGGACAAGCTGGCCAACATCGGCGCCCTGGGCATGGCGCGGATCCCCAAGTGGGAGAACGTCGGCTTCACCAAGTGAGCTGACTCAGCTGAGTGGGGGTCGGGCCTTCGGGCCCGGCCCCCATTGCTGTACCCAGCGAGCCCCCATTGCTGTGTCCAGCCAGGGGCCGAGGGGAAAAGAAAAGGCGGTGGAACTCATTCCACCGCACGATTGTGGCCAGGGCCGGGATCGAACCGGCGACCTTTCACTTTTCAGGCGAACGCTACTACCATCTGAGCTACCTGGCCGAGAGAAGCAATAGCGCTTCAGCGACCCCGACGGGACTCGAACCCGCGACCTCCGCCGTGACAGGGCGGCGCGCTAACCAACTGCGCTACGGGGCCTGGATCAGGCCTCACTGTCCGGTCACCCGGCCAGCCCCGAAACTATAACGTACGCCCTCGTCCCGGCGAAAATCGGGGCACACTCGCCTGGCCGGGGCCTAGTCTGGCCCGCATGGGACGCCGAGTGATGATCCTTGCCGCCGGGGTCGGCTCCGGGCACAACATGGCCGCCGGTGCGGTGGAGTCCAGCCTGGCCGAACTCGAGCCGGACGCCGAGGTTCGCCGCCTCGACATCCTGGAAACCACGAACGAGGTGTTCAACAAGCTCTACGACGACGCGTACTTCCAGCTGGTGTCGCAGGCGCCCTGGCTGGTGGGGTGGGGCTACGACAACGCCGATCCGCCGTTCAAGCTGGCCGCGTCCCCGCTGCAGTGGCTGGAGCAGCTGAACACCGTGTCGTTCGTGCGCGAGTTGCGCGAGTACAACCCTGACGTGGTGATCTGCACGCACTTCCTGCCGGCTCGGTTGGTCTCGTTGATGCTGGCCCGCAAGCAGCTCAGGGCGACCCTGACCGTGGTGACCACCGACTACGACGTGCAGGGCCTGTGGCTGACCGCGCCGTTCCACCACTTCTTCGTGGCCCGCGAGGAGAGCCGCGCGTACCTGATCACGCTTGGTCTCCCCGCCGATCGAGTGACGGCGTCCGGCATTCCGGTCCGGGCCGGTTTGGCCGATCCGGTGGACGCGGCGTCCGTTCGGGCCCGCTTCGGCCTGCGCCCGGGCGTGCCGGTCGTCCTGATTTCGGCCGGTGCCGCCGGCGGCGGGTACACGGTTCAGCTCGTGCGCCAGGCGCTGCGCATGGCCGCCCCGTTCCAGGCGGTGGTGGTCTGCGGGCGGAATGCGGAACTGAAGGCGGAGATCGAACAGCTCGTTGCGGGGCGAGAGCGGGACTTCGTCGTGCTCGGCTTCACCGACCAGATGGCCGACCTGATGCGGGTGGCGAGTTTGTTCGTGGGCAAGCCGGGCGGGCTGTCGTCGTCGGAGTGCATGGCGGCCGGGCTGCCGATGGTGATCGTCAACCCGATTCCGGGTCAAGAGGTGCGCAACGCCGACTACCTGCTCGAGGAGGGTGCGGCGGTGCGCTGCAACTACGCCACGACGGTGGGCTACAAGATCGACGCGCTGCTGGCGGACCCACAACGTCTCGCGGCGATGGCCTCTGCGGCGCGACGGGTGGGACGCCCGAGCGCGGGCCGCGACGTGGCGGCGACCTCGATGGCCGCCGGCGTCGAACCGCTGTGGATCGGCCGCGAGGCGCAGCGGGCCATGCTGCAGTCCGTGGAGGGTGGGGTGGCGGCGGTGGACGCAGAGAGCGAGCATCGGCTGCGTACCCTGGTCGATCCGGACACGGGCGCGTCCGTCGCGTTGCTCACCCAGCCGCAACTGGAGGCGCTCGGCGCGCGGGATTGGTCGACGACGGTGCACTTGGCGCTGCCGTTCCTGAACGCGTTGCGGTGGCAGCCGGAGAACATCGATCTCGCCTCGGCCGGACGGTGGCTGCTCGGCGACCGCCAGGAGCGCACGCTCGACCTGCGTTGAGTGGGGTGACCGAGGTGAGCGAGGGAGCTGGGACGAACAGCGGATCGAACCGTCGCCGCGCGGCGCGGCCGGGGGAGCAGGATACGCCGCGGGTCGAGCAGGACGGCCGGGTGTGGCGGATTCGCTCACTCGCGGTGGCGCGCCAGGTGCTCCGCGCGCGCGACCGGACGACTCAGGCGGGCTTCACCGCGGAGTGGATCCCGAAGGGCTATCTCACGCACCATCCGATCCTGATCTCCGACGGCCCGCAGCACGACGAGCAGCGCCGCAAGGTGGCGCGCTTCTTCGCCCCCGCGGTCGTGACCGAGCGCTACGCGGAGGCGATGGCGGCGTGCGCCGACACTCTGCTGGCCGAGGCTGCCCGGCAGGGGACCTTCCGGCTGGACGACCTCGCGCTTCGCTACGCCGTCGAGGTGACGGCCAAAGCCGTCGGCCTCACCGAGTCCCCGGTACCGGCGATGGCCCGCCGGCTGGTCGCGTTCTTCAACCAGCCGCCGTTCGACATCACCCGGCCGGACCTCGGCCGCACCCGTGCACAGTGGGCGCGGGCCGCGGTGAACGGGCTCGCTCCCGTGGTGCGCTTCTACCTCGCCGACGTCCGGCCGGCGATCCGGGTCCGCCGACGGCAGTCCCGCGACGACGTGGTCAGCCACCTGATCGCCGAGGGCTACACGAACGTGGACATCCTGGTCGAGTGCGTCACCTACGGCACGGCCGGCATGGTCACCACTCGCGAGTTCATCGCCATGGCCTGCTGGCACCTGCTGCAACAGCCCGCGCTGCGCGAGCGCTACCTGGCCGCCGGACAGAAGGAGCGATTCGCGATCCTCAACGAAATCATCCGACTCGAGCCGGTGGTCGGGCACCTGTACCGGCGCGTCCGGGCCGATCTCGAACTCGCCGAGGGCGAGGGGAGGTGGACGTTGTCGGCCGGTGACCTCGTCGACGTGTGCGTACGACCCGCCAACGCCGATCCGGACGCCGTCGGAGCGGACCCGCTGGATCTGTGCCCGGGCAGGCCGCTGCCCCAGGGGGTCAACGAGGCCGCGTTGAGCTTCGGGGACGGGGCGCACCGCTGCCCCGGCCAGCCGCTGGCCGTCTTGGAGGCGGACGTGTTGATCACCCGCCTGCTCGCCAGGGAGCCGACCATCGTCGCCGAGCCGACGCTGAGTTGGGACGACCTGATCGCGGGCTACGCGCTGCGTGGGTTCGAACTGCGGCTGTGAGCCCGTCGACCGGCTCGCTCGATCAGGCTGCTGCGAGCGCGGCGGCGGCCGCGGCGACGGAGTGACCCAGCGGCTGGAACGCGGCCGGCGCGGCCGCCTGGTAGCGTCCGCCCACCCACAGTGAGAGTGCGGGCAGGTCGGAAAGGGCCGCAGCGACGGGCTGGAGACGGACGGCGTCCGCGCGCCGGTGCAGGGAGGTGACGGCGTGCCGGGCGGCCGTCTCGATCGCGGCTTCCCGCCAGGCAGGGACGGGCACCTGCGCCCCCAGGTACACGGTCCGCAACCCGGCGCGGCGCGCGGCGGTGGCGAACGCGAAGAGTCCGAGCTCGTGGTCTACGCCCGGAGGGGCGCCGACGAGCACCGCCGGGCCCGTCGCGGACGCCGCCGCCTCGTCGTAGGCTGCGGCGAGCCGGCGCATCACCCCTGCCGCCACGAGGTGTTCCCCGGCCACGGTGATCTCACCGCGAGCCCAGGCGCTGCCGACCGCCGAAAGGGTCGGCAGCAGCCACTCGTCGGCCTGCCGTTCGAAGTCGTCCTGGGCGAACCTCTCGGCGACGATGCGCTCGACCGACTCGCCGTCCAGCCGCGCGGCCGCCGCGAGCAGTTCCTCGCGGGCACGCGCGCCGTCCTCGTCGACTCGGATCCGGCGGGCAGTCTCCTGCGCGGCCCGCCGAGGCGGCCATCCGGCCCGGACCAGGTCGTTCATCCGATGGATCGCCGCGATCGCCGCCTCGTCGTAGAGCCGATAGCCCGAGTCGCTGCGGGCCGGCTCGATGAGTCCGTAGCGGCGCTCCCAGGCCCGCAGGGTGTGCTCGGGCACCCCCGTGAGCTCGGCGACCTTCTTGATCGTGACCATGACGAAAGCGATCGTACGCTGCGATGACCCGATGCGAGAAAAGCCGCGGCGTACGTAGTTTGTCCAATGTTTTACGCTCAGAGATACCGACTGTGCGCAGATCGTGTCACACTTTGTCCAAGGTTGATCGAGTGGAGGAGGCCGCAGATGTCGGATCGAGTGCGCCAGGTGGTGGTCACGGCGAGTGCCGTGTTCATGGTGGTCGGGACGCTCTTCGGGATCGGCCTGATCGGCACCCCCGTCGAGGATTCGGCGGGAGGCAGTCTCTCGGCCACGGCGACCCTGCTCGCACCCGCGGTGCGAGCCTTCTCGATCTGGTCGGTGATCTACGCCGGGCTGATCGCCTACGTGGTGTGGCAATGGCTCCCGTCGAACGCTCGCTCCCCGCGCGTTCGCCGGATCGGCTGGCTGTCTGCGGTGTCGATGGTGCTGAACGGGACCTGGCTGCTGGTCACCCAGGCCGGCTGGCTGTGGGCCAGTGTGGTGGTCATCCTCGGCCTGGCCGCGACGCTCGGCGAACTGATGCGCCGGCTGGGTTCGCCGGCTCGCGCCGGTTCGGTCGAGAAGCTCATCGTGGACGGCACCTTCGGGCTGTACCTGGGCTGGGTCGCGATCGCGACCGCAGCGAACATCACCGCCACGCTGGTCGCGTCCGGAGTCAACCCACCCCACGAGGTCGCCGAGCTGTGGGCGGTCGGCGTGCTCGCGATCGCCGCCGTGATCGGCGTCCTGCTCGCCCGGGTGCTGGACGGCCGGCTGGGCGTGGCGCTGGCCATGTCGTGGGGTCTGTTCTGGATCGCGGCGGGACGCCTCGCCGGGGAACCGTCCTCGACGCTGACAGGTGTCGCCGCCGGCGTGGCCGCAGCAGTAGTGCTGACCGCCACAGGGTTGATCTGGTTCCGCCGGGCCGGTGAGCCTGTTCTCGTCCATGCCCGCCACCGTTGAGGCAACGATGCGCAACAGCCCTGACCCCAGCGAACGCCGTCCACGGATGGCGGACGGCATGAGCGCCGAGCCGCAGAACGACCTGGTCGTACTCCTCGACGACCACGACCAGCCGTGCGGGACGGCACCGAGGGCCCGGGTCCACACCGACCGGACCCCGAGGCACCTTGCGTTCTCGTGCTACCTGTTCGACGGCCACGGTCGGGTGCTGCTCACCCGGCGCGCGCTGGCCAAGGCGACCTGGCCGGGTACCTGGACGAACTCGTGCTGTGGCCACCCGCGCCCCGGGGAGCCGGGGGAGGACGCCGTGCGACGCAGGGTGGGCGAGGAACTCGGCGCGGCGCTGGACCGGCTCGAACTCGTGCTGCCCGACTTCGGCTACCGGGCGGTCGACGCGTCCGGAATCGTGGAGAACGAGCACTGCCCGGTGTGGGCGGGGTACCTCGCGGGGACGCTGCGTCCGGATCCGGCCGAGGTGTGTGAGACGGCCTGGGTGGCGTGGGCCGACCTGGTCCGGTTGGCCGCGAGCGCGCCGGCCCTGATCAGCCCGTGGTGCGCGCTGCAGGTGCCGCTGCTGGACGAAGCGATGCGGAAGGTGGGGGCGGCATGACCCTGATCCACTCATCGACTCGGCATCACCCCGGGCACCAGGCATTCGCACCCGGCGACGATGCCACGGTGGCGGCGGTCGAGGACCGAATCGCCCAGACCCTCGACTCGCTGCGGACGATGTGGGCCGACCTGGCTTCGGCGGTCGTCCCTCGCGACGGCGTGCTGCACACCGACTCGGTGATCGAGCTGCTGGAGGGCATGGTGCACTCGGGCGGCAAGCGGTTCCGTCCGAGGATGGCGCACTGGGGCTGGGTGGCCGCCGGGGGCCAGCGGACGGGCGCCGGTCACGCGGATCTCGTCACGGTGGGCGCGGCGCTGGAGCTGCTGCACGTGTTCGCCCTGATCCACGACGACGTCATGGACGGCTCCGAGACCCGGCGCGGGCTGGCGTCCGTGCACGCCAGTGCGCGGGAGCAGCACGTGCGGCTACACGGGATCGGCGAGCCGCAACGCTACGGAGAGAACATCGCGATCCTCGCCGGCGACCTTGCCCACAGTGAGGCCGGGTTGCTGGTGGCGACGCTGCCGGGGCCGTTGCAGAACCTGTGGCGAACGCTGAGCGTCGAACTGATGATGGGCCAGGGACGCGATCTGGTCGGCGCGGCCAACGGACGCCGCGATCTCGCGCACGCCCGGGAGATCGCCCGCGCGAAGTCAGGGGCCTACACGGTGTGGCGTCCGCTCCAACTCGGTGCGGTGGCGGCCGGTGCCGGACCCCTGACCCTGGCCGCACTGGAGCGTTACGGGGTGGCCGTCGGTGAGGCGTTCGCGCTGCGCGACGACATCCTGGGCGTAATCGGTGACTCGGTGGCGACCGGCAAGCCGGTCGGCGACGACATCTTGGCGGGCAAGCCCACCGTGCTGATGGCGCTCGCCGCGCAGCGATTCGCCCCGCGCTGGCAGCGCGCCTTGCGGCGGGCGGCCGACGGCCATGCGTCCGGACGCCTGGTGGCCGCGCTGCAGGCGGAGTTCGTCGCCTCGGGCGTGATCGCGGAGGTGGAGGCGATGATCCACGACGCCGTCGCGAGCGCCCGCCTCGCCCTGGACGACCCGGCGATCGACCGGGCGGCTGCCCCCGGCCTCGACGCGCTCGCCCGCCGGGTCGCCTGGCGGAACGCATGAGCACCCCACGGAGTTCTTCTCCTCCGCTGCGCTCGTCCGAACAACTCCGTGGGGGCCCCGCATGAGCACCCCACGGAGCCTTTTTTCTCCGCTGCGCTCCTCCGAACAACTCCGTGGGGGCCCCGCATGAGTCGGGTCGCGGTGCTCGGCGCCGGGCTGGCCGGGCTGTCCGCGGCGTCCCAACTGGTGGCCGACGGGCACGACGTCGTCGTCCTCGAGCGGGACGGCGGCCCGGGCGGACGCGCCGGCACGCTCGCGTCCGACGGCTTCACCTTCGACACCGGCCCGACCGTGCTGACCATGCCGGACCTCCTCGACCGAGCGTTCGCCCGGCTCGGGGCGGATCGGGAGGCGCTGCTGCCGCTGCGCCGCCTCGACCCGGCCTATCGGGCGGCGTACGCGGACGGGTCTCAGCTGCTGGTACGCGCGAACATCTCCGACCAGGTGGAGGAGATCCGGCGCGGGGGCCTGGCCGCGGATGCGGCGGCCCTGCCCGGGTTCGTGGAGTGGCTGGAGAAGCTGTACGCGGTCGAGATGCCGAACTTCATCGAGCGCAACTTCGACTCCCCGCTCGACCTGCTGGCCAGCCCGAGCGCGGCCGCCCGCCTGGTCGGACTCGGCGGCTTCACCAGCCTCGAGAAGGCGGTCCGGCGATGGTTCCGCGACGAGAGGCTGGTCCGGCTGTTCACCTTCCAGGCCATGTACGCGGGACTGGCGCCCGCCGACGCGATGGCGATCTACGCGGTGATCACCTACATGGACTGCATCCGGGGCGTGTACTTCCCCGAAGGCGGCATGCGGGCGGTCCCGGTGGCGCTTGCCGGTGCGCTCGCCTCGGCCGGCGCCGACCTGCGCTACGGCTGCCCGGCGACCCGGCTGCTCACCGACGGAACCGGCAAGGTCGCCGGCCTGGTGGCGGGCGGCGAGCGGATCGCCGTGGACGCCGTCGTGGTCACCCTCGACCTGCCCACCGCCTACCGGCAGCTGTTGCCCGACCTCCGCCCGCCGCGCGGCCTGGCGAGAGCGACCTGGTCACCCTCGGCACTGGTCTGGCACGTCGGCGTGCGGGGGACGCCTCGAGCCGGCGTTGCGCACCACAACATCCACTTCGCGGACGCCTGGGAGAGCTCCTTCGACCAACTGGTCACGCGCAAGGAGCTGATGAGCGACCCGTCCCGCCTGGTCACGATCCCCAGCCTCGACGACCCCGGCGCGGCTCCCGAGGGCCACAGCGCGCTCTACGTGCTCGAGCCGGTGCCGCACCTGGGTGCGGATATCGACTGGACGGCCGAGCAGGGTCCAGCTCGCGAGCGGCTGCACGGGTTCCTGGCCGCCCACGGCTATCCCGACGACATCGTCACGCAACGCCTGGTCACCCCGGCCGACTGGGCAGCCCAGGGAATGGCGATGGGTACCCCGTTCAGCCTGGCGCACACGTTCTTCCAGACCGGACCGTTCCGTCCGCCCAACGTCGAGCGCAGGCTGCCCGGAGTGTTCTTCGCCGGCTCCGGCACCACGCCCGGGGTGGGGGTGCCGATGGTGCTCGTCAGCGGTGAACTGGCCGCGCAGCGCGTCCGCACGTACCTGGGAGGGCGATCGTGAGCGGTGCCGAACTGGAGGCCGGCTACGCCGAATGCGCGCGACTCACCCGCGCCTACGGCACCACGTACTACTGGGGGACTGCGCTGCTGCCGGTGCCGCAGCGCCGGCACGTCTACGCCGTGTACGCACTGTGCCGGCTGGCCGACGACATCGTCGACGCCGAGGGCGCCACCACCGGCGACGTGGCGGCGACGGCGGCCGCGCTGGCCGGCTTCCGGGCTCGGTTCGACGCCGCCCTGTCCGGTGATCCGCCGGACGCCGTCCTGGCCGCGATCGCCCACACCGTCCGCGAGACCGGGATCGACACGGAGTGCTTCGACCGGTTCTTCGGCGCGATGGCGATGGACCTCAGCCTCACCTGCTACGCCACCTGGGACGACCTGTGCGGCTACATGGAGGGCTCGGCTGCGGTGATCGGGGAGATGATGCTGCCCGTCCTCCAGCCGCTGACGCCGGACGCGCTCGAGCCCGCCCGCGCGCTGGGCTTCGCGTTCCAGCTGACCAACTTCCTGCGGGACGTGGGGGAGGACCTCGACCGCGGACGGGTCTACCTGCCCGCCGCCGACCTGGCCCGCTTCGGCGCGGATCCCTGGCGGCGCACGGTGGACCAGTCCTGGCGGGACGCGATGGCCTTCGAGATCGCCCGGAACCGCGAGCTGTACGCGCTGGCCCGCACCGGGCTGGCGATGCTGCCGCCGGCGTCCGCCCGGTGCGTCGGGACGGCGCTCGACCTGTACGCGCAGATCCTGGAGCGGATCGAGGCGCGCGACTACGACGTGTTCTCCGGACGCGCGCGGGTGCCGACGTGGCGCAAGGCCGTCACCGCGGCTGGGGCGCTGCTGCACGTCCCGCGGAGGGCCGCCTGATGGTGGGGGTGGCGCGATGACGTTCGCCTACCTGCTCGTGCTGGCGGGCTGCCTGCTGATCACGCTGCCGCTGGAGTTCTGGATGCGGGCGCGGGTGTACCGGCGTCCGCTGCGGCTGGTGCTGGCCCTGGCGCCCACCGTGGTCGTGTTCTACGTCTGGGACGCCGTCGCGATCGCGCGTGGTCACTGGAGCTACAGCCCGACCCAGACCACCGGCTGGATCCTGCCCGGCGGGGTGCCGGTCGAGGAGCTGGTGTTCTTCGTGGTCATCCCGATCTGCGGCCTGCTCACCTACGAGGCGGTCGGCACCGTGCTGGCGCGTCGGGGTCGCTCGGGGAGGTCGTCGTCACGACGGGGAGCCGAGCATGGCTGAGTACACGGTAGCGACGCTGGTCGCGGTGCTGGGCGTGGTGGCGATCGAGGTGTTCTGGGCGCGGACGGGCATCTTCGGCAGCCTGCGGTACTGGCTGGCGATGGCGATCGTCTTCTCCTTCCAGGTGCTGGTCGACGGCTGGCTGACCAGGCTCGCCGACCCGGTGGTGCGCTACGCGCCCGAGCAGTTCCTCGGCGTCCGGTTCCCGTTGGGGATCCCGGTGGAGGACTTCGGGTTCGGGTTCGCCCTGGTCACCGCGGTGATCATCACCTGGGAGGTCCTGGGACGACGGGAGGTGCGCGAATGAAGACCTGGCGTCCGGGACGGGATCCGCATGCGGTGCGGCACCCCGCAGAGCCGGCTCGCGGGACGGTCGGCGGCATCCCGGCGGAGGCGGGGACGCCGACCGTGGCCGTCGTGGGCGGCGGCATCGCGGGCCTGGCCGCGGCGACCGGGCTGGCCGAGCGCGGCGTCCGGGTGGTGCTGCTGGAGGCCGCCGAGACGCTCGGCGGCCGCGTCCGGTCATGGCCGGTGCCACTGCCGGACGGGACGGCCGCCACGATGAGCCGCGGCTTCCACGCCTTCTTCCGGCAGTACTACAACCTGCGCTCGCTGCTGCGGCGCGCGGACCCGGGCCTGGATCGGCTGGTACCGATCGAGGACTATCCGCTGCGGCTGGCCCCGAAGGACGGGGGCCCGGCCCTGGTGGACTCGTTCGCGTCGATCCCGCGGACGCCTCCGTGGAACCTGGTCGGGTTCGTCGCGAAGAGCCCGACGTTCCGGGCCCGCGATCTGCTCGGTGTGGACGTCCGGGAGGCGCTCGGGCTGCTGCGGGTGAGCTTTCCCGCGACGTACTCCGAGCTGGACGGGGTGAGCGCGGCGGACTTCCTGGATCGGCTGCGCTTTCCCGACGGCGCCCGCCACCTCGCGCTGGAGGTGTTCGCACGCAGCTTCTTCGCCGACCCCCGCGACTTCTCCGCGGGGGAGTTGGTCGCGATGTTCCACACCTACTTCGTCGGTTCCGCGGAGGGCCTGCTGTTCGACGTGCCGGACGACGACTACGACACCGCGCTGTGGGCGCCGCTGGGACGCCACCTCGCCGGGCTCGGCGTGGAGATCCGCACCGGTGCCCAGGTGGTCGGGCTGGAGGACGTCGATGGCCGGGTGGTCGTCGCCACGAACGATGCCCGGGTGATCGCGGACGCCGTGGTGCTGGCGCTCGACCTGCGCTCGCTGCAGGCGCTGGTCGCCGACGCGGCCTGGCTCGGTGATGCGGGTTGGCGCGAACGGATCGCCGCGCTGCGCAGCGCACCCCCGTTCGGCGTGGGCCGGCGCTGGCTGTCCGGCCGCTTCCTGGAGGTCGAGGCCTTCCTGGGCACGAGCGGCTACGGTCCGCTGGACAACATCAGCCGGCTGGACGCGTTCGAGGCCGGCGCCGCGGCCTGGGCGGGGCGGCACGGGGGCACCGTGGTCGAGGTGCACGGCTACGCGCTGAGCGACCCGTCCGAGGCGAGCAGGGCGGCACTGTGGCGCGAGGCGGCGCGGATCCATCCGTCACTGGACGCCGCGGAGATCGTCGCGGAGCAGTGGCTGGTGATGGACGACTGCCCGCTGGTCGGCACCGAGCCGTGGCTGCTGCGTCCGTCCGTGCGCACCCCGGATCCGAGGGTCGTGCTCGCCGGGGACCTGGTCCGCTGCGATTGGCCGGTGGCTTTGATGGAGAGGGCGGCGACGACGGGCTGGCAGGCAGCCAACGCCGTGCTCAGGCGCACCGGGCTCCGTGCGCACGATCTCTGGTCGCCCCCGCTGGCGGGTCTGCTCGCCCGCCGCGGCCGAGGCTGAACCTGGCATCCCCAACGGGATTCGAACCCGCGCTGCCGCCTTGAAAGGGCGGTGTCCTAGGCCGCTAGACGATGGGGACCTGACGCGCCACTATACGGCCCGCGCCGCCGACGGCTCAAAGTCGGAGCCGGCTCGGCCCGGGGAGGCCGATTCGCCGGGTGCGGCGGGTCGCGCGCGCCGGTGCCGGTTGGGGGCGGCTACTGCCGGCCGTCCGGACGGGGAAAGGTCGAACGGCCCTCGCCGGTGGGTGGCGAGGGCCGTTCATTTGGGGGGGTTGAGGGGGGACGTCAACTGGGTTCGAACGACACGTGCACGTGGTTCATGTGGTTCTGGGTGTCACTGCCGCGATCTTCCATCTTCTTCCAGGAGCCGCGGGTGAGGGTGTAGCTGCGCTGTTGCCACAGGATGTAGGTGACGTGCAGGCGCTTGCCGTTGTCGATGAAGTATTGGGCGATCTCGTCGCCGAGCGCCTTGTTGCTCTTGTAGCTGGGGATCATGATGTCGATCGCCCGGCCGTTGGGATGATCGGAGGAGTACGCGCTGGAGGAACGCCAACCGTAGATGGTGGTGATCTTCGGGAAGTGCGCCCGTACCTCGAGGACGGCCGCCTTGCCGTTGGGCTCGAGCTTGTTCAGGCTGGACGATCCGAGGTCGGTGACCGGCTTGGTGGTACTCAGCGACGCCGTGGCGACCCAGGCGAGGGCTCCGTCCCAGATCATCTGGGAGTAGCTGCTCTTGGTGGTGCCGGTGATCGCGATCTTCATCCCCGAGCTCAGGGTGGCGACGGTCGCGGCGCTGCTGCTGGCCGAAGCGAGCACAGGAAGGCTCGACGGGGTGACGTAGCGCAGTCCGGTCGCGGTGGGGAGGACGTAGCGTGCGTCGGTGCCGTTGGCCGCGTCGAGGTAGCCGGTGATCACCCAGCCGACCTTCTCGGAGACGACGACCTGGGTGTAGCTGCCGCTGTGGACGCCGGTGCTCTCGACGGTGGTGCCGACGGCGAGGGTGGACTGGTTGGTGGCGGCCAGCGAGGCGGAGGAGCGCAGCGCCATCTTCAAGGTGGTGGTGTAGGTGGCGACGGGCTGGGGTGAGGTGTCGGTGCTGGAGGTGAGGAACTGGGCGTGGATCCAGCCGGTCTTGCCGTTCACGCTGACCTGGGCGAAGACGCCGGAGGAGTAGCCCGTGACAGAGACCTTGGTGCCCTTGGTGAGGATCGTGGTGATGTCGGCGTCCAGGTCGGCGTTGGCGCGGACGTTGACGTTCTCCTGCGCGGTTCTGCGTCCGGATGGCCCGGTGAGAACGACACTCGCGGCTTTCGCGTCCTTGTCGAGGTAGGAGGCCCAGACGTAGGCGGTGGTGTTGTCGTAGCGGATCGGGAGCCAGCTGCCGGAGACGGCGCCCGTGGCGAGGACGGTCTGGCCGTCCTGCAGTTGGGTGAGGATGGTCTTGCTCGTGCTGGGGCCGCTGCGGACGTTGACCGAGGTGTTGGCCGTGTAGGTCGCGGTGGCGGCGTCGGCGGACGGGGCGAGCAGCACGCCGGTCGTGATCAGGGACGAGGTGAGTACGGTCCAGGCCAAGGCGGCGCGCATGACGACCAGCGCTCTCTTCACGTCCTGGTTCCTTCCCGGTGCCGGCTTGGGACTGTCTCTTTCGAGAGGCAGGGGGCGAGCCTTCCCCGGTGACTTGCGTCACACTCGTCCCAACTGCCTCAGGTGGAACAGGACTGTATTCGTGGCGCGGAATCCTGGGCAGGGGATGCTGAATAACTACATTCTTGTAATTTGGGGTTGTTTGGCGCGGATAGGGTTGCGTCATGGCCCTGTCCGTGACGCCGGAGCGCTTCGACGAGCTGGTCGACGAGGCGCTGGACCAGATCCCTCAGCAGCTGTTCGACCTGGTCGAGAACTGCGCGTTGATCGTGGCGGAGGAACCCGATCCAGAGCTGGGTGATGTGCTCGGGTACTACGACGGAATTCCCTTGTCAGAGCGTACTTCGCAGTACTCGGGGGTGCTTCCCGACCGGATCATGATCTTCCGCGGCCCGCTGCTCCGATTCGTTTCCAGTGAGGCCGAACTGGTCGAGGAGGTCCGGATCACCGTGCTGCATGAGGTGGCCCATTTCTTCGGCATTGACGACGACGAACTCGATGACCTCGGCTACGCCTGATACCTGAGAGAACACCTAGAGCCCTACTTGAGGAATTGCCACGCTTTCGCTCAGGTGGTTGAGCCTGACGAGCCTCCGGCCTACTTCACGATGAGGGTGTTGAGTTCGC
>DJWE01000071.1:75923-77122 GCA_002441465.1 Propionibacteriaceae bacterium UBA6238 | reverse complement strand
AAGCCGCGCGCGGCAAGCAGTCCGGGCGCACCCAGGAAATCCAGCGTCTGATCGGACGCAGCCTGCGCGCGGTGATCGACTACAAGGCGCTGGGCGAGAACACGATCGTGCTCGACTGCGACGTGCTCCAGGCCGACGGAGGCACCCGCACCGCGTCCATCACCGGCGCGTACGTTGCGCTGGTCGATGCGGTCGAATGGCTCCGGGCCCGGGGTGCGCTGGCCGGTGAGCCGCTGACCGGGTCGGTCGCGGCGGTGTCGGTGGGCGTCATCGACGGTGTTCCGATGCTCGACCTGCCCTACGTGGAGGATTCCAACGCCGAAGTCGATCTCAACGTGGTCGCCACCGGCACTGGCGACCTGGTTGAGGTGCAGGGCACGGCCGAAGGCAAGCCGTTCAGCCGTGCCGTCCTCGACGAGCTGCTCGACCTGGGGTTGGCCGGCTGCGCCGAGCTGACCCGGCTGCAGCAGCAAGTGCTGGAGGTGGGCCGGTGAGCGTCGTGGTCGTGGCCACCCACAACGCCAAGAAGGCGGTGGAGCTGCATCGCGTCCTGGCCGCGGCCGGGGTGGACGCCGACGTGCGCGGCCTGGACGTCTTTCCCTCCTACCCCGAGCCGGCCGAGACTGAGCGCACCTTCGAGGGCAACGCCTNNTCGCCGACGACTCCGGCCTGGAGGTCGACCTGCTCAACGGGATGCCCGGCGTCCGCTCGGCTCGGTGGTCCGGTCCGGATGCCACCGACCAGCGCAATCTCGATCTGCTGATCGCCCAGCTGACCGACACCGAGGCGGCCGATCGCACGGCGCGGTTCGTCTGTGCGATGGCACTGGTGACGCCGTCCGGTGAGGAACATCTGGTGCGCGGGGTGATGGAGGGACGCCTGGTCCTCGAGCCGCGCGGCGCCAATGGGTTCGGCTACGACCCGATCTTCATCGCCGAAGGCAACCAGGTGACCAACGCCGAGCTCACACCCGAGCAGAAGGACGCGATCAGTCACCGCGGGCAGGCCGTGCGGGCCGTCGTCCCGCTGTTGCGGCAGGCATTGGGGGCCCAGCGATGAAGCAGTACCTCGACCTGGTCGACCACGTGCTCAACCACGGCGTGGAGAAGTCCGATCGCACCGGCACCGGCACCCGCAGTGTGTTCGGTTACCAGATGCGGTTCGACCTGAGTGAGGGCTTCCCGCTGCTCACCACCAAG
>DJWE01000071.1:75680-75829 GCA_002441465.1 Propionibacteriaceae bacterium UBA6238 | reverse complement strand
CGACGGCGGCCACGTCGACCAGATCAAAGGTGTGATCGATTCGATCCGGACCAATCCCGACAGCCGCCGGCACATCGTGAGCGCGTGGAACGTGGGCCAGTTGCCGGAGATGGCGCTGCCACCGTGCCACGCATTCTTCCAGTTCTACG
>DJWE01000071.1:0-75613 GCA_002441465.1 Propionibacteriaceae bacterium UBA6238 | reverse complement strand
TGGGCGTGGGCGATTTCGTGCACACTCTCGGCGACGCCCACCTCTACAGCAACCACCTCGAACAAGCCCGGCTGCAACTCACCCGGGAACCGCGCCCGCTGCCCACGCTGCGGCTGAACGCGGACGTAACCGAGATCGACGCCTTCGAGCTGCGCGACATCGAGGTGGTCGGCTACGACCCGCACCCGGGCATCAAGGCGCCCATTGCCGTCTGAGGAGGCCTGATGCCGCTCATCGGGATCGCGATCGTCGACGCCAACGGGGTGATCGGCGACGGCGAGCGACAGCCGTTCGAAATCGCTGAGGACTGGGCACGGTTCAAGCGCGTCACCCACGGTCACGTCCTGGTGATGGGGCGTCGCACCCATGACGCGATCGGACGCTGGTTGCCCGGGCGCACCACCATCGTGGTGACCAGTCGGCCCGACGACGTGATCCTGCCCAGCGACGGGCGCGCCCAGGGCCGCACAGCCGCTTCGGTCGGCGCAGCGATCGACCTCGCCCGCAGTCTCGACGACACCGTCTTCATCGCTGGTGGTGGCAGCGTGTACGCCCAGGCGTGGCCGCTCCTCACCGATCTGGATCTCACCGAAGTGCACGCTCAGGCTGAGGGCTCGGTCCGCTTCCCCGACATCGACCCCACCGATTGGGCGGAGGTCTCGCGCGAACCGCACGACGGGTTCGACTTCGTGCACTACCGGCGGCGTTGATGCTGTTGCCGGCCAGAATCGCCGAGGGGGTGCGAAGCGGCACCATCTCGCTCGCGTTCCGCCGTTGGGAGACGCCCCGGGTCACGGTGGGCCGAACCCAGCTGACCAGCGCCGGCCTGATCCGCTTCGACGCGGTGACCGAAGTGTTCGATGCCGGCGAGCTCACCGAAGCCGACGCCGTGGCTGCCGGGTTTTCGAGCCTGGACGCACTGCGTCGCCAGCTCTGGCCCACGACGTCCCCTCCTGACGCCGACGTCTCGGTCGGGGACAGGGGTGGCGCGGGCACGTCCACGCCGGGGGGTGAGGAGGCCGGCCTGCGACCCTCGCGAAGAGGCCCCCGGGCGAGCAAGGGCGGCGACCACGTTTACCGGGTCCGGCTGTCCTGGGTGGGCGAGGATCCCCGCGTCCGTCTCCGCGAACAGGTGCCCGACGCCGCAGACCTGGCCCAGCTCACCGCCGCCGTCGCGAGACTCGACGCAGGCAAGCGCAGCGGCCCGTGGACGCGTCCGATCCTGGAGTGGATCCGGGACAATCCCGGCGTGATCTCCACCGAACTGGCGGCGCGACTGGGTCGCGAGGTCGCACCGATGAAGGCGGACATTCGCCGGCTGAAGGCGCTCGGCCTCACCGAGAGCCTCCGGGTGGGATATCGGCTCTCGCCGCGTGGCCGCGCCTACCTCGAGTCGAGGGAGTGAGCGTGCGTGCCCAGGCCTCAGTGCTGCATCTCGACCTGGACGCGTTCTTCGCGGCCGTGGAGCAACGCGACAAGCCCTCCCTGCGCGGCAAACCGGTGATCGTGGGCGGGATCGGTCTGCGCGGGGTGGTATCGACGGCGTCGTACGAGGCGCGGCGATTCGGGGTCGGTTCGGCAATGGCGATGAGCGAGGCTCGGCGGCGCTGTCCGCACGCCGCCTTCCTGGCCGGCCGTTTCGACGCCTACCGGCAGGCGAGCGGCATCGTGATGGGCCTGCTGCGGGAGTTGTCGCCCTTGGTCGAGCCGCTCAGCCTGGACGAAGCGTTCGTGGACCTCGCCGCCGGGCCGGATCCGCAGTTGGATCCGGCGTCGCTGCAGGAGCTGGCGACCGACCTCCGAGCCCGGCTGACCGAGGCCACGGGGGGCTTGACCGCCTCGGTGGGCCTGGGCAGCTCGAAGTTCATCGCGAAAGTGGCCAGCGAGCTGGCCAAGCCCGACGGAGTGCGTCTGATCGCGCCCGGCACCGAGGTGGCCACGATCGCGCCACTGCCGGCGCGGGCCATCCCCGGCGTCGGCCCGGCCACCATGGATCGGTTGTCCCGGCTCGGGGTGCGCACGGTGGCCGACCTGCAACGCCTGTCCTCGGCCGAGCTGGTCCGAGAGCTGGGTCGGGCGGGCGGGGAGCATCTCTTCGCCTTGGCGCGCGCCGACGACGATCGCCCGGTCGAGCCGGAACGGGAGATGAAGTCGATCTCGGTGGAGGACACCTTCGAACGCGACATCGCCGACGCCGAGATCCTTGCCGGTATCGCCGATCGGCAGGCTGCCCAGGTGGTGCAGCGGCTGGTGCGGTCGGCGCTGTTCGCTCGGACGGTCACGGTGAAGCTGCGCTGGCCCGACTTCTCCTCGGTGAGCCGCTCCCGCACTCTCGACGGCGCGACCGATCGGGTCGACGTGGTGGCCCAAGTCGCCCAGAGCCTGCTGGACGGGCTCGACACCGCCGGAGGCGTCCGGCTGCTCGGGGTCGGCGTCTCGGGACTCGTCGAGGTCGCGCAGGAACCCCTGTTCGATCTGGCCGATCGGAGTCCGGGTCGGGTGGTCGAGGAGGCGGAAGCGCCGCTGACCAGGCGTCCAGCGGGTTGGCTGCCCGGCTCCGACGTGGTGCATGACGAGTTCGGCGCGGGCTGGGTGTGGGGGTCGGGGCTGGGCCGGGTCACGGTGCGGTTCGAGACCGCCGATTCCGGGCCCGGGCCTGTGCGTACCTTCGTTTCCGACGACCCGCAGCTGCACCCAGCCGCGCGTGCCGCGCCTGCGGACTGACTACGCCGGTCGACAGATCTCGTGCCGTGCGACCGCGATTCCGGTTCGGACGGCCAGCGCGACCACCACGACACTGGTGAGCGTGAGGGTGAGCCCGGTGAGCCAGCCGTAGTCGAGGCCGCCGCCCGCGCGCGACCCGATCAGGGCGGCGCTGAGGGCCGCGAGCGGGAAGCTGTAGGCCCAGGTGCTGATCGCGAACGGCAACTGGCGCAGGGCCGGGGCCTGTACCGCGAGCAGCAGAAGCTGGAACACGCCGACACCGAGCAGGATCTTGACCAGCGGGTCGTCGACGCTGCCACCCAGTCGTACCCAGGACAGAGCGCCCACCGCGGGTGGTGCGATCAGGATCGCGAGGGTGGGGGCGAGCCGTGGCGGCAGGGTGCCCACGGTGAACAGGCGGCTGAGCACGATCGGCAGCAGGCCCAGCCAGTAGACGATGCCGATGCCGAAGAAGTACCACGTCACCGCGGGCGGGGCGAACGCGACGCCGGCGATCGGGGCGACCATGTTGCCGACCGCCGGGATGAACCAGGCCGGGTGGATGTGAATGCGCTCGATCCGTGCGTCCGCGATCCAGGTGCGGATCACCCACAGGGTCACCAGCGCTTGCAGGGTCGCCCCCGTCCACCACAGCACAGCGGCGACCGGCGTGGCCCAGTCGAGGAAGCCGATCGCCAAGACCAGCAGCGACACCGGGATTGTGGCCGTGAACGCCGACTGCACCGGGTGGCTCCACTCTGCCGTGACCGCGCCCGGGTGTCGGATCGCCTTGGCGGCGTAGGCGCCGGCGATCACGACGAAGACCGAGAGAGCGAGGACGGCGATGCCGCGTCCGATCAGGGGCGACACCGGCCACGCCACGGTGGCCTTGAGCCAGGCGACCGCAGTACCGGCCAACCCCATCACGACCGCGAAGGCGCCGATGGGGAGGTGCTCCAGCCGCCCCCTCTCGGGCTGGCCGGCCGGGACGATGTTGGTCTGCTGCAAGGTTGACACGCCTGGAGCATATACCCCAGGGGGTATATGGCGATACGTGCGTGACGGGACGGAGAGCAGCGGCCGTTCACCAGTAGACTGCGGCGAGCCGGCCGGAGTGGTGGAACTGGCAGACACGCAGGATTTAGGTTCCTGTGCCTTCGGGCGTGAGGGTTCAAGTCCCTTCTCCGGCACTCGATCTCTGCCCGATCGTGTGGATGGGCGGCGACGCCCAGCAGTGGTCCGTCCGTAGGGCAAACGTGAGTATCGGGGTGACCAACTGTGGGTCCTTCGCTGGTCAGGCCGGAGGGAGTCTGCGAGCGTCGGGGTATGCGTCCGGACGTGCGGGAATGACGGTGAAGCACCGGGTCGCCGTTCTGCGTCCCATCGACCCGCAGCCGGATCCGCTCATGGCGCTGCCGAGCGTCCGGCAGGTCGAACTCTCCGCGCGCGGCCCCGAAGGAAGGGGTTCGGCCGTCCGGGTCGCGGCGCCGATCCCTCCATCGTTCCGCCGGTGGCGTGGCCTGGACGCGGTACGCGTCGCCCTGCAGGGTCGTAGTGCGGATTGCACCCCGCCGATGCTCACCGCAGCGGTGCTCGCGATGGTGCTGGATTCCCTGGCCTGGGTCGCCGGCTACCTGTGGGTTGAGCCACCGGGGATCCCGGGGGGCTGGTCCTTTCCGGTCTGGTTCGCCCTGGTCGCCGGTCTCGCCCAGGTGTGGGCGGGTCAGCTCGGCATCGAAGCGGGGCATCGCCCGCTCGTCCTGGCCCGTAACTGGACGGGGGCCGTGAGCATCGCCTGCGGCGCCTCCTTGCTGACCGGCCACGTCCTCGCCATCGACTGGGCCGCCGCGGCCACGATGTCGGCCGCCGCCGCGATCGCGGCGACGTGCACCTGGCCGGTGCGCGTGGTGCTGGGCTGCCGCCGCGCGCCGCAGAGGTTGGGTCAGCGTGCGCAGGCCGGCGGTCGCGGCGACTCGTCGCGGCGCCTCGGGATCGCCAGCAGCGCGGTGCCGATCGTCGCCACGCACTCGGCGATGTCGTCGAAAGCGCGCTCCGCTGCGATCGGCCCGGCACCGAACGGATCGACGATGTCCTCCTCGAGCGGCACGGCGATCCGGTAGCGAGGAGCCAGGTCGACCAATGCCTGGAGCCGCGCCGCGGTTGAGCGGGACCGACCGGCCCCCTCCAGTGCCTCCGGCGGCGTGCACGCGGCGATCTGGGCCAGCCGACGGAGCGTGAACAGGGACCGCAGCACAGCGGGGGATCGCTCGACGACCCAACGGCGATGCAGCGCGGTCATGGTGAGAATCAGGTTCGCCTGACCGATCAGGGTGTCACTGAGCGGACGCGCCCGATGGCCGCCGGCATCGATACCGAGCCGACGGAGCCGGGATTCGACCGCCGGCGCGACCGGTGCGCCCGCGACGGCCTCGGTGCCGGCGCTGCTGATCGAGAGACCGGACGCGCACCCGAACCGATCGGCCAGGAGGAACTCTGCTGCGGGGGAGCGGAACACGTTGCCGGTGCAGACGATCAGGATCTGGAAGGGTGGCGTCCGTCCGGTGGACACCGAGCCGATCGTGCGTCCCGCCTCACCCGGACACATCGTCATAGGCCACTGCCTGCTCCGGGGCGACCGGGGCCGAGCGGGCACCTGTGCGCCTGATCCTTGCCCAGGTGAGCTGTGCGTCAGGCTCTCCATAGTTGCCCTTGGCGTAGTGGTAGCTGGACCGCTCGTCTCGGACCTTGTTCAGCACGAGCCCGAGCACAACCCCGGACACGTGCCGGACGCTGTCGAGGGCCGCGCCGAGTTGCTGCCGGGTGACCTCCCCGCTGCCCGCGACGATCAAAGCGCCGGTGGCCTGTCGAATCACGACGGCCGCATCGGTGACGGGAAGCAGCGGCGGCGAGTCGATGATCACCGTGCCGTAGCGATCGGCCGCCTCGCGGAGGAGCTCCCGCATCGCTTCCGAACCGAGGAGTTCGGAAGGGTTGGGTGGCAGCTGGCCGGACGCGAGCACGTGCAGGTTACCGGTGCCCATGGGTTGGACCAGGTCGGTGAGCCGCGCGCGGCCCAGAATCGCCGTGGTGAGGCCCGCCGCGCCTTCCAGCCCGAGCCGCTTCGCGACCGACGGACGCCGGAGGTCGGCATCGATCAAGAGCACGGACTCCCCGGCGTCGGCCAGGGTGCTGGCGACGTTGATGGCCGTGGAAGTCTTGCCCTCCCCGGACACCGACGACGTGGTCACGAACACCCGGCGTGCTCCGTCCAGACTCAGGAACTGCAGGTTCGTGCGGAGATGACGGAACGCCTCCGCGCGGCGTGAGGAGCCTTGTACGGCCGACACCGGCGGAAGGTGCGGCTCGTCCCTGTCGTAGCCGATGACGCCGATCACCGAACAGCCGGTCTCGCTGAGGTCGGCCTCGCTCACGATCCGGCCGTCGAGCCGAATCCGCGCCAGGGCCTGGCCCACGGCGAGCACAAGCCCGGCGAGCAGCCCGGCGCCGAGGCTCACGCTGGCCCGGGGACTGGTTGGACGGGTCGGCACGGCAGCGGGCGAGACCACGGTCGCCTCTACCGTCTCCTTCCCGTCGCCGTCTTGGGGGGAGAGTTGCTGGACGGTGGCCAGGAGCTGGGTGCCGATCGCGTCGGCCAGCACGGCCGTGCTCGCGGGATCCGCGCCCACCACGTCGATCTCGATGATCGCGGTGCCGGTCGGGATCGCGGTCGTGATGCTCTGGGCGAGGTGCTCCGGGGTGACCGTGAGACCGAGCTGCCCGATCACCGGCGTCAGCACGATGGGCATCGTCACCATCTGGGCGAACGACCGCACCTGGTTCTCGGCGTAGGTCGAGCCCTGCTGCAACTCGAGCGCGGTGCTGCCCGCCTCGACGGCGACGAACACCGATGTGCGCGCCGTGTACTGGGGCGGCGCGGCAACCAGGTAGACGAAGCCACCGGCGAGTCCGCACAGCAGCAACACCAGGCTGCTCACCCAGTAGCGACGGCCGGCACGGAACAACTCTTGCAATTGCATGGGGCTCTTTCGCTGGCCGGGTGGGTGATTCAAGTCTAGAAATGCCGGTACGGCACGAAACCTCGCCGGGCGGTGCAACCGAAGGCCACGCCGTACCAGCGGCGATGCCACAGCGATACCAATCCGGGTCGAAGCGCCGGGCGGAGGCGTGCCCGGGCGCAACCATGGTCGGGGCCGAGCTCGGTGGGCGGCACGGGCACGCAAAGCCCGTGCCGTCTTCGACCAGCGGCGGCCGGATCGCATCGTCGTCAGTGGTGAGGAACGACTCGTGGGCGCGCAGTACGCGGAGCAGGCCGTGATCGGGGGAGCCGTACGACTGAGCGGCGTCCAGTCCTACCGCGCGCCGGCCTGGACCAAGCGGCTCCGGGTGGTGCTCGTCCTGGTCGACCTGAGTGCGATCGCGGCGGCGGCCTGTCTCACCGCAGCCCTCGCCGACGAACCCGTCGAGGTGCTGGGTGCCGCCACGGTTCCGCTGCCGATCGTCGCTGCCGTGTTCGTGCTCGGCTGGGTGGTTGCGTTGGGCGCGACTCGATCACGGTCGCTGCGGCTGGTCGGAGCGGGCCTGGAACAGTATCGGCGGGTGCTCACCGGGAGTGTCTGCTTCGCGTGCGGCCTCGGCATCGCGGCTGTGGTCCTCGACCTCCAGGTCTCGCCGCTGTGTTTCGCCGTGGCACTGTCCAGTGGCCTGGTCTCCGCGCTGGTCGGTCGATGGCTGGTGCGACGGGTGGTGGTCGGCCGGCGCATCCGTGGCGAATCGCTCACCCCCACGCTCGTGGTCGGGCCGGCGAACCAGGCGGCGGAACTGATCGCCGATCTGCGTCGCAGGCCCGATGCCGGGTACTCGGCATGCGGGGTCTGCCTGCAGGCGGACGCGCCCGGTGCGACCATCCCCGACCAGGTCCGGCACCACCCGGCCGAGCAACTCGCCGCGGCGGCGCTCAGCGGTCTCTACGGAGCGGTGATGGTGTGCGACGGCCTGGACGGGGCGGCCGTGCGCAGTCTCGCCTGGGAGCTGGAGAACAGCCCGGTGGAGATGATCCTGCTTCCGCGACTGGCCGACGTCGCCGGTCCGCGGCTCCAGGTCAGCGACGTCGAGGGGCTTGCCCTGGTCCACGTCGACCTGCCGCAGTTCTCGGGGCGGAAGCTGTGGTGGAAGCGAGGCTTCGATCTCATCTTCTCCGCGCTGGCCCTGATTCTGCTACTTCCGGTGTTCCTGCTTGTGGCACTGCTGATCAAGCTCGACGACGGGGGGCCGGTGATCTTCCGGCAGGAGCGCATCGGACGCAACGGCAAGCCATTCGTGATCCACAAATTCCGAACCATGTGCGTCGACGCCGAGGCTCAGATCGACGCCCTGATTCAGTCCTGCGGGGGCGAGGCGCTGCTGTTCAAGCTCGAGCACGACCCTCGGGTGACCCGACTCGGCGCGATGTTGCGGCGGTACTCGATCGATGAGCTGCCGCAGTTCTGGTCGGTGATCCGAGGCGGGATGAGCGTGGTGGGACCCAGGCCGCAGGTGTCGCGCGAAGTCGCCGAGTACACCGACCGGCACTATCGGCGCCTGCTGATCAAGCCGGGGATCACCGGCTTGTGGCAGGTGAGCGGACGCTCGGAGCTGTCCATGGAGGAGAGCATTCGGCTCGACCTGCGCTACGTCGAGAACTGGTCGATCATGGGCGACCTCACCATCATCGTGAAGACGGTGCGGGTCGTGGTGCTTCCCAGCGGTGCGTTCTAGCATGCCCCGCGTCCATGCCGGCCCGGACCGGGCGTGCCGTCCGGTGATCCGGCCCGAGACATCGAGCCCGGAGCCGGCGGAGGATCGCGCCGACGAGGTTCGGATCGAGATCGCGCTGGTCACTTTCGACGCCGGGCCCTACCTCCAACCGCAGCTGGATTCGATCGCCGCCCAGACCCATCGATGCTGGCGGCTTCACGTCGCCGACGACGGCTCGACTGACGCAACGCCGCTGGTGCTGCGGCGATTCGCGGACGCGCACCCGGGCCAGGTGATCATCCACGAGTTCGACGCCCCGGTTCGTTCGCCGAAGGGCAACGTGATCCGGTTGCTCACCCGCCTCCCCGCGGACGTCCGGTACGTCGCCCTGTGCGATCAAGACGACGTCTGGTACGAGCACAAGCTCGCCGAACTCTTGCGCGCCTGTCGTGAAGCCGAGGTGCGGACAGGGCCGGGCGTGCCCTGCCTGGCCCACAGCGATCTCGCCGTCACCGATGACCGGCTCCGGGTGGTGGCGCCGTCCTTCGCCAGGCAGGTGCGGGTGGATCCCGCTCGCGTCCGGTTCGGGCAGCTCTTGGTGGAGAACTCGATCCCGGGATGCTCGATGCTCTTCAACGGCGCCCTGCTCACGGTGTTCCAGGCCCGGCCCGTCGATCCCGAGGACGTGATCATGCACGACTGGTGGCTGGCTCTCCTCGGTTGGGGTTGCGGCACCGTTCGCTTCGTCCCCGCAGCGTTGATGGCGTATCGCCAGCACGGGACCAACGCCGCCGGCAGCGTGCACCGATCGGGTCCGAGGTTCGTCCTGCGCAAGTTGGCCGAACTGCCCCGGGCGCCGGCGACGCTCGCCCGATGTCGAAGGCAGGCCGTCGCGCTCAGGGAGCTCTGCTGGGCCGAGCTGACCCCGACCAGCCGGGTGATTCTGGACGAGTTCTGCGCGCTGCCGCAGCTCGGTCGGGGCCGGCGGATCCTGGTGTGCCTGAGGCGGGGCATCGTGAAGCAGACGGTGCCGCGACGGCTCCAGCAGTTGCTGACCATCTGGGTCAGCTCGTGATCTATCTGATCGTCGGGATCGCGGCGTCGGTGGCGATGCTCTGGTACCGGGCGCCGCTCGTCGACAGCGCGCTGGCCTCGGCCCGGCTGCCCGACCGACTGCTCCGCTGGCGGCCGGAACGGGACGCGGCTCGCGCCGGAAGTGCGCTCGCGTGCGGGGTGAGCTTCGCGGTGTTGTTCGGGGTAGCGGCCTGCCGCCGCGGAGTCGGTACCGACTACTGGCCCCGGTACGTGCCGTTCTTCGTGCAGGTCGCCCACGGCTGGCCGGTGGCCACCGACACCGGTTACGTCGCCCTCAACGCGGTCGTGGCTGCGTTCACCGGCGACTACCAGTGGATTTTCGTGGTCACCTCGGCGCTGACCATCGGCCTGGTCTACCGAGCCATCGCGCGCTGGTCCGTGGCCCCGGCGCTCTCGGTCTTCATCTTCGTCGTCGGCGGCTTCTACCTGGAGTCGTTCAATGCGGTCCGTCAGTGGCTGGCGATCGCGATCCTGCTCAATTCGATGGGAGCGATCGTGAACCGGAAGCCGGTGCGCTTCCTGGTGCTCACCGCGGTCGCCGCGTCGTTCCACGCGAGCGCATTGATCTGGTTGCTGGCCTGGCCGCTGGCCCGGCTGAGGCTGGGGGCCGTGGCGCGGCTGGCGCTGGTCGGGCTGACCGCGGCAGCCATGATCGCCGGCCAGGCGCACGTGCAGTCGGCCATCTCGCACTGGGCACCGGCCTACGCCTGGTACCTGGAGTCCGACTACGGACAGGTACGTGCGTTCGACCCGTACGGGACGGCGCTCGCCGCGGGCGTCCTGCTGGTGTCGACGATCACTCTCTGCGACGGCGAGCGTGAGTCGAGGTACGTGCGCAGCCTGCTGAATCTGCAGGGGATGCAGATGATCGTGATCATCCTCGCCTCCACGATGGAGTACCTGTTCTCCAGGGTGACCTACTACTTCACTCCGGTGCAGATCCTGGCCGTGCCGTCGATGCTCGCAGCGATCCGCACCCCGGGGATCCGAAGGATCGCCACCGGTCTCGTGCTGGTCGGCTATGCCGCCGCCTACTACTTCAAATTCATGGTCTGGAACTCGCATGGTGTGCTGCCGTATCGATCCGTCTTCTGAGTCCGCCTGCGCCAGGCAACCGCTGGTGAGCGTGGTGATGCCGGTCCTGAACGGATCGAGCAGCCGGCTGAGCAGGGCGATCGCGAGCGTGCTGGATCAGACCTACCGGCGCGTCGAGCTGGTGATCGTCGACGACGGTTCTGAGCCCGGCATCGCTGCGCTCCTGGACGAGGTGTCCGCGGCCCAGGAGCGCGTCCGCGTCCTTCACCAGCCGAACCGCGGGGTGAGCCGGGCACGAAACCGCGGGCTGGACCTGGTCGGCGGGACGTACGTGGGCTTCCTCGACGCCGACGACTCGCTGCCACCGGACTTCGTCGAGGCGGCCGTCGGGCTCGCGGAGCGCTACCGCCTCGACGTCGTCTTCGGTGCGATGGAGATCCGCAACGTCCACGGAGACTCGCGGTGGCGCGCCCCCCGCTTCGGTGGCGCCGGGTTCGACGTACTCGACTCCGAACGGATTGCGGCCCTTCGCGCGGCCGCGTTGTCCTCAAGTCCCGATCCGGCCCGGGACGTCCCGGTGGGAACGGCGACCAACGTGGTCGGGGCGTTGTACCGGGCGAGCCTGCTCGACCAGGTGCGCTTCGTGCCGGGGGTGGCCCATGGTGAGGATCGGCTGTTCAACGTCGACGTCCTGGCACGCAGCCAACGGGTCGGGTTCAGTTCGTCCGTCTGGTACGTGTACGACCGCACTGCACAGTCCGGGGTCACCCAGCGCCTCGGTGTCGCGACCGCACTCGCCCTCGCGACAACCATGGACGCGTTCGCCGGCGCGGGCGGGCTGGTCCGCGTCGCCGGGCCTGCCGGAGACACCGCGGTCCGCGACGCCGCGGCGCGCGGGGTGCTGAACTACCTCAAGGCGGCCTTGCGGATCCTGGCAACCGACGGCCAGGTCGGCAATCGGCGGATCGTCGCCGAGCTCGTCGCGCTCGGTTCGGTACGGGCGGCCGCGGCTACCGCCCGCGGACTCGCTCCGGCCGATCGCGCGATCGCGCTGCTGGTACGCCTGCGCGCCACTTCGCTGCTCTATGCGCTGGCCGTCCTCCGGTCGCGACGGGTGGCCTGACGTGGCGACCATGCGGCGCGCGGCTCTGGTCGTCCTCTACGGCGAGGTCAACTATGGCAATCACCTGGTGAACCTGGCCGGTCGATGGGTCCTGGAGCGCTGCGGCCTGAGCGTCGACCTGATCGCGTTCGTCGGCGGACGGGCCGAGTTGAGGCGAGCCGGGCTGGCGCGGCTGCCGGCCAAGCTGAAGCGGCTGGTGTTCAGCGGGGAGCTGGCCGCCCGGCTTCGTGAACGGCTGCACGCGGCTCGCCTGCCGCGGCTGCGGCACCAGGATCGGGAGGCGAGCCGGATCCTGGACCTGCGGCGCGATCGCTTCCGGAGCTTCTCGACCCAGTTCCTTCGCCCGCGCTTCGTGGCCGTGTCGCAGCGATTCGACGTGAGCGGGTGCTACGACTGCTTCGTCGTCGGCGGCGACCAGATCTGGAACTACGACTACGGACTCGGCGGGTGGCAGTTCCTGGACTTCGCCGTAACCGGTGAGCGTCTCGCGCTGGCTCCCAGCGTTGGTCACGACCGAATCCCTGCCGAGTGGGCCTCCGACTACGTCGGGTGGCTCGCCCCGTTCGCTCACCTCGGAGTGCGCGAGTCCGAATGGCTGGCGAGCCTGCCCGACCCGGCACCGGGCAGGGCCGCGACCACGCTGGTCGATCCGACGCTCCTGTTCGACGCCGAGCTCTGGTCGACGGTGGCCCGATCACCGCAGGAGAGCCAGCCGTACCTGCTCGCCTACGAACTCGGTGAGTTCAGCGACCAACGCAGGCGGCACATCGCCGCGACGGCGCGAGCGTCGGGGCTGCGGGTCGTGTGGCTGTCCCAGCGGCGAAGCACGCCCGCGTGGGCCACCGGACCGGCGGAGTTCCTCGGGCTGGTCCGGGACGCAGCGCTGGTCGTCACCGATTCCTTCCACGGCTCGGTGTTCTCCTTCCTTTTCGATCGTCCGCTCGCGATCGTCCGCAGGGACGGGTCGGGGGCCAGGATGAACGGACGGATCGGCGCCCTCGTGAGTGGCCTCGCGCTCGCCGATCGCATCTGGGACGAGCAGTCACTGGAATCCCTGCTCGCGCACGACTACGCCCGGGGGCGAGCGCGGCTGGACGCCCGGCGCGAGGAGTTCTGGGACTACCTCGCGCGTTTCGGTCTGCACGAGGTGCCCCTGACGGGAGGGCTCCCGCAGTGAATCGAACCCTCGCCGCAGTGGTGACCTTCAACCCCGACCTGGATCGGCTTCGCCAGAACCTGACGGCCATCGCGGGGCAGGTCGAGGCCGTGCTGGTGTTCGACAACGGCTCGGGCAATGCCGAGGCGGTCGAGCTCCTGGGACGCGAGTTCGCGAACCTGATCGTGCACCGGAGCCCGGACAACGTCGGAATCGCCGAGGCCTTGAACCAGGTGGCGGCGCAGGCTCGTGACCACGGGTTCTGCTGGCTGCTCACCCTCGATCAGGACAGCGTCGCCGCCGAAGGGATGGTGCGCGAGCTGCTGGACGTCGCGGACGCCTCGACGGCGATGGTGACCCCATACATCGTCGATCGCAACAAGATGACGGTGCCGGAGTACCACCGCCTCTGCCTGCCTCGGGTCGAGTACTACACCCAGGCCGCCCGGCGCGGGGCGATCACCTCGGGTTGCCTGACCAGTCTCCGGGTGCTGTTCGAGGTGGGCTGCTTCGACGCCGGGTTCTTCATCGACTATGTGGACTACGACCTCAACCAGCGCGTCCTGCTCGCCGGTCATCGGATCGCGCGCGCGAACCACACCTTCCTGCTGCACGAGGTGGGCCGGGCGGAGCGCACCTGGCTGCGGGTGCCCCGCAAAGGCCTGGACGGGCGGTGGAGGCTCGAGCGCTTCTACAGCTTCGGTCACAGCGCCTTCCGGTGCTACTTCAAGGCCCGCAACCGGGTCCTGTTCACCCGCAAGTACGGGCGGAGGATCGGAGTGACCCATGAGGGGATCTGGCAGATTCCCCAACAGATCGCCTTGACCCTCCTGTTCGAGACCGACCGCAGGCCCAAGCTCGCAGCCTTCGTCCGCGGGATCCGGGACGGGGTCAGGATGCCGATCGCGCCGAGGGAACCTCATGAGCGTCCAGACCGCGCTCGGTAGGGGAGCCAGGGCCGGCGGCCTGGCGCTGGCCGGGAGTGCGGGGGGCCTGGTCCTGCAACTGGTGTCGGTCGTGGTGCTCTCGCGTCTGCTCGGCCCGGACGACTTCGGGGTCTACGCGATGGTGGGTGTGTTCATCGCGCTGGGCACCTTGCTGCGGGACTTCGGGATGCCGATGGCCGCGCTGCAGTCGGCGCGGTTGTCCCACCAGCAGGCGTCCAATCTGTTCTGGGTGAACGTCGGGCTGGCCGGCGGATCCGCGCTCGTCCTTGCGCTGTCGACTCCGCTGCTGGTCGCGCTGTACTCCGAGCCGAGGCTGGCTGCGGTGGTCCCGGTGTCCGCGGTGGTCATCCTTCTCGGCGGGGTGGGGGCACAGGTCCAGATCGGCCTCGCCCGCAACCTGCGCTTCGCCGTCCTCGTGGCCAGCGACCTGGTCGGGCAGGCGGTCGGGCTGACCGTGGCGATCGCGCTCGCCCGCTGCGGCGTCGGCTACTGGGCACTGGTGGCGCAGAGCTTGGTGGCCACGGCGTTCACTCTCCTCTGGCGATGGGTCGCGGCGCGATGGCGTCCGGTTCGATTTCGCCGCGGGCACGATTCGGCCCGCCTGTTCCGCGCGGGATCGGAGTACGGCGCGGCCTACCTGCTCACCTTCGCCCAGAGCAACGCCGACACGGTGATCGTCGGGGCTGTGCTGGGTGCGGACGCGCTGGGCTTCTACAACCGCGCCTATCAGATCCTCACCGCACCGGCTTCGAGGCTCCTGGACCCGCTGACCCAGGTGGTGGTGCCGACCTTGCAGCGGTGCCGTGAGGAAGGTCGCCAGGTCAACGACCTGCTGGCGCGGATCCAGTTCCTGGTCGCGGCGATCGTCGTGTGGGCCTTCGCCGTCGCCTACGGCTGTGCGGATCGGCTGGTGCCGGCTGTGCTCGGTCCGGGCTGGGACGCCACGGTTGCGGTATTCAAGATCTTGGCCATCGGCGGCGCGATCGCGGTGTTCAACCAGGTCAGCTACTGGGCGTTCATCGTTCATGAGCAGAGCCGGGCCCTGTTGCGGTACAACCTGGTCTCCAAGCCGCTGTCCGTGGTCTTCATCGTGATCGGTTCGGGATTCGGCCTGGAGGGGGTCGCCTGGGGCTACGTGGCTGCGGTCGCGCTCAGCTGGCCGCTCAACCTCGCCTGGTTGGCTCGGTGCGCCGGGCTTCCCTGGGCCCGGTTCGCCCGCAACGGCGTGGTGATCCTGAGCGCCGGGCTCGCCGGTGGCCTCGTCGCGGCTCGCACGGTGGTGGCCTGCGCGGATCTGTCCACCGTCGCGGCCGTGGGGGTAGCCGCTGCAGCGGGAACCCTCGCCATGCTCGTCGCGGCGGCGTTGTTCCCCTCCGCCCGTCGCCAGGTGCGCAGCGCGGCCGACCTGCTCGCGACGGTGCGGGCCCGAGGCGAGGAGAAACGGTGAATCACCCGATCGAGCAGGTGGTGGCGTCCGGACGGTGCATCGGCTGCGGTACCTGCGTGCTGGCATCGCAGGGCGAGATCACGGTGCAGTTGGGCGATCGCCGGCTCTACCGGGCGGACCTCTCGGCTGCGTCGCCGCAGGCTCGCCGCGCGGCCAGTCGGGTCTGCCCCTTCTCCGACGAGGCTCCGAACGAGGACGTCCTTGGCGTGCCCCATCCCTCGGACGGCCTGCAGCACGATTCGCGCCTGGGGTGGTTCAGCCGGACCTTCGCCGGTCGGGTTCGCGACGAGGCAGCGCTGCGCGCCAGTAGCTCGGGCGGCCTGACCACCTGGACGCTGTGCCGCCTGGCCGAGCTTGGAGTGGTGGACGCGGTGATCACGGTCGGTAGCCCCGGCCCGACGCCGGGTGAGCTGTTCGGGTACG
This sequence comes from Propionibacteriaceae bacterium UBA6238, assembly GCA_002441465.1. Taxonomy (GTDB): domain Bacteria; phylum Actinomycetota; class Actinomycetes; order Propionibacteriales; family Propionibacteriaceae; genus Propionicimonas. The sequence continues at coordinate 59,930 of DJWE01000071.1, read as the reverse complement.
CCGTCACTTCGCCGGATGAGCTGCCTACCCGGCGCAGGTCGCAGTACTTCGCCACCACGATGGCCGAGGTCCTGCAGGTCGTCGCGCACACTGAGGCGAGGTTCGCCATCGTGGGTGTCCCGTGCTACATCAAGGCCGTCCGAGCGCTGTGTCGCGAGGACCCGCTGATCGCTCGACGGCTGGTGGTCTTCGTCGGGCTCGTCTGCGGGCACCTGAAGACCCAGGCCTATGCAGAGGCGCTGGCCTGGCAGCTCGGGATCGCGCCCGCGGAACTCGCCGAGGTCGACTTCCGCCGCAAGGATCCGTCCCGGCCGGCCAACGACTACCTCTTCGCGGCCCGCGCTGCCGGGGAGCGGGAGTGGCGGAGCGCACCGACCCGTGACCTGGTCGGCGCCAACTGGGGTCACAACGCGTTCCAGCCCGAGGCGTGCAACGTGTGCGACGACGTCGTGGCAGAGACCGCGGACGTCAGCTTCGGCGACGCGTGGTTGCCCCGGTTCGCTGCGGATCCGAGGGGCACGAATGTGGTGATCTCGCGCAACCCGATGATCGACGGGATTCTCCTGCAGGGCGCTGCCCAAGGGGAGCTCGAGCTGGAGCCGATCACCGCGGCGGAGGCGGTCGCTACGCAGGCAGGCGGGTTCCGGCACCGACGCGACGGGCTCGCGGTTCGGCTGGCTGACGACCTGGCGCGCGGGCTTCCGGTGCCGGTCAAGCGCGTGCCGCCGGAGGGTCGGGCCGGCGGTCGGCGCCGCGCCCGGCTGGTGCGGCATCGTCGGGTGATGGCCGAGCTCAGCCACTCGGCGTTCGCCCTCGCGCTCGCTCATGACGATCTGGCGGGATTCCTCGCGGTGATGCAGCGTCAGGCCAGGCGGTATCGCCGCTATGAGGCCGGGCCGGTGCGGCGAGCCGGACGCCGCCTGCGCGGCTGCGCGGCCCGAGTCGCCCGTGCGCTGGGGATCGGCGCTGTGCCTGGACTACCCGACCGGCCGAGACCGGAGTAAGCCGCGACCCGAGCGCGGCGGCGGGCCTGGCCAGGCTCCGTTGGGCGAACGGGTCCGGACCTGACCAGGGAGCGCACCAAAGTCCTGACCAGTTGCCGACTCGATCCGACGGGCCCGGACACGCGGCGGGACAGTGGTGCTGGAGTCGCCGGGCCGTCCTCGGGTGGTGAGCGGCAGGGCGCCTCCGCCACCGTGTCAACCCGCTGCGCTCACGGCCGTTCGTCCCCGTTGGTGCCGAGCCAGATGCGGGTCATGGTGGTGTCGGCCGCGGGACGCCGGGACACCGGTGCCCGTGACGTTCCGAACCCGGGGTCAGGTCGTCCCCTCGGACCTGGCCTCGGGAGGGACGCCGGGCGACCCGTCGGTGTCGTGTGTCCGCGTTGATCGCGCCGGGGCCTATCCCGGTGAGTCGTCCGCGTCGTGAGCCTCGACGTAATGCTGGAGGGCGTCGGTCTGGAACGCCTCGGCGAGGTCGGCCATGAGCAGCGGGTCGACCCGGTCGATCGAGGCGCCGGACGAGGTCGTTCCGAAACCGCGCACGGGTGCCTGCAGGGTGACGATCGACTCAGAGCTGCTCAGCTGCAGCGACATTGCGATCTCGAGGATCCGGGCGTCGGTGAGCCGAGCATCGACGGTGACCAGCGTTCTGATTCGATCGAGGATCGAGACAAGAGCCTTGGGGTCGGCCAGGTTGTCCGGACTGCCCAGCTTGAGCGCCAAGGCCTTGAGCACGATCCGGTGTCGCTGGGCCCGATCGAGGTCCCCGCCGCAGAGCCCACGTCGTTGCCGTACGTAAGCCAGCAGGGCGTCCCCGCGTAGGGTGATCTGTCCCCGGCGAAAGTGGAAGCCCAGGTTCTCGGAGTTCGTCTCGTTCCAGAACGTGATCCCCCCGACCCGGTCGGACAACGCCACGAAGCCCTCGAAATCGATCGCGATGGCGTGGTCGATCCGGATGCCGAGGAGTTGCTCGACCGTCCGCACGGTCAGTGCCATGCCGCCCCAGGCGTAGGCCGCGTTGATCTTGGACTTTCCATGTCCGGGGATGGCGACGTAGAGGTCCCTGGGCAGCGAGACGAGATGAAGTCGGTCGCGGTCCGCGTTCAGGTGCGCGACCAGCAGGGCGTCACAGCGTCCCCGGGTGCCGTCGGTGGTGTCCGACCCACAGATCAGGATGTTCAGTGGAGAGCTTTGTGCCGAGGGCGTCGTCACTGCAGGTTCCGGCAGCGGAAGGAAGGATTCGTCGCGGGGGATCGAGGACAGCAGGTTGGTCGCCTGCCACGCACCTGCGGCGGCGATCGCGATCGGAACGACGATCAGGCTCGCGAGGAGCGTGGCGATGACCACGACCCGTCGGGAGCGTGCTCGACGACGTGGCAGTGGGGCGGGTTCGTTGCTCGCGGACGGCGCGTCGCGGTGGATCTGCTCGCCAGAGGCCATGGTGTTACGCACCCGTATCTCCGCTCCGACGACGGTGCGGGGTCTGATGCGAGGCAGGCTAGTGCCGCGGCATGCTCGGGTTCCTGCGCGCGGATCACCTTGTTGGGGGAATTACCGAGCCAGTTGCGGTACCCAAAGCCCTCTCGGCCGGGTGGGGGAGGGGATCACCGGACGCAACGCCGTGGACCAGCCCTAGCTCGGCCGCCCGGGCGACCAGCTCCGACCGGTTCCTCGCGCCGAGCTTGGCTCGCAGGGTCACGACTTGTTTGCGGACCGTGTTGACCGACAAGAACAGGTCGTCGGCGATCTCGCGGAGCGGCGCGGGCGTGGCCAAGAGCGGAAGCAGGCTCCGCTCGCGGGGGGTCAGCCGGATCGGGCTCCGCGCGGAAGCGTAGCTCTGCCGCAACTGCGACACGGTGTCCGGGTCGAGCCGGGCGCGGAGGAAGCAGGGCGCGCCGTCGGCGTGCGGCGCATGCAGATCGAGGAGGGCGACCATGACCGGTCGCGGGATCAGGGCGAATGGGAGCGCGGTGTCGCCCTCCTGGCACACCACGCACGCCGCGGTCACGCTACGGTCCACGAGCGCGTCGTTGTTGCCAGCGAGTAGCTCGGCAGCGGCCTTGATCACGTGCAGTGCGGCTCGATCCGCGACGGCAAGCTCGGCGGAGTAGAGGCCCGCGTCGGCGAGGTCGCAGGCCTCACTCAGGTTGCCGCGGCACAGCTGGAGTCGAGCCGTCGGAACCCGCGCCAGCGACATTCCGGCCAGAGCCTTCAGCTGCTCGGCGAGCCCGGCCGCCTGGTCGAAGTCGCCGAGGTTCACCAGGAGATCCAGCCGTGATCGGAGCAGGTGCGGCTGTGCCGCGTCCTGGATGGCTTCCAGGCCGCCTCGGGAGGCGATTGCGGCATCGAAGGCGGCCAGTGCCTGACCGGCGTCCTGCCAGAGGATGCCAGCCTGGGCCTTGGCGCACAGAATCAGGAGGGAGTCGTCGAACCAGCGCGCCCCGGGGATCTCGCCGAGAGAGCTGAGCGCGCTCTCTGCTGCCGCCCGGTCGAGGTCGCGGAGCGCCGAGAACGCTCGGGGGAAGTCGAGGAGGCCGCTCATCCAGGTGGCTGTGAGGCAGGCATGACCGATGTGGGTGGACAGGAACTCCTCGCCGCGACGGCGTCCGTTCGGCGAGCCGGAGAAGAAGCTCGAGGCGGACAGCAGGCTTGCCGCGACGAATCCCAAGACGCTGCATTCGGGCGAGAGCAGCATGGCCAGTTCGGCGTGGCTATGGACCTCTCGCCAGTCGGCGCGCAGGGTTGCGACGGCGGCGGAGGCGGTGTGGAAGATCGCCAGGGACGTGCTGGCGGGCAAGGGGCCGGTGCGACTGCGTTCGCTGAGGACCTGCTCGAGCTCCCGGTGAGTCGCCCACGCAGCGTCCCTGCGCGGATCGCCGGTCGAGCCGCTGACGGCGGCCTGGCTGATCATCCAGAGCGCGCCGGCGACCGTGACCGCGTTGATGTCGCTGTGACGCCGCCAGCCCGAGTGCAGCTGGCCGCCTTCCCGCAGCAGGCTTCCGGTGTACACGCCCAGATCCAGTTCGGGCCGCGTCCCATCGCGTCGACGGGACGCGTCGATGGCGCTGGCCGCGGCGTGCGGGAGACTGAGCAGGGGATGGGCCAGGCGCGCCTGTCTGGGGATCCGGGTCATCCACAGTCGCGGGTCGAGTGGAGGCGGCTCGAACTCCGGCGGCAGGTGTAGCAGGAGCAGTTCCAGCGCGCTCCAGTCGGCGGCCTGCCATGCCCACCGAATCAGCTGCGAACCGGTGCCCGGGGCGCTCAGCTGGAGGCCGGCCATCAGCAGTTCGTGGCGGACGCGGGCCAGCCTGCCCGGGGTGTGGTCGAGGTGGGCGAGCATGAACTCGCGTACGCCCGGCTTCAGGGAGTGTGGCTCAGGACCGGAGCCCGCGGGAGTCAACAGGCCGGCCCGGCCCAGTCGGCGCCACAGGTCGTCGAGTTGGGCGTGATCGAGCGGAGCCCCCGCGCTCGCGGCGGCCATCCGCAACAGGTCGTCGTCGACCCGGTCGGCCAGCGCAATCCGCGGGAGCCATTCCGGCAGGCCCGCCAGTGACCGTGGCCCGACGCCATCGGGCCACGAGTGCTCCTCCCGGAGCTCTGCGGGCTGCGGATGGCACGGCACGGCCCGCCCGGCCTCGCCCAGCTCCCGATCGATCAAGGGGAGATCCGGTCCTGCGTGCGGGCCTGGCTCCGCGCGATCGGGGAGTGCAGCCGGCCGTCTGATCGACCTGGCGACCGGTGACGCGGGCGCGGCGCGCGCCGGCTGGGCGTTCGGGGGCATCGATCATCGAGGCCGCACCAAGGGGTGTGCGTACCGGTGTCCATGGTTCATCACTCCTCGCGGGAGGCCGGGAGTCGCGTCGTGACCGGCCGGAGGGCCCAGCGTCATCCGCCGCGGTGCGTCCGGGAACAAGATGCCGCCAACCGTCCACAGAATGGTACAGGTATTGGCCCTTCTTGATTAGTGGATACGCCACATGTTGGGCGCTTTTCCTAGAATCCGGAGCGAATAGTCCCTCTTTTGGGTTACATGGATCCAGCGTGTTGTGTCACCCCTTGTGGTGACACAACCCCTAGTCGAGAGTCAGTTGGCGGTGACTGCTTTTGGCTGGTGCAGCAACCATCCCTTGGTGCAGGTGAGGTATGCGTTTGTCGAGTAATCGCAGGATGTCATGGTGATGCGGGTACCATCGCTGCCTCGAAGTTTGGTCGCTGAATTGGTCCACAAGTACGGCGCCCGCAGTTCTCGCTCAGGCTATCTTCACTCGTGGTGACGGCGACCGGAACAGTCAGCGGAGCATGAACACCCGAGGACGTCCGCGGCATGTTCTGGTCGCGCCCACAGCGGAGGTGCGGACTGGATGAACGGGCTGGACGGTGTCGAGGTGCTCGGCGCGCTCGCGGGGCCGATCGTTGCGGCCTCACCTGAGCGGTGCTTCCGTGAGCGCGAGCGGCTCGAGGCGCTGGTCGTGGTGTGGGATGCGCTCGACGAGCGGCGGTTCCGCTTCCTTCGCGCGGCACTCGGCTCGCGGGCGGTCGGTTCGGACTGGGACGGGTTCCGGCGCTCGGTGGTCGAGGCGGGTGTGGCGGAGTGGGACGAGCGGACCGAGAGCCTGAGGCACGACCCGACGCGGTCCCAGCCACCGAGGCTGGCCGAGACCGCCGCGAAGCTGTTCGAGCACTGGACGGACACCCCCGACCCCGGCCTCGTGGCCGATGCCGTGGGCTGGGCCGTCCTGCTCGAGGCGTGGCCGAGCCTGGGCGCGATGTGGCTCAGCCACCTGCTGCCGGACGGATCCTGGCGGCATCCGCTGGTGGTGTCGGCGATCGCGATGGTTCCGCCGCAGGCGCGTGTGGCGGCGCCGATCCTCACGGTGGCGCGAGCGATGTCGAGGGCGCACCAGTTCGGCCCGAGCGCGCGGGGACGTCAGATCGCGTCCGAACTCGTGGCCGACGGGCTCTCGCTGCATTCGAACTGGCGCCAGGCTCCCAGTATCGATGCGACCGTGGTCGGGGCGGCGTTGTGGATGCTTGCGCGACGGATCGCCCCGGGGGTGCAGCCGTCGGTCTCACTCGACCTCACCTGGGCTGCTCAGGAGGAGGCGGCCGGCTTGATCGACCGGGAGCGGGGACGGGGGAACGGGCCCAGCGCGCAGGCCGAGGCCTTGTTCCGGGCGACGTCGGCCCAGATCGCGCTCGCGCGCGGCGACTTGTGCCAGGCTGCGTTCGAAGCCGACTACGCCGCCGTGCTCGATCCCGCGACAGCCAAGGCGACGGCGCGGGGCACCGGTGATCTCGCCCGAGAGCTCGCCGGTTGCGAAAGCGGCCTGGACTGGCGCCCGGCTGTGCCCACGCCTTGCCCAAGCGAAGCGATCCCGCCCGGGCTGGCCGTCCGCGACTCGACCTCGGCCTTCCTGGCCTCCGCGCTGCAGGCGCTCCGCGAGCTCGATCGGGTCGCCTGCGATGAGGCGTTGAGAGGCTTGGGGACGCTCGCGCCGGGTGCAACCCAGTGGACGGTCGTGCTGTACGTCCAGGCGATCAGGGCGGCGCTGTGGGGCGACCCGGCCAGCGCCTTGACCAGCTTCGATGCGGCGATGGGCTCGCACGCGATGGTTTCGGTCGAGCAGCACGAGCGGCTGGGATCGGCGATGCTTCGTCGAGCCCGGCTCGCGCTGCTCGATCGCCTGGGCGCGTCCGCGGTGGCCAAGGCCGCCGTGCCGAGTGTTCCGGGTGAGTGGCGATGGGCGGCTGAGGCGCAGTCGCTGCTCTGGGCGGGGGAGTGCGACGCGGCCCGCCGGGCCGCCGATCGTGGACTCTTCGATCCGGCCACCGTGCAGCGCGACCGGCTGATCCTGCGCGTGGTCAGGGCAGCAGCGACGGCGCTCGATCCGACCGTGGCCGACGGCGCGCAGGAACAGCTCGCGATCGAGATCGTGGGGGAGTGCCTCACCTGCGGCGCGCTGCTCCCGCTGGCCTTGTTGCCGGCGAGCGCACGCGAGCTCCTGCTCGGGTTGTACCGCGGAGGCGCCGATCTCGCGTCCGACGTGGAGGATCTGCTGGCCCGATTCGAGCGGCTCAACGCGATCGGCGGATATGTGGCGGCACCGATCCGACTTACCCGTCGGGAGAAGGTGCTGCTGCCACTGCTGGCGAGCGACGACGCGGTGCCCGAGATCGCCGCCGGCTTGCACGTGTCGCCGCACACGGTGCGCAAGCAGGTGGTGAGTCTGCGCAAGAAGTTCGGGGCGAAGAACCGTACCGAGCTGGTGCGCTTGGCTCGGGATTCGGGCGCTCTGTAGCGTGGAGATCCGGATCGGGCCACCCGCTGGCTCATCGGCCAGGACACGGGCGGGGCGGGGCTCACCGGAATCGATCCGGGTCCCTACCATGAGCGCATGCAGCCGGTGATCGACGAGCTTGGTGCGCTACGCCGCCACCAGGAGGAGTTCGAGCAAAGCATCGACCTGGTCGATCCGGACGCCCCGGTCGCCCACTGTGGTGACTGGCGGGTGCGCGACCTGGTGCACCATCTGGCCTGGATCCATCGCTGGGCCGCGGGAGTCGCCGTCCAGCAACCGGCGGAGCGGCTCCCGATCGAGGGGTTCGAACTCCGATCCGGCTACGCCAGGGAGGCCGCAGGGCTGCGCGAGGTGTTCGGCGTGCTCGACCCCGATGCGATCACCCAGACCCTGCTCGACGACCCGGCCCCGGCGGCGGCGTGGCGGGGCACGGTGCGGTTCTGGCACCGGCGTCAGGCGCTGGAGACGCTGGTGCATCTGTGGGACCTGCGCACCTCGGGTGGGCTGGACTTCGATCCGGGTACGGAGGCGTGGCTGGACTGCCTGGACGAGGTCGTGACGGTGATGCACCCCCGGCAGCTCCGTCTCGGCCGGGTTTCGCCGCCGGCTACGCGCGTCCGCCTGGTCGCGACAGATGCTCCGGGCGACTACGTCCTGGCCGGCTCGCCGGATGCGCCGGAGGTGGTCGTGACGGGGCCGATTCGCCAGCTGGCCCTGCTTTCCTGGGGACGTCTGGACCTCGCCGACCCGAGTCTCGCCATCACCGGGCGTGCCGCAGGCCTTGTCGACGTCCTGGCCGCCGGGTTGACTCCCTGACTCCGGACGGCGACCTCTTCGCGACCGGCCTGCGCGAGCGGCATACCGTCTAGGATGCGGCCGTGGGCCCGCTCGGACGCAGGGACGACGCCCAACCGGCGACCCGCGAACGGACGAGTCGGCCGGTACTCGGGTGGGTATTGGCCGTGCTCGCGCTCGCCGTGATCGGGGCCCTGGGCTACATGGTGATCGAGGGCTGGAGCTTCATGGACGGCCTCTATATGGCCGTGACCACGATGACCACGGTGGGTTTCCGCGAGGTGCACGAGCTGGACTGGCCGGGCCGGATCTGGACCATGGTGATGGCACTGTCGGCCATCGGGGTCATCTTCGGCACGGTCGGGGTCGTGGCGGAGAACGTGATCACCGATGTCGCCAGCGGAAGAAGGAAGGCCAAGCGGATGAGCCGGATGATCGACCAGCTCCGTGGACACTTCGTGGTCTGCGGGTTCGGACGGGTGGGATCGATGGTGGCGCGCGAGCTGCTGGAGGACGGCCAGAAGGTGGTGGTGATCGACATCCGGGAGGACTCCTTGCAGCGCGCTGAGGACGCCGGGTACCTGGTCGTCCATGGTGACGGTGCTACCGACGAGGTGCTCCGTCGAGCGGGAGTGGAGCGGGCCAAAGGCCTGGTCAGCGCGATCGACTCCGACGCCGAGAACGTCTACGTGACCCTTACCGCGCGGTCGATGAACCCCGGCCTGTTCATCGTCGGGCGTGCCGGCGCCGAGAATGTGATCTCGAAGCTGATCCAGGCGGGCGCGAACCGGGCCGTGTCGCCCTACACGATGGCCGGACGGAGGATCGTGAACCTGGCGCTCAAACCGGGCGTGGTGGAGTTCATCGACGCGGCCCTGACCAGGGACCAGCTGGCGTTCAGCATGGAAGAGGTGGTGGCCGATCCCGGTGGATCGCTGGCCGAGCGGACGGTCGGCGAGTTGCGCGGACGAGGAATCCTCACCCTTGCCGTGCTGCACGCGCCCGGCGATTTCGAGCCCAACCCACCCGACAGCCGGGTTGTCGCGGCCGGCGAGCATCTGATCGTCTCTGGAGCGACCGCCATGCTGGACACGTTGGTCCGCTCGTCCCCGAGCGGCTCGCCGTCCTGGCAGTCCGGCATCGCAGACACCCCGGCCCCCGGCTGATCCTCGCGTGCGGGTACGCGCTCGGGTTCACACCCCCAGTTCGCGACGTAGTTTCGCGACGTGCCCCGTGGCACGCACGTTGTATTGCGCGGTGGAGATCGTGCCCGCACCATCGGCGTCCACGTCCACGATGAAGGTTGAGCGGATCACGCCTTCCACCCGCTTTCCGTAGAGCATCTTCGACCCGAACGCCCCGTAGGCGTTGAGCACCTCGCGCTCTGGATCGGCCAGCAGCGGAAAGCGGAGATGATCGCGCTCGCGGAACTTGGCGAGCTTGTCGGTGCTGTCCGGCGAGATTCCCACGACCTGATAGCCGGCCGCGGACAGGTCACCCATCGCCGCGTCGAAGTCGACGGCCTCCAGTGAGCAGCCGGGTGTCATCGCGGCGGGGAAGAAGTAGACGATGACTCGGCTCCCGGCGTAGTCAGCGAGGCGCACGGGCTGTTGGTCGGCATCCGGCAGGGTGAAGGCTGGGGCACTGTCGCCCGGCTGCAGTTGGGTCATGGCGCCACGATAAGGCATCGCTGCGGCCGGCTTGGCCGTTCGCCGTCGACCGGCTCCACGCTGGCATAGGCTGTCCGCAATGCGGCGGTCCGGTGAAGGTGGAGGAGCCATGACAGAGGCAGTGCGCACCCGTGAAGAGATCGAGGCCGAGATCGCCGCGGCGCGACAGCGGCTCGCCGCGAGCGTGACCCAGTTGGTCAACCAGGTGCACCCCAAGGCCATCGTCGCCAATACCGTTGCAGACGCGCGCACATTCGCCAAAGGGACGTTCGATCAGGCCAGGGCCCAGGTCGTGGACGAGCGCGGCAGCCTTCGGCTCGACCGCGCCGCACTGCTTGCTGCCGCAGCGGGTGGGGCCGTCGCTTTCGTGCTGATTGTGCGCTCCTTGCTGAACAGACGCTGAAGCCAGACCGGATTCCGGGGTTGCTGCGAGGGCACGGGAGAGTGGCCCCGCGTTGGGTTGCTTCCGGTTTGTCGTTTTACCTGAGCGTCTGAGACGACGAAAGCCAATTGGATCGATTCATTTACCACATCTGATTGACCGCATGGTTGGAGTTCCATAACAATCCGGGAAAGGTGCTGCCCATCGGGGGTGCGGCGTGCCTAGAGTGCAGGCAGAGTCCCCAAGGCGTGGGGACACACATCTGAGAAGCGAGGACTCAATGTCTCATGCACGCACAGCGCGGCGCGTGCTGGCGGCAGTCGCATCCGCGACGGCTCTGCTGGCGATCTCCGCGTGCAGCTCCGGGACGCCGACGCAGACTGCAGCCACGGGTAGCTCGAGTGGCGACGAATGCGCCGCCTACCAGGTCTACGGCGATCTGAGCGGCAAGACGATTTCCGTCTTCACCTCGATCGCCAGTGACGCCGAGGCCAAGCCGCACACCGACTCCTACAAGATGTTCGAGAAGTGCACCGGCGCGACGATCAAGTACGAGGGCTCGCGTGACTTCGAGGCGCAGCTTCCCGTTCGCCTCGCGGCCGGCAACGCACCCGACATCGCCTACATCCCGCAGCCGGGCCTGCTCCAGACCCTCGTCCGCGACTACCCGGACAAGGTCTTCGCGGCCGGTGACCTGGCGAACAAGAACGTGGACACCTACTACGCACCGGAGTGGAAGACCTACGGCTCGGTGGACGGCAAGTTCTACGCCGTCCCGGTGGGTGCGAACGTGAAGTCGTTCGTCTGGTACTCCCCGCAGATGTTCGCCGACAAGGGGTACGCGATTCCGACCACGTGGGACGAGATGATCGCCCTCTCCGACAAGATCGCGGCCGACAACCCGGGCAGCGCCACCAAGCCGTGGTGCGCGGGCATCGAGTCCGGTAGCGCGACCGGCTGGCCGGCGACGGACTGGATCGAAGACATCATGCTGCGCGTGAACGGTCCTGATGTGTACGACCAGTGGGTCAGCCACGCCATTCCGTTCAACGATCCGAAGGTCGTCGCCGCGATTGACAAGGCCGGCGAGATCCTGAAGAACGACAAGTTCGTCAACGGTGGCCTTGGCGGCGTGAAGACGATCGCCACGACCTCCTTCACCGAGGCCGGCCTGCCCATTCTGGACGGCACCTGCTACATGCACCGCCAGGCATCCTTCTACCAGGCCAACTGGGGCGACGGCGTGAACGTCGGCGAGGATGGCGACGTGTGGGCGTTCTACCTGCCCTCGATGAGCGCCGACACCAAGCCGGTTCTCGGTGGTGGCGAGTTCGCGGCAGCGTTCTCCGACCGTCCTGAGGTGCAGGCGTTCCAGGCCTTCCTGGCCAGCCCCGAGTGGAGCAACGAGAAGGCGAAGGCCACCCCGAACGGCGGCTGGCTGTCGGCCAACAAGGAGCTGGATCCGAACAACCTGGTCAAGCCGATCGACAAGCTGTCCTACCAGATCCTGATGGACGAGAAGGCGGTCTTCCGCTTCGACGGTTCCGACATGATGCCGTCCGCGGTGGGCGCCGGATCGTTCTGGAAGCAGATGACCAACTGGATTGCTCTCGGGACGAGCAGCCAAGACGTGGCTGACGCCATCGAGAAGTCCTGGCCGAAGAAGTAGGGACTACTCCAGGTTCCAGCGTTGGGCCCGGACCCGTGGCGTACGGGTCCGGGCCTTGCGCGCCTTCAGTGAAAGGAAAGACAACGTGTCGTGGTTCCTGAAACCTGAAACCCAGCCAGAGAAGATCCTGGTGATGCTGCTGGCGATCTTGCTGTTCGCCTTGGTGATGGCGCTCGTGCTTCTCGTGGTCGACCGGCCGCGGCTGCCCAAATGGGTGCCCGCGACGGGCTACTTGGGCCCTGCCGTCCTGCTAATTACGTTCGGCCTGCTCTGGCCGGGCATGCTCACGATCAAGGCGTCGTTCTTCGACCGGTTGAACCGGGATTTCGTCGGCTTGGAAAACTACATCTATATCTTCACTGACCAGGGCTTCCTGATCGTGCTCGGTAACACCGTGCTCTGGGTGGTGCTGGTACCGCTGGTCGCCACCGCGCTCGGGTTGATCTACGCGGTGCTCGTCGACCGCACTCGGGCCGAGAAGCTGGCAAAGACGCTGATCTTCTTGCCGATGGCGATCTCGATGGTCGGCGCGGGCATCATCTGGAAGTTCATGTACGAGTACAAGCCGAAAGGCGTGAACCAGATCGGTCTGCTCAATCAGGTCGTGGTCTGGCTGGGCGGCGAGCCACAGCAGTGGTTGCTCAACCCGCCACTGAACACCTTCATGCTGATCGTGGTCATGATCTGGATCCAGGCCGGCTTCGCGATGACCGTGCTGTCGGCGGCGATCAAGGCCATTCCGGACGAGATCATCGAGGCTGCCAAGGTCGACGGTGTCACCGGGACGAAGCTGTTCTTCTGGGTGACCATTCCGAGCGTGCGTCCCGCGATCATCGTGGTACTGACCACGATCGCCATGGCCACGCTGAAGGCCTTCGACATCGTCTACACGATGACCGGCGGCAACTTCAATACCTCGGTCGTCGCAAACGAGTTCTACTTCCAGAGCTTCGTTCAAGGCGGTCCGCAGATCGGTGCTGCGTTGGCCACTCTGCTGTTCATCATGATCACGCCGATCATTGTCTACAACCTGCGCCAGATGCGGATCTCGGAGGGCGAACGATGAGTCTCGACACCCGCGTGGAGACCCCACGCAAGCTCACCCGCAAGGAGCAGCGTCAGGTCGACGCGAAGACGCGGCTGAGTTCGCCGGCGGCTTCCTTCATCGCCGTCCTGGTTGCGATCTTCTGGACGATCCCGACTGCCGGGTTGTTCATCACGTCGTTCCGTCCCCAGCTGGATATTCGGCGGACGGGGTGGTGGACGGTGTTTGTCGATCCCAGTTTCACCCTCGACAACTACGCCAAGACGCTGCAGGCCAACAACCTGGCAAACAGCTTCTTCAACTCCTTCATCATCACCATCCCGGCGGTGTTGATCCCGATCATGCTCGCGCTGCTAGCGGCGTACGCCTTTGCCTGGATCGACTTCAAGGGGCGCAACTTCTTGTTTGCGTTCGTGTTCGCGCTGCAGGTGGTGCCGATCCAGGTGACGCTGATCCCGCTGCTCACGCAGTACGTGAACTGGGGATTGGCGAACACCTTCTGGACGGTGTGGCTATCGCACACGATCTTCGCCCTGCCATTGGCGATCTACCTTCTGCACAATTTCATGAAGGAGATACCGCGCTCGCTGATCGAGGCAGCGCGGGTCGATGGCGCCGGGCACGTCCGCGTGTTCTTCCAAGTGCTGATGCCCCTGCTGGTGCCGGCCATCGCCTCATTCGCGATCTTCCAGTTCCTCTGGGTCTGGAACGATCTGCTCGTGGCGTTGACCTTCGCCCCCGTCGAGTACGCGCCGATCACCCGGGTCGTCGCCGATCTCTCCGGCAGCTTCGGCAGCCAGTGGCACCTGTTGTCCAGCGCGGCGTTCATCTCGATGTTCGTGCCGATGATCGTGTTCCTCTCGCTCCAGCGGTACTTCGTCCGCGGTCTGCTGGCCGGAGGCGTCAAGGGCTGAGCGAAACACTGCAGGTGGGCGCCGGGGACTCGTCCCCGGCGCCCACCTGTCGGTAGACCACGCGGGTGCACCTAGGCTGGTGGCCGGCGCGACGGCGCCGGTGCGGGAGGCGAGGTGAAGCGGTGAAGAAGCGTTGGCGTGCCGGGCTTGGCGGCTCGCTGGTGGCCCTGGGCCTGGCTGTCGCGGGCTGCACCGGGCCGGCCACACCGGTCCCGACACCGACCGCCGATCCGTGGCAGGACCACGGCCCGATCGTGTTCGCCGTGACGAGGGCGACGTCGACGATCTGGCAGCAACCGGTCCGCAGCTGGAACGATGCGCATCCCAACGAACAGGTCACACTGCTGGAGCTGCCCGACGACAACGGATCGGCGATCGCGACCCGAGCCGAATCGGGTAGTGGTGAGTACACCGTGATGTCGCTGGACGTGAACTGGACTGCAGAGTTCGCGAGCAAGGGCTGGCTGGCCGAGCTTCCTGCTCGACGTTTTCCCACTGACGCAATGATTCCCGCCGCCACGACGACCGGCACCTATCAGGGTCGGCTGTATGCCTATCCTCAATCCATTGACGCCACTGTGTTGCGTTACCGAAGCGATCTCCTCGCCAAGGCCCGGCAGAAGGTGCCGACAACCTGGGCCGAGGTGAAGGACACCTGTGCCAAGGTGCTGTCCGGCACAACGGGGATGGCTTGCTTCGCCGGGCCCTACGGTTCTGCCAGCGGTTTGTCGACCAGCTTCGTCGGCGCGGTCCGTTCGGACGGCGGGCAGGTCGTGCTGGACGACGGCAGCCCCGATGTCGATTCGTCGCCGTCGATTCAGGCGTTGGACACGATCACCCAAGGGTTGTCTTCGGGCGTCATCCCCGCAGCTGCCACCGGCTGGTCCGAACAGCGGCTTCGGCAGGAGTTCGACGCGTCAGGGCTGGTCTACCTTCAGGACTGGTGGGCGAGCGGCCCGGTGGTCGGAGAGGCCCCGAAGTCCGGTGTGGCGCCTGTGCCCGGCATGGAGGGCATCGGGGTTTCGGTCCAGGGCGGACGAAACCTCGGAATCGCCGCGCGCGCGACGAACAAGGGCACGGCGGCGGACTTTGTGAACTACCTGGTGACTCCAGACGTACAACTGCTCCTGGCGGAGAAGGGCTGGTCGGCTCCGGTGCTGTCCGCGCTCTATACCGACGACAAGGTGCTGAAGGCCGTGCCGTCGTTGAAGGTTCTCTCCAGCGTCCTCGAAGCGGCCCAGCCGCTGCTGCCGTCGGAACACGAGCGGGCGGCGGTGCAAGCGATCGACGAGAAACTCCGTCCCGTCCTCACCGGGACCGACACCCCCACCGAGGGGCTGGACGCGCTGCAATCGCAGCTGGAGCAGCTCTTGAAGTAGGGAGCGTGACGAAAGGCCCCCGCCCGGGTGGGGCGAGGGCCTCTCGATCTGTGCGCCGCCAGGGACTCGAACCCCGAACCCGCTAGTTAAGAGCCAGCTGCTCTGCCAGTTGAGCTAGCGGCGCGCGAGTAGAGACTGTAGCGCACCGGCGGCGTCAGGGTGAAATCGGCCGCGGCGGGCCGGCGGCGACTCAGAGGGCCTGGTGCACCGGCACGCCGGCCACCCAGGTGGCTGCCACGCGCATGCCCCGCAGCTGCCGCGCGGCGTCGCCGGGATCGTCGCCGGCCAAGGGATCCACGTCCAGTAGGGCGAGGTCGGCCGGCTCACCTGCGTCCACGCGATCGCGTCCGTTCGTGCTGGCCGCAAGGGCCTGGGCCGCCGAGAGCGAGTGCTCCGGATACCAGGGCGCGTCGCTCGGTTCGCCGCGGTGGACCGCCGACGCCATCGCCAGCCAGGGGTCGAGAGCCGCCACGGGGGCATCGGAGCCGAGGGCCAGCCGCACGCCGGCCTCGGCGAGCTCCCGCAACGGGAAGCTTCGGGACGCCCGTTCGGCGCCCCAGACGGCCTCGGTGACGCCTCGGTCGTCCAGCAGGTGCGCGGGCTGCACGCTGGCGACCAGGCCAAGCTCAGCCATGCGGTGCGCGGCGCAGGGGCCGAGCAGTTGGGCGTGCTCGATCGTGCCCCGCGCGCCGGTCTCGGCGAACGCGCCCAGGGCCTCGTCCGCGGCGGCATCCCCGATCGTGTGCAGAGCGACGGTGAGGCCGTTGCGACCGGCCGTCCCGAGCAGGTCGCGCAACTCGGCCGGCAGGACGTTCTGGACGCCGTGGCCACCGCCGGGATAGGGGTCGATGCAGTGCGCGGTAGCGGTGTTCAGCGAGCCGTCCGAGATGATCTTCAGCGAGCCCATGGCGACCATCGCCTCGCCCCGGTCGCTGACCAGGGCGTCGCCGGTCCGCACGCCGGCGGCGAGGGCAGCCGGCAGGTCGGCCGGGTACACCGACGTTCGGATTCGCAACGGGACGCCCACCGCCGCATACCGGCGCGGCCAGGAGAGGAAGCCTGGCTCGAACTCGTAGTCGAACACCCCGACCACGCCCAGAGCCGCGGCGGCTCGCAATGCGTCGGCATAGGCGCCGGGGCCGACCTGGTCGTCCTCCACGGCCAGGATCGCGGGCAGCGCAGCGAACCATTCGGCCTCGACCACCGGCCGCTCGCGCGCAGCGAGGCCGAAGCGGGACAGCGCGGCGGAGTTCAGCCAACCCGCGTGCGCGTCCCCGCTGACCAGGACGACCGGACGCGTGCCGGTGACGGCGTCGAGTGCCGCGACCGTCGGTGGGTCGGCCCAGGTCGCCGGACGATAGCCTCCGCCGACCAGGAGCGAACGCCCGGGCTCCGGTGCTCCGAGCGCAGCCTGAACCCGGTCGAGTGCCTCGCCGAGCCCCGTCGTCCCGGACAGGTCGAGGCGCGTGCGCCGCCGAGCCCACTGGCCGAGATGGACGTGGGCGTCCCACAGCCCCGGCACCAGCCAGCGTCCGTCCGCGTCCAGGACCTCCTCGCCGGGCAGAGGATCGAGGGCGGCGGCGACGGCGGCGACCCGAGTGCCGCGGATCCGGACGTCGACCAGGTCGGCGGTGGCGTCGTCGGCCAGCGGGACCGGTCGGGCGTTGCGGAGCAGCACGGCGGGATCAGTCGAGCAGGTCGTTCACTCGGGTGTAGGGCAGGTCGTAGGCGTCCGCCACGGCCGGGTAGGTGATCTGACCGGCGTGGGTGTTCAGGCCCAGCGCGAGCGGGTGGTTCTCCCGGCACGCCCGCTTCCACCCCTTGTCGGCGAGTTGCACGGCGAAGGCGAGAGTCGCATTGGTGAGCGCCCAGGTCGAGGTGTTCGGCACCGCTCCGGGCATGTTCGCCACGCAGTAGAACACCGAGTCGTGCACCATGAAGGTCGGATCGGAGTGAGTGGTCGGGTGCGAGTCCTCGAAGCAGCCACCCTGGTCGATGGCTACGTCGACCAGCACCGAGCCGGGCTTCATCTGCGCCACCATCTCGTTGGTGACCAGCTTGGGCGCTTTCGCGCCCGGCACCAGCACCGTGCCGATCACCATGTCCGCGGCCAGTACCTGCTCGCGGATCGCGAGCTTGGACGACACGATGCCGTGCACTCGGTTCTCGTAGCGCCAGAAGGTGGTTCGCAGCTTGTCCAGGTCGGTGTCGAGGATGGTGACGTCGGCACCCATGCCGAGGGCGACGTTGGCGGCGTTCTGGCCGGCGATGCCGCCACCGAGGACGACCACCTTGGCGTTCGGCACGCCGCCGACGCAACCCATCAGCACGCCGCGTCCGCCCTGTGCCTTCATCATCGCGTGCGCGCCGACCTGCGGCGCGAGACAGCCGGCCACCTCAGACATCGGATACAGCAGTGGCAGCAGGCCGGAGGGCAGCTGGACGGTCTCGTAGGCGATCGCGGTCGTGCCGGCGTCCAGCAGTGCCGCGGTGCCGGCCTTGTCCGCCGCGAGATGCAGGTAGGTGAACAGCAGCAGGTCCTCGCGCAGGTAGCCGAACTCGGATGCGACCGGCTCCTTCACCTTGAGCACCATCTCGCCGATCGCCCAGGTCTCCTCGGCGGTCGGGACGATCCGGGCGCCCTGGGCCACGTATTCCTCGTCGCTGATCGAGGACCCCGTCCCGGCGCCGGCTTGGACGTAGACCTCGTGGCCGTGGGCGATCAGCTCGGAGACCCCGACCGGGGTGATCGCCACCCGGTACTCGTGGTTCTTCACTTCCGACGGGACGGCGACCCGCATGGCGGTCCTCCTGGGTTCGGCGCGCGGCCGCTGCAGCCGCGACCCGAACAGTCTCCTACACCAGGTGAGCCTGCGAGGGTGTGACCAGGAATATCCAGGGTCGCCTGATGTCACGGAATGGGCGGCGCGGGTCGCGGGGTAATAGACTGCTCGCGAACGTGCTCCGGGGTCGGTGTAATTCCGAACCGGCGGTGATAGTCCGCGACCCGGTTCCGCTTGCGGAATCGGTTGACCTGGTGGAACTCCAGGACCGACGGTGAAAGTCCGGATGGGAGGCAGCACGAGGTCGCCGCGCGGCATTTGCGCGGTGACCCGTTCGCGCATCCCGCCCGCACTCCGGAGTCGAAGGAACGACGAAGGAAGCGGAGGACGGATGCGACGCCAAGTGCTCGCCCCGGTGTTGTTGGGCGCGCTACTGCTTCTCGGCTGGACCCTCAGCGCCGGACCGGGCTCCATCCTGCTGCCCACGCCGGGCACGGTCGCGGCCCGGCTCGTCTCCGATCTCACCGATCCGGTCTATTGGGGGTACCTCTCGTTCACCCTCGCGGAGGCCTTCGGCGGCGCCCTCCTGGGTACGTTCGTCGCGCTGCCGCTGGCGGTGCTCGTGCATCGCTCCCGCTGGGCGGCGGCGGCGGTCAACCCGTTCCTCGGCGCGACCCAGGCGATCCCGGCGATCGCCCTGGCCCCGCTGCTGGTGCTGTGGCTCGGCTACGGGTTGGTGCCGGTGATCATCCTCTGCGCACTGATCGTGTTCTTCCCGATCCTGATCTCGGCCGTGGTCGGACTGCGGCATGTGGACGCCGACGTCGTCGACGCCGGCCGGATCGACGGCGCGTCCTCGCTGAACCTGCTGGTGCACGTCGAGGTGCCGATGGCGCTGCCCTCGGTGCTGGGCGGGATCCGCAACGGCGTCACGCTCGCCGTCACCGGCGCGATCGTCGGCGAGATGGTGATGGGCGGTTCCGGCCTGGGCACCGTCTTGACCGTCCAGCGCGAATCCGTCGACACGGCAGGCATGGTCGCCACGATCATCGTGCTCTGTGTGATCGCCTCCGCCGCCTATGCCGCCATCCATCTGTGGGAACGCCACTCCCGGATCATCGACTCCCTACAACACTCCTGAGAGGTACATCTGTGAGAACCCGTCTGATCGCCGCCGTCGTCGCCGTCCTGCTGCTGGCGGGATGCAGCCAGGCCCAGAGCCCGACCGCCGCCACGTCCGCGTCCGCGTCCCTGCCTACGCCGACCATCGGGCTGACCTACATCCCGAACGTGCAGTTCAGCCCGTTCTACGTCGCCGAGGCCGACGGTGACTTCACCGCGGCGGGCGCGGCCCCCGTCCTGCGGCACCACGGCACCTCCGAAGGTCTGTTCACCGCGATCGCGGCAGGTCAGGAGCAGTTCGTCGTCGCAGGAGGCGACGAGGTGCTCCAGGCGCGGGCTCAGGGCCTCGACCTGGTCGCGGTGTCCGCCTACTACCGGGGCTACCCGGTGGTCGTGATCGTTCCCGCCGATTCCCCGATCCACAGCCTCGCCGACCTGAAGGGACACTCGATCGGCCTGCCCGGCAAGTACGGCGAGAGCTGGTTCGGGCTCCAGGTTGCGCTGCGCTCGGCCGGGTTGAGCGAGTCGGACGTGCAGGTGAAGGAGATCGGCTACACCCAGCAGGCGGCGCTGACCACCAAGAAGGTGGACGCCATCGTCGGGTTCAGCAACAACGATGCGGTTCAGTTCGACCTGGCCGGCTTCGCCACCCGTAGCCTGCCGATCGCGTCCGGCACGGTGCCGTTGGTGGGCGCCAGCCTGGTCACCACCTCCGACTACGCGAAGGCCAACCCGGGCGTGGTGAAGGCCGTGGTCGCGGGCATGCTGGCCGGGATCAGGACGACGGTCACCGATCCCGACCACGCACTCACGGTCTCGACCACCTACGTGCCCGGCCTGTCCGAGGCAGCGGCGCAGACGGCGGCGAAGGCGACCTTGACTGCGACCGCCGGCTTGTGGACCACTTCGGACGGCTCGGTCGACGGAACCTTCGACGCCGCGCAATGGACGGACATGGCCGACTTCATGGCCGCGCAAGGGCTCACGGCCCAGCGTGTCGATCCGACACCCGCCTTCACGAATGCCAACGTTGGCTAGAACGGGAGTGACGACCGGTAATCTCTGGACATTCCTGAGACAATAATCCTCGACTCGAGGAGAGCGATGAGCCAGCACGCGGTACCGGGGTGGGACGAGTACTTCCTCGCCATCGCGGCCGCTGTGGCCGCTCGGGCGAAGTGCACCCGTCGACGGGTGGGCGCCGTGCTCGTGGTGGACAAACGGATCATCGCCACCGGCTACAACGGCGCCGCGCCGGGCCGTCCGGACTGTCTGGAGGGCGCCTGCCCGAGAGGCCAGCTCGGCTACGACCAGGTGCCGGGTCTGGGCGACTACGACCGCCCCGGCACACCCGGCTTCTGCATCGCGATCCACGCCGAGGTCAACGCGCTGCTCTTCGCCACGCGAGACACCAAGGGCGCCGTGGCCTACATCACCGATCCGCCCTGTCCCGGCTGCCGCAAGGCGCTGGCCGCGGCCGGTATCGTCCGGGCCGTGTGGCCTGGCGGCGAGCACGACGTGGACGGCCTGGTGGATTGGAACCGCGAGTGGTGAATCTCAAGCCCAAGACATCCCAGTTGTCCGCGTGGGTCGACCGCGGCGTGGCGCTGTTCTGCCTGGGCACGCTGATCCCCGCCTCCCTTGCCGCCGTCGGCCAGGCCCAGTACCTGGCGAGCTGGTGGATGATCATCGTGGGCGGCGGCATCGTCGTGGCCAGCATCGGGATGATGATCGCCAGCTTCCTCGGCTGGAAGCTGCGCTCCTTCGCCCTTGTCTATGTCACGGTGGTCACCTTCGGGCTGATCACGTGGCCGGCGGCCTGGCAGTCCCAGGAAGTCGCGCAGAGCAGCCCGTGGCTGTGGATGACGCTGGGTGTCGCTGCCATCTGTCTGGCCGTCACCACCGGCACCGGCTGGGGATTCGCCTACGCGATCGCCTCCGGGCTGCTCTTCGCCGTGGTGCGGATGACGCCCTCGGGACAGAGCGCGTCGCTGCTGGGCGCATTCCAGGACATGATCAACCTGGTCATGAACGCCTCGGTCGTGATCGTCGCGCTCGGCGTGGTCAGCAATGCGTTCAAAGAGCTCGACGAAGCCGAGGCGGCCACCCGCAAGGAGGCCACAGACGCGGCGATCGAGGAAGCGCTCCTGGAGGAGCGGCATCGGCTGGACGGCATCGTCCACGACGAGGTCATGACCACCCTGGTCGCCGCGGCACACGCGTCCAGTGACAACCACATCTCCCAGCAGGCGCAGCGGGCCGTGGACCGGCTGGCGCAGGCTGAGGCGCCCACCGAGGCTCGGCTCCCCGTGACCGGGGATCAGCTCACCTGGCTGGTCACCGACGTGGTCAGTGCCCTGGTGCCGCAGGCGCGGTTCGTCTCCGAGATCAACGAACTCGCGGTTCCCCAGCAGGTGGCCAGCACGCTCGGCATGGTCGTGCGCGAGGTCGCGCTGAACGTCGCCAAGCACTCCCAGGCGACCGAGGTCGAGGTGAGGCTGCGCAGCCCCGAGAAGGGCGCGATCACGATCACGATCTCTGACAACGGCGTGGGCTTCACTCCCGAACTCGTGCCCAAGCGCCGACTTGGCCTCCAGGTTTCGGTGGTCTATCGCATGTGGGCGATCGGGGGGACGGCCGAGATCCACTCCTCGCCGGGTGCAGGCACCACGGTGATCCTGAGCTGGACCCCGGACAACTCGACGGTCGGAGAGGCCGAAGCGCCGAAACGGCGTCGCGCCGGACGGGTGCTCGCCGACATCCCCGACCTCTCGCGTCCTCTGCTGGTCCGGTTGGTCTGGGTGCTCGTCGGGCTGCAATTCCTGCTCGGCTGGACGAGTCTCGACCAGGTCACCGAGATCTGGCCCGTGCTCCTCGCCCAGGCGCTGGCCGTCGTGGCGACCTGGCTCACCTTGCGCGACACGGACCGGAACCCGATGCGGATCGGCGACGCGATCGTGGTCACCGCGCTCCTGCTCGCCGTGACCATGACCGTTCAGGCCGTGCTGCCGGACGGGCACTGGCCGGGATATGCAACCTGGCACAGCAGCGTGGTGATGGTCCTTCTGGTCACCGTGCTCGTCCGGGGGCAGGAGCGGGTGGCTTGGACCGGGGTCGGGCTTTACGCGGTCCTCTCCGCCTACTGGGCGATCACTCACGACCTGGGCGTCGGCGACGCACTCCGGGTCGGCTTCAGCCCGTTCGCCTGGATGCTGGTGGCCCAGCTGCTGCAGGCCTGGCTGATCGACCTCACCGATCGGCTGAATGCGTCGCGGCGATCGTCGGCCGCAGCGAACAAGGCGATTGCCCAGAGCTTCTCGAAGCTGGTGCTGCGCGACGTCTGGCTGACCCAGCTGCGGGCGCAGGTCGGGCCGCTGCTGAACCGCATCGCCGACCCCGACTACGAGCTCAGTGACGAGGAGCGTGCCGCCTGCCTGGCCCAGGAAAGCCGGCTTCGGGACGCGATGCGGGCCGGCAACCTGGTCACCGAGCTGACCTCGGACGCCATCGAGGTGGCCCGCGGACGCGGCGTCGACGTCCGGTTGGTCGACAGCCGGGGCACCCGCCTGCCCGAGGACGTGCGGGCAGCGCTCACCCATCACCTCGGGCGCCTGCTCACCGACTCGAGCACCAAGCGCGTGGTGGCGCGTGCCGCCCCGGAGGGTTATGAAGACGTCGTCACCGTGCTGGCGGTGCGTGAGGACGGAAGCAGCGAATTGATCGGACTCGACGCCAGCGGTCGGGTCAGTACGCGTTAGGCTGATGCCGATGATCACCACTGCAGTCATTGACGACCATGAAGCCATCCGTCTGGGCATGTCCTTGGCGCTACAGAACCACCCCGGACACCAGGTGACGCTGGTCGACGGGGCAGGCACCGTGACCGAGTTCCTCGAGCGAGGGGTGCAGGCCGATGTTGTGCTGCTCGACCTGCAGCTCGACGACGGTTCGGACCCGCTCGACAACACCGAATCCCTGATCGAGGCCGGCTACAAGGTGCTCGTCTACTCCATTGCCGACAACGTGCGACTGCTGCGCCGGGCGCTCGCCGGCGGAGCCGCGGGGGTGTGCCGGAAGGCCGAGCCGATCGCGGTGACCCTGGCCTCGATCGAGGCGGTCGCCGACGGGCAGGTGGTGATCAGCCAGGAGATCCTGGCCGCCATCGAGGGCGATGCGTCCTACGTCGCGGCCAACCTCGGCCCGCGCGAACGTGAGGTGCTCGCCCTGTACGCGGGCGGTTTCGAGGTTCCCGAGGTGGCCGATCGGCTCACCATCACCGAGAACAGCGTCAAGGAGTACCTCAAGCGCATCCGGGTGAAGTACACCAACGTGAACCGTCCCGCGGCGAGCAAGCTGGATCTGTTCCGGCGTGCGATCGAGGACGGCATCGTGCCGCCCGTCGAGCCGCACCAGTAACCGACCCGGGAGCTGTGGGAGTCAGTACCAGCCGTGGGCGCGCTTGAAGCCCCAGGCCTGGCATGGCGTGCCGTAGCGCTGGTCGACGTAGTCCAAGCCCCAGCGGATCTGGGTGGCGGGGTTGGTCCGCCAGTCGGACCCGAACGTGGCCATCTTGCTGCCGGGCAGCGCCTGCGGGATCCCGTAGGCGCTGGAATGCGGGTTGTCGGCGTAGGTGTTCCACTTGCTCTCGCGCATGATGATCGAGTTGTAGCAGGCGAACTGGTCCTCGCCCCAGCCGTACTTGTTCACCATGATCTGGCGAGCGATCTCGCGCGGGTCGGTCAGTGACGGCTCGTACCCGAGTTCGCGCACCTTCAGCTCATGGAGCGCCTTGATCGTGGCGTTGCGGATCTCGATCGCCGAACTCTGCTTCTGCAGCAGGCTCTGGCGGTACGCCGCCAGGTCGGCGGTGTCGGTGGAGGAAGGGCCGGTGTTGCCGGTGGCGACCGCAACCGGTGCGGGAAGGGCAGCGGCGGTGAGGCTGGTGCCCGGGATCGTCGGCACGAGGCTGGCCAGGGCGGTGAGCACGACGAGGCCTCGACGCGTGATCCCCCGGCCCCTCAGCACCCGAGCAGTCTTCCATAAGAACTCTCTCAGGTAAACCTCAGGTTCGGCGCGCCGCAACGGATGAGACCGTACCGGCACGGGTGATCCCCATCGAGCCCGCGACGGCCCTCACTGGCGGTGGAGGAGCGCCTCACAACACGCCCTAGGCTGGGGCAGTGCGATTGCGGCTGCTCTCCGGTTCGGCCCTGGTCGACGGCCTCGCCGAGGCGCTGGACGGAGGCGACCCGGTCGCGCCCGTCCCCGAGCCACGGCTGTTGCCCGCGCTCGCTCCCGAGTTGCCGGTGGACGAGGCGGACGCCGCAGCCGTGGTGACCACGTCGGGCACGACCGGCGAGGCCAAGGGTGTGGTGCTCGGTCGGAGTGCGATCCGGTTCAGCGCGGCCGCGACCCACGCCCGGCTCGGCGGGCCGGGGGACTGGGTCTGTGCGCTGCCGACCCAGCATGTGGCCGGGCTGATGACGATCGCGCGCGCGGTCGTGGCGGGCACCCGGGTCCGGTTCGCCCGGCGCGACCTCAGCGACCTGACCCCGCCGCACGGCCGGGCGTACCTCTCCCTGGTCGCGGCCCAGCTGGATCGCGCGCTCGAGCAACCCCGAGTGGTGGCAGCGCTGGCGGAGTACGCCGCCGTTCTGGTCGGCGGAAGCGCGGTGCCGTCCGGACTGTGCGAACGTGCCGGCGAGGCCGGCGTCCGGGTGGTCACCACCTACGGCATGAGCGAGACCTGTGGCGGCTGCGTCTACGACGGTGTGCCGCTGGACGGGGTGCGGGTGGAGTTCGACGAGGGCCGGATCTCCCTAGGCGGGCCGATGGCCTTCCTGGGCTACCGGCTGCGTCCCGAACTCACCGCCGAGACCCTCGTCGGGGACCTGGTGCGCACGCACGACCGGGGCCGCTGGGTGGACGGACGGCTGGTCGTGCTCGGTCGAAGCGACGACGTCGTGATCACCGGCGGCAGCAATGTCGATCTGGCCGCGGCCCAGCGGGCCAGCGATGCCGAGTTCGGCCCGGGCGCGGTCGTCCTGCTCGCCGTCCCGGATCACCGCTGGGGCACCCGGATCGTCGCGCTCACCACGACCGAGTTGCTGCTCGCGGACGTCCGCGACCGGCTCGAGCGCCAGCTCGGACGGGCGGCGCTGCCCCGGGAATTGCGGCGGGTCGCCGAGATGGCGTACACATCCATAGGCAAGATCGACAAGGCAGCACTGCTGCGGTCCTGGCACCAGGTGGGAGAACATGGCGACACTGGCTGAATGGGTCGAGGGCGCCCGTCCGCGCACCCTCCCGGCCGCGATCGCTCCGGTAGTGGCAGGCAGCGCCGTGGCCTGGTTCGAGCAGAGCTTCTCGCTCCCGCTGGCCGGGCTCGCCCTGGTGGTCTCGCTGGCCCTCCAGATCGGCGTCAACTTCGCCAACGACTACTCCGACGGCATCCGGGGCACCGACTCCGTCCGCGTCGGCCCGCTACGCCTGGTCGGCTCCGGGGTTGCCGACCCCCGCCACGTCCGCGCGGCCGCGTTCGCGTGCTTCGGGGTGGCTGCCGTCGCGGGCTTGGCCATCGTGATCATCACCGGCCACTGGTGGTTGCTCGCGGTTGGCGCTGTTGCGATCGCCGCGGCCTGGTTCTACACCGGCGGTCGCCGCCCGTACGGCTACCTCGGGTTGGGTGAGCTGTTCGTGTTCGTCTTCTTCGGGCTCGTCGCCGTGGGCGGCACCGTCTACATCCAGGTGGGCCAGGTGTCCGCCTCGGCCTGGTGGACGGCGATCGCCATCGGCGCCTTGGCCTGCGCGATCCTGGTCGCGAACAACCTGCGCGACCTGGACGGCGACCGAGCGGCAGGCAAGCTCACCATGGCGACGCGGCTCGGTGACAGTGGCACTCGTCGCTTGTTCGTCGGCCTGCTGGGCGTTGCCGCAGTCGGTGTGTTCGGTGTCGCCGCGACCAGCTCCTGGTGGGCGCTGCTCGGCTGGTTCATGCTGCTCGCGCTGATCGGGCCGATCCGAGAGATGATCCGCGGAGTCAGCGGACGCGCGCTGATTCCGGTCCTCAAGCAGACCGGCCTGGCCGAGCTCGCCTGTGCCGCGGGCCTGTTCGTCGGCCTCGTGATCGCGCACTGAGCCGGCATGTTCTCCGCCGCGTTCGCCTACGCCCTTCCGTTGCGCGACCGCTTCCGTGGCATCACGGTGCGTGAGGGACTGCTCGTGCGGGGTGCAACCGGCTGGGCGGAGTGGAGCCCGTTCGCCGAGTACGTCCGACCCGAGATCGACGCCTGGTGGCGAGCCACGGTGGAGGCGGCGACCTTGGGCTTTCCCGCTCCCGTGCGCGAGCGTGTGCCGGTGAACGTGACCGTACCTGCGGTCGGTCCGGAGCGTGCCCACCAGATCGTGGCCGATTCGAGTTGCCGTACCGCGAAGGTGAAGGTCGCCGAGCCGGGGCAGTCGTTCGGGGAGGACCTTGCCCGGGTGGAGGCGGTCAGGGACGCGCTCGGCCCCGGCGGGCGGCTCAGGGTGGACGTGAACGGGCATTGGGAGGTCGACACGGCCTTCCGCCACCTTCGCGACCTTTCCGGGTTCGACCTGGAGTACGCCGAGCAGCCCTGCGCCGATGTCGCCGAGCTCGCCGAGCTGCGTCGTCGGCTGGCGCGCTCGGGGGTGAACGTCTTGATCGCGGCCGACGAGAGCATCCGGCGCGCCGGCGACCCGGAGCGGGTGGTTGCCGAGGAGGCCGCCGACATCGCGGTGCTCAAGGTTCAGCCGCTCGGCGGGGTGCGGGCCTGCCTGGACTTGGCCGAGCGACTCGGGCTTCCGGTCGTGGTCTCCTCGGCCCTGGAGAGCTCGGTCGGCCTGGCTGCCGGCGTGGCTCTGGCAGCCGCGCTCCCAGAGCTGCCCTATGCGTGCGGGCTGAATACCGCCACGATGTTCACCGGTGACGTTACTGCGACGCCGCTGGTGGCGCAGGCGGGAGAAATCGCGGTGCGCGCGGTGGAGGTGGACATGACGGGCGAGTGGCAGGCCGGACCGGCGGTGACGACTCGCTGGCTGGAGCGCCTCGGTGCCCTGCCCGGCGTGCGGGAGGAGGGATGATGAGCGATTCGATCGCCTGCGCCCGGGCCGTCCTCGGCCAGCTGCTGGCCCAGGGAGTGACCGATCTGGTGCTGGCTCCCGGCTCGCGCAGCGCTCCGCTCGCGCTGGTCGCGGAGGCGGCTGCGCGGGAGGGGTCGGTGCGGCTGCACGTCCGGGTGGACGAGCGTGGCGCCGGCTTCCTTGCGCTCGGGCTGGCGAAGGCGTCGGGGCGCTGCGTCCCCGTGGTGACGACGTCGGGGACGGCGGTGGGCAACCTGCTGCCGGCCGTGATGGAGGCCCACCACGCCGGTGTGCCGCTGCTGGTCGTCTCTGCCGATCGCCCGGCCGCCCTGGTCGGCACCGGCGCGAACCAGACCACCGAGCAGGCCGACCTGTTCGGTGGCTTCCTCAGGCACAGGGCCCGGGTCAGCTCGGCCGCAGCGCCGCCGTCCTGGCCAGCCCAGGCTGCGCGCACGCTGCTCGCCGCCGAGGGCGCGCTGTCCCGCCGTCCGGGTCCGGCTCAGCTGAACATCGAACTCGGCCAGCCGCTGGTGCCCGCAGACGGTCCGGTGGACGGCCCGGCGCCCGCGTCCGCGGTGGAGGTGGGCCGGCTCGGCGTCGCCGAACCCGTCTCGCTGCCGGGAACGCCGCGCACGGTGGTCGTCTGCGGGGACGCCCCGCTCGCTACTGGGCGGGCGGCGCTCGAACTCGCCGAGGCGGCCGGCGTGCCTCTGCTGGCCGAGCCGTCCAGCAATGCACGCGCCGGGGCGAACGCTCTGGCCACTGGCCGGCTGCTGCTCGCCGGCTCGCTCGGCGACCGGATCGAGCGGGTGATCGTGTTCGGCCGGCCCAACCTGTCCCGTCCGGTGTCGACGCTGCTGTCGCGCCCCGAGGTCGAGGTGGTGGTGGTCACAGACACGTCGGACTATTCGGATCCGGGGTGGCAGGCCCGGCTGGTCGCCGCGGCGGTCGCGATCGAGCCCGGGCCGGCGGACTGGCTGGCCCGCTGGCAGGCCGAGGACGCCGCACGGACCGCGAGGCTGGACGCGGTGCTCGGGGCCGCCCCGATCCTCACCGGGCCGGAACTGGCCCGACTGGTGGTGGCGGCCGTGCCGTCCGATCAGGTGCTGTGCCTAGGCAATTCCAATCCGGTGCGCGACGCCGATCTCGCTCCCGTCCGGCCCGATCCCGGCCCGGTCTACGCCAACCGTGGCCTTTCCGGCATCGACGGGACCATTGCGACGGCCGCGGGCGTGGCGCTGGCCACGAACACGGCGACCACCCTGCTGTGCGGTGACATCGCTTTCGTCCATGACGCAGGGTCGCTGGCGATCGGACCGGGCGAGCCGCGTCCGAACCTTCGGATCGTGGTGGCCGACGACCGTGGCGGCAGCATCTTCGCGACCCTCGAGTACGGGCAGGAGCGGTTCGCCGGGGCGTTCGAACGCGTGTTCGCGACCCCGACCGGCCTCGACCTGGTCGCGCTGGCGGCGGCGTACGGCGTGCCTGCGCGGAGGCTGGAGACCGCAGGCGAGGTCGCTGGCGCGCTCGCCGAGCCGGTCGGTGGGCTGGAGGTTCTGGTGGTCGATGTCGACCGAAATGGACGGGCCGAGCTCACGCGCCGGCTGTAGCCGGACACGTCACCCCGGGACGTTTGACCGTATGTCAGGACATTTTGTTGACTTCTGGTGCTGGCAGGGATTGAATGGAATCACCGACTGCACGGTGGCACCACGTGCCTCGAAGAAGAGGTTCCTCAATGACTGACAGCAACACCCCGCTCGGACTGATGACCCGGCGTGGCCCGACCGCGCTGTGGAACGACTCGGCCACCTACTCCGAGCTCTCGACAGCCATTTCGTGGGGCGCGGTGGGAGCCACCTGCAACCCGGTGATCGCCCTTGCTGCCATCCGGGCCGACTTCCCGCGCTGGACTCGACGGATCCAGGAACTCGCCGTGGAGATGCCGGAAGCCACCGAATCGCAGATCGGCTGGAAGGTGGTCGAGGAGGTCTCCCTCGATGCGGCCCGGCTGCTGCTGCCCGCGTTCGAGAGGTACAACGGCTACAACGGCCGGCTCTCGATGCAGACCGACCCGCGTCTGGCCCGCAGCGCGAAGGCGTTGGCCGATCAGGCGGAGTACTTCTCCTCGCTCGCCCCGAACATCATCGTCAAGATTCCGGCGACCAAGACGGGGGTGGAGGCCATCGAGGACGCGTCCCACCGTGGCGTGAACATCAACGTGACCGTGTCCTTCACCGTCGCCCAGGCCGTGGCCACGGGCGAGGCGATCGAGCGCGGCCTGAAGCGTCGCGAGGCGCAGGGCCTGGACACGTCCACGATGGGCCCCGTCGTCACGATCATGGTCGGTCGCCTGGACGACTGGCTGAAGTCGGTCTACGCCAAGGAGGGTCTGGTCTTCGACCCTGGCTACCTGGAATGGGCCGGCGTCGCGGTGGTGAAGAAGGCCTATGCCGAGTTCGCGAAGCGCGGCCTGCGGGCCCGGTTGCTGGTGGCCGCCTACCGCAATGCGCTGCAGTGGACCGAACTCGTCGGCGGCGACCTCGTGCTCTCGCCACCGTTCGCGTGGCAGCAGCGCTTCCAGAACAGCGGCATCGATCCCGAACCGCGGATCGACAACCCGGTCGACCCCAGGATCGTGACGGCGCTGTGCACCATGGCGGAGTTCCGCAAGGCCTACGACGTGGACGGCATGACGCCCGACGAGTTCGCCGACTTCGGCGCGACCCGCAAGACCTTGCGCCAGTTCCTCAGCGCCGACGAGGAGCTGGATCAGATCGTGCGTGACATTCTGATTCCTGCGCCCTGACCGTCCCACGATCGTCGGCACCCGATCCTCGCCCGGGCCGGCGGCCAACCCAGCCAACGAAGCCTCACCGGAGTTCACAGATGACCCAGACCGTACGGCTCACCGTCGCTCAGGCGGTGATCAGGTTCCTCGCCCATCAGTATTCCGAGCGGGACGGGGTCGAGCAGAAGCTCTTCGCCGGCTGCTTCGGCATCTTCGGTCACGGCAACGTCGCCGGGCTGGGTCAAGCCCTGCTGCAGGCCGAGCTGCAAAGGCTGGACGGCGACCCCGACGCACCCGACCTGCCTTACGTGCTGGTCCGCAACGAGCAGGGCGGCGTGCACGCCGCGGCCGCCTTCGCCAAGCAGAGGAACCGGTTGCAGACCTGGGCGGTGACGTCCTCGATCGGGCCCGGCGCCACGAACATGGTCACCGGCGCCGCACTGGCCACGACCAACCGTCTGCCGGTGCTGCTGCTGCCCTCCGACATCTTCGTCACCCGCTACCCCGATCCCGTGCTGCAGCAGCTGGAGGATCCGCGGACGCTCGACATCTCGGTGAACGACGCGTTCAAGCCGGTATCGCGGTTCTGGGACCGGATCAACCGCCCCGAGCAACTCGTCCCGTCGCTGATGAACGCGATGCGGGTGCTCACCGACCCGGCCGAGACCGGTGCGGTCACCGTGTGCATGCCGCAGGACGTCCAGGCCGAGGCGTTCGACTTCCCGGTGGAGTTCTTCGCCAAGCGGGTCTGGCACGTGGCCCGGCCCGCCCCGGAGCCGGCAATGCTGGCGCGGGTGGCCGAGCAGATCCGGGGGGCGAAGCGTCCCCTGATCGTGGCCGGCGGTGGCGTGATCTACTCCGGTGCGTCCGAGGAGTTGCGCACGTTCGCGCAGGCCACAGGTATCCCCGTGGCGGACACCCAGGCCGGCAAGGGAGCGATCAACTTCGACCACCGGATGGCCGTCGGCGGTGTCGGCTCCACCGGTGGCACCGCGGCCAACACCTTGGCCCGCGAAGCCGATCTGGTGATCGGCATCGGCACCCGGTACTCGGACTTCACCACAGCCAGCCACACGATCTTCGCCAACCCCCAGGTGCGGTTCGCGAACGTCAACGTGCTCGGCTTCGACGCGGCCAAGCACGCCGCGACCATGCTGGTGGCCGACGCGAGGCTCGCACTGGAGGGGCTCACCGGCGAACTGGCCGGCTGGAGCACCGACGTCGCGTACCAGGCTCGTGCCGAGCAGCTGGACGAAGAGTGGCAGCAGGTGGTCGAGGAGTGCTACCACCGCGACAACCAGCCGCTTCCCGCACAGACCGAGGTGTTCGGGGCCCTGAACGAGCTGATGGGCGATCAGGATGTCCTGATCAACGCGGCCGGCTCGATGCCCGGCGACCTGCAGGCCCTGTGGCGTGCCCGCACGCCCGAGCAGTACCACGTGGAGTACGCCTACTCGTGCATGGGCTACGAGGTTCCGGCTGCGCTCGGCGCCAAGCTGGCGGTCGGCGATGACCACCAGGTGGTTGCGATCGTCGGCGACGGCACCTACCAGATGCTGCCGATGGAGATCGCCACGGTCGTCCAGGAGGGGATCAAGGTCATCTACGTCCTGCTTCAGAACCACGGCTTCGCCTCGATCGGTGCGCTGAGCGAGTCGCGCGGCTCGCAGCGGTTCGGCACCAGGTACAAGGTGCGCTCGGCGTCGGGACGGCTGGACGGCGCGGACGTCCCGTTCGATCTCGCCGCCAACGCCGCGAGCTGGGGAGCCGACGTGCTGACCTGCAACGGAATGGCCGAGTTCCGGGACAACTACGCCAAGGCGGCTGCGAGCGAGCGCACGACGGTGCTCTACATCGAAACCGACCTGTACGGGCCCAATCCGCCCGGCTCCGCGTGGTGGGACGTGCCGGTGTCCCAGGTCTCGGCGTTGGAGAGCACGCAGAAGGCCTACGGCGAGTACGTCGCCGAAAAGGCCGCGCAGCGGCACTATCTGTAGGTGAGCGCTCTTCAGGCCCTGTGGACCAGCCTGCCCCTGTGGGGATGGCTGGTCCTTGCCGTTGCTGCCCTTCTGATCGGCTTCTCCAAGACCGCCATCGGCGGGGTCGCGATGATCGCGGTCGTGCTGGCCGCGGCGGTGCTGCCGGCGAAGGACTCCACGGGGGTCGCGTTGGTGATGCTGCTGGTGGGCGACCTGGTGGCCGTGTGGACGTACCGCCGCGACGTGGACTGGCGGCTGATCGGGCGCCTCGTCGTCCCGGTGCTGGTCGGGATCGGGCTTGGTGCATTGTTCCTGAATTGGGTGGACGGGCTGGTGCTGAAGCGGACGATCGGGGTGATCATCCTTGCGTTGCTGGTGATCGGCCTGTGGCCGGACAAGCTGGCTGCACACAAGCCGGCGGTGGGCATGGGCTACGGCGGGCTGGCCGGGTTCACGACCATGGTTGCGAATGCCGGCGGTCCACCGATGAACCTCTACCTGCTGGCGATGAAGTACGACAAGTGGCGCTTCCTCGGGACGACCGCCTGGTTCTTCTTCGCGGTGAATCTGACCAAGCTGCCGGTCTCGATCGGGTTGGGGATCGTGCGTCCCGATACCGCGCTGGTGGCCGCGACACTGGCGCCGCTGGTGCTGGTGGGCACCTGGATCGGACGGGTGCTGATCAAGCGCATCCAGCAGAAGACCTTCGAACGGCTGGTCACGGTCTTCGTGGCGGTCGCCGCGCTCTACCTGGTCTTCTTCTGAGCCGCACGCCGATCCGCGCCTTCCGAGTTGTCAGAATCTGGTGCGCCTATAGCCGCACCAGATTCTGACAACTCGGAAGGTGGACGCGCGCCTCAGCTGGCGTAGACCGTGATGTCGAACAGGTAGCGGTCGTAGCGGTAGCAGTGGTCGCCGAACTCCACCGGTGACCCGGCGGAGTCGTAGGCCCGGCGGGACATGGTCAGCACGGGGTCGTTCTTGTCCAGGCCCAGCAGCTTGCGCTCGGCGGGTTCGGCCGGACGCGCCCCTATGGTCTGGTGGGCGACCGCCGGCATCACCCCGCGGGCGCGCATCACGTTGTACAGGCCCTGGGTGGTGAGTTGGTCCAGGTCGAGGTCGGCCCACATCGGTGGCAGCCAGTTGCGCAGGATCGACATCGGCCCCTCCTCGACCGAGCGCAGCCGTTCCAGATAGATCAGGGGGGTGTCGGGTTCGAGCCCGAGAATGCTGGAGGCGCGCTGGTCGACGAAGTCCGTGGTGAACTCGAGCACCTCGGTGAGCGGCTCGCGTCCGTTGCGCTTGAGGTCGTCGTAGAGGCTGGTCAGCTCGTTGCGGCGGTGGATCACCTCGTTGGCGACCGTGGTACCGATGCCGCGCCGCCGCACCAGCAATCCGCGGGTGACCAGCTCGACGATCGCGCGGCGCACGGTGGGACGGGAGAGATCGAGCCGGTCGGCCAGAGACAGCTCGTTCTCGAAGGCGTCACCCGGCTTCAGCACCCCGGTGTCGATGGCGGCGGCGAGCTGCTCGGCCAGCTGGTGGTACAGCGGAACCGGGCTGTTCCGGTCGATGCTGACCGGGATCTGGGTAGCCATATCGGCACCATATCCGAAAGGTTGCCTGCGCGGACACCGTAAACGCCGGTTGCCTGAATAGGCTATTGTCCTTACAAAGCTTGACAGCCGTATCCGCCCTGGGCAGACTGGAAGCCCGGGCGACGGCGCCGGCGAAGGCGGAGGATCGAAGCGATGGGTGACACCTACGAGGTCGTCTGCATCGGTCGCGTCGGAGTGGACATCTATCCGACACAGATCGGTGTGCCGCTGGAGGAGGTCACCTCCTTCGGCAAGTTCCTGGGCGGCAGCGCGACCAACGTCTCGGTGGCGGCAGCGCGCTACGGCCACCGCTCGGCGATCATCACCAAGACCGGTGACGACCCGTTCGGGCGCTTCGTCCGGGCGAAGCTCGATGAACTCGGCGTGGCCACCGACTTCGTGGGCACCGATCCGTGGCTGCCCACGCCGGTCACCTTCTGCGAGATCTTCCCGCCGGACGACTTCCCGCTCTACTTCTACCGCTACCCGCAGGCACCGGACCTGCGGATCCAGGTCACCGACCTGCCGCTGCGCGAGATCGCCGAGGCCGGCGTCTACTGGTCGACCCTCACCGGGCTGTCGGCCGAGCCGAGCCGGCAGGCTCACCTCGCCGCCTGGCGGGTCCGGGATCGACGGCCGCTCACCATCCTCGACCTGGACTACCGGCCCATGTTCTGGAAGACCGAAGCCGAGGCCAGCCGGCACGCCGAGGTGGCGTTGTCGCACTGCACGGTCGCGATCGGCAACCGCGAGGAGTGCCGGATTGCGGTGGGGGAGACCGAACCGCACCGGGCCGCCACCGCTCTGCTGGAACGCGGGATCGAGCTCGCCATCGTGAAGCAGGGGCCGAAGGGTGTCTTGGCGATGACCGCCGACGAGGTCGTCGAGGTGCCGCCGGTGACGGTCGAGGTCGTCAACGGTCTCGGAGCGGGCGACTCGTTCGGTGGTGCGGTCTGCCACGGCCTGCTGAACGGCTGGGTGCTGGAACGGACGCTCCGGTTCGCCAACGCCGCCGGGGCGCTGGTCGCGTCCCGGCTGGAGTGTTCGACGGCGATGCCCACCGAGGACGAGGTCGAGGCGCTGCTACGGGAGCGCAGCTCATGAATCACGTGGACGTCGTTGCGCTGACCCGTCTGCGGGCCACCGATCCGGACGCGATCACGCGCGCTTGGCGAAACCGTCGCCGCCCTGAGCGGCCATCGGATGGACGGCTGATGATCGTTGCGGCGGACCATCCCGCCCGCGGTGCCCTCGGCGTCCGCGGCAACGCCACCGCGATGGCCTCTCGTGCCGATCTCCTGGACCGGCTCGCGACCGCGCTGAGCCGTCCGGGGGTGGACGGTGTCCTGGGCACGGCCGACATCCTCGAGGACCTGCTCGTGTCCGGGCTGCTGGAGGGCAAGGTCGTGATCGGTTCGATGAATCGAGGCGGGCTGCAGGGCGCCGAGTTCGAGTTCGACGATCGCTGGACCGGCTACGACGCCGACACCCTGGCCGGCAACGGCCTGGACGGCGGCAAGATGCTCACCCGGATCTGCCTGGAGGACGAGGACACTGCGCGGGTGCTGGAGTCGACCGGGGCGGCGGTGACCGCGCTCGCGCGGCGCGGCCTGATGGCGATGGTGGAGCCGTTCCTGTCCGTGCGGATCGCGCCGGACAAGGTGCGCAACGTGCTCGACCCGGACTCGGTGATCAAGTCCATCCAGATCGCCGCCGGACTCGGCGCGACCAGCTCGCACACCTGGCTCAAGCTGCCGGTGGTCGAGGAAATGCACCGGGTGCTCGACTCGACCACGTTGCCCAGCCTGCTCTTGGGCGGCGACCCGGTCGGCGACCCGGACGCCACCTACCAGCGGTGGGCCGACGCCCTGACCCACCCGGTAGCGGTCGGCCTGGTGATCGGCCGAGCCCTGCTCTATCCCGCCGACGACGATGTGGCCGAAGCGGTCGACGTCGCGGCGGGCCTCGTCCATCAACGACCGATCCACCCGGGAGCATCATGAGCCAGTGGGTATACCCGGCGGGCAGCACCGCCGACGCCGAGTTCGATACGAGGATTCTCCCCGGCAGTGCTCCGGCCGGCTCGGGAATCCCCGGATGGGCCCACACCGGACTGCAGGTGAGCGACCTCGCCGCCGGCGAATCGCGCCGCGTCGAGACCGGCGATCTGGAGTACATCGTCGTACCGTTGGCGGGCGCGGCGAACATCGAGGTGGAGGGACGGACTTTCGCGCTGGCCGGACGCGCGGACGTGTTCAGCGCGGCCACCGACGTTCTCTACGTCCCGCGCGGGTCGAGCTTCACCCTCACCAGCGTGGCCGGCGGGCGCTATGCACTCTGCTCGGCGACCGCTCGGGCGACCCGGCCGGCGGCGTACCTGGCCGCCGCGGACGTCCCCGACGAGCTGCGTGGTGCGGGCGCCGCGAGCCGGCGCGTCCGCAACTTCGGGGTGCCGGGGGTGCTGGACGCCGATTCGATCATCGCGTGCGAGGTGATCACTCCGGCCGGCAACTGGTCCAGCTACCCGCCGCACAAGCACGACGAAGAACGCGAGGGCGTGGAGACGTCGCTGGAAGAGATCTACTACTTCGAGGTGCGCACCGAACCGGACGCCCCCCTCGGCGGCGATGCGTTCGGTTACCAGCGGGTGTACGGGACGCCGCAGCGTCCGATCGACGTGCTGGCGGAGGTGCGTTCCGGCGACGTCGTCCTGGTCCCGCACGGCTGGCACGGTCCGGCGATGGCTCCGCCCGGCTACGACATGTACTACCTGAACGTGATGGCCGGCCCCGGCGAGACCCGGGCCTGGCTGATCTGCGACGACCCGGCCCACGCCTGGGTACGCCAGACCTGGGCCGGCCAGGCGGTCGACCCGCGACTCGCCACAACCGAATAGCCGATCCGCCCCACCGCCGGACATACGGCGGTGCGGTCACCACCAACGGACCCGACCCGGGTCCAGGAGAGAGGAACACCCGATGTCGTTGACCAACGAGGCCGTTACGGCGACCACCGAGAGCGCCGCCCGGCTGAAGCGGCTGCGCTATCTGGTGGACAACGAGTGGCGTGAGTCGAAGACCGCCACCTACATGCCGGTGATGAACCCTTCGACCGGGGAGCAGATCGCCGAGGCGCCGCAGTGCACCCAGGCGGAGGTCGACTCCGCCGTCGTCGCGGCTGCCCGGGCCT
Source organism: Propionibacteriaceae bacterium UBA6238 (assembly GCA_002441465.1). Taxonomy (GTDB): domain Bacteria; phylum Actinomycetota; class Actinomycetes; order Propionibacteriales; family Propionibacteriaceae; genus Propionicimonas. The sequence goes on along the minus strand of DJWE01000071.1, from coordinate 23,211 downwards.
TCCCGGGCTGGTCGAACACTCCGATCCCGCAGCGCGTCCAGCTGATGTTCCGGTTCAAGCAGCTTCTCGACGAGCACCTCGACGAGCTGAGCATTCTGCTGGCCACCGAGATGGGCAAGGTGGTCGCAGAGGCGCGCGGCGACGTGCTGAAGGCGATCGAGGTGGTGGAGCTCGCCTGCTCGACCCACTACCTGATGATGGGCGACACCACGATGAACATCTCTCGTGGCTACGACACCGTGTCCTACCGGGAGCCGCTGGGTGTGTTCGTCGGGATCGCGCCGTACAACTTCCCGGCGATGATCCCGATGGGCTGGATGCTGCCGTTCGCGATCACCACCGGCAACACCTTCGTGCTCAAGGCGGCCTCGATGGTGCCGCAGACCTCGATCCGGATGATGGAGCTGCTGATCGAGGCGGGCCTGCCCAAGGGTGTCGCGAATCTGGTCACCTGCTCCCGGGTCGAGGCCGACAGCCTGCTCACCAACCCCGACGTCCGCGGGATCACGTTCGTCGGCTCGACCGAGGTGGGCAAGCACATCTACGCGACCGCTGCCGCCGCGGGCAAGCGCGTGCAGGCGCTGACCGAGGCGAAGAACCACGCCCTCGTGCTGGACGACGCGGTGCTCGAGCGCTCGATCGCCGGCATCATCAACTCCACCTACGGCTGCGCCGGCCAGCGCTGCATGGCCTTGCCGGTGGTCGTGATGCAGGACTCGATCGCCGATGAAGCCATCGAGATGCTCGCGTCGATGGCGAAGGACCTGCGGATCGGGCCGGCCTACTTGCCCGAGTCCCAGCTCGGTCCGGTGATCACGGCCAAGCACCGCGAATGGGTGCACTCGTGCATCGAGCGCGGCGTGGCCGAGGGCGCCGATCTCGTGCTCGATGGACGCGGGGCCAGTGTCGCGGGCTACGAGGGCGGGTTCTACGTCGGTCCGACCATCTTCGACAACGTGCGTCCGGGCAACTTCGTCGGCGACTCGGAGGTCTTCGGACCGGTGACCTCGATCAAGCGGGTCTCGAGCTTCGAGGAGGGGCTGGCGGTGATGAACGCGAACCGGTTCGGCAACGGCTCGTCGATCTACACCAGCTCCGGGTACTACGCCCGGGAGTTCGCCAAGGGCACCCACGCCGGCATGGTGGGCATCAACGTCGGCATCCCGGTGCCGTTCTCGACGTTCCCGTTCACCGGCCACAAGGACTCGTTCTTCGGCGACCTGCATGCCATGGGCAAGGACGGCGTCGCGTTCTTCACCGAGACCAAGGCGGTCACCTCGGTGTGGTTCACCGACGAGCACGCGGGAGAGAAGGTCACCACCTGGGACGGGACCCTGACCCGGGGGTGATTCGGCTCTGGCGGTTCGCGCTGCGGCCGTCGTGGGTTCGTGGGGGCTCGGCCGACGTCGGCCGGGTCCCGCCGAATCTCTCGTCCCTCACCCTGCCAGGAACGTCCGCATGGTAGGTTGTAAAGACAAAGTGTTGTAAGATCACGCTCAGGTGCAACGGGGCCCCGGAGCATGAAGCAAGGCCAGCGCCCCGAACGCCCTCATTGGAGTCCTGCGAGAGAAAGAGCCTGCGATGCTTCGGATCGCGATCGTCGGAGCCGGCCGGATCGGCCAGGTCCACGCCCGTACCGTTTCTGCCCACCCGGGCGCCCAGCTCGTGCTGATCGCCGATCCCGTCGCGGGGGCCGCGGCGGCGGTCGCCGCGGCGCACGGCTGCCGCTCGAGCGAGGTGGTCGAGGACGTGTTCGCCGATCCGGGCGTCGACGCCGTCGTGGTGTGTTCGCCCACGCCGTACCACGTCGACCAGATCATCGCGGGAGTCTTGGCGGGCAAGGCCGTGCTCACGGAGAAGCCGGTCGACCTCAGCATGGCCAGGGTGGAGGAGTGCATCGCCGCGATCGCCGGCAACGAGCACCGCGTCATGGTCGGCTTCAACCGCCGCTTCGATCCCGGTGTGATGGAACTGCGTCGGCGCGTCCAGGCCGGCGAGATCGGCGACCTGCGCCAGCTCACCATCGTCAGCCGTGACCCGGCCGCCCCGCCGGCGGGTTACCTCACCGCGTCTGGTGGCATCTTCCGCGACATGACCATCCACGACTTCGACATGGCTCGCTTCCTGCTCGGCGACTTCGTCCAGGTGGCGACCTCTGCGCACGCCCACATCGAGGAGATCGGCGCGATCGGCGACTTCGACACGGCCACGGTCACCATGACCACGGCCGGCGGAGCGGTGTGCACGATCCTGAACAGCCGGGTCTGCGCCGCGGGCTACGACCAGCGGATGGAGGCCTTCGGCCCCAAGGGATCGCTGGAGGCCACGAACCTGCGCAGTACCGGGATCCGCTTCAACGGCGCGGCCGGCACCGAGGTGGCCGGGCCCTACCTGCCCTTCTTCCTGGAGCGATATGCCGACGCCTACCGCAACGAACTGGACCACTTCATCACCAGCATCGAGGCCGGAACCGCCCCGTCGCCGTCCATCCTCGACGGCAGGGCCGCGCTGGCCCTCGCGGACGCAGCCGACACCGCCGCCCGCCAGGGCTCGATCGTCCCGCTGGGCTGAGCAGCACACCACCAACCCGTTTACGAAGGAGTGAACACAGCAATGACCGAGTCCAAGGCCGTCAACCCCGATCCCCGCTACAGCAAGCTGACCATCGGCGTCTGCCCCGACCAGTGGGGTGTGTGGTTCCCCTACGACGACAAGCAGATCGCCTGGGACGTTGCCCTCGCCGAGATGGCCGAGGCCGGGTTCTCGGTCATGGAGACCGGGCCGCACGGCTACTTCCCGACCAACCCGAAGCTGCTCAAGGCTGTGATGGACGAATACGGCTTCACCGTCGTGGCCGGGACTGGCTGGGGCATCCTGCACAAGGCCGAGGCCTGGGCCGACACGGAGGCCTTCTTCCGCTCGATCGGCGAGACTCACGCGGCGATCGGGTCGGAGTATGTCGTGCACCTGCCCCCGATGTATCGCGACGAGAAGACCGGTGGCTACATCGACGACAAGGTGCTGTCGGTCGAGGCGTGGAATCTCTACATCGCCAACGCCAACCGACTCGGTCGGATCATGAAGGAGGATTACGGGCTGAAGATGGTGCTCCACCCGCACGGGGACAGCCACATCGAGACACCCGAGGACATCGATCGCGTCTTCCAGGCCACCGATCCCGACTACGTCGGCTTCTGCCTGGACACCGGCCACATCGTCTACGGCGGCGGCGACCCGATGGCGATCGCGCGGGCGTACCCCGAGCGGATCGAGTACGTGCACATCAAGGCGATGGATCCCGGCATCGTGAAGAAAGCCCACGACGAGGACTGGCCGTTCGTGAAGGCCAACCTGAGCGGCTGCTCGGTCGCGCCGCCGGCCGGGCTGCCCGAGATGCACGCGCTGATCGAGACGCTGGCCGACCTGGATAAGGAAATGTACGTGATCTGCGAGCAGGACATGTACGGCTGCGCCAAGGACTATCCGCTGCCGAACGCGATCGCCACCCGCGAGTACCTCGCGTCCTTGGGGCTCGGCGTCCGCTGATCTGATTCGGGACGAGGGCGCTCCGCCGCGGCGGGGCGCCCTCTCGCGCGTCTCTGAGCGTGCGATGTTGTAAGAATGTTATCCATCAAATGCTCTCTCCTTGTCTATATGTCTTGACAACTACTCATCCTCACCGTAGCTTCGAGATCATCCGGCACGGAGTCGTGACCGGGTGGTACGAGAAGCCTTAGGTTGACAACGAAGGAGCCAGGGCCTCCTTCGCACGGACTCCTCCTCGGGTGGATCGTGTCCCCTAGATCTCAAAGAGAGGGATTATGGCCAACAGAATCGGACTCAAGGTGGCGGCGATTGTGCTCGCTTCCGCCAGCGTCTTCACGGCGTGCTCCACGCCCGCCGCGCCGTCCGCCGGCACCGATGCCAGTGGAGGCGCCACAAAGACGCTCAAGATCGGTGTTACCTTCCCGATCCTCGACCAGTTCCTGCAGAAGGTCGCCGACGCGATCACCGCAGAGGCAAAGGCCAAGGGCGTCGAGGTCAACATCGTGGCCGCTGAGGAGAAGACCGACACCCAGCTGGGCCAGGTGGAGAACTTCGTGTCGCAGAAGGTCGACGGCATCATCGTGATCCCGGTCGACACCGACGCGGCCGGCCCGATGACCGACGCCGCAAAGAGCGCGAACATTCCGCTGGTCTACGTCAACCGCAAGCCGGCCGACCTCCCCTCCGGTGTGCCCTACGTGGGCTCGGACTCCCTGTACGCCGGCACCGTCGAGATGCAGGAACTGGCCAAACTGGCCGGAGGCACGGGCAACGTCGTGATCCTGCAGGGCGACCCGGCCAACGAGGCTGCCGTGCAGCGCACCAAGGGCTGCAACGACGTGGTGGCCCAGAACCCGGGCATGAAGGTGATCAAGACCCAGGCCGGCAACTGGTACCGCGAGAAGGGCCAGTCGATCATGGAGAACTGGCTGCAGTCGGGCGACGACATCAAGGTCGTCTGCGCGAACAACGATGAGATGGCGCTCGGCGCGATCAACGCCATCAAGGCCGACAACAAGAAGCTCGGCGCCGACGGTATCTTGGTCGGTGGCGTGGACGCCACCGCTGACGCCCTTGCGGCGATGGGTGCCGGCGACCTCGCCGTGACCGTGTTCCAGGACGCGGCCGGCCAGGGCAAGGGTGGTCTGGACGCGGTGGTCGACCTCGCGGGCGGCCAGACGGTCAAGGACTACGTCGACATCCCCTACCAGCTGGTCACGCCCGACAACATGGCTGACTTCGCCGGCAAGTAGGAGGAGATAAGTCCTGTGACACCAGGCATGTAGTACGGGCAAGCGGGTGGATGACTTCGCGGTCATCCACCCGTCTGCCGGAATGAGCAAGGAAGCCGACTACCATGCGTGAGGTTTGTGATGACTGATGAGTACCTGCTGGAGATGCAGGGCATCGACAAGATCTTCCCGGGTGTGCATGCCCTCGACCACGTCGACCTGAAGGTGCGTCCCGGCACTGTTCACTCGCTGATGGGCGAGAACGGTGCGGGGAAGTCGACCCTGATGAAGGTGCTCATCGGGATGTATCAGCCCGATGGCGGCACGATCACCTTCGACGGCCATCAGGTGACGATTCCCGACACGGCGACCGGCCTGGGGCTGGGGATCTCGATGATCCACCAGGAGTTGTCGCCGGTGCCGGAGATGACCGTGGCGGAGAACATCTGGCTGGGGCGTGAGCCGCGGGGCCCGCTCGGTTTGATCAGTCGCGGCGCGATGAGGCGCGCGACGCAGGAGTTGTTCGATCGCTGGGAGATCCGCATCGACCCAACGCGTCCGATGAAGCAACTGAGCATTGCGCAGACCCAGATGGTCGAGATCGCCAAGGCGATCAGCTTCGACTCCAAGCTGATCATCATGGACGAGCCGACGTCCGCGATCACCGAGACCGAGGTGGCTCATCTGCACCGAATGATCGGTCAGCTGAAGGACTCCGGCACGGCGATCATCTACATCACCCACAAGATGGACGAAGTATTCAAGATCTCCGACGACATCACCGTGTTCCGTGACGGCAAACACGTGGCGAGCCTGCCGGCGGCGGAGCTGAATCGGGACACGTTGATCGCGCTGATGGTCGGTCGTGAACTGACCCAGATGTTCCCCAAGCTCGAAGCCGAGATCGGTGGTGTGTTCTTGAAGGTGGAGGGTCTGAGCCGGGGACACCTGGTCAAGGACGTGAGCTTCGAGGTGCGTCGCGGCGAGATCCTCGGCATCGCGGGCCTGATGGGCGCGGGTCGCACCGAGGTACTGGAGACCCTCTTCGGGGTGTACAAGGCCGAATCCGGCACCATCACGATCGACGGCAAGCCGGTGACGATCAGCCAGCCGAAGGACGCGATTGCCGCAGGCATGGGGCTGTTGACCGAGGATCGCAAGCTGACCGGGATCATGGGCGTGCTCAGCGTGCGGGACAACATGATCATGGCGGCGTTGCCGAAGTACTCCCCGAACGGCTTCCTGAACCTCAAGCGGATCGATGAGGACTGCCAGGTACAGCGGGAGACGCTGGCGCTGAAGACGCCTTCGTTGAGCCAGTCGATCCAGAACCTGTCCGGGGGAAACCAGCAGAAGGTGCTGATCTCGCGCTGGCTGCTCACGCTGCCCGACATCTTGATGATCGACGAGCCCACGCGCGGGATCGACGTCGGCGCGAAGTCGGAGATCCACCGGCTCATGTCACTGCTCGCTCAGCAGGGCAAGGCGATCATCATGGTCTCCTCGGAGATGCCGGAGGTGCTCGGGATGAGCGACCGGATCGTAGTCATGCACGAGGGCAGCGTGAGCGGCATCATCGACCGCTCCGAAGCCACCCAGGAACGAATCATGCAACTCGCCACCGGCCCCGGCGCCGCGGCCGCCTGAGAGGAACGAACCAGAATGTCCAACACCGCCAACGAGGCGCGCACGTCCACCTTCGACTGGGGTGGATTCGTCAAGAAGTACGCCATCGTCGGGATCTTGTTGTTGTTCGTCATCCTGCTGTCGGTGCTGACCGGCGGTACGTTCCTGCAGCCGCAGAACCTGATCAACGTGATCCGGCAGGTCTCCGCGATCGCGATCATCGCAACCGGCATGACCTTCGTGATCATCATCAACGGCATCGACTTGTCGGTCGGCTCGATCGTCGCGGTGTCGGCCGTGGTCTCGGCCAGCCTGGCCCAGATGCCCGACGCTTCGGTGATCATGTACCCGGGCCTGCAACTGCCGGTGTTCGTCGCGATCCTGGCCGGCCTGGCCGTGGGCGCGCTGCTCGGTCTGATCAACGGTGCGCTGGTCGCCGGGTTCAACATTGCCCCGTTCATCGCGACCCTGGGCATGATGACGGCCGCGCGCGGCCTGGCGCTGATCTACTCGGGTGGCCGTCCGATCTCCAAGCTGCAGCCCGCCTTCAACTTCATCGGCCAGGGTGACCTGCTCTGGCTCCCGGTGCCGATCTGGATCCTCGCGATCGTCGCTGTCGGTGCGCATGTGGTGCTGAACTTCACCCGGTTCGGCCGGCACACCTACGCCTTGGGCGGCAACGAGCAGGCGGCCCGGGTGTCCGGCATCAGCCTGAACAAGCTCAAGATCGGGATCTTCGCCTTGTCCGGCCTGCTCGCCGGCCTGGCCGGCATGGTCCTCGCGGCCCGGATCGGCTCGGGCAACCCGCAGCTGGGTACCGGTATCGAGCTGGACGCGATCGCGTCCACCGTCATCGGCGGTACCAGCTTCAACGGCGGCATCGGCACCATCTGGGGGGCCGTTGTCGGCGCACTGATCATCGGCGTGATCAACAACGGCATGGACCTGATCAACATCTCGCCGTTCATGCAGCAGGTCGTGAAGGGCGTCATCATCGTGCTCGCCATCATCATCGACGAGCGCAAGAACCGCTGAAACCACCTGGCGAGGGTGCTCCTCACCTGAGGGGCGCCCTCGTCGCTTGTGAGAGGACCCTGCGATGAGGCAGATCGGTGTGGGCGTGATCGCCCTGGGCTGGATGGGCCGGCTGCACAGCCGCGGCTTCCGTCAGGTGGCCGAGCGCTACCCGGAGCTGGGCGTGAGCGCGCGCCTGGTCGCGGCTGCCGACCCCGTCCCCGCGAACCGGGAGGCGGCCCGCGGACTCGGCTTCGAGCATGCGGTCGAGGACTATCGCGAGGTCCTGGCCGATCCGCAGGTCGAGGCGGTCTCGATCTGTGCCCCGAACTTCCTGCACCACGAGATCGCGATGGCGGCGATCGCCGCGGGCAAGCACTTCTGGATCGAGAAACCGATGGGGGTGAACGCGGCCCAGAGCCGAGCGATCGCCCAGGGCGCCGCCGCAGCCGGGTTGGTCACCGCGGCCGGCTTCAACTACCGCCACCAGCCGCAGGTCGAGCATGCCAGGGAGCTGGTCAGGACGGGCCGACTCGGCCGGATCACCAACGCCCGGGTCTGGCTGATCGCCGACTACGCCTCCTCCTCGGAGGGTCCGCACACCTGGCGCTACATCCGAGCGCAGGCCGGGGCCGGTGTGGTTGCGGACTTGCTCAGCCACGGCATCGATCTGGCCCAGTACGTGCTCGGCAGCCGGATCACCGAGGTGACCGCGATGACCGACACCTTCATCACCACGCGTCCGGTTCCGCTCGGCGTGGGCGTGGGGCACTCCGCCGTCGCCGTGAGCGACGAGCGTCGTAGCGTCGAGAACGAGGACTATGTCGCGGCGCTCGCCCGCACCGGGAGCGGTGCCCTGGTCACCCTGGAGTCCTCGCGCGTGGCCGTCGGCCCGCGAGCTGAGTACGTGGTCGAGGTGTACGGCACCGAGGGCTCGCTGCGGTGGAGCTTCGAACACCCCGAGCACCTCCAGGTGCTGATCGCAGGGGAGGGCGTCCACCGCGGCTACACCACCGTGATGAGCGAGTCCGGCTACGGGGATTACGGACGCTTCCAGCCGGGTCCGGGCCAGCATCTGTCCTTCGACGACTCGAAGGTGATCGAGGCGGGGCAGTTGCTGGAGTCTGTGCTCACCGGTCGTCAGGTCGCGCCGTCGGCCGGGGACGCCTGGGCCGCCGCGGAGGTCGACGAGGCTGTGGTCGCCTCCGCCGCCGATCGGGCATGGCACGCCGTCCCCGAGGTCAGTGGAACCACCTACGCCTTCTGAGCTGCGGATCGTCGATCACTCCTTGCCGACAGCTTTAGCGCGCGCTAAATTGCTGTTGTTAGCACGTGCTAGATCGCCTCACTGACGAGGCACCGGCCCCCGCCGCTCACGTGCTCCAACCGGATCAGCGCAGAGAAGGGAACCAATGATGGCAGTACGAATCGGGGTCATCGGCGCCGGCGGCATGGGCCGGGCACACATCCGGCGGATCGAGGAGGAGCTATCCGGAGGCACCGTGGTCGCCATCGCGGACGTGAACCTCGCGGGCGCGCAGGCCGTGGCCGGGCCGCTGGGCGCACGGGCCTACGCGACGGGTGCGGACCTCATCGCCGATCCCGACGTCGACGCGATCCTGATCGCCACCTTCGGCAGCGTGCACGCTCCGGACGTGCTCGCCGCGGTGCGGGCGGGCAAGTACGTGCTCTGCGAGAAGCCTCTGACCACGCTGGCCGCGGATGCCGTGGAGATCCTCCAGGCCGAGCAGGCCGTAGGCAAGAAGCTGGTCACCGTCGGGTTCATGCGGCGCTTCGACGCCGGCTACCAGGAGATGCGCGATGCGCTGGTCTCCGGTGAGCTCGGCTACGCGACTTTGGTGCACTGCCGGCACCGCAACCCCTCCGTCCCGGACGGGTACACCACCCGGAACATGATCGACGACACCGCGATTCACGAGATCGACACCTGCCGGTACCTGCTGGGTGAGGAGATCGTCCGGGTGCGGATCGATACGCCGCGCTCGACCAGCCACCGGTTCGAGCACCTCGCCGACCCGCTGGTGCTGGTGGCCTACACCGAGTCCGGCGTCCGGATCGATGACGAGGTGAACGTGAACATCGGCTTCGGCTACTCGATCGAGTGCGAGCTGGTGATGGAGCAGGGCACGATTCGGCTCGGCGACCAGGAGCACACCCTGACCCGGGACGTGGCCGGCAACCGCAACGCGATCTGCCGCAGCCACATCGACCGGTTCCATGCGGCGTTCAACGCCGAGGTGCAGCAGTGGATCCGTGCCGTGGAGCGGGGTGAGCACACCGGTTCCTCGGCCTGGGACGGCTACGCCGCCGGAGTGGTCGTCGATGCTGCCGTGGCCTCGCTGGAGTCCGGTGGCGTCGAGGTGGACGTCCAGATGATCCCGAAGCCCGCTCTCTACGCCTAGCCGAGGAACGATCATGGTCGATATCGCGCTGGATCCGAACATGTACTACCCGTCGATGTCGACGGCCGACACGCTGCGGAAGGCTGCCGAACTGGGGTTCGCGTTCGTGGAGCTGTCACCGAACAACGAGTTCCACTTCTGGCACCACTACCCGAAGGCCGATGACGAGTTCGTGGCTGGGCTGAACCGGGCTCAGCAGGAGACCGGGGTGCGGGTGCGCACCCTGAACCCGGTGTTCAACTGGTCCTCCACTGACGAGGCCGAACGTGCCGCGCAGGTGCGGAACTGGCGGCGGCTGCTGGAACTGGCCGACCAGATCAACTGCCGCGAGATCACCTCGGAGTTCTCGGGAAACCCGAACACCCCGCGCGAGTGTGAGGCGCAGTGGTACCGGTCGCTGGAGGAGCTCTCCCCAGCCTTCGAGAACTACGGCATCCGGCTGAACATGGAGGCTCATCCCTACGACTTCGTCGAGACTCACGACGCGGCCTACTCGCTGATCCGGGGGGCGAACCTGGACTGGATCGGGTACGAGTTCTGCTGCCCACACGCCTTCCACCTGTCCGAGGGCGCCGGCGACGTGGAGCGGATGATCACCTCGAGCGCGCCGAAATTGCGCGAGGTGCACATCGCGGACGCGCTGAACCATGCCGCGAACGACGGGAACCGCTACATCGTGAACCCACCCGGAGTGGACGCCCGGGTTCACCAGCATGCCGAGATCGGGCGTGGTGAGGTGCCCTTCGAGCGGGTGTTCGCGACCCTGCGCGAGATCGCCTTCGACGGTGTGGTCAGCGTGTGCGTGTTCGGCTGGCACGAAGATGCCGACAACATCAACCGCCGTATGCTCACCCGCATCCAGCAGGAACTGGGCTGATCGGAGCGCAGATGGACCGACGACCGCCGACCCAGGCGGATGTGGCGCGCCTGGCTGGAGTGTCGCGTCCGTTGGTTTCGCTGGTGGTGCGCAACGATCCCCGGGTGTCGCCGGAGCGGCGAGCGGCGGTGGAACAGGCGATGGTGGACCTCGGCTACCGAGCGAACGCCGCCGCCCGGTCGCTGGCGAGGAATCGCTCAGATCTGATCGGAGTAGTCCTGCCCGGCTTCGCCAACCACTTCTACGGCGAACTGGCCGAAGCGCTGCGTACGGCGGGGGAGGAGCGCGGCTACGTCCCGCTCTTGGCGAGCATCGCCGAGGACCCCGGACGCGAAGTCAACGCGATCGAGCGGTTCCTGGAACTGCGGGCCTGTGGTCTGATCCTGGTCTCGCCCCTGCTGGACATGGCGGCGTTGCAGCGCTACGGCGAGGTGTCCCCGACGGTCGTGCTCACCCGCAACCGGGCTCCCGCGTCGGTCGATCTGGTGCACTCCGACGACCGCGGCAACGGCAGGTTGGTCACCGAGCATCTACGCTCGCGCGGCTACGATCCGGTGGTCTACCTCGGCTACGAGCGAGCCGCGGAGGGCGACTCATCGCGCGAACGGCGGCGGGGCTACGCCGACGCGCAAGAAGCGGCGGGACGTCCGGTCCTCACCTTCACCGCCGTCCGGCACGGCGCCGCAGCCGAACGGGTCGCGGGACTGGAAGGGCTGCTCCGGCCGGGGCTGGGCATCGTCTGCCACAACGACCGAGTGGCGATCGCCATGGCGAGCCGGCTGGAGACCCTCGGGCTGCGACCGGGAGCCGATATCGGCCTGACTGGCTTCGACAACACCGCTCTCACCCACACTCTGGGCATCTCGTTGACCAGCGTCGACCCTGACGATCTGGCGATGGCGCGGTCCGCGATCGAGTTGATCGACCAGCGCAACTCCGGACGCACAGAGTCCGCTGAGGTGATCGTCCCGGCTCGGCTGGAGCAGCGTGACTCCAGCCGCGGTGTGGATCGGGTCAGGTGAACTCGCGCAGCCAGCGACGCAGCCGCCAGGTGGCCTTCACGTCGTCCTCGTTGTACTCCAGCACCCGGGTACGGGCCTGCGTCCGCGCGGTCTCGGTCGGGGCGTGCAGCGCCTCGTCGAACCAGCGCATGCTGTTCAGGCCGCCCGGGTCGTCGTCGCGCCAATGGAACCCCGCCCCGGCTGAAGCGACCACCTTCAGGCCCAGTCCGCCGGCGCCGAAGAAGTGCTGCCGGACGGTCCGGAACAGGTCGACGAAATGCTCGCCCGCGAAATCCACCGCCCACTGCATCACCTCGTCGTCGGCCGCGGCCAGACGCTGCAGTCGGACCACCTCGTAGTCGGAGTAGTGGAACACCAGCGCGTCGGTGCCCGCGACGAGCTCGCGCAGCCAGGCCATCGCCCGACGAGCGAGCGCATGTTCGCCCTCGTCGTCGAGCTCGGTGAAGCTGCTGAACTCGTGGTACCTGCCGCTGCCGTTGCCGTCGCTGACCCAGAATCCCCACAGGTAGACCCGGTCGTCGCGCGAGGTCTCCACATCGACGTCCACCTCGAGCGGAGCGGACGGCAGCGGGATCGGGCCCTTCGTGGTGCGTTCGAGCTCGACGCCGTGTTCGAGAAGCCGCGAGCGACGCTGGGCGAGGCGGAGCCGGTCCTCGGCGCCGGAGCGATGGGCCACCCTGGGCAGGTAGCCGGGCAGCACGGTGTCGAGATCGCTGGCGGCGAGCTCGTGTACGGTCCGGATCCCGGCCTCTCGCAGGGCGGAGATCTCGTGGCGGTCCAGTGGCGACTTGCTGATCCGCAGGCTCAAGTCGTCATCGTCGAGCTGCGCGCGGCATAGCGGCCACCAGGCGCAGTGGCTGCATTCGTAGCTGACGATCGGGTGCAGCAGCGGCGGGTCGTCCGGGTCGGCGGACGCAGCGCGCTCGGCCAGGTCGACGCGGAACGCGAACTCGTGGTCGTAGCGAGCCAGTGCGCTCACCGGCGGAACCGGATCGACGGCCACGTCGGCGGGGTCCACCTGAGCGGGCGCCGGAGGCGCGGCCGCCTCGGCCAGGTCGAGCCAGGTCGCCCGGATGCCGGCCGGACCGACCTCGTCGTTGCCGATCACCACGCCCCATGGCCCGCCGGCGCTCTGCTGCCCGGTCGCCCCGAGCAACCGCCACAGATGGGCCAACTGGAGGGCATTCGGCCAGCGCCAGTGCCAGCGGTAGCGCCAGCCGGTGCCGCGCTGCCTGCGGGGCAGGTCGTCCAGCTCCGACCACGTGAACGCCAGATCGTCCCTGCGGGCGTCGACCACGCGCTGGTAGCGGACGATGCCGGGGGCATAGCCGCCTTCGGGGTCGCGGATCAGCAGATCGGCGCGTCCGGCTCGGTGTGCGTCCCAGTCGCGGGGCAGTAGCCCGGAGATGATCACGTCGGTGCCGTCGGCGAGCGCAGCGAGGCAGGCCTGCTCCTGGATCTCGCTGGGCTGCCCGGCGAGGCTGCGGAGGTCGGCGACGGACGCAGAGCCGGCCCTGATCATCTCGAAGGCGGTCGTGGCGAACTCGGCGCTGCCGGGCAGCCGGCCGGCGCCGGAGGGGGTCTCGGGCTTGGTCAACCCGGGATGGAACGCGTGATGGACCTTCAGCGCACAGCTGCGAGCGGCGTACTGGTCGAGGGTGAACATCAGGCGTGCGCTCGGTGCAGCGCGACGATACCTCCGCTGAGGTTCTTCCAGCCCACGCCCGTCCAGCCGGTGTCGAACATGATGTCGGCCAAGGCGTGCTGATCGGGCCAGGCGAGGATCGACTCGGCCAGATAGTCGTAGGCGATCTTGTTGGACGCCGTGGCGCCGGCGATCTTCGGCAGCGCGCGGAGGAGGTACTTGCGGTAGGTCACGCGGAGCGGCCTCCAGGTCGGGGTGGAGAACTCGCAGATCACGATCCTCCCGCCCGGACGGGTCACCCGATGCAACTCGGACAAGGCAGTGGACACGTCCTCGACGTTACGCAGGCCGAAGCTGATCGTGACCGCGTCGAAGGCGCCGTCGGCGAACGGCAGCGCCAGTGCGTCCGCGTTGACGAAACCGAGGTCGGGTTGACGCCGCTTGCCGACCACCAGCATGCCCTCGCTGAGGTCGGCGGGGACGACCAGGGCGCCCGCGTCCGCGAACGGACGGCTGGACGTGCCGGTGCCGGCGGCGAGGTCGAGGATGCGCTGACCGGGCCGGGGGGCGACCGCGGCCACCGTCTCGTTACGCCAGCGTCGGTCTTGGCCGAGCGAGAGCACGTCGTTGACCAGGTCGTAGCGCGGGGCCACCGTGTCGAACATCGCCGCGACTTCGGCCCGCTGTCTCGCCAGGGTCGCCCTTGCCTCACCGGTTCCACGCACGGGTCATAGCCTGCCACGCCCCGGCGACGTCCACGGCCTTCGTGGCTGCGAGAGCCCGTGGCGCGAAGCACTTCTCCGATGAGGGAGAATCGAGTCCATGGCGCGAAAGACCCCGGTGCTCAAGGTCACCAACCTGAAGAAGGCCTTCGGGCCGGTCGTGATCGTCGACGGCTTCAGCCTCGACGTCGCCGCAGGCGAGGCGGTCGCGCTGACCGGACGCAACGGCGCGGGCAAGTCCACGGTCCTACGCTGCCTGGTCGGGGCGGATCGGCCCGACGAGGGCACGGTCGAGGTCAACGGCACCCGGGTCAGCGAGACCAGCCCGGAGGTGCGCCGCGACGTCGCGACCGTCATCGACGACCTGGACTTCTTCCCCGACCTGAGCGTGGTCGAGCACCTCGACCTGCTGGCCAGGGCCCACGGCGTCCCCGACCCGGACGCGGCCGTCGACGAGGTGCTTCACGAAGTCCAGCTGGTTCCGCAATCCGGACAGCTGCCGTCCACCCTCTCCTCGGGCCAGCTCCGGCGGTTGGCGCTGGCCACGGCGTTCATTCGACCCCGCAAGCTGCTCGTCCTGGACGAGCCGGAGCAGCGACTGGACACCGAGGGCGTGGAGTGGCTCGCGGATCGCCTCGCCGCCGAACGCCAGCGCGGCCTGGCCATCGTGATGGCCAGCCACGATCCCACCCTGGTTCAGAAGGTGGCCACCCGGGTGATCCGGCTGGGCGACCGGGCTGAGGTCCTTGCCGATGAGTAAGAAGTCCCGAAAGCTGATCCGCTCCACCCCGCTCGCCGACGAGATCGCGGCCGAGGGGGACCTGGACGCGCCGGTCGAGCCGGAGCGGACGTTCTTCTTCCTGCCCGAGCAGCCCCCGCTCGACGTGGACGAGGGCGAGTTGCACGCCCTGATGAAGCTGTGGCGGCACGGACGGGCGACCCGCACGATCGGACAGGTGGTCCAGGACAGCTATGTGATGCTGTTCAGCGTTGTGATGATCGGCGCGATGATCATCTCGGTGGTGCTGCGAGCCCAGGCCGGAATGGCCGGGTGCACCACCGAGGACTGCGCGTCCGGCCGGCTGCTCGTGCCGACCGCGATGGTGCTGGCCTGCTACGCGGTGGCGCTCGGCGTGGCGCGCCTGTTCGGGCCGGTGCTCGCCTCGGCCGCGGAGGGTTTCTGGCTGATGGACGCACCGATCAGCCGCCGTCGCCTGCTCCGCGGCCGGCTCGTGCTCCCGCTGCTGTTGTCTTTCCTGGTCGCGGGGCTGGCCACAGCCCTGGTTGCCGCGCTGTCGGGACTCGGCTGGCTGCAGGTGCTTGCCTGGAGTGGCGCCGCGGCGTTCGGCAGCGCTGGGCTGGTCTCCTTCGCTGCGGCCGAGCAGACCCGGGAGCGGGTGGTCGTGGTGAAGGCGCTGCAGGCAGTGTTCGCCGCTGCGGCACTGGCCGTCCTGTTGCTCGTGGTGTCGGTGGCCGCCGGTTGGCTGCCCGTCGCGGTCCTGGCCGAGGCCGGCACCATCGCCTGGGTGTTCGCAGTCGTGGCCGCGCTCGGCCTGGTCGGCATGGTCGTGATGCTGCGGCTGACGTTGTCCCGGCTGGAAGAGATCCGGCGGGCCCGGTTGGTCTCCGGCGGGTCGTTGGTCGCAGGCATGCAAGGAGCCATGTTCGCCCTCGACTTCGGTCTGATCCGGGACATCCTGGTGGAGCGGCGGATGGCAGAGAAGGGCCACGTCCGTCCGACCCGGGGTCGCGGCCTGGGGCTGGGCGCCCTGGTCTGGCGCGACGTAGAGCGGCTGAAGCGGCAACCCTCGGCGTTTCTTGGGCTGGGAATGAGCCTGTTCGTGCCCTATGCGGTGGACGCGCTGCGAATGAGCCCGCTCAACCCCTTGATCAGCGGCTTGGCGCTGGTGGCCGGCCTGGTGCCGTTCCTGGGCAGCCTGCGGGTGCTTTCCCGGACCGGAGGGCTCGCTCGCACGTTCCCGTTCAAGACCGCCCAGCTGCGCACCGCCACGATGGCCGTGCCGGCCGCGCTGGCGCTGGTGTGGGGGTTGGCCGCGACGCCGGCCTTCGTCGGGATCGCCAGCAGCGGCGCCGATCGGAGTCTGGTCAACGGGCTGTCGGCAGCGCTGATCACGGCTCTGGCCGGGCTGATGGGTGCGGTGCGATGGGTGACGGCGAAGAAGGTGGACTACCAGACGCCGATGATGGCGACCTCGTCCGGAGCGCTGCCACCAGGGCTGATCTTCAACCTGTTCCGGGGCCTGGACATGGTGGCGCTGATCACGGCGCCGCTGATCCTGCAACTGCCCGCCTACTGGTCGCTGGTGATCGGGTTGGTCGTCTTCTGGGCGCTGCGCGGCAGCTTCAACATGTCTGATCTCCAGGCCGAACAGGAACAGGCGCGGCGGGAGTTGGCCGCCGCCAAGGAAGGCCGGGCGGCAGAGAAACAGAAGATCCCGCGGCCCGGTCGCTAGCAGCGCGCGGCCAACCGGGCCCGGGTGTCGGATCGGCTCGGGTCCGCGGTTGGTTCCGGGCCCGCAGGCGGCGTCCTGGGTTTGTGGCGCGGCGGGCTAGGGTCGGCCTGTGAACGTTCTCGGTCTGTGCTTCGCCGGCTCGGCGAGCGAGCACCGCGCGGAGATGTCGGAGTTCCTGGCCTCTGCGTTGGGGCTGCGGCGTGAGGTTCTCGATGGCGCGAATGCGGATTTCTTCGCCCTGCCTGATGGGAGCTACTTCGCGGTCGCGTCCCCCGGCGAGATGGGCGAGACGCGCCGTTCCATCGGTTTCCTCGTGGACGACCTCGACCAGGCGATCGCCGAACTCTCGCGGCGTGGCGTCCAGGTCGACTCGGAACCGGCGGAGAACGCCGCGATGCGATACGCGCACTTCGTTGCGCCCGACGGTCGCCTCTACGAACTCATCGAACACAAGCCGACGCGGTAGCGGTCTGGCTGGGGCAGTGTTCCTGGGGTGCGGCAGGCCCGTGCGTGCATCGTGCTGCCCCGGGTGCTGCCGGCTTCCCTGAACTGCTGGCGCTCCAGCCGGAGATCCGGTGTGGTCCCGGGCCGTCGCGCCCCGCTTGACAGTGTGCGAGGACGATAGGATCATGCTGACGGGTGGTACGTACCAGTACGAACCAGTGCGTGCCCAGAGAGGGGGCAATGTCCGAGTCCGGCGGGCCGGCGATCGTCGAGGGCCCCCTGCCCAAGCACCAGCAGTTGCGCGAACTGCTGATCGGAATGGTCGTGCCCGGGCAGGCGATCCCCTCCGAGCGCGAGTTGATGGCCACCTATGGCGTCTCCCGGGCGACGGTCCGAAAGGCAATCGACGGCCTCGTCGCGGACGGGTTGTTGCGCCGTACCCACGGGTTGGGCACTTTCGCCGTCCGGCCCCGGCTCGAAACCCGGCTGCACCTGGCCTCGTTCAGCCAGGACATGCGTCGGCGCGGCCGGACCCCGTCCACTCGGCTGGTCTCCGTGGCCCTGTCCGAGCCGCCGATGGAGGCCGCCGTCGCCCTGGGCCTGGAACCGGGCGCGAAGGCGTGGCGCGTGCGACGGGTCCGGTTGGCCGACGGTGAGCCGGTCGCCCACGAGGACGGCTGGTACCCGGCCGAACCCCTGGTGGGGCTCGACCGACAAGACATCGCACACGGTTCGCTCTACGAGATTCTCGGCGCCCACTACGGGCTATGGGTCGATCACGCGGAGCAGACCCTGTGGGGCGAAGCCGCCGACCTCGACCTCGCGCGCGAGCTCGCCGCGCCGCTGCACACCCCGTTGCTGGTCTTCCGGCGGATCTCGTACGCCAACGGCCGTCCGATCGAGTATGTGCTCTCGCGCTACCGCGGCGACCGCTATCAGGTCCACATGGACCTGGGCCGGGACGAGGAGTCCGCAGCCGATCCGCCCCAGGAAGGACGGACGTCGTGACGAGCAACGAGGTGGCGGCCGTCGGCCGGATCGCCCTCGCGTCACCGTGGCGGCTCAGGCTCAGCCCGATACCGTCGATCGCCCTCCCGATTGCGGCGCCATCACTTCATGTTCCGGTTCGTGATCCGCACGTGGAACCTGAAGACCCCGGGTCGTGAGGAGGAGGGAGCGGAATCGAGCCGCCCACTGGATCCGATCGCCCAGTAGCCACCACCACCCGCGCCGTCCACACCTCCGACTTGTCAGAACCTCATTCGCCTATAGCCGCACGAGATTCTGACAAGTCGGCGGGTGGGGGCGCTCAGAAGAGAAGGAAGCAATGGAAGTCATCATCTGTCCGAATGCGCAGCGCGTCGGCGAGGTCGCGGCGGCGAAGGCCGCCCGGATCGCCGGTCCGATCGGTGCGAGGGTGGTGCTGGGCGTGGCCACCGGGTCGTCCCCGGTGCAGACCTTCGCCGAATTGGCCCGTCTGGCGGACGCCGGAGAGCTCGACTTGTCCGAGGCGTCCGCGTTCGCGCTGGACGAGTACGTCGGCATCGCGGAAGGCCATCCGGAGAGCTACCACGAGATCATCCGCAAGACCGTGACCGAACCGATGGGTCTCGACCCTGCCCGGGTGCACGTCCCCAACGGCTTCGCCGACGACCTGCAGGCCGCCTGCGTGGCCTATGAGGACGCGATCAAGGCAGCCGGGGGAGTGGACATCCAGTTCCTTGGGGTCGGCTCGAACGGCCACATCGGCTTCAACGAACCCACCTCGTCGCTGTCGTCGCGCACCCGGATCAAGACCCTGGCCGCCCGGACGCGCGAGGACAACGCGCGGTTCTTCGACTCGATCGACCAGGTGCCGCGGCACTGCCTGACCCAAGGACTGGGCACGATCATGGACGCACGCAACGTGATCCTGGTCGCGACCGGTTCGGGCAAGGCGCACGCGATCGCGCAGGTCGTCGAGGGTCCGATCACGGCGATGTACCCGGGCTCGGTGCTGCAACTGCACCAGCACGCCACCATCGTGGTCGACGAGGACGCGGCGGCGGAGCTCGCGCTGGCCGACTACTACCGGGAGACCTACGCGAACCTTCCCGACTGGCAGAGGCTGGACGTCTGATGCTTCTCGCTGCGGACCAGATCCTGTTCGGCGACGCCGACACCCTCGTCTCCGGCTGGGTGGAGACGGCCGGGGACCGGATCGTGGCCACCGGCACCGGCGAGCCGCTGCGTCCGGCGGACGACCATGTCGACGGGGTGCTGATCCCGGGGTACGTGGACGTGCACAGCCACGGCGGCGGGGGCGCGTCCTTCGTCACCGAGGACCCTGACGTCGCCCGGCAGGCGCTGGCCGCCCATCGCCGGCTCGGGATCACCACCATGGTCGCATCCCTGGTCACCGGCGCGATGCCCGACCTGAAGCGGCAGGTGGGCTGCCTGGCCGGACTGGTCGAGTCCGGGGAGCTGGCCGGAATCCACCTCGAGGGTCCGTGGCTCGCGCTGAAGTACAAGGGTGCGCACCCGCCGGCGCTGCTCGCCGACCCGGAGCCGGCCGCGGTGGCCGAGCTGCTGGACGCCGGCCGGGGCGCGGTGAAGATGGTCACGATCGCGCCGGAACGGGCCGGCGCGCTGGACTCGATCCGGATGATGGTCGACCGCGGTGTCGTGGCGGCGATCGGTCACACCGACGCCGACTACGACACCTGCCGCGCCGCGATCGATGCGGGCGCGATCGGCGCCACGCACCTGTTCAACGCGATGAGGTCGCTGCGGCATCGCGAACCGGGCCCGGTGCTGGCGCTGTGGGCGGATCCGCGGGTCTATCTGGAGGTGATCATGGACGGGGTACACGTGCGTCCCGAACTGGTGGCCTTCGTGGCCTCCACCGAACCCGACCGGGTGGTCTTCGTCACCGATGCGATGGCTGCGGCCGCGTCCACTGATGGCGACTACGTGCTCGGCGAGCTGCCGGTCGAGGTGCGTGGCGGTGTGGCCCGGATCGCGGGCACCGACACCATCGCCGGTTCGACCCTCACCCTTGATCGGGCCGTCCGAAACGCGGTCTCCGCGGGGATCCCGTTCGTTCAGGCCGTCCGCGCGGCCACGGCGCTGCCGGCCGACTACCTGTCGCTGCCGGACGTCGGTCGGATCGAGGTGGGCAAGCGAGCCGACCTCGCCGTCCTCGATTCGGGCCTGTTCGCCACCGGCGTGATGCACCGCGGCTCGTGGCTGTGACCCCATCCCCCGAGTTGTCAGAATCTGGTTCGGCNNCCAGATTCTGACAACTCGGAGGGGGGCGAGCGGGGATGTCGGGTGGGACGACTACGGTTGGCAGCGTGAGTGACGCCGACCTGCCCCTGGAGACGAAGCCGAAGGTCCGTTGGGGCCGGGTGGCGCTGTTCTACGTGCTCGCGCTCGGCTGGGTCAGCCTGATCGCGGCGGGCCTCTACATGACGGGCAACCGCGACCTTTCCGGCGGCCAGGGGCTGAGCATCGTCACTATCGTGCTGGCCGTCGCCTACATGCCGGCACCGCTGGTCGCCGCCTTGATCGTGGGCCGGCTCGACCGGCGTCCGGCCCTGATCCGCACCACCTTCGACCGGTTCTGGCGGAAGTTCCCGAAGCTCGTGTTGGTCCCCCTGCTGGTGGTCGCTGGACTCCTGCTCGGCATGCTCGGGCTCACCTGGGTGCTGGGCAACGTGCTCGACCTCAGCGGACCCGGACAGGTTCTGTTCGCCCAACCCGACCTGCTCGCGAACACGCTGCTGCTGCTGCCCAGCCAGGACGCCGATCAGGTGGCGCGGATCAACGCCGGCGTGCCCTCGCTGTGGCCGCTGCTGGGGATGACTTATGTGGCTGCGCTGGTCGCGGGCTTCACCGTCAACGGCGTCTTCGCCTTCGGTGAGGAGTACGGCTGGCGGGGCTGGCTGGCCGACGAGCTGCGTCCGCTCGGCGCGTTCTGGGCGAACGTGCTGATCGGGGTGCTGTGGGGCCTGTGGCACGCCCCGCTGATCCTGCTCGGCTTCAACTACGCCGGCTACACCAAGATCGGCATCGCCTTCATGGTCGCCTGGTGCGTCCCGGCTTCGTTCCTGCTCTGGCGTGCGCGCCAGGTGACCGATTCGCTGCTCGCGCCGGCGGTTCTGCACGGCGCGATCAACGGCTTCGCGGGCGTGTTCCTGGTGGTCCTGGTCGACACCAACCCGCTGATCGCCGCCCCGATGGGACTCGTCGGTGCCACTGCCGTCGCGGGGGTGGCTGCGCTGTTCTGGTGGTTGACCAGGAAGCGGTCCGGTCGCACCGGATGAGCGGATCGACCTACCCCGAGTGGGTGCACGAGCTGGGTGAGCGACGGCTGGTCGAGCTATTCGGCGAAGTCACGCTCGCGCGCGGTCAGGAGTACGTCCGTCAGGGACGGGTGGGTCACATCGTGACCGGTTCTGGGACGGGAGGCAGCCTGGTCCAGGCCCAGGTGCGAGGCTCCGGCCCCCGCAGTTACCAGACCGTGGCGCGGTATCACGCGGCGACCGGGGCGATCAGCACCTCCTGCTCGTGCCCGGTGGGCGCCGACTGTAAGCACGGGGCCGCCCTGCTGTGGCAGATGCGGACGGTGAGTCTGCGCGCGCTCGTTCCCGCCTGGCAGCGGGCGATGGAGCAGATCGCCACGCAGGTGCACACGGCACCCGGCCAGCCTCTGGCCGTCCAGGTGACCCGAGCCGCCCGCGGCTCGATCCAGCTGCGTCCGCTGGTCTGGGGAAGATCGGGACGCTGGGTGCGCACCGGCGTCACCTGGGACGCCGTGCGTCATCCGTGGGGCGGTGACTACGTGGAGGAGCACCGGGTGGTGCTCGCCGGCCTCGCCCACAGTCGCGACCAGCGCTCCGGCTACTCCTTCTACGCCCAGCGGGCCGACGTGCTCGAACTGGGGGAGCTTGGCGGGTCCGCCTGGTCGTGGCTGCGCGAGGCCGCCGAGGCCGGAGTCGAACTGGTCCCGGGCCAGGGCACACCGCCGGTGCGCGTGGTGGCAGAGCCGGCTCGGGTGGCGGCTCGCCTGACCGGTAACGGTGACGGGTTGTCGCTGCGCACCTACGCGGCCTCGGGCGAACGCGAGTGGCCGGTGGTCTACGCCAATCTGGCCGGTTCACCGCCGCACGGGCTCGTGGTCGAAGACGCAGGAGAGCTGCTGCTGGTGCCGTTCGCCGAGTCGCTCAGCCAGGGCCAGCAGGCCCTCCTGGTGCAGTATCCGCATCTGGACATCCCGGCCGGCGACGTGGCGGCCTTCGCTGCAGAATTCGCTCCGGCGCTGCGTCGGCTGGTCGAGCTGGACGTGGCGGCGGGGGTCGAGCTGCCCGAGACGGCGCCGCCGAAGGTTCTGCTGAAGGTGGCCTTCGAGCCCGAGCATCGCACCCGGCTGGAGTGGCGGTTCCGCTACCAGGTGGGCACGCAGGCGCTCGACGTGGAGCTGTACCCGCTGGGCGATCCGCAGCCCTATCGCGATCCGGACGCCGAGCGTGCGCTGCTCGATCGCCTGCCCGCCGGACCCTGGCCCGTCCGTGGTGATCGAGCCGGTGCGAGTCCGCTGTCGAGAGCGACGCTCAGTGGACCTGCGACCGCGGATTTCGTCACCCACTGGCTCGATCGGCTCGGTGCGGACGGAGTCCTGGTCGAGACCACCGGACGCCCGCAGTCCTATCGCCTGGTCGAGGAAGCGCCGCGGGTCAGTCTCGCGGTCACCGACCGGGGCGAGGATTCGGACTGGTTCAATCTCGCGGTCACGATCACGATCGAGGACGAACCGGTCGAGTACCGGGAGCTGTTCACCGCACTCGCGACGGGCCAGACTCATCTGATCCTGCCGTCGGGAGTGTGGTTCAGCCTGCAGCGGCCCGAGCTGGACCAGCTGCGCGCGCTGATCGAGGAGGCGGGCCGGCTCCAGCCGCGCGACGCCGGCGGCCTGAGCCTGCGCGCGGAACACGCCGGGCTCTGGGAGGAGCTGGTCAGCCTCGGTGTGGTGGCCGAGCAGTCTCAGGCCTGGGCCTCGGCGGTGTCGGCCCTGCTGCACACCGAGGCGCTGCCCGAGGTGGAGGTGCCGGGCGGGCTGCGGGCGAGCCTGCGTCCCTACCAGGAACTCGGACTGCGCTGGCTGCACTTCCTGCACGGTGCCCGGCTCGGCGGGATCCTCGCCGA
>DJWE01000011.1 GCA_002441465.1 Propionibacteriaceae bacterium UBA6238 | reverse complement strand
GTTTCGACTCCGCGGCATCCCAATCCCCCCGGCCGACCTCCATCAGGAACGCCTGCATGTCTCGCAGGATCGCGGCTTCCAGGTCTTTCTCCAGGAATGTGTCACGCAAGCCGAGCGCATCAAGGATGAGCGGGTCGTGGAACGTATCGCGCGGGACCGCTGACCCTTCAGGAATCCGGGAGTTCGCGATCTGGCGCCGCTCGAACGCCTTGCGGGCGATCACATTCTGTAGTTCGCGGACGCTCAGGTGCTTGGCGACGGTCTCCTCGACATAGAACGCCCGCGCAGCATCGGACCGCACCGCCAGCAGCTCTCTGACGTGTGTCCAGGTGAGACTCATGGCCAGAGAGGCGGTCGTTTCAAACTCGGGAAACTGACGGGCGAAGGCGATCATCCGATTCAGATTGGAGCGCCCGAACCCGGAACCGAAGCGCTCGGTCAACTTGCGCCCCAGCGAGGCGACAATCGCCTTGCCGTACTCGGCCCGCTCGCTGCGCAGGACGTTGATGGAGATCGCGCGGCCAACCAGCCAGTAGGTCATCGTGAGGGCGGCGTTGACCTGGACCGCTGCGACCCGACGTCCCTGCTCGACCAGGTTCACCAGGTACGCAAGCAGATCGTCCTCGTCCTGGGGGACGTCGTCGCGAGGCACCAGCTCACTCATCGCACTCCTCACCAGCCCTGATCTAGATTTGCGCCGCACCGAGGCGACAATCTCCCCGCGCAAGAGAGTGCCTCGCGTTGCTTCGATCCGTCCCAGCATTCCACCACCTACAGGCAGATGAGCGGGCCCTCGGTGGCCGAGACCTGCGCGATCAAGCTGAAGTTGCACCGATCGTTCACCCGGATCCGAGACGCTCGGAGGCCGACTCCCCGACCAGCACCGCGTAACGCGGGCAGTGACGACTACGGTCACTACATGGGACGAGCCGCCAGCGACGAGTTCTACGTCCTCGATCTGTGCGACCAAGCGCTGGCAGAGGACGGACTTCGCCAGCATCGGTTCGACTGGCTTCTCGGCGACCCGGGCGTGAGCGGGCGACGCGTCCGGCTGCCCGTAGACGGTTACTGGCCCAATGCCAACATCGTGGTCGAGTACCGCGAACGGCAGCATGACCAGCCGCTGGCCCACTTCGACAAGCCTGACCGGCTGACCGTCAGCGGAAAGCACCGCGGGCTGCAGCGTGCGCTCTACGACGCCCGTCGCGACGAGCTCATCCCCGCCCACGGCATCCGGCTGGTCGTCATCTCCCCCGCCGACCTGGACGCGACACCGCGAGGCCGGCTGCGCCGTCACCCCGACCACGACCTGCCGGCGATCAAACGTCTTCTCCTGAGTCCAGCCGAACCGAGCGCCATACCCCAAGCCCCCGCGGCCAACTGACCCTCCCCAGCAGCGCCTTCCTGACCCCGCCCCGCAGTCTCCTTCACCCGGCCCTCAGTCCCCGGCTAATGCGCCCACCGACCAGAGCACCTGGCCAGACCAGCACCCCGATACCCACGTCCCCCTGCGCCGAACACACCTCTGGCACCAGCCCCTGACTACGGGTTTTACTGCTACTGGCCACCCAAGCGGAGTGTATCTGCCTGTGTAGCTGTGACGATGTCTCTTCGCAGATTGACTGCCGGATCGGGGTACGACTACCTCACCCGGCAGGTCGCCGCGATGGACTCCAGCGAGAAGGGCCACGCCACCCTCGCCTCCTACTACTCGGAGAAGGGAGAGGTCCCGGGCCGCTGGATCGGCTCCGGGATGGTCGGCATCGACGGGCTGAAGGCTGGCGACATCGTCACCGCCGAACAGATGCAGGCCCTCTTCGGCGCCGGGATGCACCCGCTCGCCCAGGAGCGGTCCCGGGCGCTGTTCGAGCAGGGCGCGTCTTCGGCAGACCTCCTCAAGGCGACCAGACTCGGCACTCCGTACAAGGTCTACGACTCCGACATCGGGCCGTTCCGAATCGAGGTCGCCCGACGACTCGAAGCGCTCAACCGGGAACACGGCCTGCCAGCCAACGCTCCGGTCCCGATCTCCGACCGTGCGCGGGTCCGCGGCGAAGTCGCCCTCGAGATGTTCCTCAAGGAACACCGCCGGGCACCCCTTGATGTGCGCGAGCTGACAGGCTTCATCGCCAAGCTGTCACGCCAGAGAACCACCGCGGTGGCCGGCTTCGACCTCACCTTCTCCCCGGTGAAGAGCGTCTCGGCACTGTGGGCGCTGGCCGAACCGGCCATGGCGGCACGCATCGAACGCGCGCACCAAGCCGCAGTCGCCGACGCTCTTCGGTTCATCGAAACCCACGCCCTGTACACGCGTACCGGACGCGGGGGCGTCCAGCAGGTCGACGTGCGCGGACTGGCAGCGGTCGCGTTCACCCATCGCGATTCGCGTGCCGGCGATCCCGATCTGCACACGCACGTCGCGGTCGCCAACAAGGTGCAGACCCTGACCGACGGGCGCTGGTTGAGCATCGACTCCCGGGTGCTGCACAAGGCGATCGTTGCCGCGTCGGAGACCTACAACACCGCCCTCGAACGCCACCTCGCCGAGAGCCTGGGGGTCAGGTTCGCCGAACGCGCGCTGTCCGATCCGCGTAAGCGGCCCGTGCGCGAAATCGTCGGAGTCGACCCCCGCCTCATCGACCGCTGGTCGACCCGCCGCAAGAGCATCGAGGTCCGACGCCGGGAACTCGTCGGCGCGTTCCAGCGTGACCACGGCCGCCCGCCCGCCCCGGTAGAGGCAATCGCGCTCGCCGAGCAGGCCACGCTTGAGACCCGCGACGTCAAACACGAGCCCCGCACAATCGCGGACCAGCGCTCCACCTGGCGCGGCCATGCCACCGAAGTGTTCGGCGGCGAGCGAGGCATTGCAGCGATGTTCGACCGCGCGCTCCACCCGTCCAGACTGCGACCCGTCCGGCTGAACGACGCCTGGGTGGACGCCACCGCCGCGAAGGTCGTGCACCGGGTGGAACAGGACCGGTCGGTGTGGCAGAGCTGGCACCTGATCGGCGAGGCCCAGCGCCTCGCGCGCGCCGCCGCACCTTCCGCCGCGCAAGTCCCCGAGCTTGTCGAGCGGGTCGTCGATCGGGCGATGCGCGTGCATTCGATCGCGCTGAGCAAGCCCGACCCCATCAGCGACCCACTGCCGCTGCAGCGCGTCGACCGCGCGTCCGTCTACACGATCGCCGGTTCGCAGCAGTACACCTCGAAGCGAATCCTCGACGCCGAGCAGCGCCTGGTCGCAGCCGCCGGACGGCGAAACGGCAGGCGTATCCCGGGCCCCGCCGTTGACCTGGCGATCCTGCAGGCCGAAGCGGATGGGGTGCCGCTCAACCCCGGACAGACAATGCTCGTCCGCGAGATGGCGACCTCCGGGACACGCGTCCAATTGGCCATAGCCCCCGCAGGCTCGGGCAAGACCACCGCCATGAACGCCCTCGCCAGGGCGTGGACCAACGTCGGCGGCACCGTCCTCGGCCTCGCACCCTCCGCGGCCGCGGCAGCCACCCTCGGCGACCAGATCGGCGCCCATGCCGACACCCTCGCCAAGCTCGTCTGGTCCCTCGAACACGAAGACCACCCCGCGTGGCTCAAAGCCCTCGGACGCAAGAGCCTGGTCATCATCGACGAAGCCGGAATGGCCGGAACCCTCACCCTCGACACCGTGATCAGCCACGTCCTGGCCAAGGGCGCCAGCGTCCGACTCATCGGCGACAACCAGCAACTCGCCGCGATCGAGGCCGGCGGCGTCCTGCGCGACATCGAAGCCGAACACGGCGCGCTCTGCCTCACCGAACTCGTCCGGTTCGCCGACCAAGCCGAAGGCTCCGCCTCCCTCGCCCTCCGCGACGGGCTCCCCGAAGCACTCGGCTTCTACCTCGACAACCACCGCGTCCATGTCGGCGACGAAACCACCATGGCCGACGACCTCTTCACCGCCTGGACCATCGACCGCGGCACCGGACTCGACTCGATCATGCTCGCCCCCACTCGCGAACTCGTCGCCGAACTCAACCAACGCGCCCGCACCCAGCGCCTCGATGGGCGCACCGCTGGTATCGAGATCGACCTCGCCGACGGCAACCGTGCCAGCGCCGGCGACGTGATCATCACCCGCGCCAACAACCGCAAGCTACGGACCTCGGCCACCGACTGGGTGAAGAACGGCGACCGCTGGACCGTCCTCGGCATCGACCCCAAGCGCGGCATCCACGCCCGCCACCTCGGCTCGCGGCGGCACATCACACTGCCCACCGACTACGTCGCCGAGTCGGTCGAACTCGGCTACGCCTCCACCACGCACGCCGCCCAGGGAATTACCGCCGACACCATGCACGGCCTCTTGGCTGGCAGCGAATCCCGTCAGCAGGCCTACACAATGCTCACCCGCGGCCGGATCGCGAACCACTCCTACCTCGTCACGGTCGGCGACGGCGACCCGCACAACGCCATCGACCCCGAGGTGATCAACCCGCTCACCCCCACCGACCTGCTCGAACGCATCCTCGGACGCGACGAAGCGCTCATGTCGGCCACCACCCAGCTATGGGAAGCCGGCAATCCCCGAACTCAGTTGAAGGACGCCGTCGACCGCTACAGCGACGCCGTCACGTTCGCCGCCACCCATGTCGCCGGTGACCTCGGCATCCGAGCGCTCGAACGCCGGGTTGAAGCCACGATCCCCGGCCTCACCGACGCCGCCGGATGGCCGGCGCTGCGCTCCGAACTACTCATGGTGCAAGCGGACGGCCGCGACCCCGTCCACGCCCTCACCCGTGCCTTCGCCCAGCCGATCAAGACCGCCTACAACCCGGCGTCCGTCCTCGCCTGGCGCGTCACCGACACCGAATGGCGCGGACGCCGAGGCCCGCTGCCCTGGCTCCCCGCAGTACCCAAGCAACTCGAACACCATCCCGAATGGGGCGCCTACTTGGCTTCGCGAACCAGCCGCATCAACGAACTCGCGGACGCCGTCAGCCAGCAAACCCGAACGTCCACCACACCGCCGAAGTGGCTGGCGAGCGTCGCCGGCCAGCCACCGGAGTCGCTGATCGCAGACGTCGAGGTGTGGCGTGCCGCGCACGGCATCCCAGCAACCGATCAACGTCCGACGGGTGACCGGCAACACCCCGACGCGGCAGCCCGTTGGCAGCGGCAGCTCAACAAGCGCCTCCAGACCAGCCACTCCGCAGCCCTCGACGAGTGGGGCCACGTCCTCACCGACATCGCACCCACCCTGCTCGCCGACCCCTTCACGCCCACCCTCGCGCGGCGCCTGTCCCTGCTGTCCGCCAGCGGCATCCAGGCACGACAACTACTCGACCACACAGCCGCGGACGGACCGCTACCCGACGACCATGCAGCGGCCGCCCTGTGGTGGCGCATCTCCCGCCACGTCTCCCCAGCCGTCGCTGAGGACGACAGCCAGTTCCACCTCGCGACCCGATGGCTCGACCACTTCACCACCGCTCTCGGGATCGAGCACGCCAAGGAATTCCAGGCGAGCCCGTGGTGGCCGTCCCTCGTCGCCACGATCGAACGCGGCCTGCAACGAGGTTGGGCACTCGACGCCCTCCTGAAGGACGCCGCGAAGCTCAGCCCCGACGGCCACCTCGACCGCTGCCAAGCCTGGGTCTGGCGACTCTCCCTGCTCACCGACCCCATCGCACCCACCGAGGCGATGGACACGGACGAACCGCCCGCGGATCTGTGGGACGGCTACATCCCCACCGACCACCACCTCACGCTCGTCGCCGCCGAGCATCCGCACCCGGTCGAGGAGCCTGAGCCCTCCACAGAGGACTTCGAGGACGTCGAGCTGACGGCCGAAGCGGCGCTCGCGATCGAGGCGATGATCCGGGATCACCTCGGGGTTCCCGAACCCACTGATGCCGACATCCGACGCATGCAAGACCGCGCCAACGCCTGGCACGACTGCCCCGCCACCCCCGAACGCCTCGCGCACATCAACGAGCTCGCCACCCGCTACTACGAGCAGTGCTTCACCGACAGCTGGGCCCGCCCCTACCTCATCGAACGCTTCCACCAGGACCTCGCGGGCAGCAGCTTCCGACCAGGCTACGCACCTGCCGGCTGGACGGGACTCGTCACCCACCTGCGCCGCCAAGGTGTCACTGATGAGGAGATGCTCGCCGTCGGCGTCGCTGCCACTGCCAGCAGCGGACGCCTCATCGACCGCTTCCGCGACCGCGTCGTCTTCCCCGTCGCCCACGAAGGCCAGATCCTCGGCTTCGTCGGGCGCCGCAACCCCACCTACACCAACGACGAACACCACGGCCCGAAGTACCTCAACACCCCCGACACCCCGCTGTACCACAAAGGCGCCCAACTGTTCGCAGCCGGTGACCCTGCCAGCGACGCGACTCCCGTCCTCGTCGAAGGCCCCATGGACGCCATCGCGGTCGCCCTCGCCACCGAAGGCACAGCCATCGGCCTCGCCCCCCTCGGCACCAGCCTCACCCAAGAACAGGCCAGGCAGCTCTACACGCTTGGGCGCACACCGGTCATCGCCACCGACGCCGACGCCGCTGGACGAGCCGCCGCTGAGCGTGACTTCTGGATCCTCACTCCGTACGGGGTCGATCCGCTCCACGCTCGTCTGCCAGACGGAGCTGACCCCGCTGACATGATCGCGACTGGAGCGCCTGGTGAACTCGCGTCGTTGATCACAGCCGCACAGCCACTAGCTGACACCCTCATCGACGGGATCCTTGATCATGGTGCGGATCCCCTGGACTCTTTGGATGCGTTGCGGATCGTCGCGGCTCAATCCGCCTCGAAGTGGTCTGCCGGAATCCTCCAGCTCGCTGAGCACTCAGCAGTGCCAGCCTCGCTCCTTCAATCCGCCCTCGTCTCTCTCGTCCGGCAATGGAATCGGGATCCACGGCACGCGGCGCAGCAGCTTGCGACCCAGATCGAGCGCAAAGCACCCCCCGAGGAGGTCGAGCAGGTTCGGACCCTCAGCAGGGTGAGTCAGCGCACCGAAGAACGGAACCGATCCGTCAGCCCACGAGTGCCGTCCGGCCCCGCGCGCTAGGAGTCCGAAACAACCCGATGCCGCTAGAGGTGCGGCCCGGGGCACATGCTCTATCTTGACGCGTGTGACGATACTGTCCGACTTGGCGCTGCCGCGTGAGTACGCGGTGTGGCAGGAGCGTCTCGCGCGGGAGTTCTTCACCGATCGACGGCAGCAACCCGTTGTGATGTTTGTCGATCGTGATCAACTCAACGAACTGGCCGATCAAGGAGAGGACGGGCCGCGTTCGCTCGCATCAGCTGTTCGCGAGCTAGTAGATATCGCTGCTGGCAACGAGATGTTCATGAGCGTTGCGGCAGCACAACGCCGATGGGAGCGCGGCGACCATCTAGCTCCTCCGCCAACCCTGCCCGTGTTGGCCATCACGGTGCTTGCTGCCTCGGAGATGCGCGCTCGCACCAACATTGCCAAGACCAACTACTATCTCCCCCTCGCGGAAGCACTGACGCCGGAGGAACCCGCCTCCGTCCGGGAATCGGTTCACACCAGCCTCAGCGGACTTGCCTTCGCTCCTGTTGTCGACATGTGGAAACGTATTAGTGCGTGGCTCGCCGAGCGGAACGGGGAGCTGGGCATCTCGACCATTCCCGACAACCCAGGGCACTGGACCCGGATCGGATATCCGCTATCCCAGACACTCCTACGCAGGAGCGACCGCGCCGCACTCTCGCGGTTGTTCGGTCGGCTGAACCTGAAGCAGGCGGGTGTTCCCGGCCCTGAGTCGCTGTTGACTCGACTGCAACTGTGGGTCACGGGCCGATCTCAAGGCTTTAGCCAGACGTTCCTGCGCGCAGTGGCCGATCCGGACTTGCGAGACCTGATCAAACCGCTGGTGCATGATCTGGCAACCTCTTGGGACGGCAAGGTCGTCACACCCGAGGGCCTCCGACGGCTAGACATCAGATTGACGGTTCAGCCCACCCGCCGATTGTCATGGTGGTCCATCCCTGCTGTGGCTGATGCGCCGAACGACGTCCTCAAAGGAGCTGCTGACGGCCACGAGTTCACAGCCGCCATCACCCATACCGTCGGCGACAAGTACTACAAACTGACCGGCCTGCCAGCGATAACCCCCGGGTTGCTCACGACCGGCTTCTCTGCGAAGGGCGCCACGAGCCTCGCTGAGTTCCGCCCCTCCGACCTTCTGGTGTTCATCGCCGATCCCAACGCCGGCGGCTGGATCTCCGTGGACGTACTCCGCCCATACGAGGAGTACATCTTCGCAGCACGGAAGGGGCTCGAGGATGACGTCAAGGCGGCTCTTGATCTCGCGGCGGATCGCGATTTCCGGAAGATCAACGAATCTGCCTCTCACCAATTCCTCCGAGGCTACGTCTTGTTCGACAGGGTTTCGTTCTCCGACCGGACGAGGCATAACGATGCGCTTAGTCTCCTGCAGTTGAAGTCAGCAGGGACTCTCCAGTTCGGAGACGCTCTGCAGGCTCGTCTCGTGGGCGGCCTTCCGCTGCTCGGCGAGGTGAGCAAGAACACCTACCTCGCCGGTGGCGAACCGGACCTGGAGCTCCCGTCCAGCGAAACGGCGCGCCCGGTTCTGGTCGCAGTCGACGGGCAATACCAGCCGTTCCAGGTGTCTATGTTCTCGATCCCGCTGAATGTCGTGTCACACGACATCGGAGCCCACAAGGTAGAGACCGACGAAGGAGACTCACTTGAGTTTCATGTCGTTGAGGGCGTCGGCGCCGACGCCACGCCCACCGGTGTCGGGAGCTTAGGCTGGGCCGACGGCGAACTCGGGCCGACTTCTTCAGGCTCAATCTGCGGCGCCGCCACGGGTTCGGCCCCGACCCCAGATGTGATCCTGGCTTGGCGAACCGCGAAGATGACATGGTTGATCTCCCACGCGGGCCGTGCTCAGGCGATTACTCCGCCGAAAGCGCCGGCATTTCTCGGCGACAACGCATCCACATGCTTCGAAGTCCACAGGGGGGCCGGAGCATGGCTTGTGCAGAAGTTTCAGACTCGGTGGGACGTAGTACCGCTGAAGGCGAGCGAGCCTGAGTTTGGTCAGCTCACACCAGATGATCTCGCCTTCTGGCGGGCGGCCCCGCGGAGCGTGCAGGATCAGCCGGAGCTTTGGCAACGTTACGTAGACGCGTGGGAGCGGGCGCGTGGACACTGAAGTACTCCTGACCTGGATGAGCGAGACGGGCAGCGGTGACATCGCATCGCTGCGCGATAGGGTCTCTTGGCTGGCTCGCAGCCACAACTACACCGGCTTCCGGCATCTCGCCGGACGCTGGCTCCGTGACATCTCGGCGCTCGGCCATGCCGAGATCGACTGGGCGAGCGGGCGATGGGCGATCGCGCCCGCAACTGCCGTTCTTCTCCCAGAGTGTGGGGGCACGGTCGTCTTGGCGGGTAGCAGGCGCTCAGGACTGTTGCGCGAGCTAGGCGAGTCGTTCGACGCCTTTTCTATCGACCGACCGTTCAGCTCAGACGACTCAATTCCTCCGCCACCATCGGTGTTCATCCGGACTGAGTCGATCCAGAGTCTCTCGGCAGGGCTCGCACGCCAAGGCGTGTGCTACGTTGGCCAAGCCGCCTATCACATCGCTGCCCGGCTCCCACAGATCAGGCTCGGCAACAAGACCTTTGCTCCGACCAGGGACAATCCCGCAGAACGGCTTGCTGACGGCACCGAGTACGGGACGTTCGTCGAGGGGCGCCCCGACGGCAACGGCTTGTGCAGGTTCACGATCAACGGCCGACCGGACTACTTCTACCAACAGGATGGCGACTGGTACCACACTGATCATTCGACAGGCATCCTGCTCGAGATGGCCGAGCGTGGTACCAGCGTGATGCGCTGGCGCGAAGAACGAGTCAGCAATGGCAGCGCGCTCGGCACACTGTTTGTCGACCAGGGTGCGCCTCTTCCCCCCCTCCAGACCCGCGCGCTTGTCCTCTGCAGCGGAGAACCTCCCACATTCTTCTCGACCGCGAAGACCGTGAAGTACCAGAATGTCCCGAGCGCCCTCGCGGACCGTGTGGCGAAATCCGTCCGCCAGACCGTAATTCCCGCCGACTGAACGAACCGGAAGCCACCATGCCTATCCAGCCAACACAGGACCGCCGCCTCGACGTGATGGGCACGTTCGGGCGCCTCCGCGAGGCCTACTTCAAGTACTACGACACACCGTTCGGACTCGCCGACGAGCGCCTCGCGCGGGAACGCCGAGAGCTGTTCGATCGCGACAACGGCGCCTACCGCGAACCCCTGCTTGAGCTGCGCCCAGAGTATGTGGCTACGCCGCGGAGCTTGGCCGAGTCAGTCGAGTTCGCCCGTGCGCCTTCCGAACTCGCCGAGTTCGCCGCCTGCGGCCTGCTGTCACCCGAGTTCAACCTGTACTTGCACCAGGAGCAGGCCCTCCAGGCCGGCATGACTCCAGACCGGAACATGGTCGTGACCGCAGGCACAGGCTCGGGCAAGACTGAGTCCTTCCTGCTCCCCATTCTCGGCTTGCTCCTCGAAGAATCGAGGGCCTGGGGAGGCAACCCGGCACCGGTCCACGCATGGTGGAGGCATGGGTCCGACTTCAGGTCACAGCGGGACGGCGAGACCGGCCACCAAACGGCAGTGCGCGCACTCGTGCTCTACCCGATGAACGCGCTCGTAGATGACCAGCTGATGCGCATGCGCCGGGCGCTGGACAGCGATGACGCCAGGAACTGGCTCAGACAGAACCGAATGGGACACCGCTTCTACTTCGGTCGGTACACCGGCGCGACCCCCGTCACGGGAAACCGGGATACCAAGCAAGCGAGGGAGCGGCTGCAGCAGGAGCTTCAGGCTACCGAGGCCCGCGGGCGAAGGGCCGCTGAAGTTGCGCTGGAATCTGGCGACCCGAGCGCCCAGTTCTTCGTACCACGCCTCGACGGGGGCGAGATGAGGTCCCGG
The DNA here is from genome assembly GCA_002441465.1 of Propionibacteriaceae bacterium UBA6238. Taxonomy (GTDB): domain Bacteria; phylum Actinomycetota; class Actinomycetes; order Propionibacteriales; family Propionibacteriaceae; genus Propionicimonas. The sequence goes on along the minus strand of DJWE01000011.1, from coordinate 62,755 downwards.
TGGGACATGATCGATGCGCCGCCAGACATCCTGGTTACGAACTACTCCATGCTGAATGTGATGCTGCTCCGTGACCGGGATTCGCACTTCTTCGACTCCACACGTGCCTGGCTGGGAAGCGACCCCACTCACCGGTTCACGCTCGTCGTTGACGAGCTCCACATGTATCGCGGCACTGCTGGCAGCGAGGTCGCCTACCTGCTTCGCAATCTGAAACGCAGACTCGGGCTAGATGAGCACCCGAATCAGCTTCGAGTGCTCGCCGCGTCGGCGTCGATCGACCACGAACGAGATCAGGAGTACCTCGGGCAATTTTTCGGCGTCGATGCGTCTAGCTTCACGTTCGTGCCCGGCGAACTCGCCCTGCCGAAGGCTGTTCGTCTGGGTACCTCCGCCGACGTCGACGCGCTTCGCGACGCAACCGAATTGGCCGATGTCGCCAGAACCGCTCGCGATCTCGGGTTGCTGGACACCCTGCGCGATGCCTTCGTCGAGAGGCCCTCGGGCAGACAGGAACTCAAGGCAAGGCGACTCGACGAGCTTGCGGAGCACGTGTTCCCGACTGCCTCACCACAGGGCCGAGACGACACGCTCACGCGACTCGTCTCGGCCCTGTCAGCCGCGCCGGACCCCAGCGACCCGAAGCTGCGCGTCCACTATTTCTTCAGGAACATTCCCGGGGTCTGGGCCTGCACTAACCCGGACTGCCCCGCCGCGGATCCCGACGGAGATTCCCCTCGCCGCATCGGGAAGCTCTACAGCGAGCCGACGTCCAGGTGCGCCGAACCTGGCTGCGGCGCTCGCGTTCTGGAGCTGCTGTACTGCCAGAACTGCGGCGATGTCCTGCTTGGTGGATTCACGCCAGAGGGGGCAACAGCCAAGCCGCTTGTCGAGACGCTCCTTCTGGCCGACGTCCCAGAACTCGCGAAGCTCCCGGATCAGGTCAGCCTCAGGCGCACCGCCGCCAATTACCTCGTGTACTGGCCAAACCCCGCGCAGGCCCTGGACGCGGTGGACAAGACCGAATGGAAGCGCGACAGCGACAAGATCACGTATGTATTCCGGCGAAGCATTCTCGACCCGATCAGGGGTGAGATCCGAAACGTCGGCAACCACGAGCCGCACACGGGATGGTCCTTCCACGCGACAGTCCCCGTGAAGCACCAAACGCAGCGGCCGCTGACCTCGCTGGAACCGTTCCCGACGACTTGCCCTGCCTGTGGCGACGACTGGGAACTCACCCACGGCCGGGACGGGAGGCCGCTCCCACCGACGGATCCCGGCCGCCAGCGCAGCCCTATCCGTGCGATGCGCACGGGCTTCGAGAAGATCAACCAGGTTCTCACCACAGAACTCGCATCGGACCTTGGCGACCGCGACAGGAAAATCGTTCTCTTCACCGACAGTCGCCAGGACGCCGCAAAGCTATCTTCCGGTCTTGGGCTCCGTCATTACCAAGATCTTCTGCGCCTCCTACTTCACCAGGAGTTCAGTGGCGCGGGGATCGCAGCGGGCGACGTCGAACTCGCTCGTGCTCACTACAGAGATCGGATCAGGTCCGACGAGTCCCGGGATGCGATCAAGCGGCTGAAGGCCGCGAATCCTGCAGTCCACGACCAGCTCCGGGACATATGGGACGACGACCTCAGCCCTGATCCCGCCGCCGAATCCGCCCTCATCCGGAAGCTCGAGCAGGGCCGTTCAATTGACGCAACGCTCACCGCCATCTCCGACGCCCTGCTCGCGCTCGGTATCAATCCCGGCGGGCCCAAGGCGAGCCTGCAAAGCACCGCGGGCACTGCTCCTCGGGGCTGGACAACGCTCTACGACTGGAAGGAGAGCCCTCCCACGCCGGAGCCGCATCTCTCACCGGAACAGGTTGCTCTTCGCAGCGAGATCATCGAGTCGCTGCGCGAGGAGGTCCTCGATGGACTGTTCTCCGGCGCAGGCCGTGACTTCGAGTCACTCGGCCTGGGGTGGATCGCACTGTCGACTGACACTGAGCCCAGCGATATCGCCACTACGGCGGACCTTGCATACGCACGGTCGAGCCTGCGGATCTTGGCCGACAAGCGCAGGTTCAAGGGCATGCGAAACCCGAGCACCTCGCCGCCGGCCAAGCTCAAGAACTTCTGGATTGCCATCCACAAGAACGGCGGGCCGTCGCTCGATGAGCTTGCGTCCATCTTCAAACGGGCATGTGGCGATGCGGTCCTCGACTTTCTGATCGACCCCGCCGGCGCCGTTATCCGACCGGGTTCCGGACAGGGATGGACCTGCGCCAACTGTCACCGTGTCCATCTGTCCCGCGGATGCGGCCTGTGCACATACTGCTACCGGCCGCTGCCCGAAGAACCAACGCCCGTCGCCAAGGCAAAGGACGACTATTACGCTTGGAAGGCAGTCTCCGGGGACGGCCGATTCCGCCTGAACTGCGCAGAACTCACGGGCCAAACTGACCGCATTGACGCCCAGCGTCGACAGGCACGGTTCCAAGGCGTCTTTCTCAGCGCCGGTGACGAAAGGGAGATTCCCGCTGCCGACGGCATCGACCTCCTCAGTGTGACGACGACGATGGAGGCTGGCGTCGATATCGGTTCCCTTTCTGCCGTCGTGCTGGGGAACATGCCGCCGACCAGGTTCAACTACCAGCAGCGTGTCGGTCGAGCAGGCCGACGCGGCACCCCTGTTGCCGTGGCTCTCACGATCTGCCGTGGCCGGAGTCACGACGAGTATTACTTCGACCAGCCAACCCGGATTACCAACGATCCGACGCCCAAGCCCTACCTGGCGATGGGCAGGGAGGAGATCCTCGCGCGCACGCTCCGCTCGGAGGTACTCCGGCTGGCAATGCCTGAGATCGCGCAGGCGCTTGGCGACGATGATGATTTCGACCTCACCACCAATGTCCATGGAGCATTCGGTCCAGTCTCCGAATGGCCCAATGTCAAGCCACGGCTGGAGCACTGGCTCCGGCTCAACCCGCGGGCTGTGAAGGCGGCCGCTACAGCGCTCACCGCCAACACGCCGCTCGCTAGTCAGGCGCACGCGCTTGCCGAGACCTGCATCCGAAATCTGCCCGCTGACATCGACCGTGCGATCGGCTCGGCGAATGGCGGGCATGCCGAGCTCAGCCAGCGCCTGGCGGAACGCGGGATCCTGCCGATGTTCGGCTTCCCCACCGGCGTGCGGTATCTCTACCTCACGCGACCGGCAAAGAGTTACCCATGGCCACCGAAGAACGTCATCGACCGAGATCTCGCCGTGGCCGTCAGCGCCTTCTCCCCAATGAGCGAGCTCGTCCGGGACGGCAGTGTGTACACCTCCATCGGCGTTGCCGCCTTCGAACCGATCGGGCCAGCTCCGAAGAAGGTAGCTGATCCCCTCGGCACCGAAACCCAGATCTGGCTCTGCCGAGCTTGCTCTTTCCTGTCGGAGGATGACCTCGGGGATGCCCAGATCTGCCCACGATGCGGCAGCGGCCCCGACGGGTTCGCCAAGACGCCTGTCCGCGAGCCTCTTGGCTTCAGGGCATCCTTCCCGCGGGACTTCGACGGGAACTTCTCTTGGGCGCCCCGGGCGATGGCCGCTCGCGCCCAGGCAGACATGACCCAGCTGAGTCGGTTGCCTCTCGTGGCCGCGGTTGCTCACTCGGGCCCAGCTCGCCGATTCGTCATCAACGACAATGGAAGCAAGCTCTTTGGCTTCAGATCTGCCACTACAAGTGACCGCTGGGGCGGCTACCTCGCGGTCGATGCCATCGGCCAGGGACTGGGATTGAGGGAAGGCGAGCCCTATGGCAACGAGTTCCGTACCGCGCTCGGCTCGGTCCAGCCAACCGACTTTCTGTTCCTCGGAGCGAAGCGCGGGACGATCAGCGACCAAGGCCTCCGGCTGAACCTTGCCGCGATGACTCAATCGGGCGGCGCCGTGGATGTGGTTGCCGGTCGGCGGGCTGCGTGGTATTCGCTCGCCTTCCTGCTACGCAAGGTTGCCGCGTCGAAGCTAGACATCGAGCCACTTGAGCTGAACGCCGGGATCTTCTCAGGTGCCGCCGATGACGATGTCACCGACCCAGTAGTGCACGCGTTCATCGCGGACACACTTGAGAACGGCGCCGGATTCTCGACGTATCTCGGCTCACCGAATGTGCTTCCCGAACTTCTCGACGAAATCGAGTCTTACCTAGTCCATCTTTCGGACGACGAGCATGCCTCGACATGCAACTCGTCGTGTTACCGGTGCCTTCGCGACTACGGAAACATGTCACACCATGCGCTCTTGGATTGGCGGCTCGCGGGCGACCTGCTCTCGGTATTGCGTACGGGACACCTTGATGTGGACACGGCAAGACTGAACGCCGCTCTCGCTAATTGGGCCGCGGGGTACCAGGCCGAACCAATTCAGGGCGTTTCGGGTGCAGTTCGATTTGAGGATCTCAGCGGTGACTACATTCTGATCGTTCGGCACGCGCTGGAAGCCTGCGAGAGTGACCTGATGCCGGTTCGGCTTGCTGACATTCAAGCCGAGGCGGAGGACGCCTGTCCTGACTTCCGCGCTGTGCTCTTCGCGGACGACATCACACTCGACAAGGATCCCGGACGAATCTTCGCTCTGGGCGACCAGATCCAAGAACCGTGAGCGCATCACCAGAGCAGGACAGTGGGTGGTTGTCCGCGACGAGCTCGTGGCGCATGATTCGATGCCCGGCATCGGCGCCCCCTAGCGTGAGTATTACTCCGCGGGCGCCGACTGAGCATGGGCGCCCTAACCGGGGAACGCTCGTCCATCGCGCGGTCGAGTCCTGGATCAAAGACGAGTCTTACAGGGAAGCTGACCCCGGCGCGCGACTCGTCACAATCGCCGACTCCTGCGTTACCGACTCTGGCTACCCTGCACCGCGCGATTGGCAAGAGACTCGTAGCCGCCTACGCGTCAAAGCTCGAAAGCTGGCGGATGTGGTCAGCTCACGGACGGTCAGCCAAGTGATCTCCGAAAACGAGCTCTACGATCGAGAGCTAAAGCTCTGGGGGATTCCCGACCTGTTGCTCTTGGGGGACAGGCCGATCCTGCTAGATCTCAAGACCGAGCATCTTGGTCCCGGTTCCATTCCTGAATCGATCACCTTTCAGCTCAACATCTACGCCCACCTTGTGCTTGTGAACCACGGGATGTTCCCGGATCGCACCGACGTCTTCAGCCTGGAGCGCGGTCTGCGCCCGGCTCCTGTCACCGAAGAGTCGGTCAAGTCAGCTTTGGGCTTGGTCGCTGACGCACGAGCGCGTGACCGCGACGCCACCTTCCCAGATCACGAGGTCTGCCGGTTTTGCGATCGCCGATTCCGGTGTGAACCTCACTGGAGAGCAGCGGCGGCGTGGGACGAGCCAGACGGACTTGAAGGCGAGGTCGTGGACACTGAAGCCTCGTCAAACGGGCTAACCGCAATACTCGTGAGACATGCAGAACGAGAGGAATGGGTGACCAAGGTTCCTTCGGCGATCTTCCAGGAGGAAGCCCGCGGCCGACACGTCAGGCTCGTCCGGCTCGGCCATTTCGCACCGGAGTCGGAGGATCTGAAGGCACGCTGGCGGTGGATCCGCACCAGCGCACTGCAGTTCCAGGACTTAGGACTCCCGTCGCTGAACGACGCGACCGGCTCCTGCAAACGGGCGGCTACGGCACAATCGAAGCGCCTCCACGGTTGTCTGGGCGCTTCGCCTCAGGACGCGGCTCAAGCGCCGGTGTGCCGGGCATGAGAATCAGCGCCCCTAGACTGGGCCGCGATCGGTTCTCCATTCGTGCGGCCTGGAGCCTCTACCTCTAGGTCCTCCGGCACCTCAACCACCAGCGCAGAGTCCGGCACGGCGATATCGACCGGTGCGTGGCCATTGGACTCGCTAACCGGAAACTTCTCGATCAGGTATTCGCTCACCGTCTGGGCGTCGGTCAGACCCATCCGCCTGAGAAGTTTCGCGATGTCGCGGCCCGCCAGAAAGACCACTGGGTGCTCATCCTCACGTACCTCCTCGTATGCCTGCTTGTGGATGAAGGCTGTCGTTACGAACACGCCGAACTGCCTGTGCCGAATACCCGAGATCAGCCGCATGACCTGCTTCATGCCGACGCCACCGCCGTCCGGGTCATAGCACTTGGCCTCCAAGGCGAACTGCAAGCGAACCGGGTCCTCCTCCGGGCCGAGCCGGTACTCACCAACCGCGTCTCGCCCACCGTCCTTGCTGGGACGGGTCACCTCGATCGAGGCGACGTGAGGATCGGACTGCACCCACATCTCGGCGGCGAAGCTCTCGAACCCGACGGAATCCGCCGCGAAGTGCTTGTGAACCGCGCGCACGAGGTCCATGTCCTCGGGCTTGGGAAGCTGTTCCTCCTTGGCCCGGATTATGGTGTTCCGGGGCGCGACCAGGGCCTGGTAGATGCGGCTCCTCACCCATCGGCGCCACTCGGGCGGACAGGCGTAGCCGAGCGGGTCGCCGGCGAGAATCTGCTCGAGCCAGACCCGTGTTACCTGGGGCGTCTTCAAGACGGTGAAGTGCGACCGGTAGTTCTGGAAGCGGAGGTCACGTGTGGTGCGCCAGATGGCGACCAGTTCCTCGTCACCGTTCAGTCGGTCTGAGCCGCGCGCGAGCAGACCGCGGAAGCGGACGTCACGGCCACTTACCCGTTCAAACAGGAGCACCGGCGGAACCGACCGCCGCTCAACAGCGCCAGCACGCGATGCAGCGAAGATCCTGCGCAGCAGCTCGTTGCCGCCACGAGGTGTCTGGTGAAGATCCTTGCCGGGCCTTCGGTTGTCGCCGTAGTAGGTGAAGTCGCCGGTCGTCGGTTCGATCCGATCCGGCCAGTCGACCTCGGCGCCAGACGTGTAAAGCACCACGATTCTCACGGTCCCCTGGGTAACGCTGCCTTTGAACCTGAATCCGCCCTGATTGCCGACAGGCAGCAGCTTGCCGATCGCGTCGTCGCCTGGCATGCCCTAGTTTGCCGCCCTCGTAGACGCGGTCGAGCACGAGATCCGCGGTCGCAAGCTCCGCGAAGGGCACCCTCTCCTCAGGCATGGCATCATCCTGCCAGGTGTCGTCGATCGCGGAGATCGCCACTCCCGCTTCCGACTGGACGCCCAGCCTCCGAGTCCAGTCAGTAGAGTCCAGCCATGGGCGGCGACCTCTTCAGCTCCGACGGCCTGACGGCTGGCGATGACGCCTTGGATCGCGTGCTCCAAGCCTGGAAGCGGGCCGATCCGTCGGGAGTGCGCGTCGCTGAGGTCTTTCGCGCAACGTTCGACCAGCTATACGACGGCGTTCACACCGGCCGGTTCCGCTGGGACCAGCTCTACAAGACCGAGAAGACCCATTTCGGGACTCTACTGGAGATCAACCTGCGCCGTGAGCTCGCCGACATCATCACGGACGGCCAGGTTCTCGACTACCGGATCGACGGCGAGGAGATCGACTGCAAGTACTCGCAATCCGATGGAGGATGGATGATCCCGCCCGAAGCCCTTGGGCGGCTCCTCCTCGTGACCCATGCGAACGACGCCGAGGGCTGGTGGAGCGTCGGCATCGTCCGGGCTGACCCCGCCAACCTCAGGCTCAGTTCCAATCGCGACCAGAAGACGCAACTCAGCCGGAGCGGCCGGGCCGACATTCAGTGGATCTCCCACCACGCCCCACTGGCACCCAACGTGCTGCTCTCACTCCCACAAACCGAAGTGGACCGGATCATGGCGCCGACAACCGGCCAAGCTCGCATCAATGAGCTCTGCAGGGTGGTCACCAACCGCCGGATCGGCCGCAACACGATCGCGACGGTCGCTCAGCAGGACGACTACATGAAGCGCGTCCGCTACAACGGCGGAGCCCGAAGCCTGCTCGCTTCGGAGGGGTACATCATCCCAGGCGGCGACTACGAGGCTCACCGGTCAGTTGCCCGCAGTCTGGGCGCCGCGGTTCCCGAGCCGGGTGAGATCGTAAGCCTCCGTGTTGTGCCTGCCCGGGCCGGAGAAGTCGATACGGTTGCACTGGATGGGCAGGTGTGGCGGCGCGCAGACCCAGGCGAACCGGTTACGGCTCCAGCACCGATGCTCCCCGAGACTCGCCGTGCAAGGAGGTCCCCATGAACGACGGCCCCGGCCCGCACTCGGTACACGGCGACCTTCCCGAACCGGAGAGCGAGGAACTCGCCTCATTGGTCGGTTCCGAGATGCAGCGGTTGCTCTACGGGCTGCTCTACCGAAGGCGCACCAACCCGCCAACCATGGTCGAGCTGCGGGCCTTCGCCGCTGATGTCTTCGGCGAGGACCACTCGCAGACAGACCGTCGACTGCGTGAACTTCGGCGCTACTTCGAGGTCGAAGCAGTCCGCGTCCGGGCTGATTTCCGGTATCACCTGAAGGGCTGGGCCCCCGGGGTTGCGGTGGACCTGAGCGAGGGCATCAGTCAGCGACGGCGCGCCCAGGTACTCGCGCCAGGGCGGTGCGCGATGTGTGGCAAGACCCCACTCAGCGATGGCGTGAAGCTCGTCGTCGACCACAAGGTCCCGCAAGCATGGGGTGGCTCGAACGAACCCGAGAACCTCCAGCCGCTTTGCGAGGAGTGCAACGCGGGCAAACGCGACTACTTCCAGACCTATGACCCATATGCCGACAAGATCCGACTCGCGATCAACTATGACGAGCCCCAGAAGCGGATCGGCGAACTCCTTAGGGCCTTCGACGGAGACTGGGTGCGCACCGACCTTTTGGCTGTCGTCGCCAGCGCCAAGGAGTACCAGGAGGACTGGCAGCGCAGGCTCCGGGACCTACGGTTCCTCGGCTGGGACTACGAGTTCCAGAAGCGTTACGACGAGGGTGCCCGGGTCTGGACTTACTACCGCCTCACCATGTCCGCGCCATGGCCGGAGAACATCCGTGCCGCGATTGTGACTGAGGAGAAGCGGCGCCGCCAGGCGAAGACGAAGCTCACCCAACCAGACGAAGGTGAGCAGCAGACGTAGCAGACTCTGCGCGGGCAGCCGCCAGCGCCGCTTTGATCTGCTTCCCGACGGCCTCAGCCACAGGTGGCGGGAACGCGTTCCCGACCTGCCGGTAGCTGGCCGTCTTCCGCCCGAAGAACTTCCAGTCGGGGTCAAACCCCTGAATGGCGGCCGCCATGGGCACCGTCAGCTTGGGTTCCAAGTCGACCGGATCGTGTGCCGATGGCGCCTCGTCCGCCAGACCCTTTCCGTTGACTCCGAGCCTCGCCCACCCCTCTCGTGCGCGAGTCGGGCCGAGGTCCGGCCCGCCATGCTTCCGCGAGCCCCCGACGAGCGTTGGCGCGATGCCATCCGCCTTTGCCGTCCACGCTGCAGCACCGGGCCAGCCGTCAGCTGCCATCGCGTCGCCTAGGACCTCGCCCACCGTTGGCGGAGTGCCTTGGGGCGACGGCCATTCGAAGTGCTTGTGTGCTTCCGGGCGCAGCGCGACGAGGATGAACCGGGGGCGGAGCTGCGGAACGCCATACTCGCTGGAGTTCAGAACCTGCCACTCGGTCTTGTAGCCCAGTTCTTCGAGCCGATCTCGGATTTGTTGCCGGTATCCGGCGAAACGTGCGGTCGCAAGGCCCCGGACGTTCTCGAGCATGACCGCATCAGGCTCGATTTCCTCGACCAGCCGGAGGGCCTGCGGGAAGAGATCTCGCTCGTCATCTGCACCCAGTTGCTTGCCAGCGATGGAGAAAGGAGGGCAGGGCACGCCGCCAGCAACGAGGTCCACCTGGCCGCGAAGCGGAAGGCCGTCGTAGTGGTGCACATCCATCTCGACGACATGCCAGTCGGGGCGGTTGAGCCGAAGGGTCTCGCATGCATCAGGATCGATCTCGAGAGCAACGAGGTGATGAAATCCCGCCTTTTCGAGGCCGACTGACTGGCCGCCGGCGCCCGCGCAAATCTCAACGCACGTTAGCTCATCCATCGTTACCCCTGAGTCCCGGCTATCGAACATCTGTTCGACAGCATGCTGCCACAGTACCGGCCTAGGATAGGGGAAGGCGCGCCGAGAAGGGTGGAGGCTTGAGCAGTTCCGGCCAGGACGACGAGCGGCGCCGTAGGGCGCACAGCAGCGGACTGCACCCGGCGCCCGCCAGCGAGGGCCGCAGCGCCAACATGCGCGCCATACGCAGGCGAAACACGAAGCCTGAGGTCGCCCTGGCATCGGCGCTGCACCGTGCTGGGTACCGCTTCCGGAGGGATCTTCCTGTCAAGATCGATGGGGTCACAATCCGCCCGGACATCGTCTTCACAAAGCAGCGCGTTGCGATCTTTGTGGACGGCTGCTTCTGGCATGCCTGCCCCGAACACGGCAGGGCGCCCAAGGTCAACGACTGGTACTGGTTGCCCAAGCTCCAGCGGACCCAGGAGAGAGACGCACGCAACGAACGCCTCCTCAGGAGCCACGACTGGCTCGTCCTTCGGATCTGGGAGCACGTGGCTGTTGACGATGCGATGGGACGCGCCGTCGAGGCACTCGCCTCCGCAGCCGGAGCCGGCAATTGACAAGCTCGGCATCGGACTCTTCATACCGCGGTTCACCTCCGATCACTGCTGGATGGGAACCCACACCCAGCCTGTGAGGTCGTAGAGCGCTCGACCATCCTCGGAGACCGCGATCTTCGGGAACGTCTCTGGATCGCTTCCCTCCGTGTCTTCGTACCGCAGGCCGTCCGGCGTCTCGCGTGCTTCACCCCACGTGCCGTGCGGATCGTTGATACTCCAGCGCGCGATGAAGTCAGCGAAGTCGTCCGCAGTAGCGACGGGCTTTGCCCATCCGTTCCACGCACCGCCGAGGATGTGGTGCGCGTTGAGCGCCAACGCTACGACCATGTTCTCTTGGGAGGAGTCGAGGCACACGGGCACACCCTCACCGACTACCGCAAGGTGGCGTAGGCGTCCTCGTTCACGGGCTGTCGGCATCGCTGCTCCTCACTGCTCGCGCGCCGATGCAATGACTGCGTCGAGTTCGCTGGCGATCCGCACCGCATAGTCGCCGAGCACGAGAACTCGCTTCTCGTGCTCCCACGGAAGCCCAACCGCGGGGGCGGTCTGGCTGACAGCGAGCACCGAACCGGCCTGCACGTACAGACGAAGCCGGTAGGCCGCCCCGCTGTCGTCTGTCCAGTTCACGTCCACGGGCTCCTCGAGCGGGAGGTCGTTGTTCACGACCTGCTCAAAGGGCTGCTCGAACAGCTCGCGGACCAGCGAGACGAACCGTTCCTGGTTGAAGCTCATGATGCGAGCGTAGCCATGGACTCGACGACCAACGGCGGGTTGACGACAGCCTGTGGATGACCGGGAACCCTGTGGACAATGACTTGACCAAGTCAGGCTATCTCGCCGGTCGCAGGGTCGATGGTGTTGCCCGATTCGTCCTCCAGCCGCCACTGCCTCTGGCGGGCGTGGGGGTCTTGGCGGGCGGCTCCGCCATCGGGGTGGAGCACCTGGCGACGCTCCGTGGCTGCCGATTCCGAGATGTGCCGCGCGTAGCGGCTCCTGGCGGGCCAGGACTGGTGGTGCTCGTCACAGTGGTGGCCTGTGCGCTCCTTCAGTCGATCGAGGAAGGCGGGGACGGCATAGCGGTGCCACTCCTCGAGGCCGTTACTGCTCGTGTCGATACCGGCGCGGCGGCGTTGGTCGGCAAGCACGGCGATCTCATGGACCAGGTGGGGGTGTTGGGGCCAGCAGGGCGGGATCATGCCGGCGGTTGGGTCCCACACGTACTCGGTGTTGAACCAGGTGACGACGTCATCGAGCCACTCCCACAGTTCTTGGCGGAGTTGCCGCTTGCGGCAGGTGGGTGGGTCCCAGGGGCGGGGCAGAAGCGCGGGGTCGCCGATCCGCTCCTTGGTTTCGTCGTCGCCTTCCGCGGCAAGGTACAGGTCCTTGTACGCGGCGCTGAGTTCGGGTCCGTCCGGCAGGGGGAACGGCAGGGCGAGTGGTCGGTCGGTCATGGTGCATCTCCAGCGGGCTTGAGAGCCTGCGCGTCGACGAGTCGGCGGCGGGCCGTCCGCTGCTGGGCGAGCAGGTGGCGTCCGGTCTTGCCGTCGATGGAGCGGGTGAGTCTGGCAATGATCGGCTTGGTGTTCTCGGCGATCACGAGCGCCTGCCGTTCGGGGAGTTGGCGCACCTCCTCCGGCCGGATGATCAGCATGTCGTCGCCGGAGGCGGAGCGGCCTCCGCTGCGCCCGAACTGCCAGGTGGTGCGGGCCACGCGGGTGGTGCCGACGAGGTCGGAGATCTCCTTGTTGAAGCCGACGTCCTTGCCACCGCCGAAAACGACGACGACGTTGGTGAGCCCGTAGAGAGCGCGGGCCTCGGTGTCGCCGAAGATCGCTGCCAGTTGCCGCCAAGTCTGGGCGGCGTAGATGAACGAGATGCCCAGAGCCCTTTCGTTGGCCATCCGGGTGCGCAGGGTCGGCAGTGGTGCGGTGGACGGCAACTCGTCGAGGCAGGCGAGCAGGGGTGGGCACAGCTTGCCCCACGGACTGTGGTTGGCGAGCCCGAGCGCGGTGTCGAGGATGTGTTCGGCGAGCGCGGTCATCAGCGGGGACGCGGATGCGTAGGGGTCTTCGCGTCCGAGCAGGTACAGCGTTCCGCCCCGGGCGATGATGTCGGCTATGTCGGTGGCGGGGCGTCCGGGGCCGGGGACGCAGCGGCGGCGGATGCCGGGTTGGAAGAACAGGGCCAGGGTCTGTTGCAGGGTGACCACCATGTTCGCCACCGTGCGTTCGTCGCCGGTGACGGCGCCCTGCAGCAGGCCGTGCCAGAAGGGCGCGGCACGGTCCTGGTCGAGGAGGATCTCGGCGGGTTCGTTGGTGGCGGTCGGGTTGGCTGCCCAGCGCAGGACGGCGTCGAGGTTCTGGCCGGTGAGGGCGGCGGCGTGCAGGTAGCACTGCAGCACCTTGGCGGCCTCGGCCACGTAGAACCGGGACGCGGCGCCTTCAGAGTTGCCGGAGATCGTCCGGACGATCCCGGCGCCGAAGGCCTTCGCGCGCCGTTCGGCGGTGATCGGGTCCTCGCAACCACGGACCGGGTCCCACACCAGCTCGGGCAGTCCTTCGGCAAGCCCGAACGGGTCGAGCACGGCGCAGGGACGTCCACCGGCGGAGCGGGCTTCGATGGTGAGCAGCAGGTCTTCAACCTTGGTGAGGGTGACCAGTGCAGCGCCGGGCGCACCGAGCAGGGCGGGTGTGAGCAGGTCCAGGGTCTTGCCGGAGCCCTGCGGACCGATGACGCCGGTCGTGCGGTCCCACGGGCACCACAGGTCACCGCCGCGGGGCTCGTGGGCCTTCCCGATGCGCCAGCCCACGTCGGCAGGGTCAAACTTGCGGGTCATGGCGTCCCTCCTCAGATGGCGATGCGGGGCGCAGGCGGCGCGATGTCAGGCGGCTGGTGCGGGTGCTGGAGCGGATGCTGCGGGACGGATTCCCACACGGCTGGGTTGTGGGCACCGGTCACGGCGCGGCGGACGCGTGGGTCGGCGTTCGCCAATCCGTCGGCGCGCAGTTCCTCCCAAGCGGTGGGCGGCACGACCTGGTCGATCAACTCGCTCAGCAGCCGGGCGGGTGGATACAGCCTGCCTTCTCCGACTTGCTCGGCTCGTTCGAGTGCGACGCTCGCAGCGGCGCCCTCGCCGGCGACCCAGGCCGCCATGCCGGCAAGGAACAGCGGCGCCTCCGCGCCGTACTCCGGGACGCTGTTGACCACGGATCGCCACAGAGCAAGGTGTTCGCGGGCGTTGTCGCGGGTCATTGACAGCAGTGCCACCTCGCGAGCCTTGCCGTGTTGCGCGAGGACGGCCAGCTGCGCGGCGTCGTCCCCCTGCACCCGGGCCGATGACGACCGCTCCCCGTCCGGCGGCAGGCTGCGTCGCACCAGTTCGCCCATGCGTGCGACGACTCCGTCGGCGTCTCCTGGCTGGGGCAGCTGGTCGAGGGCGGCCTCGACCCGGGTGGCCAGCTCGGGGCTATCAGCCGGGCTGGCGAAGCTGGCTACCAGTTCCGATCGGCTGGGCAAGCGTTGCAGGCCGTAGAAGCTGGCCTCTGCGGCGAGGGTCCCGAAGCGGTCGGCGGCCCCGCTCGTCCCGTCGGACAGGTACCAGGTGTCGCCGTCGACGACCATCGTCTGCTGGGCGGCGCCGGCTGGAAGGTAGTCGGCGCAGCGCTCCAGCAGACTCCATCCGGCCTGCGGGTCGGCGGTGTAGGCGAGCATGTACGCCTCTCCCTCGGGGAACCTGGCCCACATGCGGTCGAGCAGGAACTCGGCCTGGTCGGCAGGCTGGACGTCGGCGATGTCGACGCGCGCAGTGACTGCTACGGCGCCTTGGTCGACGACGGCGATCACCAGGGATTCTTCGGGGGTGAAGCCGACCAGGTACGGGACGATCTGCGCGAACTCGTCGGGGTTCGTGATCCGCACGCGCGGAGGATTAGGGGTGTCAGTCATGATCGGTCTCCTGGTGGATTCGGACGGAAGTGCTCGGCGGCTGGGCATGCGCGGGGTGTAGGTCCGGGCGGATGATGGCGCGGACGCGTCGCAGGCGTGAGATCCCGAGCGCAGCTTCGGCCTCGGCGGCGGTGGCCATGCCCTTGAGCCGTCCGGGACCCCATCGGCGCAGCCCGACCAGCGTGAGGGTGATCGCGCCGATCAGGATGATGGCCTCGACAGCGAGCACCCAGCCGAGCACCTGGCTCGGCGCGGCGGCGTCCGGTATCGGGGAGGCGAGTCCGATTGAGGCGTCGCCGGCGAGGACGGCGGGCACGGTACTGAAAAGGCCGGCCGGACTGGGCCAGTGCCAGCCGGCCCCGGCGGTCCAGTTGGCGATCCCGCGTCCGAGGTGAACACCGAGCACGAGGAGCAGTGCGCCCGTGACGAAGATGGCGGCTGGGATCTCCCAGGTGAGCGGGTAGGGGTTCTGTCGTCGTTCGGTCTGCATGGGCTTCTCCGGTCAGTCACTGAGGTTGCCGACGCGCCAGACCTCGTAGATGTTGTGGTTGGCGAAGTCGGTGTAGTGGTAGATGCCGACGCCCCGTCCGCGGGCTTCGATGCTGCGGTGGCTGGCGGGGTCGTAGACGACCATGACGTGCCCGACCCGGTTGGGTCCGCGCCAGGTGTTGGTGAACACGAGGTCACCGGGACGGGCATCGGAGGGTTTGACGCGGTAGCCGTTCTTGCGGGCCCATTGCCGCTGGGATTCCGACGTCCGGGGCAGCCCGATGCCGATGGATCTGAACATGCCGCGAATGAAGCTGGAGCAGTCCCAGCTGCCCGGTCCGTTGGCGCCGAACACGTACGGCTCGCCGCGTTGCTGGCGTGCCCAGGCGAACATGGCCGCGACCCGCTCGGACGTCAGCGGAGGAAGGGTGGGGTCTCCGTCGCCGGCCCAATCGCCGCAGTCCTCCTGCTCGCCGACCACGACGACGTCCCCGCCTCCGGCGTAGGCCCACGCGTAGTACAGGACGTCGTTGCGGTAGCTGACCGAGTGGTTGTACGCCCAGAGCGCCCGGATGACGCCCTTCTGACCGTTGGTGACGCCGGACTTGGTGAGGTAGTTCCCTGCGGAGTAGATGCTGTCGGCGTCGTTGTGGATGTTGCGCCGGCCGTCACGGTTGCCGTCGACGCCGTAGGCGGCGAAGGTGCGCGGCATGAACTGCATGAGTCCCTGGGCGCCTGCTGACGAGGTCGCGTGGTTGCGGCCGTGCCGGGTTTCAGCCATGCCGATTCCGGCGAGCAGTTCCCAGGGAATCCTGTAGCGCTCCGCGGCCGCGACGTAGAGAGCCTTGATCCGGCCGGGGATGCTCTGGGCGGGGCTGCTCAGCGACTGGTGGCGGGGGCTGCTCCACTTCGGGAGTTTGAACCCGACGCCGCCCTCTTCGGCGCCGGCGGCGGCGGTGTTGGTCTGGTCGGGGTAGGCGCTGCACGGGTCGATGCGGACCTGCTCGGCCACCGCGGGGGTGACGACGATCGCTCCCATCGTGATGACGAGGATCGGGACGCCGAGCAGGAAGGCGAGCACTGGGACGAGGGCCAGCACCAGGGGCTTCACGGCAGAGCCCCTTCGAGTTTGGCGTTTGTCCAGGCAAGTGCAGCCTCAGCGGGGTGGAGCCAAGTCGCGACTTTCGCCATCAGTTCGCCTACGACCCAGAGGGCGCGTCCGGGTGCCTGGCGGGCCCAGTCGGTGACGATTTCGGTGGCGATCGGGCCAAGGCCGAGCAGATGTTCCAGTTCGTCGGCGACGGCCTGGTCCTGGCCTAGCAGGATCTTGGTGTCGGCCAGGTGCAGCATGTCCTTGGCGATCGCCGAGGCCTGCGAGCCGGCGTCGCCGGCAGTGAGCAGGTCGGACGGCTTGTGGGCGATCGCGAACTGGATGTCGCCGTCCCGCCGGGACAGCCGCAGGTCGGCGTCGAACGACTTGACCGCCTCCAGCCCGAGGCGGAGCTGCTTCCACGATTCGTCGCGGACCACGATTCGCATGTCGCCGGGTTCGGCGGTCTCGCGCATGGCCCGTCCCCAGCTGTTCAGGCACAACAGCGCCATGCCGACGGCTTCGTCGCCGAGTCCTTCGAGCCGGGACAGCGACAGTGACTGGATGGGCGCCGCCCAGTCGAGGTCGATCGTCGTGTAGTCGTCGAACAGACCGCGGAGGGTACCGTGGACGAGGATGCCGAGCGCGTCGCGGAGCAGCCTGGTCTCGTCCAGGAAGTGCTGCCGCGAGGCGTAGTGGCATGCCTCGATCAGCTCGGCGGTGGGTTCGTCGAGCGCGCGCCACAGGTGCGGGATGGTGGTTTCGGTCAGGACGCTGTTGCCGGCGGCATGCCCGGTGAGGGCTTTGAGTGCGGTGTCGACGACCTTCTCCTCGCTGGGCCCGAACGGGACGGGACGGTCGCCGACCTTCTGTGAGCCGACCAGTCCGCGGATCAGGGTTAGCCAGCGGGAGAACACGATCCCGGCCCGGCGTTGGGCTTCGTCGCGGCCGAGCCGGTCCCAGTTCGCACCGAGGGGTCCGAAGGCGAGCGGGTTGATGCGAGCGTCCAGACCTTGGCCGATCGCGATCGGGGCGACGCCGAGGGCGCGGCACAGGGGTTCGTACTCGTCCTTGGGGTCTCCGACGACCAAGGTCCGATAGCCGAACCCCATCATCCGCAGGCAGAACGCCTTGACCGTTGCCGACTTGCCCTGGCCGGGCTTGCCGAACATGAAGATGTTCGGGTTGGACACCGGGATGGCGGGGTCGAGCACCCAGCCGTTCGGGTCGGCGTACATCGACGCGCCGGAGAAGTGGTCGATGCCCATCTGGGCGCCGCGCGGCGGCAGGCCCGGCGCGGACACGAGCGGCCACAACACCGGTGCCTGGTCGGCGGCCATCCGCCACACCGACACCGGTGCCGACGCCGGCGACCACCCCCGGAGCGGGCGGCGTTCCCCGCGGCGGGACATCGGCGCGAACAGGCGCGGGTCGCGTTCCTTGGCCGGCGGTTGGGGGATGGAAGGCAGCTCGTGACCGAAGTCGGCGAGCAGCCGGTCCACTCCCCTGCCCATCCGGGCGGTCTTCCTTGACCGTCGGCCGGCGTCAATGGCCGAACGGTCAGTTCTCACGGCCAACTGGCCCGTTCTCCCGTCCGATCGGGTAGCCATGGTCAGGCCCCTTCGACCTTGCGGGTGAGCGAGAGCCCCAGGGGGATGGTGGAAGCGGCGAAGCCGGCGTCCTGGGCGAGGTCGAGCCGCAAAGGTGCGAACCCGGCCCGACGGACGGCGGCGTCGAGCCGGCGTCCGTATTCGGCGATGCGGGCGGTCTTGGGCACCGTGACGGTAGCGACGGCGTAGGGGCGGACGAGGGCGTGGCCGGACGCGAGCTTGGAGTCCAGCCCGCGGGTGCGGGCGACCGCCTGCTGCTCGCGGGCCCGGGTCTTCACCCCGGCCTTCGCCCGCAGGGTCTCGCCCATGTCCGCGGCCCACTCGGAGTTCGCCGTCTGGCGGTCCGCGGCCGTGGCGGCGAGGATCGGGAACGCGACCATCAGCGCGCGCCGCTCGCCCGGCTCGGTGGGCACCAGCACCGGGGCGAGCGCCCCGATCACCGCGCCACGGGCGGGCAGTTTCACGGTGGCCGAGATCGAGTTCCACGCGTCGTGGGAGTAGTGCCGCACGACCGCGTCCGCACCGGACGGTCCGGCCTGCGCCCAGGGCACGTCCGCGTTCACACCGGGGTCGGCGTCGCGGGCGGCGAGCGCGGCGATGATGCCGGCCCGGTCGCCGGGGGCGAATCCCGTCCGGACCGCGACCGCGAGCTTGGGCGAGGTGAGCCATTCGACCTCGGAGATCCGCATGCCGGCCCGGAGGTGGGTCTCGACCTCGCCGGCAAGCATGAGCATGGCTCTGGCGCGGGCTTCGATGCCTCGGCCGAACTCCTTGGCCTCCTTCGCCAGCCGGGCCTCGGGCGCAACGATCGTGACGAAGGCCTCGGTCCGCACCGCAGCCTGGGACAGCACCTGGGCCAGCTGCTCGTTCACCGCCCGGGCCAGCACCGGCGCATCCGGACGGAGGTGCCGAACGAGCCACTGATCGCGCTCGGCCCCGTCGTCGGGGACGCTGCGGACCACGAAGATCACCTCCGAGATCAGCTCGGTGCGGGCGCAGGCGTTCAGCAGGTCGGTGAGCCCGCGACCCTGCCGGGTGCGCTCCTCGGCATCGGCCAACGCAAGCCCGGGGTGAGTTACCGCCGCGGTCACCGCCCACACCCGGTTGGCCTTGTCCTGGACGACCGCAACCCGCGACATCGCTGCACCTTGGGGCGGGCCGTCGTGGACGCGGATGCCGTGCAGCACGCCGGGCAGGTCCGGCACGCCGAGGTCGTCGGCCTGGCCACGGGAGGCGCGGGACCGCCATGGCGTCCACCGGAACACCAGCCCTACGGCGTGGGCGATGGACGCGGCCAGCCAGCCGGTCGCCGACCGGCCCCGAACCGGAACGACCACCAGGATGAACAGCAGCCCCCAGCCGGCCGTCAGGCCCAGCAGCAGCCCCCACTGCCGGGCGTTGAACGCCCAGAGGACGGGGAACAGGCCGACACTCAGGATTGTGAGCTGCATACCGGAAAGACCGAAGAACCAGCCGATCCGGTCGCGGCTGTAGTCGCCATACACGGTCGCCATGACGGTTCCTCCCTAAATCGCGGCCGCGGCTACGGCGGCATCCGACGAGCCCGCTGCAGCTGCTCCGCTTGAGCCGCCCGAGGCCGACAGGCCGGACGCGGGAGCCGGGGCCGGTCCGCCGGAGGGCGGTGCTGGTGGTGGTGGGGTCGGCGGCCTGTCGGGTTCGGTGGTGTCGTTGTTGTCACCGGATCGTCCTTGCTGTTCGCGGTTGGCCCGGGTGGCGTCGCGGCGGGATCGGTCGGTGTAGTCGGGGTAGTAGGAGTTGTTCCCGACCCCTTCCTGGTTGGCCAGGTCGGAGGTGACGGTGGTGGCGTAGGCGCCGACGGTGGTCAGCGCGCCGAGGCCGGCGGCCATGGCCTTGCCGGCCGGGCCAAGGACTGCCATGGCGCCCTGGATCGCCGAGGAGGCCCGGGTGGTCGTGGCTGCATCGGCGGAGTCCTCGCCGGCCGAGCGGCCTTGGCTCGACGCCTTCGAAGCGCTGTCGTTGGAGGCGTCCGACGTGCGGCCGGCCAGGAGCCCGCCGATGCCGCCGCTGGCGGTCAACCCGGCCCGCATGGCTGCGCCCGAGGAGGTTCCCGGATCGACGAAAGCCAGCATCTTGAACAGAGCGACCGGGCAGACCACGGCGATGCAGATCAGCACGATCGCCGGCACCGCGGTACCGATGGAGCCCTGGACGGAGGTGGTGGCACCGTCCGTCGCGACGCCCTCGGCCATCTTCATGCCGACCCCGGTGACCAGGACGACCAGCAGGGGGGTGAACGCGGCGGCATGGAACCAGCGGAAGGCCTTCCAGAACCAGGCCCGGGTGGTCTCGTTCGCCAGGCCGGCGGCCGCGATCGGAGTGGTCGCGACGATCACCATCAAGGCGGCGTCGCGGGTCAAGATCACGAGCAGGTGCCCGATGGCGGCGATCCACAGCAGCAGGCCCATCAGACCCAGCACCGTGGCGACCCCGGCGTCGGCGATCTCGGCCGGGTCGAACGGCTTCCACGGTTGCCAGGACTTCCAGCTGGTCACGCCCATCAGCGACTCCATGGCAGCATGGGTCAGCCCGCCCGCGGCGGTCACGATCGCGACGCTGTAGCCGATCCAGCCGCCCCAGATGATCGCAAACTGGGCCACGCCGATCAGCGACCGTGCCATGCCGCGTCCGTCGCGTCGTCCGGCCGCGATGCCGATCTGGACGACGGCCATCACCAACAGCACCGCACCGGCGAGCCAGAATGTGGCCGGGTAGATCGTCCGGGCGGGGCCGGACGCGGAGAGGTCGGGCGTGAGCCAGGCGTCCATCCAGCCAAGGATCAGGCGCAGCAGCCACTGGCCGCCGTTCCACACCGACAACCACATGGCGATCCAACCGTCGGTGACGATCCGTCCTGCCTGGGAGCCGATGATGTCGAAGGGGTTGGGGATCACGAGCCGACCTCCTGCCAGGTGAGCCAGCCCGCGTCCACAGCGGCGACCGACCCCGGCCACGCCGAGGGAGCCTTGGCAGGGGCGACGCCGGGGGCGATCTGCCAGCGTGCCTCCGCCCACTGCATGCGTGAGCAGTGGCCGTAGCCCATGCGCGCCTCGGTGCGGATGGAGACCTGGATGTCGAGCAGCACGCAGGCCACCACCCAGTCCGGGCCGTCCGTGCCCTTCACCATCGCCATCGCGGGGGTGGCCGTCACGACCGTGGTGGAGTCCTTGGACTGTCCGCCCTGGTGTCCAGAACGGAGGAAGGCCTGGACGTTGGCGGTCATCTCCCACTCGTCGTAGCTGGGCGCGCCCGGGAGCGTCCAGGCGCCATGTACCTCGTGGGTGACCGGGAGGCTCATCGACTCCAGGACCGTCTGCTCGATGGCGGCCAGTTGCGCCACGGCGCCCTCCGGGGTCTGGGGGAAGCCGGTCGGGACCCCCGTCGGCCCGCGTCCATTCAGAGTGACGGGGATCTCGATGAGTGCTGCAGGGGTGAGCGCCGGATCAGGGGTGAACCCTGCGTCCTGGGGGACGGTGGCCATCGGTTCGGCGGCGATCTGGTCGCGCCGATCGATGACTGCGGAGTTGGCCTGGGCGGGGATTTCCGGGACGTCCTTGATGGCGGTGAAGGCCTGGACAAGGGCGATGCCTAGCCCGGCGATCATCGTGATGGCCACCACTGCGCCGATGCCGAGCACCAAGGCCAGCCGTTGCCGGCTCCAGACTGCGTTGCGCGTGCTCATCCGACGCACCCGGTCCCGAGGATGCTGGCCACGATGCTGGGCACCACCATGTAGGCGATCCCGGCCAGCATCGCGACGAAGATCGAGACCACGCCGGCCTTGGATGCGTGCGGCATCGAGAAGATGCGGCCGGCGATGATTGCGCCGATCGCGATGATCACGCCGACGAGAAACAGGATTCCGACTCCCCACAGGACGTAGCCGGTGATCTGATCGGCGTACTGCTGGGCACCGGGAGGTGCGACTGGGCACACCTCCAGCGGGATGACGAGACTGATCGAGCCGTTCACGGCAAGCGTCCTTCCAGGAGATTCAGCAGAGTGCGGGCCGGCCGGAGGATGGCCTGCGGTAGGGCGTCGGGGGTGAGCCCAGAGAGCGCGAGGGACGCGAGTTCGGGGACGGTGACAACGCGTCCGGCTTCGCGCAGGCTGCGGACGGCCGGCGTGGCTGACTGCTCGACCGGACGCGGCCATCGCTTCGGACCGACCGTCACCGCGATTGTCCGCGGTTCGCCGACCAGCTCGACGGCGGACGCCAGTCGGCGAAGTCCCGGGACGGTCGCCCGCGCCACGAGCACGACCGGCGAGGCCTCCCGAGCCAACTGGCCGAGCCAGCCCGGCGAGGCGAGCACTCCGCCAAGGTCCCAGGACGAGTCGACCACGGTGAGCGGCACGTCGGAATCAGTTGGGCTCGGCACACGGTCGGGCGCGCCCAGCGAGTCGGCCCGGCGCTCCACGACCACCGACTCCCGGCTGCCCCGCAACCAACCCCGGTTGGCAACGCCCAGCTCGGCGGCAGCCGCGTACCCGAGACCGGATTCAGTCGCGCCACAGGTCTCCACGACACGCGCCCGGCCGGATGCGGTCGCCAACGCCAGCGCGATCGTCGTGGCACCCGACGCTCCACCGCACCCGCAGACCAGCAGCACCCGCTCCCCGACTGCCGGCGTCCACCTGGGCGGTGATCCGATCGTCGAAGCAGGCTCCGGGCCCAGGTCGATGGTCTGCGTGGCCCGGTAGGCGCGGCGCAGATCATCGAGCGATGCGAGTCCGGCGGTCACTTGTCACGCTCCAGGCGTGCGTGCCGGAGCGCGATCGCGGCTCGCAGGGTCGGCGGGTCGAGTTGCTGCAGGCGTCGCTTCGCTTGGAGGACGGCCTGCAGCCGGGCTAGCACCTCACCGAGCGACTCGATCGCGTGCGATTCGTCCGAGACCGTCGCGAACAGCCGATCCACATCAAACGGGTCTCCGGTCATGGCCTGCCCTTTCCTGTCACCACAGACAGGCAGATGACGGGGCCTTGCGTGGCCACGGACGTTCACGCCGCATGCCCCAGAGCTGCGGCGAGCGCCTCGATCGACGCCTTCGCCGACCGACGGACCTCGCGGGCACTCATGCCCCAGGACCGGCCGACCATCTCGGTGCCCAGCCGGCTCAACAACGCGGTGCTCGCACGCTCACGGACGGGATGAGCACCGGCCGCATCAACCAGCGCCAACAGCAGCCGGCGCTCCCGGTTCGAGATCACCCACTGCTCACACGCCCAGGCCAGAACGTCCTCCAGCTGTTCACGAGGCGCGTCCACAACGACCCCCGAGCCGAGGTCTTGCAGCAACTGAGGCGGAATCGTGGCCGTGCGCGCCAGCGCACGGTCGTGATTCTCCAGCTGGCTGGTAGCGCCGTACTCGATCAGCACCCGCTGCCGAACCCGCAGCAGGATGTTCGCAGCGACGTGCGACTTGGTCCGCCACGAGAAGGTTCGGATCTCGATCCATAGAAACGCCGCAACATGCTGTACGACGTCGTGGCCCAGGTCGCGCAGCCGGATGCTCAGCGCGTCCGCCCCCGGGTGCAGCACCCACGCCAAGACGAGCGCGGCGTCACGGTCATCGCGGCCAGTCTCTGCGGCCAGCTCCGCCAGCCCGCAGAGCACAGCGTCCGCCATCGGGCGGGGCATCTCCCTCAGCCATGTCTCCAGCGACTCGGCATCAGGGACGCTCGTGAGGGCCGGCACCGCCAACGTCCAGCGATCCCAATTCGCATTGATCAGCTCGGTGATGCTCCCCTCGGAGATGCCGAGTGCTCGTCCAATTCCACTGGCCATGTCCGGCTCCTTCCCGGTCTGTCGAGACCAGAAAGGCCAGCACGAGGGTGTGGCCGCAAACGTCACCCTTCTTCTGTGGATGGCCCGCCAGCCTGTGGATAATGGGCACGCAACCCCTAGCCACAGCTGCGTCCCCCCTGTCCCCCCTTTCCCAACAGCGTCTGGTACGACCCGTCCGCGATGACCCCCGCGGTTCCGACCAGTTGTCCTCTGCAGGTCCCTCCGGGCATCGCAGTGGGGCCCACGAATGCCGTCGGAAGGTCAACTCGGGAGGACGCGCCGCGCAGCGTGGCGCGCGACGCAGCTGCCAAAGGGCATGCTTGAGCGAAGGTTGGACACGCTGTGCGCTGATCGAGTCACGCCGCGCAGTACACCGATGGCGACAGAGCTGGGGGAGGCGGAGTGGATCAGGCCGAGGTTGAGGCATTCCTCACACAGCGGGGAGTGAAATACGAGGTGAAGGACCAGGAGCACTGCGTCCAGGTTCGGGCCACGAGCGGCGAGGTGGTCAACTTCTTTCACACCGGCACCGTTCAGGTCCAAGGCAAGAAGACAGCCCTCCAGGCGGAACTGAAGGCATGGCAGGCGCCCATCGACCCTGTTGTCGACGACGCAGCGCCCATAGGGATTCAGCCCACTCCTGGACCGAACAAGAACGTCTTTGTGGTCTACGGTCGCGATGACGCAGCACGGGACGGGCTTGAGCTGCTGCTCCGCAAGATGGGACTGAAGCCGATCATCTTGGCGAACCTGCCGGCCGCGGGTGACACCATCATCGAGAAGCTGGAACGGTATCTTCGCCAGGCGGGTGACGTGGGCTACGCATGTGTCCTCTTGACGCCCGATGACATGGGCCACATCAAAACGGATCCCCTCGCTGTCCAGGGGAGGGCACGGCAGAACGTGATCCTCGAGCTTGGGATGGTGCTCGCGAATCTGGGTCGAAAGCGAGTCGCCATCCTGCTACAAGAGGGTGTGGAAAAGCCCAGCGACATCCACGGATTGATCTACCTGCCCTTCAAGGTGCAGGTAGATGAGGCCAAGGCGAAGCTCTTCAAGGAACTACAGGCAGCTGGCTACACGCCTGATCCAGAAGCCCTGTAGCTGGACGTCTCGCCCCTCCAACGCCGAGTTGGGGGCCTTCCGCGCCGGGCGCGTAGCTATCCGACGCGGCCCTTGTGGTCGAGCCACTTGTGCGCGCCGAGGATCGCGTTGGTTCGCTCGCTGGGGTCGATAGGCCCGTAGCCGCTGTGGTCGTTCCAGTCGGTGATCTCGCGGGCGATCCTTGCGGCTTCGTCGGGACGGCCTTCGTGTTCGGCGATCCGGGCGAGGTCCAGTTGTGGGGTGGGGTCGCCGGGCGCTACGGCTTGGGCGATCTCGGTGGCTGCGCGGGCTCTCTTGAGGTCGCCGGTGGCGAGGGCGTTGGTGGTGAGGATGTGGGCGACGTCGATGATGCCGGCGACGAGGTGGTGGTCGTCGTGGGTGCGGCCGAGCCACAGGCCGCCGCGGCGGCGGAGCTGCTCATAGGGCATTCCGTTGACGAGTTGAAGGGCGGCGGCGAGATCTTCGATGCCGGCCGATCCCGCGGCTTCTCCTCGGATGCGGAGCCTGCGGAACAGTTCGGCGTCGCAGAGCAAGTCCTCGACGAGATAGATCCCGACGCCTCGCAGCCGGGATTCGGGGTTGTCGTAGGCCTCGGGCAAGTGTGGGCAGCCGGTGCGCGGGTTAGTGCCGAGGCGGCTGCGGACGATGGTGAGGTCGCGGCGGACCCGTTCGGTGGTGATGCCGAGCGCTTCGCCGAGTTCCTCTGCGGTCGCACCGTGGGGCCGGGTGGCGAGGTAGGCAACGATCTCGGTGTAGTACGGGACGCGCTTGAGGCCCGTGGCTGGTGCTCCGTTGCGGCCGAGGCGGAGCCGGACGGGGCCGAGGACGGAGATTCGGGGCCGGTCGATGGAGTCGGCCTTCCAGTCGGCCAGGTCCTGGTCGAGGTTCGGGTCGGAGTCCTTCACGATCACAGTGCTGCTGGCTGGCACGAGCGGGGAGAGTTCCTGGAGGTCTTCGGCGGTGGTGGCGGCTTCGGTCTCGTAGACGACGTCCGGGTCGGGCAGGAGCGCCGTCGCCGGAATGGCGGTGTGGATGGTGGATCGGGGGATGGTCAGGTCGACGTGGAGGTGCCCGGCCGCGTCGCCGTGCTGTTGCCATTCGGCGCTCGGCTCAGGAAGGTCGGGCACTGGCTGATCTCTGGTGGGGTCTTCGGTGGCCCCCATGACCGCCGCGCAGCCGGCGGCTTCGTCGGCTGTTATGCCGCTGGCGATCAGGTCCAGGCTGAGGCTGGGCACGACAACCCGGCCCGCCTCGGTGACCTTGATCAGCGTGCCGAGCCGGGGCACGTCAGGGTCGACCAGCCGGATGACGGTGACCCCAGTCTGTCCGGGCCGGCTGTGGATGAGGCCGATGAGTTCGTCGAGCCGTTCGGTGGCCTGGGCCGTCGCCAGGATGCGCGGTGTCCAGAGATCGGGCCCCGCCTGGGCGGCGCGGGCTGCGTCGATCCCGTCAGCTCCTTCGGGCAGCCGCTGGTGAAGCCCGGTCGCATATTCGAGTAGGGGGCTGACAACGTCCGCTGGTCGGTACGGGCCGAGGTGCCGGGCGACGAGCGGATCGATGCTCTGGAAGAGGTCGGCGCCGGCAATCTCGATGTCGCGGGCCCAAGGGACGACGGCGAGTTCGGCGAGCCAGGCTCGGACGAGGTCTTCGGCGTTGACCCGGTCGCCGGTGAGGTTGATGACGCCGATGGTCTCGAGGTTGATCAGGCGCCACCCGCGGTCGTCTCGTCCGAGGGTGACGAGGGCTGGCCAGACGGGTTCGCGCTCTTCGTCCCAGGGCCCAACGAGGCCGAGGTCGGCATCGGCCGATAGGCGCCAGGCCGTCGGGGCGTCGCCCGGTTCCCAGGGCGCGGGGAGATCGATCGCCTCGGTGAAGTGGAAGGTGAGGCGCTCGAAGGTGGCATCGATCTGAAGGAGGCGCGGGATCGGCTTGCCGGCCTTGTGGAGGCGTGCTGCGAGCCGCTGGGTGGTTTGAGTGATGCGTTCGACGAGGTCGGAGGTGAGGTCACCCTGGTGCATCAGGGTCTTCTCCACCGCCGCCAGGCCGGGTTCGGTAGGGACGGTGATGGTGCGTCCGGGGCGGCGGTACTGGAACTGGGCCGCCCGTCCACGCCGCACCCGGAGCCACAGGCCACCGGCCAGCAGAGCGCCGGCACCGCCCAGGCCGGCCAGCATCCAGGGCAGCGGTGCAGCCTCGTTCGTTTCATCGACCAGTTCCTCGTCCAGCGTGGGCTCGGCCGCCTCGGACGCCTCAATCGGGGCGGCGGCCGTCGGGGTGGGAGCAGGCGTGGCCGGAGGCAGAGTGGGTGAGGGGATTGTTGTCGCCGTTGGCTTGTCGGTCTTGCCGTCCGCGGGCGTCCTGGGGCCTGGCTCGTCGCGCTTACCGTCGGGGAGAGTGAGCTTCCAGCCGGGGTAGATGAGGTCGGGATCGATCAGGTGGCGTCCGTCGGGCTGGACGGTGTGACGGGAGGCTCTGAAGATCTTCGGGTAGTCGCGCGGGTTGCCGAGTTGGTCGTCGGCGATGTCCCACAGCGTGTCGCCCTTCTTCACGACATAGACCTGCTGCTTGGCTTCGGCCGGTCGCGGGTTCGCCGCAGGGGCTGCCGGACGTGCGGGCGCCGCCCCGCCGGTGTCGACCGGCACCGGGTCGGGGGCTGCGGCAGCCTGGAGTGCGGTGAAGCTGTTGTTACTGGCCAGGACGGCGGCGATGGCTGCGGCGACAAGTGCGTGGGCGAGCATCTGAGGGAGAGCAAGCCCGCGGAGTTGCGGTACCGGGACGTGCCGCAGACGGCTGAAGATCTCGACCAAGATGGCGGTGGCGAGTATGGCCCAGGCGATGGCGCCGACGATGATGAACAGCCACAGCGCCAGGGTGCCGTCGTCGGGGTTGGTGAGTGCGGCCCAGATGCCGCCTGGGCTGGCGAGGTTGAAGCGGACGGTGACCTGGGTGGCGGCGGCCATGAGCAGCCAGGGCAGGCCGACCATGATCGCGCCGAGTCCGAGGAGAGCGAGGACTCCGGTCAGGCGCTGTCTGGTCATGGCTGGTCTACCGCTCGGTTCCGCCGAGGGCGCGGACGGCGCGGGCGGTCGCCGTCCCGGTGACGGGGAGGGTGGTGATGCCGACGATGGGCAGGATGACGGGGGTGTACCGGGCGGTGACGGTGACGGTGACGTCGGTGCCGTTGATGGTCACTTCGCCGGTCATGCTGGCCTCGCTGATGTAGCCCATGGCGGCGGTACGGGCGGCGGCGCTGGATAGCCGTACCCTGCCGCCGCTGTCGAGGAAGCGGTCGGCGTCGAGGTGTTGGCCGGCGATGCGGGCTGCCTGGGCGGCGACTTCGTGGGCCTGGCGTTTGGTCTGGACCTGGCCGGACAGGTCGACGGCGATGCCAAGGATGAGGGTGAACACGGTCACCAGCAGGACTGTGCCGGTGGTGAGCACCGAGCCACGCTCGTCATATCGTCGTCGCGTTGTCATCGCCGGCCCCTGAACACATCGAGCTCGCTCGAGCTGGTCGCCGAAACCTCGATGGTTCCGGGCAGCGGCAGGCTCAGGTCGGCGGTGGCCACACCACAGGCGATCCGCACCGCTACCGTCGCTGCGGTGCCGACCGGCTCGTCGAACCCGCGGGTGTCGACGTCGATGGAGGTGGTGGCGCAGTGGACGCCCTGGTTGGCGAGGGTGCCGCGGGCGATCTCGGTGGCGGAGCGTTCAGCGACGGCTGCGGTGCGGGCGATAGAGGCTGCCCGGGCGGCGTCGGCGGCTGCGGCCTGGACGGTCTGCCGGGCCAAGGCTAGACGTCCGCCGAAGATCACGATCAGCACGAGGGTTCCCAACAGTGGGGCGAGCAGCGCGATCTCGACCGCGGCTGAACCGCGCTCCCCACCTCCGGAGCTGGCCATTCAAGACACCTTCTCAACCGCGACGGCCACGGTCTGGGTGACGGTGGGTGACCATCCCGGCACCAGGCTGAGGGTGGCGCCGGTGATCGTCGCGGACGCTGTGGTGGCGGTGCGCCGGCATGTGACGGTGACATCGCTGAGTGCGTCGCCGAGGCTGGCGATGAAGCGTGCCGCGGCCTGTTCACAGGCCTTGGAGGTGCCGCCTTCGACGGCGGCCGCCGAGGCGGCTGTCTGGGCTGCGGCTTGGGCGGAGGTGGCGCCGAAGTGGTACATGGCTGCGCCCATGGCGACCCACACGAAGGTGAACAGCACCGGCAGCAGCATGGTGAGCGCCACCGAAGCCATTCCCCGTTCGTCTGGTCGCCGGGACATCCCGGTCAGCCTCCGGTGATCTGGGAGAGCAGTCCGCCGATGAAGCCGTTCATTACGCCGATGACGATGCCTACCAGGGCGATGATCCCGATGGTCCACAGCAGGTTCTCGGTAGAGATATGCATGTCAGTGTTCCCTTCAGTTGCGGTTACGGGTCAGCCGGCGGCGAGCCGGAGGACGGCGGGGGTGACGAGGATGACGCAGAACACGATCGCCATCAGGGTGGTCGGGATGGCCATCCGTCCGGACAGGGCGTTGGCCTTGGTCTGCTCGGCGGCGAGCAAGGCGGAGCGAAGTGCGGTGCTGCGGGCGCGGAGGGTGTCATAGACCTGGCTGCCCTCGGCCCCGGCGAGGCGCATGATGTCGGCCACGTCGTCCAGCGCGGGCAGTCCCAGTTCGTCGGCGAGGTGGTTCATCGCGTCCCAGGGTGGTTCGCCGGAGAAGCGGCTGCGGGCCAGTTCGTCGCGGATCTGGCGGAACGGCCAGCTATCGCCGATCTCGGCGGCGTTCTCCAGTGCTTGCCGGGCCGCCGAACCGCCGGCGCTGCGTTCGAGCGCGACCAGGTCGACATAGGAGCCGAGCGCCCGGTTGAACTCCAGCCGGGCCTCTGCGGCGGCGGTGGCGACGTTGCCGTTGGGCACCAGCCAGCCGAACAGCGCGCCCATCACGACCGCCCCGATCGTGACCGCCATGGGAACGACGAACGTCATGGCGAAGATCGCGGCCAGCAGCGGGACGCCAGCGGCGACGATAAGCGCGAACAACAGCTTCTCACCGTAGAACCGGTGGACGCTGCGGCCCAGGATCGCCAGATCGCGCTGCGGCGTCCGGCCCCACAGGCGGCCAGGCAGGTGCCGCATCGCCCACAGCCCGAGCCGGTCGGCCAGCTCGGGACGCTCAGATGTGTCGGCAACCGGCTGCCGGGCGCCGGAGGCCGGGCTGACGCGGCCGAGGGCGTCAGCGAGGTCGGGCTGCGCCGGGGCGAAGTACCAGCCGATCGCGACCAGTCCGCCGGAGACCATGAGCCCGGCGAGGATCCACAGCTGGAGAGCATTCATCGGGTCGGCCCCGTTCGGCGGGCGACGAACCGGGCCGCGGCCGGCTCGGCCGCCAGCTTCTTCAGCCAGATCGCGCAGCCGACGTAAGCGGACAGGTACAGCGCAAGGAGTGCCTGGCCGAGCGGCGAGCCGTAGGGGGCGAGGAACTGGCCGGACAGGCTGAACACGGCCAGCGCCCCGACCGAGATCAGGGTGGTCGTGCGTGCCGAGGATCGGGGCTTGGCCCGATCAGCTTCGAGTTGGCGGCGGACGCGGACGTCATCGGCCACCGATTCGGCGAGCCCTGTCAGCACCCGGGTAATCCCGTCACCACGTTTGCGGGAGCCGAGGATCAGGGCGGCGACGACCAGGTCGCCGGTGGCGTCGTCGAGGTCGTCGGCGAACGCTCGCAAAGCGGTCTCGGTCGACCATCGGGCACGCAGTCGTCCGACCAGTTCGGACACCTCGGGCCGGATCGCGTCCGGAGTCGAACGCAGGCTCGCCTGCAGCGCCTGCTCCAGTCCCTGCCCGGCGGTGAGGACGCCGGACAGGTTGCGAGTCCATTCCGCGATCGCCTCCATCCTCGCGATCCGGGGTGCCGCGTCTGAGGTAGCCAGCAGCACCGGCAGGCCCATCACGGCCAGAGGCAGGGCGACGATCAGGATCACCCAGCCGGTCGCCGTGCCGATCACGACACCGCCCAGGAGCGCGGCCAGAGTGGCCAGCCGCTGCCAGCGCGGCATGCTCACGACCCAGGCCGGAACCCGCCGCCGAGCCGGGCGCGGCGGCGGCGCGGGCCGGCGTCGGAGCCCGAGAACGACGAGCGCGAGACCGCAGGCGATGAGGGTGCCGGCGAGCACGGAGGCGATGAGTTGGGGGTTCATGCGGGCCTCCGGTTGTCGGCCAGTTCGCGCTCGAAGCCGAGGGCGTTGAAGCCGGCCGCGATCAGGTCGTCCCACAGCGTGTCGGGGCGGGTGTTGGCGATGGCGCACTCGCCCGCGGCCGGGGCAAAGATCGTGTTGGTGGCGAATCCTCGTGGGCGTTCACCGGGGGTGACTTCGAGGACTTCTGCCACGTAGCGGCGCTTGCGGGCGTGTTGCCCGTCGGCGTCCTGGTTGACGTCGCAGGCCAGGTGGACGATCAGGTCGATGGTGTCGGCCAGCTTCGCTGCGGCGAGTTCCTGGGAGACCTGCGGCCCGGCCTCCATCGCGCAGGTGATCAGCTTGCGCATCGCCGCCTGACCGTTGGCGGCGTGGGTGGTGGAGATCGACCCGGACCCGGACTCCATCAGCTTCACCATCTGCCATACCTCCGGACCGCGAATCTCGCCCAGGATCTGCCGCCCGAGGTTGTACCGGAAACTGTCGATGATCTGATCCTCGATCGTCCGGGCCCCGGCCGAGCGTCCGTCCGCGCCGCGTTCGCCCGAGCCGCTGCGAACCTCCCAAGCGCGCACGGTGTGGTGCTTGTTCGGCAGCAGGTGCAGGAACAACTCGTACTCGGTCTCGAAGGTGCCGATCGGCTCCCACGGGTCGAGTTCGGCACACAATGCCCGGACCAGGGTCGTCTTCCCGGCGCCCTGCGCGCCGGAGACCACGATCGACTTGCGGGCCCGGATCGCGGCGCGGAGGAAGTCGGCCAGCACCGGGGAGAGGGAGCCCCACTCGACCAGATCCTCCAGGGTGACCTCGCGGACGCGGTGGCGCCGGATCGTCACCGACAGCCGTGCGGTGTCCAGGGCTGCGGCCAGCCGTGCGCCGCCCTCCAGCATGAGGTGTAGCGAAGGGTTTGCCGGGGTGAACGGACGCGGGTTGTCCGACCGGGCGGCCAGGAAAGCGAGGAAATCGGCCAGTTCTTCGTCGCTGTCGGCAACCGGATCGGCGTGGCGCATCGTGCCGTCCGAGGCCTCCACCACGACCCGGTCGCTGCCGGTGATCATGATGTTCTCGATCTGGGGGTCGTCGACCAGCGGCTGGAGGCGACCGAGACGGAAGACCGAGTCGAATACTGCCTGTCCCAGGGCCTCCTGATCGGACGTGGACCGCACCGCACGACCTGCGGCGAGCGCTTCGGCGGTGTCCTCATCCAACAGCTGCCGGATGACCGCCCAACCTTGTGCTTGCTGCTCGGCCTTATCCCACGAGGCGCCGCTCATCAGATCAGACAACCGCTGCGACACCTGGACCCGCAGCTCGGCGACCAGTGACCAGTCGACACCCTGCCGCTGCCGGTGCATCGACACCAGGTCACTCACCGACACCGGATCTGGCGTCCACGCGCGAGGCGACGTCACCGGTTGCACGGGAGCCGGCGAAGGCTCGGACTCCGATCCGGGGAACTTCCACGTCGAGCGGACGCGGCCCACCGGGGCTTGCGGGGTGTCGTGGCCGCCGAAGTACGGGACGTCCATCAGGTCCTCGCGGTCGCTGTCATCAGCCATGGCGGGCACCCTCCCGTTTGTGCGTCACCTCATTGCCGGCTACGCCGGACTTCGCCAACTCTGTGGCCAGGGCACGCACACTGCGCAGGTAACGGGACTGCTCGAACGCCCGCTCGGCCACCTGCTCACCGCCGAAACGTGCTGGTGGGAACGGGGCGCCGGCGGAGAAGACCTCGGCCCGGGCCGGGTCCCACTCGATCGAGGCGAGCACCGGCAGACCCAGTGCCTTCGTGATCTCAGCGGCGCGGTACTTGCGTCCCTCGCCGACCAGCACGATCTTCGCGTCGTGGCCGGGCACGATCTCCTCGGCCAGCGTCCGCGCCCACGAGCGGGCCGCGGCCAACGCTGGAAGGCTGGAACGGGTGACGAGAAGGGTGACGTCAGAGAACCGGATCAGCGGCTTCGGCGAGTACTCGTTGCCGAGCTTGCCGGCATCCACGATCACGTCCTGACCCGACAGTTCCTGCAACACCAGCAGCAGCGGATCCCACAGCCGCGAAAGACCCGGCGCCTGCTCGTGCGACTTCGTTCCAGCAACGACCGACACGTCCGTGCCCTCGATCGGGATCACCATCCGGGGAAGCGCGTCCGCCAGGACGCCATGCCGCTCGGCCATCACCAACTCCAGCAGCCCGGCATGGTCACGCTGTCCCCGCCAGTAGCCGGTCAACAGCGCCGACCCACCGGTCGGGTCGGCCTCGACCAGCAGCACTGGACGAGACCACTCCAACGCCACGCCCAACGCGGTCGTGGTCACACCCGGCGATCCGGATGCCGACACCAGAGTGATGATCGCCATCGCCACTCACCTCGCCGCCGAGTCCAGCACCAGCGCGACCCGGCCGGTCGCGGCCAACTCGGCGAGCCCGGACGCAGACGCCGCGGGTACCAGAACGTTAACGATCGTGTCCTGATCACCCTCGGTCACGTCCACCACCTCGGCTGTGATGGTCAGCGGCTTGCCAGTCACCGAGCCGGCAGGCTCCGGCGTCTGCACCAGCCGGACGGTGTCGCCGGCATGAATGGGGACCGTGGGCACCAGCCCTGCCGGGACGGGCACCGCGACCACCGACATGCCCTGAGGCGGCAGCAGGCCATCGCTGACCTGCTGCGGGGAGATCAGCGTGCCGGCCGCCAGATCGGTCGCAGCTCGCTGGCCAACCAGCGACTTGAGGTTGGCGCCGGGCACGGTCCGCAAGGACGGATCCAAGGTGACGCGCACAGTGGTCAGATCCTCGGCGGTGATGAGTTGCCCTCGCTGGACGTCCGCCCTTGCGGCCACCACCTCAGAGGCTGTGGACGTCGTTACCCACATGAACCAGCCGAACACCCCGCCCGCGGCCAAGACCAGCAAGCCGAACACGATCAGCAGAGGGCTGCGCTGCAGCTTGGTGCGTCCAGCCGCCACCGGGCGCGCCCCGGCGGACAGCTCGGAGTCCGTACCCGGGGTCTTCTTCGTCTGTGGCTCGGCTCTCATCCCAGACCTCCCAGCGCTATCCGTCCGTCTCGATCACCTGGATCTCCCCCACATCAAGTCGCCTCGACGCGCTCAACATGACCGGAATCGTCCCCGACCGGCCATAGCCCGACCACGTCGCAAGCCAGTGCGACCGCGCCCGGATCGTGTAGCGGCCCTGCTCGTCGTACGTGTGGCCGCAGGTCGGAGACGGGTTGCCGCCCATCCCGCGCTTCCACTCGGTGCCCTTGCCGCAGGTCAGCGTCGTCCCGTCGCCCATGTCCCAAGTCACCGACTGCACCCTCGCGGTGAGGGTCACTCCGCCGGCGGAGATGGTCGCGGGACCCCACGTCGTCGGAGTCGGATCGTTCACCCACAACCACACGGGCATGCCGACCACCGTCATCGCGTCCACGCCCCGTGGAACCAATCCGATGTCGATCGGCTCCAGCTGGACCCGTGCAACCAGCGACCGCGCGATCTGCTCGACGCTCGGACCGCCCTCCACCCACAGAGTGATGGCGATCGAACCCTCCATGCAGCCCACCTGAACCCAGCCAGTCGGGTCGTCAGGCGGCGAATCTGACGCCCCTGGGAAGTCCGCGCAAAGTGGCAACTCGGGCGCCTTGTCCTTTGAGTCGCCCGGATCGCTGCTACTGGGGCCACCCGGCCCTATGTCGGAGGTCTCGCATTGCCCAAGGCGGCTGCACGTTGCGTCGCCATCCGCGTAGGCAGTGCCCGGCACCACCCACCCAAGGGCGAGTCCCACGATGACCGCCATGAGCAAGGACCATCGGCGGACCATCACGGGCACTTCCCGTTGATGGTCTGGAAGCCGAACACGCGGAACGTCGCTTCCCCGGGAGGCTTGCGGACCGAGAACTGCCGGAGGTTGAACTCAGCGATCTGGAACTCGTCCGCTGTCACCGGGTTTCCACCCTTGTCAACGATCTTGCCCTGCCGCTGATCTTGGCACTGTGTGACATGGACTTCAGCGCCTCGACCGTTATCGACAGGCCGGGTGGCGTCAGTGCTGACGATTACGATCTCGCCGCTCAGCCGGTAACCGTTCTTCTTGAGCAGCAGGTTCCAGTTCACCGTCCCGTTCAGCGCTTCACCGCCACTGAACTCCTTGAGCAGGTTGGTCATCTGCTTCTCAGTGAAGGCGGACGGGTCCGCACCGATCTTGTCGTCTGCGTCCGCGAACTTGCCGACCACCTCGATTGCCGCCACCTGCTCAGGGTTCCAAGTCGGCGTTGCACTCGCTGAGGGGGTGACGCTGGCGGTCGGCGTGGATGTCGCCGCCGACGTGGGGCTCGCGCTCGGCGTCGGAGCAACGGTCGAAGTGCAGCCAGCGATCGCGGCCAGCGCAATCGCACTGATCGCAACGCCGGGCCGGCGTTCTCTCCAGAACAGCACGCGGATCTCCTTCCGCTCCTACCCCTTACAGGCAGATGGCCGAGGCTTCGGTGGCCACGACTTCGGAGATGCGCTTCGAAGATTCACCGCTGAGGGGGTCCAGCTGGTTCCAGTTGCGCTCCAGCCACCAGCGGGGAAACCAGCCCTCTCCCACGCCGAGAGGCGCCTCACGGGAAGAACTCGCTACCCCGGGGAAGGTTGGAGTGCTTCCAGCGTGAACCCCGGTCTCCGGGTCGTCAACCCCTCGCGGCCTGAGGCAATTCGTCAGCCGCTGGCATCGCCCACGGCGTACCCGTCGCACTGTTGGCCACAGAAGGACGGCTCGTCTGCCTGTTATTGGTGCAGGCAATCCCATCGGCGGCAGCCCACCGCGAGCGAAACGGAGAACGCGCCATGACCTCCAGCACGTTGAGGCCCGAGTACATCTCGCTCCAGGACGCCGCCGCGCTCTACGCCGTGAGCGTCGATCTCCTGAGGGAGCGCATCCGCACCGGCGAGCTCCCTGCAGTCCACGCGGGCCGCCGACTGATCCGCGTCCGGATCGACGACCTCAAGCGGATGTTCCGGCCGCTTCCCGCGGCACGGAGGTATCGCCAGATCGCGTGAAGTACCAGTCATCTCGGAACGGGTTGCCCGGCTCTGGTGGCCGCTTCGTGTCCGCGCCAGTGAGCGTCTCCACGTGTTTGCGCCCTGACTGTCGGAGGCACGTGATTTGCTTCCCTCAGACAGCCGAAGGAGACCGAGTGCGCATCCGAGAGGTACTCATCCGTTGGTACAAGTCGTTCAACTACGACTACGAGCTCAAGGCCAACATCAAGTCCGAGAGGTTGAAGTGGCAGGAGACGCCCGACGGATGGCTGCCTCATGTTCGCATCAACCTAGAGCACGACATCACCGCGGTCGTTGGTGCGAACGAGTCCGGGAAGTCGCATCTTCTCGATGCCATCACCATCCTGCTCACGGGCAGCGGGCTCTCTCAGAACGACTTCTGCCGCTACTCGACGCTGTTCTCGGTGGAGAAGGATCAGCGACGATACCCCGAGGTTGGCGGGGTCTTCGAGTTGACCGGTGCGGACAAGACTGCACTGGCCGCTCTGGGGGTGCCTCTGCTCGCGAACGGCGATCTGCTCATGCTCCGCCCAGACCCGGGTCGCATCGAGGTTCTCAACTCCGCCGACGAGCGCGTGGAACTTGAAGGTGAGGCGGCGACTGGGCTTCAGGCTTTGCTTCCACACGCATTCCTTCTGAAGACGCAAGTAGAGCTGCCCGACTCGGTGTCGATCGCCGCGCTTGCGCAGTCCGCGGCTCCGATTGTCAGCCGTCAGAGGCGATACGAACTTCTCCGGTTCCTCTTCGGCATCGGCGCTGAGACCGAGGTAGCACCGAAGGCGAGTGCTCTGTTTGCGCTCCTAGGTGCGGCGAGTGGCTTGGAGACCGACGAGCAGAAGCTCGGCAGGGTCCTGCTTACGAAGGTGGCGCGCATCGAGGCATCAGCGTTTGCTGATCTCCGGGATGCCATCGAGGACGAGCGTGAGGGCTTGGTGAACGCTCTGATTCAGGAGATGAACAAGTCGCTGGCAAGGCACCTGAACATCTCGAAGTGGTGGAGCCAGGACGAGGACTTCCAACTTAGGGTCTCACCGCGAGAACACGAGCTCGTCTTCACCATCCGCGACCGCACGGGGACGGACTACTCGTTCAGTGAACGCAGCCGCGGCCTGACCTACTTCCTCAGCTACTACGTGCAGCTCC
This sequence comes from Propionibacteriaceae bacterium UBA6238, assembly GCA_002441465.1. Lineage (GTDB taxonomy): Bacteria > Actinomycetota > Actinomycetes > Propionibacteriales > Propionibacteriaceae > Propionicimonas. The sequence goes on along the minus strand of DJWE01000011.1, from coordinate 25,768 downwards.
GGTCTCACGATCGTCCAATCGACCATCCTGAGGTGCTCGTGATGGACGAGCCAGACGCGTACCTCTCGGCCCTGGGCCAGCAGGACCTCTTGCGAGTTCTCGAGGAGTACGTGCATCCCGAAGATGAGGATCGAGCCGACCAGGTTGTGTACGTCACTCACTCGCCATTCCTGATCAACCGCAACGCTGGCCACCGCGTGCGTGTCGTAGATAAGGGCTCACGCGACGAGGGGACTCGCCTAGTCAAGGACGTCACTCAGAACCACTACGAGCCACTCCGTACCTCGCTCGGCGCGTTCGTTGCTGAGACCGCGTTCATCGGTGGGGACAACCTTTTCGTAGAAGGCATCTCCGACCAGGTCCTCATCGCCGGGATGAATGCCCGCTTCCGACGAGCTGGCGTTGCGCCGAGCCAGTGCCTGGACCTGAACCAGGTCACACTCGTGCCTGGCGGTACGAACGTGCCTTACATGCTTTACCTCGCCCGTGGACGCGACCAGTACAAACCAGCGTGCGCGGTGCTCCTGGATAGCGACACCGCTGGGAAGACCGCCCGGAGCCAGATCTTGAAGGGTGGCGCCAAGGGAAGGCCCACCGTCACCGAAGATCTGATCGTCATGCTCGGCGAGTGGGCTACCGCCTCCGATGCTTCGGCTGCGGCCGGTGTGACGATCGAGGAGCCAGAGGACCTCGTGCCGATGGAAGTAGCCGTTGTCGCGGCACATCGGTACGCCGAGCACCTCCTCGGCGCGACGGCGGATGAGTGCGCCGAACTCAATGCCAAGGGCGTCAAGGCCGAGCTGACCAAGGGCAACAGCTCGATGTGGAACGCGATCGAGGCCGCATTCAGCAAAGTGTTCGGGACGGGTATCGGGAAGGCCGGCTTTGCGAAGGAGATCCTCGGATATCTCAAGGAGCATGAGGAAGACGAGATCCAACCGGCGGGTATCGGTGTGCTGGACGCCAACTTCAAGTCACTCATCCGGAAGCTCGCCGAGACGCTGCAGTTGGCCCGAGAGCGTGAGAACGACGAGCGGCGCGACCGGCGCGTTGACCGAATCATCGACGAGTTCGTTCGCGATCACCCGACCGGGGGAGTGCGCGACATCGGCACAGTGGTACTGCGCCGAATCGACGCCGCTGCCGATGATTCGGTAGCGGGAGATGTGATCCGCGCTGGCACCGCCGCTCTACGCCGCGAGTTCGAGTTGGACGCTGACCCCATGGAACGCATCGCCGACTACGAGAAGTTCCTCGAGCGCCTGCAGCACATCCCGGTGACCGTAAGGCTGAGGAACCAGGGACGCCTCACTGCGGACGACTTAACGGCGTCCACGCCATAGCTGCCGTGAAGCATCCTGCCGGGAAGCCACTGCTCGTTTCATGCGGGGGTCGGTTCCAGACTGAAGGGCGTCGGCACCAGTCGGCAATTGCCGCGCCCGCGAGCAAGGGAGATCGCACCGCGCCAGCTCCCCAGACATGAGCAGTTGCGGTCGCCTCACTGTCCGCGGGCAAGGGAGATCGCACCGCGCCAGCTCCCCAGACATGAGCAGTTGCGGTCGCCTCACTGTCCGCGGGCGACCATCATGCTGACTCTAAAAGCACGATAAAAGCACGGGCCCGAAACGCGACCGGCTCCAACAGGCTGTTTAGCCTAGTCGGAGCCGGTTTGCGAGTGGCGGAGGATACGAGATTCGAACTCGTGAGTACGGGGTCTGCGCCAGCTAGCCCGATTGAGGCGGTTTGCGGCTCGCTGACTAGGCATTTTAGTACTTGGTTGGGCTCATCCTTGGAGTCACGAAGTGGGCCGAAGTAGGCTGTTTCCGGACTGCTAAGGGAACGCTAAGGGAACGGAATCCGGGAGGTCAACGTGCCACGAGGAGTGCCGAAGGACCCCGGCACGAGGTGCCGAATGATCAAGGCCGACGGCTCTCGGTGTGGACTCACTGCAGCGAAGAGCAAGAAGGCGAACGGCTACTGCTACCAGCATATGGGGGAGCAGAAGCGTCGGACCTGGGGAGCGATCAAGAAGCTCCGCAGCGGGTACCACGCCAGCTACGTCGGCCCCGACGACCAGCGCCACTACGCCCCGACCGTGTTCATGGCCAAGGTCGACGCCGAGCTGTGGCTCGCCAAGGAGCGGCGCCTCATCGACCTGGACGAATGGACCTCCCCCTTGGCCCGCGAGGACGCAGCCCGCGACGCCGAGCGGCGCGCCAAGGCTGCTGCCCTCACGCTGCGCGAATACGCCGACCCCTGGGTCCAGAACCGCCACAACCGCAACGGTCAGCCGCTGAAGGCCCGCTCTCAAGCCGACTACCGGCGTCTACTGAAGGCGAAGATCTACCCGACCTTCGGGGACACCGAACTCAAGGACATCACCAAGGAGGATGTCCTGGCCTGGTACCGCACCTTCGCCAAGACGCCCACCGAGCAGGCATCGGCTTACGCCCTGTTGCGGACGATCCTGACCACTGCCGTCGAGGACGAACGCATCCCGGCCAACCCCTGCCGGATCAAGGGCGCCGGCAAGGCGCCAGTGAAGCACCGCGTCGAGATGGTCACCAGCGAGCAGCTCGCCAAGCTGCACGAGGCGATGCCCGAGCGCTACCGGCTTGCCGTCCTCCTCGGCGTCTGGTGCACCCTCCGCATCGGCGAGGTCCTCGAGCTGCGACGCGGCGACGTCAGCATCACCCACGGCAAGGCCGAGGACGGGACGCCGGTCGTGGTCGGCGTCCTGCACGTCCGCCGATCCGTCCAGCACATCGAAGGTCATGCCGTCATCGACACCCCGAAGACCGCCGCCGGTGCACGCGAGGTACACGTCCCACCGGCGTTGATTCCCGACTTGGAGACGCACCTGGCGCTCTACACCCAGCCTGGGCGGATGGGGCTCCTCTTCCCGTCCGGTACAGGCAACCCGCTGCACCACCGAACCTTCGGCAACTGGTGGAACAAGTCCCGGATCGCCGCTGGCAGGCCGAACCTGCGCTTCCACGATCTGCGCCACACCGGAGCGACGATGGCCGCCCAGTCGGGAGCCACACTCAAGGAGCTGATGGACAGGCTCGGCCACACCACCCCCAAGGCGGCGTTGGTCTACCAGCACACAGCCGCCGACCGCGACCAACTCATCGCCGAACGTCTGTCTGCCCGGATGTCAGGGCTAGCCAAACCGCGTGAGAGCAGTTGAACGTCCCGGCTCCACCCGCTCTGGGATCCAGCGGTGGACGAGTATCAGTCGGGCTGGTCGTCCCGGTCTTGCCCGCACAGGTTAGGGCCATCACCAGTTGTTGGGGTTCCGGGATGGCGAGGCAATGCCAGCGTTCGAAGCCAGCAATCGTGGGTCAACGGCCGGTCCGACCAGTTCACCACCAAACCCAGCAGTGCTCAACGCAGAAGCCCCGAACTGTCGGCGCCGGTTGAATGCTGACCCTGTGTCGCCGCTCGAATCTTGACCCCCGTGGCTGACTCTCGACTCATCCGAGTCGAGGGGGTCGTGGGGAGTGTTGAGCGTGGAGGACTGGGCTGAGATCCGCCGGTTGCACCGTGCGGAGGGGATGGCGATCAAGGCGATCGCTCGCCGGTTGAGGATCTCGAGGAACACGGTGAGGTCGGCGATCGGGTCGGACGGGCCGCCCAGGTACGAGCGGCCACCGGCCGGGTCGGCGGTGGACGTGTTCGAGCCGCGGATCCGTGAACTGTTGGCGGAGGTGCCGACGATGCCGGCGACGGTGATCGCGGAGCGGATCGGCTGGACGCGCGGGATCACCGTGCTGAAGCAGCGGGTCGCGGAGTTGCGGCCGGCGTACCTGCCGCCGGACCCGGCCTCGCGGACCACCTATGACGCCGGGGAGATCGCCCAGTGCGACTTCTGGTTCCCACCGATCCAGCTGCCCGTGGGGTTCGGCCAAGTGCGTCGACCGACAGAGTCGCCGGTGCTGACCATGGTCACCGGCTACTCGCGTTGGCTGTCCGCGGTCCTGGTTCCTTCCAGGGTCAAGTACGACCTGTTCGCCGGCTGGTGGCAGCTGATCGACGCTCTTGGTGCGACCCCGAGGGTGCTGGTGTGGGACGGCGAAGGCGCGATCGGCCGGTGGCGGGCAGGCAAGCCCGAGCTGACCGAGGAGTGTCAGGCGTTCCGCGGCACGCTCGGGGTGAAGGTGATCGTGTGCCGGCCGGCCGACCCGGAAGCCAAAGGGCTGATCGAACGCTGTCATGACCACCTTGAGCGCTCGTTCCTGCCCGGTCGCAGCTTCACCGGCCCGGCCGACTTCAACACCCAACTCCACGACTGGCTGCAGGTGGTGAACACCCGCAGGCGCCGCGCGTTGGGCTGCGCCCCGACCGATCGGATCACGGCCGACACCCAAGCGATGGTGCCGCTGCCACCAGTGCCTCCGACGGTCGGCTGGCGGGCCTCGACCCGGCTCGCGAGGGATCACTACGTGCGGATCGACTCCAACGACTACTCGGTGCATCCGGCGGTGATCGGCCGCCGGATCGAGATCGTGGTCGACCTGCACCGGGTCCAGGCGCTGTGCGAGGGCCGGCTCGTAGCCGACCACGAACGCCTCTGGTGCAAACACCAAACCATCACCGACCCAGCCCATGCCGCCGCCGGCCACCAGCTGCGCCGAGCCCGGACAGCCGCGCTACGGCCCGTCGCTGATGCCGAGGTGGAGCAACGCAACCTCAGTGTGTACGACAGCCTGCTCGACGACGGCGGGGCCGCATGATGGCCACCACCAAGACCGAACGAGACCTCACCGGCGAGATCGCCTACCTCACCCGCGCCCTCAAGGCACCCTCGCTGCGCGATGCCGCCGGCCGGCTCGCCGAACGGGCCAGGGCGGAGTCCTGGACCCACCAGGAGTACCTGGCCGCATGCCTGCAACGCGAGGTCGCTGCGAGGGATGCCCACGGCGGCGAGGGCCGGATCCGGGCCGCCCGGTTCCCCGCCCGCAAGAGCTTGGAGGAGTTCGACTTCGACCACGCCCGCGGCCTCAAACGCGACCTGATCGCCCACCTCGGCACCCTCGACTTCGTCACCGCGAAGGAGAACGTCGTCTTCCTCGGACCGCCCGGCACCGGCAAAACCCACCTCGCCACCGGGCTCGCGATCCGCGCTTGCCAAGCCGGCCACCGGGTCCTGTTCAACACCGCCAGCGGCTGGGTCGACCGGCTCGCCGCTGCCCACCACACCGGCCGGCTCCAAGACGAACTCGTCCGGCTCGGCCGCTACCCACTCCTCGTGGTCGACGAGGTCGGCTACATCCCCTTCGAACCCGAAGCAGCGAACCTGTTCTTCCAGCTCGTCTCCAACCGCTACGAACGCGCCTCCCTGATCGTCACGTCCAACAAGCCGTTCGGCCGCTGGGGCGAGGTGTTCGGCGACGACGTGGTCGCCGCCGCAATGATCGACCGGCTCGTCCACCACGCCGAAATCATCGGTCTCAAAGGCGACAGCTACCGGCTCAAAGACCGCGACCTCGGCCGCGTCACCCCCGTCACCACCAGCGAGGACTAACCCCGCAGGGGGTCAACATTCAACCGGCGATAAGGGGTCAAAATTCGACCGGCGTTGACACGAACGGCCGCCACGGACCGTCGATCGGCCTGGCACGCGGAGCGCAGATCCTGGCGCCGCTGCTGGGGTGGTTGCGAAGAGCGGATGCGCGCAACCCTAGACGGCCTCATGCAACAAAGGTGTCAGCGCTCTCCCCCTCGAGCGCGGCTCGTCGCGAGTGCTCCCGTGCGGAGAGGGGCATCTGCACACTCTGGAGCCCCGGCGCCATTACCCTGAGAGCAGCCCTTCATCGAGGAACCCAAGGCATGAGCAACAACAAGAGCTTCTTTCTGTCCCCTCAAGCGGCAGCCATCTACAAGCACAGGTTGTTAAAGAGCTACATACCGGTATGGGTGGGCAAGGTGGGTTCTACATCACAGGGGAAGAGGGTGATCCTGTACGACGCCTACTCAGGCCCTGGACGGTACGAGGACGACCAGCCAGGGTCACCCGAGATCCTCGTTGATACGGCGGTAGCGATGGCACAACTGCGATCTGTCCACACGGTGTTCAGCGAGAAGGACGCCAAGTACTGCGCGCGACTCAGGCAGATGCTCGAGGACAAGCAGGTTGACCCGAGGACCTATGACGTTCTCCCCGGCCCGATCGAACAGCACATCGACAGCGTGCTCGCCTCCGCCGGTGAACTCCCACTGTTCGTGTTCCTCGACCCCTATGGCCTGACGGTCTCTTTCGATCGGGTCGTCCACATCCTCAAGGCGCGCGAAGTGCGCGGACGGTCGGCCCGGCTTCAGCCGAGGACTGAGCTGCTTCTCAACTTCTCCTACGAAGCGATTCGCCGGATCTCGGGTGTTGCGAAGTCGGACAAGGAGTATCGCGCCAAGGACGCCCAGCTCGAGGCCCTCGACTCGGCTCTTGGAGGCGCCTGGTGGCGTCAACTGGCGGTAGATGAGGCCCAAGGCTGGGTCAACCAGATCCTCCTGGGCTATGCGAGGCGAATCGCCGCGGCCGCGGGATACGGGGGTTTCATCACCGTCGCTGTCGCCGACTCTCTGGAAGCTGAGCCGGTGTACGAACTGATCCTCTTCACGCGCCACCCAGACGGCCTGTGGGAGATGTCCGAAGCAATGTCCTTCGCTCGCAGAGACTGGCGACAGTGGCTCGTCGACAAGCGAGAACTCGCGATGGGCGGGCAAGGCCAGTTGCGAGGTCTCGACTTCGATGACAACGAGGACGCCTGGGTTCTGGAGATCGCGGACAACATTGAGCGGCTTCTCGGAGCGGCCGACGTCCTGGTCATCCAGGAGAGGCTGGGGGAGGTCATGGGTCGAACGCTTGGGCTTGCGCGCGAGAAGCACATTCGGTCAGCACTCAAACGCCTCAACGGCCAAGGGGTGGTGGGCGAGGTCCCTACCGGTCGGCTCCAGCGGGCGACTGTTCGTCGGTAAGGAGTGAGGGCATCTCATCCCAAGTGAGACCGTCTAGTTCACGGCCGCCGCTCTTGGCGCGAATGCCACCCCATTGTTTGAAGAAGAACGGCGTGCGGGAGGAAACGCAGTCGTCCCGTAACTGACGAATCCAATGAGCGTCCACAGGCCGCGCGTTCGGCCCGCTCTCCCCTCCAGCGATAACCCAATCGACGCCGCCAAGTGGAATTTCGGGAAGCGGCCCGAGTAGCGGCTCACAGGACAGGAAACGTACGGCCGCAGGGACACGGGCCAGGTCGTGGATCCGGTCGAAATGATCGGCGGATTCGACGCTGACGCCCATCCACACGTTTGTCGGCCAGTCCAGCTGATCGGCGATACGAGCGAGCCGATGCGCCCGTTTGGTCAAGATCTGATACGTGTGACGCGGAGTGTCCTTCATCACGGAGAATACCTGCTGAATGAACTCCATCGGCACTTTGGCATGGAACAAGTCACTCATCGAATTGACAAACACCAGCCGCGGGCGCTTCCACGAGTGTGGGATCAACAGCGCATCAGGATGCACAGCTACCCCGAACCCGGGCCCACTTGTCCTATGGTCTCCGTCGGTCTGGTACTTCGGATTCCCCATCGCCTTCAGGCGCTTCGCGAGAGCAAGCGCGTAGCAATTGTCGCAGCCGGCAGAGACCCGATCACATCCCGTGGTCGGGTTCCATGTGGCCTCGGTCCACTCGATGGCGCTCTTGTCCGACATGTCCGCATCCTAGGAGTCTATTCGCATACTTGTTCGATTCGACACGCGTCTGAGTCGTCCTAACCTTGTCACATCGAGGACACACCCGAGCAAGGACGCACTCCAGCACGACCATCATCCCCCGACCCATCCGAGCATCAGCGGCGCTCGCTCGCACGCCAGGGCGAAGGCTCCGTCAGCTATCAAGGCGAGAGCTTGGCAGCTTCCACGGCCAGAGCGGTGGCTCCGATCTGAACGAAGTCCCTAGCTTGTCGGGAGCGAGATGCTCCGTCGAGATATCGAACAACGCATCGCCTGCGTTCAGCTGCCGGACCTTGGCGTCCTGCTTCATCTGTGCCAGCGCCTGATCAGCGTTGCGAAGTACCTGAGTCATGATGCGATCGCCAACCTGCTCGTCTGTCGCGAAGATCATGTGGTACAGGACCTGGCCGGTCTCCCGGGGGACAGCAAGTGGGATGGTGCTGGCGTAGCCAAGATCGTGTTCAAGGCGCCATCGCATGAGGTTCACAAGTTCCAAGCGCCACTGCGACCGGTCGAGCAGCCCCTGTTGACGTCCGCACAGGATGTCCCTCCACTGCTGGCCGCCGTACATCCGATCAACACGTTCGGCGTACTCAGGTTTGACCGGCTTGCTCGGGTCGCCATCGACCCCAGACAGCCCTCTTGGAATGAATGAGTCACCGAAGAGCAGCCACAACTCGGTCTTTCGGTGCTTCCCCTGCCAGTTCGCTGTTCGGAATTCCGCGAGTTCGACCAAGGTGCTCCAAGAGATCTCAGCGCTGAATTGATCAACAAAAGCAAAGGAGGGCGCCTGCCTCCATCCAGGATCATCCTTGGCGAGATCGTGGAGATACTTGGGAACCTCGATGTTGCAGTCGCCTTCGAGAACAACGAAGTCTCTTCCCGGGAACTGCGCGCACATCTTGGTTCGAAGATCTTGAGCGGATGCGGCGTTCAGCTCACAGGCCACCACTCTACTGAACGGGGGATTAGTGGCCAGAGCCCGTTCCACCGAGTTTCGGATCGGCGCGCCCGTCCGGCGATGCACATTCGAGGCGCTGCCACTCAGGAGATCAAGGTATAGCGTTCCTCGCGCCCTGGCAGAGGCACGAGTGAAACCCTGCAGGTAGCTCTCCAGCGCGTCCAGCTTCGCCTCGGTCCACGGCCCCCACGTCCGTGCCGGTCCCATGCTGGCTGCGTTCGTTTTCACACCTCACCTCTCCCGCGATCCCGACCATAGCGATCAGACCGCGCCGAGTCGGTCACCGCCGCGCTACCGGCTGGTTCAGCTCGGCCGCCGCCGGCCGCCTCATCCAGTTGGCCGCCATCGCGATCAACGGCCACCGGGGCGATCTTCGCTCTGATCTCGGGCCGCACTGATCTCAATGGCCGCCGTTGTCAGCACCGGTCGCTAAGGTTCCCCAAGGGAGAGCATCGATCAGGAGACGAACACAGTGACGAGCACGGCCGCGTCGGTCTTCGCTGTGCTGAAGGCCGGGGCCACGGTGACTGGGCTCGCGGGCGCCACGCCGGTGAAGATCTTGGCCGTCGAGCGACTGACAGACGACTCCGCCTCGGTTGCATACCGAACCGAGAGCGGCATCGTCGAGAAGATCGTCTACGGCGACTCCCTCACCAGCGTCGAGGCAGTCGAGCCCGGGCTGCCGTTCACCTTCGACGCCGACCCGAACGCGTTCCTGCTGGCTGCCGAGGCTCGCCGGATGCAGCTGGCCCACCTGTTCGATCCACAAGGTGCCCTCGGGACGAGCGATGTTCGTCCGCTTCCGCATCAACTTCGCGCGGTGTACGACATCATGCTTCAGAAGCAGCCGCTCAGGTACGTCCTCGCCGACGACCCCGGCGCTGGCAAGACCATCATGGCCGACCTGCTCATCAAGGAACTCCGACTGCGCGGAGCGGCCGCCAACGTGATGGTCGTTGCACCGGGCTCACTCGTCGATCAGTGGGATGAAGAATCGAAGGAAAAGTTCGGGCTGGAGTTCGAGATCCTGACCCGCGACAAGATCATCCACGAGGCTAACCCGTTCTCCCGCGGCGGTCTATGGCTGGCACGTTTGGACGTTCTGGCCCGCAACAGCGAGGGCATCCTCGACAAGGCGTGCGAGGTCGACTGGGATTTGATCATCTTCGACGAGGCGCACAAGCTGTCTGCATCGGTGTTCGGCGGCGAGGTCAAGAAGACCAAGCGCTACCAGATGGCCGAGGAGCTCGGAACGCACGCACAGAACGTCCTGATGATGACGGCAACCCCTCACACCGGGAAGGAGGAGCAGTTCCAGCTGTTCATGGCGCTCCTCGACTCCGACCGGTTCGAGGGCGTTGCCCGGGAAGGCACCCGCCAGGTGGATGTCTCCGACCTGCTCCGTCGCCTGGTCAAAGAAGAGCTATTCACCTTCGAGGGCACGCGACTGTTCCCTGAGCGGTTCGCCAACACGGTCGAGTACGAGCTCACCCAGCCCGAGAAGGATCTCTATAACGCCGTCACCGACTACGTGGTCCATGAGATGAACCGCGTCGATGAGATGAGTGGCGACGGCCGGCGGCGCAACACCGTCGGGTTCGCCCTCACCACGCTGCAGCGTCGCCTCGCGTCGTCACCTGCGGCGATTCACCGATCCCTGGAACGCCGGCGCAAGCGATTGGAGTCAGAGCTGGAGGACTCTCGCTTGCGCGCGTCCGCAATCAGCGACGACGTGGACATCCCGGACTGGGATGACCTAGATGACCTCACGGACGAGGAACGCGAGGCCGTCGAGGACAAGGCCATCGCCGGCGCCACTGCATCCCGCACGCCTGAGGAACTCGCAACTGAGATCGCGGTTCTCGACCGGATCCTCGTCAAGTCGGCGGCCGTGAAGTCGTCGCCCACCTATGCCAAGTGGGACGCGCTTCGTGACACTCTCGACGACTCCGACGAGATGCGCGACGACACCGGCGCACGCCGGAAGGTCATCATCTTCACCGAGCACAAAGACACCCTCGACGACCTGGTCGCCCGCCTCACCCAGCACCTGGGTCGAGGCGACGCGGTGGTCACCATTCACGGCGGCACCAAACGCGAAGACCGCCTGAAGGCCAAGGAGATCTTCGAACAGAACGAGCAGTGCGTCTTCCTCATCGCGACCGACGCCGCCGGCGAGGGCATCAACCTCCATCGCAACGCTCATCTCGTCATCAACTACGACCTGCCCTGGAACCCGAATCGCATCGAACAGCGATTCGGACGCGTGCACCGCATCGGTCAGCTCCACACCTGCTTCATGTGGTCACTAGCCGCGAAAGACACTCGCGAAGGTGACGTCTACCGCCGGCTCCTCGACAAACTCGAAGAGCAGCGCCGCCGGCTGGACGGCCGGGTCTACAACGTCCTCGGGCAGCTGTTCGAGGGCACTTCGCTTCGCGACCTAATGATCGAAGCGATCAGGATTGCCGACGCCCCCGAACGCGAGCGATACCTCGACGAGGTTGTGAACCCGAAGGTCTCCGAGGGCATCCCGGAGATCCTTGCCCGCCAGCAGCTGGTCCCTTCCCACATGGAGACCGCGGAGATCGCGGAAACTCGGAAGGAGATGGAGCGCGCAGAGGTTGCGAGGCTCCAGCCGTACCACGTGGAGGCGTTCTTCCACCGCGCCTTCGCTGACGTCGGCGGCTCCCTCCGCATCAGGGAGAGCCACCGCTTCGAGATCCGTCGAGTTCCCACCGAGGTCAAGGAACGTGACCGAATAACAGGCTACGGCCAGCCGGTCGTTGACTCCTACCACCGGGTCGCGTTCGACCCGAAGTACGTCAAGGTGCCAGGCAACAACCACGTCGCCACCCTCATCCACCCGGGCCATCCACTGATGGTCGCCACTGTGAGCGTCATCGCCGACCGGCACCAGGACGCGCTCCGTCGCGGCGCCATCCTTCTAGACCGATCAGACGTCGGTACCCAGCCGTACGTCGTCTGCCTACTCGAGCACGACGTCATCGACGGGCGCACCGGCCGCGATGGTCAGCCCCTCGTTGTGTCGCGCAAAGCCCAGTTCGTCCGTATCGACCACGACGGGACGATCTCGCCCCTTGACGGGTCGCCGTTGCCCGACTTCGAGCCACCATCAGATGACGAACGTGCCCAAGTGACTCCGATCCTTGCCGAGCCGTGGGCAAAGGCCTCCGACCTGGACGAGCGCGTCATCCGTACCGCCTCGACCACCCTCGCCAGAGAACACGCTGAGCAAGTCCGTGAGCGGACGCTCGCCAGGCTCGACAAGACCGAACGCCTCGTGCGCGAGCGGCTCAATCGGGAGATCACCTACTGGGATCGTCGAGCCTTCGAGCTGTCCGAACGCGAACGTGCCGGCCGCAAGACCCGGCTTCCTGCCGCCCAGATGAAGGAACGCGCCGACAACCTCGTGCGCCGGTTGGATCGCCGGCTGAAGGAACTCGAGAAGGAGCGCGAGATCTCGGTTCGTCCGCCGAGGGTTACTGGCGCCTGCCTTGTCGTACCGCGAGGATGGCTGGACGCACAGGACGATCCAGTAGCTGCTGATCAACGCGCGCGAGAGACGACCCGGATCGAACGGATCGCCGTCGACGCGGTCCTCCGGGTGGAGCATGCCCTCGGGCACGCCCCGTCCGAGATGCCACACAACAATCCCGGCTACGACATCGAGTCTGAAACCCCACTTGGGCTCGACTTCATCGAGGTCAAGGGACGTATCGAGGGCGGCACGACCTTCCAACTCAAGCGGCGCGAAGCCGTGACCGCTCTGAACAAGGGGGAACGGTCGGTACTCGCGCTCGTCCGCGTGGCCGAGGACGACTCAACCACCGTCCGGTACCTTCGCCAACCCATCACCGAACCTATCGATCCGCGAGCGGCGAGTGTCGACTATGACTGGGAGCCGTTCTGGAACGAAGCAACAGAAATGAGCCAGAAGTGACCGCGACCAGTCGTAGGCGAAAGCTAGTTGAGGTCGCCCTGCCGCTCGATGAGATTAACGCTGCGTGCAAAGCCGACAAGGACCGCAAGACAGGGACGCTCCGGAACATCCACAAGTGGTGGGCGCCGATGCCTCTCCCTGCATGGCGCGCGTTGCTCTTCGCTGCCCTTGTCGATGATCCCGAAGACGACAATCAGCGGGTCTACCTCCTAGATCTGCTGAAGCGGCTGGTAGCGAACGGAGCGGACCTGCCCTCGCCGGACGACGTGGCCGAAGCACGTCGGGTACTGCAGCGCCAATACCCAAGCGGCCCGCCGATTGTTGTGGACCCTTTCTGCGGAGGAGGATCCACACTCGTTGAGGCGCAGCGCCTCGGTCTGGAGTCCTTTGGCTCGGACCTGAATCCCATACCGGCACTGATCTCGCGCACGTTGACGGAGATCTGCCCGCGCGCCTGGGGGGCCTCGCCTGTGGCGCCAATCGAGCCTAGCGACGAGGACTCGCTACTTCCACAGCCGGCGACATGGTCGGGTCTGGAGGCACTTGAGGCTGACCTGCGGTACTACGCCGATCGCATTTGCGAGCGGGCGTGGGCGGAACTCCGGCCGCTCTACGGGGAGTCGCAGTCCGTACTTACCTGGAACTGGATTCGGACGGCAAGGTGCGTCAACCCAGCTTGCCTTGCGGAGGTGCCGCTGACAACCAACTGGTGGTTGTCCCGACGACCAGGCGATCTCGCGTGGATGGAGCCTTCGTTTATAGACGGTTCGCTCGCCATCAACGTCGTGACGGGCCGAGTGAGGGGTCAAGCCCCGGAACCGACGAAGGTCGGCCGTGGTGCGAGCTTCACCTGTGTGAAGTGCGGCTCGTTGCTGAACGAAGACGCACTCATCGAGCAGGGGAGCCGTGGCGCGCTCGGATTGAGGCTCGGTGCCATAAGTGAGGAGGGGGTTAGCCGTCGCGAGTATCGGGCGCCAACCTCTGGAGAGGCTCGGGCGGCGAGTCTGGTTGCAGCACCGGAGGATATTCCCGAGGTTCAACAGCCCGACATTCCGCGCTGGTTCTCTGGTCCAAGATTTGGGTTCGCTACCTTCGCGAGTCTGTACACGCCGCGCCAGCTCCGAGCGCTCGCATGCCACGCAGATCTGATCGCGGGGATCCGATCAGAGATCATCGCGGACGGTGGAACGAGCTCCTGGGCCGATGCAGTGACGACACTGCTGGGCCTTGCTCTCGGTCGCATGGCGCAATACCAGTCGAGCCAAGTCCGCTGGTTCATAGATTCACGTTCCGGCGGCGGGCAGCCGATCCCCGCCTTTGGCCGACATGACGTGCCCATGCAGTGGGACTTCGCCGAACTGACTCCTCGTGCCGGCGCCGGCTCGCTCCCGGGCGCTGTGAATTCAATGGCAGGCTCACTGAAATACGTCGTCCCAGGAGAAGGGCGGGTCGAGCGCCGCGATGCCCGTGAGACCCAGTCAACCAGCCCGGGACTGGTCGCGACGGACCCGCCCTATTTCGACGCCATCGGCTATGCCGACCTGTCCGACTACTTCTACATGTGGCACCGCCGAGCTCTGCGCGCCGTGCATCCCGACCTCTATGCGACTCTCGCTGCCCCAAAGGCCGGAGAGCTGACCGCCATACCCTCGCACCATCAAGGGAGTGGGGACAGGGCCCGGGAGTACTTCGTAGAGGGGTTCACGGACACCTTCCACAACCTGCGCAGTTCGATGGCCGACGACCTGCCGATGCTGATCGTATATGCCTCAAAGGAGCAAAAGGGCGGACGCGAGGAGGAGACGCGATGGTCGTCCATCCTGACCGCGATAGTCGATGCTGACCTCGAGATCACGGGGACCTGGCCGATACATGGCACCAAAGGTAACCGTATGATCGGGATCGGTACGAATGCGGTTGCCGCGTACATCGTCATGGTGTGCCGGCCGCGCGAATCCTCGGCGACGACCTCCAGTTTGACCGACTTCAACCGGGCACTACGGCGTGAGCTGGGGCCGGCCGTTCACGACTTGCAGGCTGCCTCGATCTTGCCCGTGGACCTTGGTCAAGCGGCCATGGGCCCCGGCATGCGCATCTACTCCCGCTATCGAGCCGTTCTGGACCAATCGGGCGAGCGCGTCTCCGTGGAGCAGGCGCTCCGCCTAATCAACACTGCTCTCGGGGAAGTGCTCGACGAACAGGAGGGCGAACTCGACCCGGTGTCCCGGTTCGCTGTCCGCTGGTGGGAGTCGCATGGCTGGGCATCTGCTGACTTCGGCGAGGCGGACAAAGTTGCTCGCCCCCTTGGCATCAGCGTTGATGACGTCAAGCGCGCATCTGTCGTTACGAGTGCTGGGAACCGCGTTCAGCTCCTGGGGCACGGGGGTCTTGATCGCAGGTGGCGGCCATCCAGCGATGCAACACCAACTGCCTGGGAGGCCGTCCATCACCTCGCGGATCGCCTCATCGACGGAGGCGGCGAACTTGAAGCTGCTCAGCTGTACGGCGAATTGGGTGACCTCCAGCACTCCGCGCGGTCGCTGGTCTATCGCCTGGAGCGTGTTGCTGCGAAGAAGGCACGAACGTCCGACCAGGAGCGATACAACGCACTGATCAACTCTTGGTCTGAGCTTATCCGGCTGGGCAGCGCCGCCAGGGCGTCTACAGAGAGGTTGTTCTGACATGGCATCCCTGACCAACAAGGAGCGGGTCGGCCGAGTCCTCGACCTTGTAGCCGAAGGGCTCGGGCCGTGGATGGTTGGGGTTCTGCAGGCGAGGTATGGCCTTGATTGGGCCGCGGAAGTAGGTCGTACGGCCGGGCTCACAGGCCGAGATTCCACGCCGAATCCGGCGGACCCTGCCTATCTGTTCTGGGTCGTGGACAAGCAGTGGCATGCGGTCTTCCGCGAGCAACTCTCATTCGAGGATAAGCGCGCGCTGTCAGCGTTGTGGGATGCACGGAAGGAGTGGGCGCACGGCGAGCGGATCTCGTCAGAGCGAACTGAGCGCGTACTCATGGACGGTGAGCACGTGCTCCGCTCGGTCGGGGCCGTTCAGCAGGCGGACCAAGCGGACGAGATGCGACGTGAGTTTCGCCGACTGATGTTCGAAGAAGATCAGAAACGGCTCCAGCGGGCCCAAGAGAAGGCACTGTCCGTTCAGTTTGACTCGGCTGGCCTCCCCGCCTGGCGGGACGTCGTGGAGCCTCACGATGACGTCGCCCGTGGCACTTTCGAACTCGCTCAGTTCGCAGCCGACTTGCGGCAGGTTCACCAGGGCGTCGCAGGCCCTGAGTATGGTGACCCGACGGAGTTCTTCGGACGCACCTACCTGACCCGTGGATTGCGGTATCTCCTTGAGCAAGCCATCACGCGCCTGTCCGGGCTCGGCGGCGAACCCGTCATCGACTTGATGACGACATTCGGTGGTGGCAAGACCCACTCTCTGCTCGCCGTCTACCACGCCGCTTCCGGTACCCCGGCAGACCAGCTGCCGGGCATGCGCGGGCTACTGGAGGACGTTGGCGTGGATTCGATGCCAGCGCGGGTGAGCCGTGCGGTGCTGGTCGGGAATGACCTGTCGGTGCTCGGTTCCCAGAAGGCTGACGGTACGTATGTCAATACTATGTGGGGCGAACTCGCCTATCAGCTCGGCGGCCGTGACGGTTTCGAGATGCTCGCGCGCTACGACGAGCAGGGCTACCCGCCTACCACCACCGATCTCGCTGCTGTGCTCGCCAAGTACTCGCCGTGCGTCATCCTGGTTGACGAATGGGTGGCCTATCTACGGCAGCTCTGGTCGGCCGACAAGCCGACGCCGGCAGGTACGTTCGACAGGCACATGACGTTCGTCCAGTCGCTCACCGAGGCCGTCAAGTCTGTCCCAAGCGCCCTCCTGGTTGTGTCGCTTCCAGCGTCGGACCTTGTCCGTGACATGCCGGGTGCTGATGTGCCGGCCGAGAACATCCATGAGATTGGGGGCACCGCGGGCCTCGAGGCCCTTCGTCACCTGCGATCTGTGATCCACCGGCTGGAGTCGCCGTGGCAGCCCGCGACGATGGAGGAGTCCTTCGAGATCGTTCGCCGGCGCATCTTCAAGCCGTTCGGAGGCGAGCAGGACGCCGCGCGCGATCTAGTCATCCAACGCTTCATGGACCACTATCTGCGCTACGGGTCAGAGGTGCCCAGCGAGGTGATGCAGCCGGGGTACCGCGCCTCCATGAAGGCGGCGTACCCGATTCACCCAGAGCTCTTCGATCGTCTCTACAAGGACTGGTCGACCTTGGAGCGATTCCAGCGCACGCGTGGGGTCCTGCGTCTCATGGCGACGGTGGTGTACGCGCTGTGGATCAGTGGGGATACGTCGCCGATGATCTTGCCGGCGTCCATCCCGCTGGACAACGCGAAGGTGTTCGATGAGTTGGCCAACCATTTGGATGACGCGTGGAAGCCGATCGTCGATGCCGACATTGCTGGGCAGACTTCGACGGCGAACGTGGTCGACAGCGAGATCAAGATCCTCGGCAAATCGATGGCAACGAAGCGGGCCGCTCGCTGCGTCTTCCTTGGCACCGCGCCCTTGGCGAACCTTCGCCAGCGGGACGGCTCCACCGCACCAATCCGCGGAATCGAGCAGAAGCGGGTGGTGCTCGGCGCCACCTACCCGGGCGACAACCCGGCACATGTGACTGACGGGCTGCGACGCCTCGGCGACCTCGGCAAGTACATGAATCGTGACCAAGATCGGTACTGGCTGTCCCTGCAGCAAACGGTCGCCCAAATCGTCCAGGAGCGTGCAGACGCGTACCACGAGGACCAGGTCTTCGATGAACTCGCGGCGGCCGTCCGGCAGGAGACCGACAAGGGGGTTTTCGAGCGGGTGCATCGCCTCCCCCCGAGCAGCATCGATGTTGAGGACAGTCCTGGCATCGGCCTTGTGATCTTCGGTCCAGATCGGGCGTATTCGCGCCGCGCGACGTCGACCGCCGAGGCGGCGGCACTTGAGTTCCTGAGCAAACGCGGGACAAACGCCCGCATCCACAAGAACAGCCTGGTGTTCTTGGCGCCGGAGGTTGACCGCATCGACGTGCTCTTGAACAACGTTCGCCAGCGCATGGGCTGGGAGTACATCCTCGGCAACAAGGAGTCGCTCAACCTCGATCAGCACAACATTCGAGTGGCCGAGTCACGCGTCGCACAGGCCAAGCAGGCGGTCGCGGATGCGATCCGTGAGGCCTACAAGTGGATTCTGGTTCCGATGCAGGAACCCGGGTCGCCCGACATCGAGCTTGAAGCCATCTTGATGAATGGCGAAGGCACACTCGCCCAGCGAGTGACGAAGAAGGCCGAGGCCGGTGAGTTCGTCGTGAAGACCTTCTCGCCGTCGCTCCTGCGCATGCAGATCGATCGCCTTGGCCTGTGGAGGGATAAGCCGTACGTCCCCGTACAGACCGTCACCGGCTACTTCAGCCAGTATGTCTACATGCCGAAGGTCACTGATCCGAAGATCGTGATGGACGCGGTTTGGCGGCTCGATGAGGTCATCAGTATCGACCACGACAGCTTCGCCTATGCGGACGGGTTCGAGAACGACCGGTTCGTCGGCCTCACGATGACGGCACCACACGATGTCCACCAAGCCGGTCTCATCGTCGACCCCCGTGTCGCAGAGGAACAGATCGAGCAGGAGAAGCGAGAGAGGGCAGAACGCGAGTCGAGAAAGACTCCGCCCGGCGATGACACCGACGAGCCAGTCAGCCAGCCCGGCGAGTCAGACGAACCCGGCAACCAGGAGCGCCCCCCACGCCGCGCTGCGATCCCGACGCGATTCCACGCCACCAAGACCTTGTCCATGAACCGCGGCGTGCGTGACATTGCCCAGATCTATGAAGAGATCGTCATCCATTTCACCACCGACGATGTCCCTCTCCGCATCACGGTGGACCTCGAGTCAGACAAGCTGGATAAGCTCACCGAGGACCAGCGCAGTGCCCTCCGGGAGAACCTTCGGACTCTCGGCTTCGAGGACGACGACTGGTCGATGGACTGAGAGATCTTCCTCCGCGCGAGGTTACATGCGGCGAAGCACGATTCAGAACTAGCTTAGAAGAGTGGATCGAGCGTCTCTGTGTCATCCGGCCAGGTGTCTGCCTCTCGTAGCGCCGACAGCAGTCCCTGCGGGTCTTCATTAAGATAGGCGGCCCGCGCCATTGGATCGACACACAGGCGATCGAGGAGCGCCGCACTCACAACTGTGACCCTCGTATCGGGCAAGAGCCCTTCAAGCGCTCGTGGCCCGATGCCTTCGACACCGATAATTTCGTACCCGTGGCTCAGGCGCTTCAGCACAAGGGAGCGCAAGCGCCCGAGCGCGGCATCCCGCTCATCAAACCGCTCGACCCTCAAGGATCGTCGAAGCCTGCTCCGCGCGCCCCAAGTGATGACGAGTTCATTTCTCTGGGCCTCCCCGTCGTCAAAGTAGCCACGTATTGTCCACGCGGCATTGCGCCTAGTGCCTGAGTGGAGCGCGATCATCTCGATCTGCAGGTACGCATTCTCCTGTGCCAGCATCGCGACCCGCGCGCTCCGCTGCCTCGCAACGGTGAGGGTCGCAGCGGAGGAACTCAGCAGCGGAGTAGGCAGGCGATCGAGTGAGAAATACC
Organism: Propionibacteriaceae bacterium UBA6238; assembly: GCA_002441465.1. GTDB lineage: Bacteria > Actinomycetota > Actinomycetes > Propionibacteriales > Propionibacteriaceae > Propionicimonas. The sequence goes on along the minus strand of DJWE01000011.1, from coordinate 6,447 downwards.
TCAGTGACGCGAACTTCTCGTCGGCCTGGACTGTGGGTTCTCCCCCTACCTCGGTCACCACAACCGGAAAATGGACATACGGTACCGGCGTATCCCACGTAACGAATGCGGGCAGAACCTCGGCGCCTAGCAACTGCAGCCCGGTCTCCTCAGTAAGCTCTCGCTTCGCGGCGTCTATCGGTGCTTCGCCTCTCTCGACGTGCCCGCCTGGCAGCGCCCACTTGCCGGAATCACTCGTGTCCACGCGCAGGCCGAGCAGCACCGAGCGCGACGATGGTTGAACGACGACGCACTGCACGCCGTAGTCGCGACCGTCCGAGTGTCGGCTCACTCCACCCCCAATGCTGACCTGACACGCTCAGCCGCTCTGGAGGCGACATCGCAGACCGGAAGCCCGTCAGTCTGTATGTGGATCATCCCATCGCCGGCCATGAACCGACACTGCACCAAGGCTCTGAATTCGGCGTCTTGGCGGAGCTCTCGCTCGAATGGATCCTCTGGAAGCCCGCGCATCGCGAGCCGGCGGAGCCGCTCGGGTTCGCTCACGTCCAAGTAGAACGCAAGGCTAGGAGGAGGCACTGGCAGTCCCGCAAGAGAGTCGCGATACTTCCGAGGCACACCCACGTGGAGCGCATGGCAACTCGCGAGGTAGCGATCGACTACTACAGGCAACTCGGAGTCCGTGTAACTCTGGCCGATCCACACGGCCCTCGCGAGGTAGAGCAGATATCGAGCGGGTGCCGTGTAGTCGCGCATCAACGTGTTGAGGTCTGCGCCGAGCCAGCTGCTTGGCGTGCCAGACACGAACTCGGCGCCCAACTCCGCGGCCAGAGCAGCGCCCACGGATGTCTTGCCAGAGCCGTCGAGACCCTCGATTGCGATGATCACGTTGGTATCGGGCACCCGGCCGCGTCCGAGGCACGTGAGAGCGCAGCCATTACCGACGAGGCGTTCCAGGGAGCCTGGATCTGCACTGCACCTCGACCCGACATGCACGTGTAGACATAGCCCTCTGCGTCCACGCGAGTACCAGTCCTCCAGCACTGCCTGAAGGGGCACAGGTATCGGCAATATCGGATCTCTGTGGAGCGAACTCGTCCCGAGAGATTGGCGTCACCAAAGTCAGCAGAAGGGGCTAGCTCCTCCAGACCGACCTGGCGTGCAAGCGCGTCGAAGACTTGATCGAACGGAACTTGAGGCCTCGCTCCGTAGATCCCCAGGCTGCCGTCGTGCCCGAACCGGGTCACGTCCACGTGTTCGAAGAACTTGACGTTGAGGTTCTTGTCAATAGCCAGCGAGGCGATGTCACCCAGTTCGCGCGCGTTGAATCGAGTGATTACCACATTGAGATCTACCTCCAATCCAATACGCGCGAGCATTTCTATGACTGCATCCACCGCTAGTGGCGACGACAAGAAGCCCTTGGATGGACGGGGCTTGAGCGGCCGAAGGGAGTCCACGCCCAGGCGGATGCGCGAGAGCCCTGCCGCATACAGGTGTGCTGCCAGGTTCTCCGTCAGCAGCGTTCCGTTCGTAACCAGAGTCCGTCGAGGGGCCAAAGCTTTGGCGCGATCGACCATGCTGACAATCTGCGGATGCATGAGCGGCTCACCGCCGCTGAAGGTGACCTCATCAACCCGCTCAGCCTCGCCGGCGGCCGTCATTACGGCGTCGAAGAGTCCCCAGGGCATGAAGGCTGATCCCTTCAACTGGCCTTCGTTGTGACAGTAGAAGCAGTCCAGGTTGCAGGCTGAAGTGGTGATTACACGCAGTCGGTCATTGGCCAGTCTCACCCTCGAGCCACCTCTGTTCGGTCCTCCAAGAGGCCGTCGAATGGTCTGGGCCAGCCTCCGTCCCAGTACGGGTTGACCCATGGTGGGTCCTTACACCAGTTCGCGAAATCGGGGTCCGCGCAGTCCCGCGAGAGGTCATACCGAACCGCAGGTTCGAGCATTGCAGCCCACCAGTTCGTGTTCTCCGCGAAAGAACGGCGAGACAGGTTCGCACAGCTACGCAGGTCACAGAGCAGAAGATCGCAGCCGGCGAATCGCCATTCGGCAGCGTCATTGGCGCCAAGCCGCGCCCTCTGCAGACTGCATCGATGTGCCTCCAACTTCCCCCATCCGTCTGGAACCGTGAACGCGGATGCGACGGAGAGCTCGGCACCAACGAGCTGATCCCAGAGCCCGTCGTTGACGCCATCCCAGACGTCGGCCAGCAGCTGGGATACGGGCGAGCGCCTACCGGAGAGCGCATCTCCCACATCGCTCGCATCGCGAAGGAAGGCTGTCGTCGCATCGGTCACGGCAACGTCGAGAATTGCCTCGTACCTCCACTTCGAGAGTGTGAGCGCCTCGTCACCGAGTGCGTCTCGGATAGTGTCTAGGACCCGAAGGGTTCTCGCCCAACCACGAGCAACGGTCCAGTGGCGGTTGCCGCCGCGCCAGGCGGACGGTGCTTCGGGGTGCACCGTAGCCAACTCCTGCGCCAGGGCGAGGACGTTGGCACGGAGCAGTTCGACAAGGGCTATCTGAACCGTATTCACCGTCGACTCAGGAGGTGTGTCGAGTTCACGATTCGGCGGACCACTGAGATCGCACTGAGAGACGTTCAGGCTCGGCGATACCAAGGCCCACAGTGTGCCAAGCGCAGGAGCGAGGTAGCCGTGAGCGCCGAAGGACGGCTTGGCTGCATCCGAGAATAGGTCGTCCAGCAGCCCCTGGAGTGTAGTGCCCGACCGCAACGACCGCGCGGCATCAAGCGCACGAGATGAGATGGGGACAGCGCAGTTCGGCAGGTCTCGCGCCTCAATCGCATCGAGAAGCGCCTCGGCGACAGCCACGTCTGCCCACGCGGGACTCTGAAACACCAATCTTCCTCCTCGACGGACAAAGGGCGAGGTGGGAACGCTGCTAGAAGAATATGCGTCAGGCACCCCCGTCGTGACGGTGGACGCACTCAAGGACCATTCCCCTGACGCCATCCACGCCTCACCTGCAGATTTCCACAAGCATCGTCGAGCGTCTGTCTCGATGGCTGACTCGCGGCTGATCCACCTCTGCGCAGCCTGAGCGCGAAGGGCATGCGTCGAAACCGGTTCGTTGTTCAGTCCATGGGCACGCGCCAGCGCCAAGATGCCGGGAAGACGCAGTTCGATTCGATCGAAGTCGACCTCGTCGAGACCTTCGGCGCTGCAGACCGCACCTAGCTCCGACTCTGTGTAGGCCCTCAGCGGCCAAACAGCCATGTCAGCGTCAGGCAGGCCGGAGCGAAGGATCGTCTGGATGGACGTATGCCAGGCGCGCTCGAAGGACTCGGCCCAATCTGCATCGACCGCCAGCACAATCGTTGTGACGCCTCGATGCACCATCGACGGAACGTCCTCAGCAAGGAGATGATGCGCTCGCGACAATGGGCTGGCGGGACTGAGTCGCTCCAGGTGATCTACAAGTAGCACGTCGGGCACGGGATCCATGGGCCCGAACTCCTCGTTCGCTTCCTTCATTGCGGCCTCCAGGCCGCTCTGTCGAGCGCTCCGCATGAGCTCGCGAAGGATCGTTGACTTGCCTGCATCCCCAGGACCTGACACGAGGTGGACTGTGAGTTGCCCGTTGCCGATCGTGGCTGCAACCAACTCCGGCAGGACGTCCGGTGTCTCTCCCGAAGGAACTGGGAGCAAGCTTCGTCTTGGGTTGCTCCGCCCACGGCCATTCGTGCGAGGAAATGGTGGCCGAACCTCGGGCGTGGGCAGACTAGTGGTTCGAGTATGAGCCTGAGCGATCCGCGACATCGCGGCTCTGAGCGTGAGGCTAGCTTGCTCCTCAGCCAAGCCAGTCAGGTCGATTGGTCGCCGGCCGTTGAGCACCGGCGGCATGCGGACGGCCCGATACCGAAGCGGAATCAGGTATGGGATGGCTTCGGTCCCCATGCGCTGGTCGGCTATCGCAACCGCGGATCCAAGGATTGGTCGTGAGCCAGGATCCCAGTTTGGGCTTGAGATGAGTGTCAACACACAGCTGGTCGCGCGCAACGCACGATCGCGGAGGGCCGGCTCGGAGACGCCCGGCACGAGCTCCTCGTCCAGACTGGTCACCTCATACCCTTCCTCGCGAAGAATCCAGGTGACCCAGCTCGCCCAATCGGCATCGGACTTGTCGTTCTCGACGAGGATCTTCATGAAGGGTTAACAGCTCCACCTGCTATGCGAGCGAACCTGGGAACACTGGCTTCGCCACTGGTTTGACGCGGCCCACGACCGCGCTCTTAGCCGCCTGCAGCAGCCGCGACTCAGCCGCTGCCTCGTCGAGTCCGCTGAGGTCCACTCCGACGACCCCCTGAAGTAGGCCAGGCCTCGGGCACTTCAGCTCTACCACGATTGGAATGAGGCGCCGGCTTTCACCGAGCGGATCCTGGGCCCAAACCGCCTGCCACTCCGCCGCGCCGAACTTGGACGCACTCAGGTACTTCGTCGACAGTACAGCGATTGTGTGTGCCGCGCCGGTGACAGCTCTCTGCATCTGATTGATCCAGTTGCTGCCGCCGACGAAGTCCCAGTCCTGAATCAGTACCGTGTATCCGGCGGACTCCAGCTGCCAGGCAATCCAGGTGGCCCAGTCGAGATCGTCAGAGGTGTAGGAAACGAAGAAGTCCCACTCACTCAAGTCAAGTCCTCCAACCAAGAACTCCATAGTCACGCGCAACCGCGAGCCAAGCGGCGCCAAACACGAACGCTCGGCGACAGGCGGAGCACTTGCATACGTATGTTAGTCAGTCGTCGAGGTTCACGGCCGCAGACCCACGGACTCCGCCGGCCACCCGCGGTGTTCGTGGCTGCCGCTCGCGTGCGCGATGGCGGCGAGGACGAGCCGTATGTGTTCGCGATCGAGGCCAACGATGTTGCGGCTGAGGTCCACGGGTGGCCCGTCGAGGAGCGATGCTGCGATGCGGAGCAGGCGGGTTCCGCCGCCGGATAGACCGCCGTAGTTGTCCTCGTTCATTTGCTCGACGTCGATCCACCACCGGCCGGGGTCGTCGCCTTGCTGGACCCAGGGCTGGCCCGAGTTCGCGAACCGTCCGTTGCAGCCGCGGATGAGGAGTTCGACGCCAGCCTCGAGGGGATACAGACCCTCGGCCCAGCGCCGGAGTGCAACGTGGACCTCGGTCATGAACTCCACCTCCCAGGGCAGCTCCGACGCTCGAGAGGGTCGATCGGCACGTCGGACGGCTGCGCGGCGCCGGCCGTCCGGCCGTCGGCTCCGATCGTGCCGTCGGGAGAACTACGGCGGAGTCGGTCGGCTCGTTCGCTGGTGGCGAGGGAGCGGTCGCCGCGCTGGATGAGGTCGGCGAGGTCGGGGCCGAGACCTTCGGAGATCGCGCGTTGGTCGCCCAGGTCCTGGCGCTTGCGACCCCATCGCTCCTGGAAGTGACCGGTGGTCCAGGACAGCACCGCGATCATGGTCACTCCGAAGAACGCCGGCCACCTAGCGTTGAGGTAGCTGTCGACGATCGCGACTCCGAAGACGAGCCAGCGGATCTTCCAGGAGAACTTGAAAGTCGGATGGTGGGCGGCGAACTGGCTGGACGCGCCGATGAGGATCTGCACGATCCGCCACGGCAGGCAGTAGACCTCGAGCACGTTGACCAGCGCGGAATCGACGACCTCGACAGCGCCAAGTGTCTGGCTGATGATCGCGCTGGCCCGCCGGTCCGTCATCTGGCCGTTGGCGACCTGCCCCACGAACTTCGGGCTGACGACCAGGATGCTGCTCGAGGGCATGACGACATCGGCGCCGATGATCCGGCTGCCGATCCAGACCGACGGCTGGTGGCGTCCGCGCAGCGAGGCGATAGGGACGATCGCGGTGAGGATCGTGTCTCGCTGGAAGTCGTTCGCCGGACGGGCTCCGAAGCGCCACCACAGCATCGGCCTGGTGTTGCGCCCGATCACGAGCGTGACACCGATGACCTCCGTCACAGCCAGCGCCGGGACCGAGAGCCCGAACACGACGATCCAGACCAGGCTGCTGAAGATCACGGCGGTGAGCTGCGCTGCGGCCCACGTGCTGCGCCAGCTGCTTATCACTTCACCCCGGAGGCAGCCGCCGGCACGGGCGGGATCCGTGACAGCCTGGTGAGTTCCTTGATGTCGAGCTGGCCGCCGCAGAGGTCGGCGATCTCGGCGATGCTGAGGTGCTCGGCGAGCAGTGCACGGACGGCGTCCGCCGCCTGCTGTTCGGCTGTCTGGACGGCTTGGTCGCGTTCGGCGATCGCGGTCAGGATGTCGACGGCGCGGTCGGCGAGGCGGCGTTCCTGCTCGAGGCGTTCCTTGCGTTGCACGGACAGCGCCTCGGTGACGCGGCGGCGTGCGTCCTGCTTGAATCCCTGTCTGACCATCGCGGGCTCCTCGTTCCGGTGTACTCACTCCCTTGATATGGGGTGGTTTGGTGT